>NZ_JABUYX010000001.1:0-683232 GCF_014898005.1 Halomonas citrativorans
CAGTTCCGAAAACTCACCAAGACCAAGGGTGGGTTTGCCAACGAAAATAGCCTGTTGAAACTGCTGTATGCGGGTATCCTCAAGGCCTCAGAACGCTGGACTCACCCTGTGCAAAATTGGAACCTGACGCTGTCGCAAATGGCGATACATTTCCCAAAACGCCTGGACGGTCATATCGACCTATAATGACCAAACTGACACAAAGTTTTGAACACCCTCTGTTTCTGGGAGGCTGGTTTTTTTTAAGCGGCGGAAATATTGATGACAGAATTTTATCATTTTGGCACCAGTATAGTTTGATGCTTATTATATTGGCATACTTTGGCGCTCTAATTTTCGTCAGAGGCATCGTTTTAAGCCCTTGGGTTTTTCTTTTTCCTGCCCTATTTGTCTATATGTTGGTGACTGGTTTTTTTGTTGGCGACGTGGGAACGGAAGTAATCAAGGTCATTGCTTATAGTTTTGTTGTTGTGATGGCTGCTTTTGCTGCTAATAAATTAACATTGCTGGCGTTTCTTGAAACGCTGGTTGTGTCACTTTTTTTATTACTAATAGTCAACATCGCTGTGTCCGCATTTTTACCCCATATTGGGTTAGAGGCTGGAAAGTTTGAAGGTGATTGGAAGGGCATTTACGATCAGAAAAATGCGCTGGGAAGAGTAGGCGCATTGTTGATGGTATCCTCTATGCTACTAATGTTTTATAGCAGGGATCGAGCTATGCAACTGTATTCTCTTTTTGCCTTGGTATCTGCTGTCATTGTCACCTTAAATACTGGGTCACGCACTGGCCTTGCTACAGGAGTGTTAGTTGCTTTAATTACGTTTGCGTTCGGCTTGATATATTATGTGCTTAAAAGCAACTATTTATATAAAAAGGCATTTATAACGATCCTGGCTGCAGAGTTCCTAATAGCTTCTTTACTTGTCGCTATGAATATAGAAGTGATTGATTTGTTTTCAGGGCATGATGGGGTTAGCATTTATGGTAATTTTTTGTCTCTAACGGGACGTCTTACTATTTGGGACTTTGCGCTCACGCATATAAATGGCGTGCATTTTTGGTTTGGTTATGGATTGGATGGCTTTTGGACAAAGGAAAATTTTTACTTGTTTGGCCCGATTCAGGGGATGGGCAATTTTTTTCCAGAAGATGCTCATAACGGCTATATTGATATCGTTGTTCAGGGTGGCTTTTTGGGGGTGGTTTTATATGGGATTATATTTTATTTAGTTATGAAGAAATTCGTAAAGAATGATAGTTTTGGATTTAAAGAAGTGATCGTTTGCTTCGCGTTTTTAATGCTTTTTTTGATCTCAAATATAACTGAATCCTACACAACAAAATCCACTAACATAATTGGTTTTCTAGTTGTGTATATATCAGCCTTTATTTTTTTCAACGATAGCGATGGCAAGAAAATTCACGTTTTCCCTTTTGGGTATGTTAAAAAATATCTTAAATGGAATGGTGAATAAATGGGTGGCGCAACTAATCGGCAAAAAACAGGTATAGCCTTCTCAGGGCGCTTCCCATCACAAGTTATATTTCCAGTGCTTGATATACTGATTATTTTTCTCTGTGGGGTAGGCGTCTATCTTGCGAGATTTGGCACTATCGCTTTGCATGAACGATATGCTCTCGCATTAACATGCATATCGTTAATAGTCTTAATGGTTAATAGCTCAACAGGTAGCTACAAGCGTTGGCGCGTATTTTCCACCATAGATTTACTTAGTAAGCTACTTTTCGTATGGCTAGGAGTAGGTATTTTTGTCACGTCGATTATCTATTTTGCC
Organism: Halomonas citrativorans; assembly: GCF_014898005.1. Classification (NCBI taxonomy): domain Bacteria; kingdom Pseudomonadati; phylum Pseudomonadota; class Gammaproteobacteria; order Oceanospirillales; family Halomonadaceae; genus Halomonas; species Halomonas citrativorans. The sequence continues at coordinate 1,800 of NZ_JABUYX010000001.1, forward strand.
GATGCATCAGAACGTTACTCTCGGTTATGGGTGGGGTTCACGCTACTGAGCTCCTTTATTCTGGCCGCATGCGCCAGAGTGCTTGTACAACAGGGCTTGCGCAGGCTTCCTCTTCGTGGAGGAAGTCGGCGACCCATATTTTTAGTGGGGCCGGGCCAAAATGTACTTAAAGTCGCTAAGGGAATGCGGGCAGCCGCTTGGGAAGGACACTCTATCGTGGGTGTAGAGCGTTTTCATACAACGTTAACCCCTAGTGACGATCAGCTGAAAAACATATCGGCCAGGATAGGCCGCTCTGGCGCCGCTGAAATATGGATTTGTGCTCCGTTGGAGATGGGCGAAACAGTACATGCTCTGTTTTATGCGCTAAGGAACCATACCGAAGATATTCGACTAATTCCTGACTTTAAAGATATGCGTTTGCTGAATCATCGTACTAGCGAAATGGCTGGGCACTTGGTGATTGACCTGAGTGTATCGCCCATAAACGGCATGGCACGTTTTTCTAAACGTGCTGAGGACATTGTGTTGGGCACACTCATTACGCTTCTGATTTTGCCGGTATGCGCCGTCATCGCCGTGATCATTAAAATGACATCGCCAGGGCCTGTCTTGTTTAAGCAGTACAGAACTGGCTCAAGCGGTAAAGTTTTTAAAGTATATAAATTTCGCTCAATGAAGGTTCATAAAGAGAAGCAGGGGGCCGTGACCCAAGCGACCAAGGGAGACAGCCGCCTTACGCCGATAGGTGCTTTTCTACGCAAAACCTCATTGGATGAATTACCGCAATTTTATAACGTATTACAAGGAAGAATGTCGATAGTTGGGCCACGACCACATGCACTCGCCCATAATGAGTATTACAAAGAGCTTGTCGAATCCTATATGCGGCGCCATAAGGTAAAACCCGGTATTACGGGCTGGGCGCAGGTCAATGGATTAAGAGGGGAAACCGATACATTGGAAAAAATGCAAAGACGCGTCGAGCACGACTTATGGTATATCGATAACTGGTCCATCTGGCTGGATTTAAAAATTATCTGTATGACGATTTTTAAGGGATTCAAGCATAAAAATGCGTATTAATGAGATGTTGTGATGATGTTGTTAACGGGCGGTACAGGTTATATCGGCTCTCATATCGCAGTAGAACTGCTTCATGCTGGCATTGATGTGATTATTGTCGATAACCTTTGTAACAGTAAACACAGTGTTATCGAGCGTATAGAGACGATTACACGGCGCTCGGTTTCATTTTACGAGGGCGATATCCGCGATACTGCTTTTTTGGCTTCTGTCTTTGCTGAAAATTCGATTGATGCGGTGATTCATTGTGCAGGCTTAAAGGCAGTGGGAGAAAGTGTCCGCACGCCTTTGGCTTATTATGAAGTCAACGTTTATGGCACGATATGTTTGTGCCAGGCCATGCAACAAGCCAACGTCAAGAAGCTGATTTTTAGCTCATCAGCAACCGTATATGGAACCGAGTCAGAGGTTCCTTACCTGGAGAGTATGCCAAGAGGTGTCGCGGCAAGCCCATACGGCGTTTCCAAGGGAATGGTTGAAACAGTGCTTGAAGATTTGCACACAAGCGACCCAGATTGGTCTGTCGTTCTGCTGCGCTATTTTAATCCTATTGGAGCACACCCTACAGGGCTTATTGGTGAGTCTCCCCAAGGGGCGCCTAATAATTTGATGCCCTATATCAGCCAAGTAGCAGCGGGAGCGCTTCCACACGTCATGATTTTTGGCAATGACTACCCAACCCCGGACGGCACCTGCATGCGTGACTATCTGCACGTTGTCGACCTCGCCAAGGGGCATCGTGCTGCATTATGCGTATTGGAGGCGCCAGGAGTGAATTACTACAATTTGGGTACTGGGTGTGGAACCTCGGTACTCAATATGGTGCAGAGCTTTATAGAGGTAACGGGGGTCAATATTCCTTATCAATTTGCGCCACGACGCCAAGGCGATCTTGCTGCTTTTTGGGCCAATGCTGCTAAAGCCGAGAAGGAGTTATCCTGGCACGCCGAAAAATCACTCGATGAGATGTTGTTAGATACATGGCGCTGGCAGCAATACGCGATGGTTAACCATGCCTGAACCTAAATGAGCAGATTCTCTCCCGTGAAAGTCCGTGGGCATATTGTAAGACTGCTAGCCTAAAAGTGGCACAGGGTGCTTGGGAAGCACGCATGCTTTTCTTGGACAGGTTTTAACTGTGGTAGCATTCACGCTCTTTCTGCTGCCGTTTATAGCAGCGCTTATCGAAGGGTACTTGTCTTGAAGCCTGCAATGAATATGCACGACCCCGATACGCCTCGCTCGTTTTCTGTGATGCTAACGGATGCCGCTGTTTTCCTACTGGTCAGTATTGCACTCATTATTCCCAGCGGTTACTCACTAGGTGCCGCTGTTTTAATGCTAGCGGGTCTTTACTTATTGTTGCGTTGGCGCCTCCCAACGCTTGCTCGAGAAGACTGGCTGATTGTGGCGGTGTTATGCGCTTATGCACTAGTAGGTATGGCCGAAGCGTTATGGGATGGACAAGGCAGTAGCGGAATCGATAAGCCTGTACGCTTTATATTGGCTGTGCCTGCACTATGGTGGGTGCTACGCTACCCGCCCCATTTAAGTGTTGTGTGGGCCGGTATTGCGTTGGGAGGAATAAGCGCAGGAAGCTGGGCAAGTTGGCAAAAACTGGCCGAAGGTATTGATAGAGCGCAAGGATTCACGCACGTTATTCAGTTCGGTAATTTAAGTATGCTGTTAGGCGTGCTCTGCCTGGCGGGGCTGGGGTGGGCGCATGTCCAGCGCCAGCACCGTATGCTATGGATAACGCTGCTCTTTGCTGGTTTTTTAGGCGGTGTGCTTGGGTCGCTTTTTTCTGGTAGCCGTGGCGGCTGGGTAGGTTTTCCCATTGTTTTACTTATACTCTATCGCGCTTACGGAAGTTTCTTTGCTACCAGCATGAAGCTTGCCATCGTTGGCGCTGTTATAGCAGCGGGCCTGGTTGTTTACTTGATTCCTCAAACAGGTGTTCAGGATAGGGTGCACTACACCTTTTACGATCTCAATAATTATATAAGTGGTGAGAACCGTACTAATTCGTTAGGTGCTCGCTTTGAAATGTGGCGGGGCGCCAGTCATTTAATAATGGAAAAACCACTCACAGGGTGGGGCACGCAAGGCTACGTACAGGCAATGCAGGCACTGGGCGAACAAGGGGTTATTGACCAGCAGGTCACCCAGTATGGGCACGCGCATAATGAGTTTATAGACGCGTTTGCAAAGCGAGGCGTACTTGGTTTGGCCGTGCTGTTAGCGCTTTATCTAGTACCCATGCGCTTATTCGCCAAACAAATAAATGCAAAAAATTTAGCGACGCGTGCGGTTGCAACGGCGGGCGTGCTGCTACCGGTTACCTTTATGGACTTTGGATTATCGCAAGCATTTTTAACGCACAACAGCGGCGTAATGATGTACGCGTTCTTGCTGGCTGTGCTCTGGGGGATCTACGCTAATCAAACGAAAATGGCCCGTCAGGCACCAGTATCGTAACCGGGGTTCTTGCCACTATTACAAAGTGTGCTGGGTACAAGCCTGCGCCTAGCCTCCCAGTTTTATCTATGTGTCGTTGCTAAAGAGCCTACATGCCAAAATATTTGGCTTAAAGCGCAGACTCATGCATAACGGTGAATCATTAAATTGGCCTTTTGTGAAGAAACTATGTCTACGAAAACTTTTTTAATAACAGGCGGCGCGGGCTTTATTGGCTCGGCGGTTGTGCGAGCACTTATCAAAAAGACCGAACACACGGTCGTCAATATCGATGCGTTAACCTATGCCGGTAATTTAGAGTCGCTTGCTGATGTTGAAGGCAGCGAGCGCTACGCTTTTGAGCAGGCCGATATTGGTGATGCATCGCGTATGGCGGCTATTGTTGAGCGCTACCAGCCGGATGTGGTGATGCACTTGGCGGCAGAGTCGCACGTAGACCGCTCTATAGATGGCCCTGCGGCGTTTATTCAAACCAACATTGTGGGCACTTACACGCTGTTGGAAGCGGCTCGCCATTACTGGAAAGGCTTGCAAACAAGCGCGCCAGAAAAAGCCTCGGCGTTTCGCTTTCATCATATCTCGACCGATGAAGTGTATGGCGATTTGGAAGGCCCGGAAGACCTCTTCAGCGAAGAAACCCCGTATGCACCCAGCTCACCCTATTCCGCCAGCAAGGCAAGCTCGGACCACTTGGTGCGTGCTTGGCACCGTACCTACGGCCTGCCGGTACTGGTAACCAACTGCTCCAATAACTACGGGCCGTACCACTTCCCTGAAAAACTGATCCCGTTGATGATTTTAAACGCCCTGGCGGGCAAGCCGTTGCCGGTATATGGCAATGGCCAGCAGGTGCGTGATTGGCTGTACGTAGAAGACCACGCCCGTGCGTTGGTAAAGGTCGCGACCGAGGGCGTGGTAGGCGAAACCTACAACATCGGTGGCCATAACGAAAAGGCGAATCTTGAGGTGGTCGAAACCTTGTGTGATTTACTGCAGGAACTGGTGCCCGCTGAGCGTAGCTACCGCGATTTAATCACCTTCGTACAAGACCGCCCAGGCCACGACCTGCGCTACGCGATTGATGCCAGCAAAATCGAACGCGAACTTGGCTGGCGCCCGGAAGAAACCTTTGAAACCGGGCTGCGGAAAACCGTGCAGTGGTACCTTGATAACCGCGCATGGTGGCAGCGCGTGCAGGACGGCAGCTATCAAGGCGAGCGGTTGGGGAGTTTGTAACCCCGCTCACGGATCACTGTGACCTATAGGGTTTGGGTATGAATATTTTCGTTACCGGCGGCAATGGCCAAGTCGGGTTTGAACTCCAGCGCCAGTTGGCAACGTTGGGTAATGTGTTGGCACCCGGCAGAGCGGCGCTGGACCTTTCCGATGCCAATGCAGTTGCGGCGTACTTGGCAACGCATCAGCCCGATGTAGTGATCAATGCGGCGGCTTATACGGCGGTGGATAACGCTGAATCTGACCAGGCAATGGCTGGGCGCCTGAATGCGGCGCTGCCCGCTCAGTTGGCTGAATACTGCCAGCAGCAATCCAAATGGCTGATCCATTACTCTTCTGATTACGTATACACCGGCCAAGGCAGTGCGCCCTGGCAAGAGAGTGACACCACCGGGCCGTGCAACGTCTATGGCGCGACCAAGCTTGCCGGTGATGAAGCGGTGATGAATAGTAGCTGCCAGCACCTGATCTTTCGTACCAGTTGGGTCTACAGTGCCTTTGGCAAAAGCTTTTTAGCCACCATGCTGCGCTTGGGAGCAGAGCGTTCGGCGTTAAGCATTATTAATGACCAGGTGGGCGCGCCGACGCCAGCGCGTTTGATCGCGCTGATAACGCAGCAGGCGCTAACGAGATTGCTAAGCGAAGGTGCCACCTTGGCCAGCGGGGTGTATCATTTGGCACCACGTGGCGAGACCAGTTGGCATGGCTTTGCCTGTGAGATTTTTAAGGCGGCAAAGCAGTGCGATTTACCGTTGGTCATTACGCCGGACGGCGTTTCGGCTATTCCAACCACGGATTACCCGACGCCCGCTGCGCGCCCGCTGAACTCGCGGCTATCCGTTGATAAACTTGAAAAAGCGCTATCAGTACAGCTGCCGGATTGGCAAAGCCAATTGGCACTGACAGTGGAAGAAATAGCCCGCTCGCGTTAACCGCGCAGCCATAAGCAAGGAGCAAAAAGCGATGCAACGTAAAGGTATTATTTTGGCAGGAGGCAGCGGTACGCGCTTGCATCCCATTACACGCGGTGTTTCAAAGCAGCTACTGCCTATTTATGACAAGCCAATGATTTACTATCCCATTTCGGTGCTTATGTTGGCCGGGATCCGGGAAATTCTGATTATCTCTACACCTGAGGATCTTTCTCAGTACGAAAACCTGCTGGGCGATGGCAGCGCGTTCGGCGTACGTTTTGAGTACGCGGTGCAGCCAAGCCCGGATGGCCTGGCGCAAGCGTTTTTGATCGGTGAAGATTTTATTGGTGATGCGCCGGTCTGTTTGGTGCTGGGCGATAATATCTTTCATGGACAGCACTTTTCGGACCAGTTGAAACGAGCTTCTGAGCAGCAAAGCGGCGCCACGGTGTTTGGCTATTTAGTGAAAGACCCCGAGCGCTTTGGCGTGGTCGAGTTTAACGATGATGGCAAGGCGGTTTCCATTGAGGAAAAGCCTGCTACGCCGAAGTCTCCCTATGCCGTTACCGGCCTCTACTTCTACGACAACGATGTGGTGGACATTGCCCGCCAGGTGAAGCCTTCAGAGCGTGGCGAACTGGAAATTACCAGCATCAATAACGCGTATCTTGAGCGTGGTGATCTGCGTGTTGAACGCCTGGGGCGCGGCTTTGCATGGTTGGATACCGGCACCCACGATAGCCTGCTGGAAGCTAGCCAGTACGTGCAAACCATCGAGCATCGCCAAGGCCTGAAAGTAGCTTGCCTGGAAGAGATCGCTTGGCAGCAAGGCTGGTTGAGTGATGCTCAACTGCGAGAGAGCGCGAATGCACTGTCTAAAACCGGCTATGGTCAATACCTGTTGACGCGGCTGGATGCCAAAGGGGGCCTGTAATGCAGATTGAAGAGACCTCGCTACCCGGCGTGGTAGCGTTAACGCCCAAGGTGTTTGGTGACGAACGCGGCTTCTTTATGGAAAGCTTTAATCAGAAGGCGTTTGAAGAGGCCACAGGCTGCACACGTGAATTTGTGCAGGATAACCACTCGCGCTCCCGTCAGGGTGTACTGCGTGGCATCCATTACCAGTTAGAGCAGCCACAGGGCAAGTTGGTACGCGTGGTGCAAGGCTCTGTGTGGGATGTAGCGGTCGATTTGCGTAAACACTCGGCTCACTTCGGCCAATGGGTGGGGGTTGAACTTTCGGCTGAAAACAGCCGACAGCTGTGGGTGCCAGAAGGCTTTGGTCATGCGTTTGTAGTGCTTTCCGAAACGGCTGATTTTTTGTACAAGACCACGGACTATTACCACCCGGCGTCAGAGCGCTGTATCCGCTTTGATGATCCGGAATTGGCGATCCAGTGGCCAGCCTTGCCGGTGGAGTTTGCACTGTCAGAGAAAGATCAGGCAGGCAGCGCGTTTAAAACGGCCGAGGTATATGGGTAGTTGCATTAAAGTGGCTGGGCATCGCATAACGTCGCCCTGGTAGTCAGTGCGGCGTTTATATGTCGTGTGTTGTGCTTGGCATTACAGGGCGTTATTTGCTGAAATGTTGATGAACCCTGGTATTGGCGGGCCAGCATAAATGCCCAGCTAGCAAATACTCTCAAGTGTAGAGACAAACCCACTAATCCCTTACAATGCTGGTGCGTTTGGGTAGTACAAGCTATCAAATTTTATCCGCACAGCGTTGGGCAAGGGAATGCGCCCGTTACAATCCCCGGGCGGTAGCGTGCCTTTTCTGGAAATTATTATGCCAAAGACCTCATTTTTAGTAGTTCGACCGGCTCGCATGCTGCTAGCCGTGTTAAGTATGGCCGTAATAAGTGGGTGCGCTACGAGCTACCCCTCTGGCAGCGCCTCCCAGCAGCAGCGCTATGTCCTTAATGATGACTCCGCAAAGCCCATTCTTGATGAACGTGTGAACGGTTTTCTGGACCAAACACCGGCTGGTGGCGTTATCAGCGTGGCTAACAGCCCGTGGGGCGACAATGTTGAAATTGTCGCCGACGAATCCTACCTGGCAGCCAGTGGGCGTGAATGCCGTCGCTTACAAGTGATTGGCATGAGTGGCGAAGCTCGCCGCGCACTGGTATGCAAAGCATCGTCAGAAGAGTGGGTAAACCAGCGAGTCATAACGCAAACGGCAGAAGGGCGCCTTTAATGAATCTCTTTGAAGCATGCAAGCGCGCTTGCCTATCGAAAGCGCTGACTACCGTTTCACTCGCCTGTTTGGTTGTGTTCAGTGCGTCTGCCTCCGCCCAGATTCTCAGTCTGCCGGACGACACCCTTTCAGGCCAACGCAGCAGCAATCAGGCATCATCGTCTCAAGGGCAGCAAGGGGTAGAGCAGCAAGGCCAGGTAGATGATATGCCCCGCGCCGATTGGCGCAGTGGCACTTATGGCCCCATTGCCACACCGCCCCGCGACCCGGATGCACTGCCCCCCTTTGGATATAACCTCTTCACTGGTGGCTTTCGCGGCGCCATGGGCGATGGCCTGAACGCTGATTACCGCATTAAGCCAGGCGACCAGGTCACCGTGCGCGCCTGGGGTGCGTTCGAGTTGGACCGTGTGCTGCCGGTTGACGCCCAAGGCAACATCTTCATCCCCGGTTCCGGCCCCTTAAATGTAGAAGGTCAGAGTAGCCAGCAGGTCGATAACAGCGTTCGCCAAGCGATTACCTCGGTATACCCTGACAACGTTGAGGTTTACACCAACCTGCAAGGCGTCCAGCCCGTTGCTGTTTATGTAACAGGTTATGTGCAAAACCCCGGACGTTATGCCGGTACGCCCGATGACTCGCTGCTCTACTTTCTTGACCAGGCAGGCGGGATCGAACAAGACCTCGGCAGCTATCGCCAAGTGCGCGTAATGCGCAACGATCGCCTGGTTGCAACGGTGGACCTCTACGACTTTTTGCTTAACGGCACCATTGCACGCCCGCAATTCCAGGACGGTGACACTATCGTTGTAGAAGAGCGCGGCCCGGCGATTGCGGTTACTGGAGACGTGCACCGCGAGATGCGCTATGAGCTGACCAGTAACACGCTTAGCGGTGCCGAGCTTTTAAACCTGGCGCGATTGCGAAGCGGCGTATCCAACGTACTGCTGCGTGGTCATCGTACCGATGGTCCTATCGCCCACTATTTCCCCGTCGCCCTGTTTGCTGGCCAAACCATTCGCAGTGGCGATGAAGTCACCTTCACCGCCGACCAGCGCAGTGAAACTATCGTGGTTGAAATAGAAGGCAGCTACTTCGGGCCTTCGCTCTACGCCTTGCCGCGCAATGCTCGCCTAAGTGAACTGCTTGATGCCATTGCCGTGCCACAAGGGCTGACCGCCGTTGAAAGCGTTTCCCTGCGCCGTGAAAGCGTCAAGGAGCAGCAGGAACAGGCGCTGGAAGACAGCCTACGCCGCCTGGAAACCACCTACCTGGGCGCCACCTCACGCACCGACGAAGAAGCCCAAATTCGCCTGCGTGAAGCCGAACTGATTGAACGCTTTATTGAACGCGCAAGCGACCTGGAACCCAGTGGCCGCCTGGTAGTCGCGCAAGGCGGCAAGATTTCAGATATCCGCCTGCAAGACGGCGATGTCATTACCATTCCTGAAATCAGCGATTCGGTTCTGATCAGCGGTGAAATCGTGGTGCCCCAGGCCGTGGTGTATCGCCCCGGTCTAAGCGTGATCGACTACGTCAACGGCGCCGGTGGCTTTACCGAGCGTGCCGATGAGAGCCAGATTCTACTAGTGCGCCAAAACGGTGCTGTGGAACACGCGCGTAATTCACCGCTACGCCCGGGTGATGAAATCCTCGTAATGCCCAAGGCGCCGGTACACAACTTGCAGCTGGCTTCTACGCTAACGCAGATCCTCTTCCAGATCGCCGTGACCACTCGCGTAGCGCTGGACCTGTAATGAGCGGTTGGTGAGTCGCTAAGGGGCCTCGTAGCGTGCGGTAACGAGCGCAGCGAGGCACCCGCGAAAGGCAGCGCCCGCACATGCAGAAATTCATGACAAGCAACATGCACTTAAAGGCGGCAACCCGTCATGGCTGATACACAAGCAACACGCCGAAGCGCCCGCACGCCCTGGCAAGTGACCCGCAGCGTGTGGTACGCCATGTTCATGCGTGAAGCTATTTCACGCACCATGGCCGACCGCATGGGCTGGTTCTGGATGATCTTTGAACCGGTTGCCATGGTAGGGATCATGGTGGCCATTCGCAGCTTTATCCGTGGTGATAGCCTAGTCGTTAACGCACCATTTATCCCTTGGCTGATTACCGGCTTAATGGGTTTTTTTTTAGTGCGTGAAGGCATGATACGAGGCATGGGTGCCATTAATGCAAATAAGGCGCTGTTTGCCTACCGTCAAGTGCAGCCTGTGGACCCGGTACTTTCGCGTAATTTTCTTGAAGGGATGCTACGCACCTTTATCTTCCTGATTTTTATGGTAGGCGGGCTAATGCTCGACCAGGAAATGTACCCGGATAATGCTGTTCGCGCGATGGCCGCCTGGTTCTCGCTCTGGTGTTTAGGCTTGGGGCTGGGGTTAGTTACTTCTGTTTCCGCAACGTTAGTGCCTGAGGTAGGGCGCGTCATCAGCATGATTTCTTTGCCGCTGCTGATTATTTCCGGCGTCATTCTACCGTTGAATAGCTTGCCGCACTGGCTGCTTGAATACCTGATGCTAAATCCTATACCTCACGGGTTAGAGACACTGCGATTGGGCTTTTTTGAGCACTACCATGTGGTGCCTGGCACCAGCATGCTCTATTTCTGGCTATTTACGTTTTCGCTTATTGCGCTAGGGCTTCTTATGCACCTGCGCTTTATTGACCGTTTAAAGGCAAGCTAATTCATGCAATCGTCTCTTCGTCGCTTTGGCACGCAATACCCCCAGTGGGCTATCGCCCTCATCGCAATCGTTTTGGTCTCCTTCTACTGGTTTATTTGGGCACAAGCCCGCTATGTATCCAATGCAACCGTGGTGCTTGAAAGCCCCCAAGTAGCAACGCCTGAAATAAGCTTTGCCTCGTTAATGGGCGGAGGCGGTGGTGGCAATACGCACGACCTACTGCTACTGCGCGAATATCTGCTTTCAACCGATATGTTGCGTCAGATGGACACAGCGCTAGGCTTTCGTGAACACTACAGCGAACACGGGGATATTTTTGCCCGGTTGCGCGACCCCGATGCGCCCATTGAAGAGCTACATAAGTATTACCTGCGCCGTGTCAATGTTGAACTTGATGAATACGCAGGCGTGCTCAATATCAGCTCACAAGCATTTACCCCCGAATTTGCGCACGATATGACCGAACTGCTTCTAAAAGCGGGTGAGGACCACATGAACGCCATGGGGCATCGCTTGGCAGACGAGCAGGTATTATTCCTGGAACAGCAACTGGTTCGCTTGGAAGAGCGTTTTCGAGCAACCCGCGCGGAGCTACTGGACTTTCAAAACGAGTATGGCCTCGTTTCACCCACAGCCACCGTTGAAGGCCTGAACCAGGTAGTCGCCACGCTGGAAGGTGACCTTGCCCGCCTACAAGCCCAGCGCGATGCCCTGGCCAGTTTCCAAAGCTCGCAATCTGCTGAACTACGCCAGGTAGAGCGCAATATTACGGCACTAAGAGACCAGATCAGCGAACAGAGCGAACGCCTCGCCCAAGCCGCAGGTGGCGCACTCAACCGCGTTTCCGCCGAGTACGAAACACTCGAACTCCAGGCCCAGTTTGCCCAGGAAACCTACTCAAGCGCGCTAGCCGCCCTGGAAAACACCCGCTTGGAAGCCGCCCGCCAGCTCAAACAGGTAAGCGTACTGCAAAGCCCGCTATACCCCGAGTACCCAACCGAACCCAGGCGGCTATACAACAGCACCGTATTCGCCATCATCACCATTTTCCTCGCCTTCATCCTCAGCATGATCATCATGATCGTAAAAGATCACCGAGACTGATAACGGTGAACGGTGAACGGTGAACGGTGAACGGTGAACGGTGAACGGTGCAAGGGTGAAAACCAACCCTGTAGCGCGCGGTAACGCCTTGCGAGGAACGAGCAAAAGGCACCCGCGAAAGGCGGCGGAACGACGCCCCGGATGTGCCCCAATGCCCAACCCCGGCACCGCTTCGCGGTGCTCCCGCGGGTGCGCTTCGCTTACCACGCGCTACACGTTATCTAACGCTTTGATTATTCAAACGTAGCGCGCGGTAACGCTTTGCGAGGAACGAGCAAAAAGGCACCCGCGAATGGCGGCGGAACGACGCCCCGGATGCGCCCCAATGCCCAACCCCGGCACCGCTTCGCGCTGCTCTCGCGCCGGGCCGCCGCTGCGGGTGCGCTGCGCTTACCACGCGCTACAAGTTATCTAACGCCTTGATTATTCAAATGTAGCGCGCGGTAACGCTTTGCGAGGCACGAGCAAAAGGCACCCGCGAAAGGCGGCGGAACGACGCCCCGGATGCGCCTCAAGGCCCAACCCCGGCACCGCTTCGCGGCGCTCCCGCGGGTGCGCTGCGCTTACCACGCGCTACGAAATATCTATCCGGTTGTGTAGCGCGCGGTAACGCTTTGCGAGGAACGAGCAAAAGGCACCCGCGAAAGGCGGCGGAACGACGCCCCGGATGCGCCACGAATGCCCAACCCGGGCATTACCGAAAATACACGCATCGTGGCACGGGCCAAAATATACACGCTGACTTGGACCGACTAACGCAAATCTCCAAGTAGTACATTGTGTACATAAGGCAACGAACTGTGGGTAAAGACAATGGATAGGGTATACGCCTTCCCGGAAGGGGCTAAGCACTTTCATTGTTTTAACGATGATAATGATATAAAGCAGCATCCGGACTACATAACTGCGAAAGCTGGTAACCCTGATGCTGCGTTACAGCTTGTAGAGGAGTTGGCTCTTGAGTTTCTAGCGTCGCTCAATGGTGAGTTTCCTGAGGATGCTATTTTTGTTTCTCCTTATGCCAAGGAAGCCGCTGGTGATAATGCGATACCACTAATGCTTTCACTTTTATGTGCTGAAGTGTGTGGGGGTACCAGTGAGACAGACATTGTCCAGCTGCAAAGAGTGTTTCATACCGGCGCAGACCCTATGGAAAGGCTAATCTCAAGGCCCTCATTTGAAGGAACTGTGGAGCAGGGTGGAAAATATGTGCTTGTCGATGACGTGACCAGCATGGGGAGCACATTGGCAGAGTTGGCTAATTACCTGTTAATGAACGGCGGAAACGCAATTGGGTCTATACTGCTGGTAAATGCTGGTCGATCAACAAATTTTCGCGCAGTAAAAAAGCATATCCAATTATTGGAGGAGCGCTTTGGTGATGACATCAAAAATATCTTCGGAATACAAACCTCAGCCCTCACCGCCAACGAAGCAAGTTATCTCGTCGGCTTTAGAACCGCTGACGAGATCCGAAATCGATGCGTTAAGGCAGAAAAAGAAACAACTAAGCGGTTATTATCAAAAAATTATTCAAGCTAGGGTCGCTAGTGGGCGCTAAGCGCGCTAGTAGATGTTAGGCACACCTTCGAGTAGCGCGCGGTAACGCTTTGCGAGGCACGAGCAAAAGGCACCCGCGAAAGGCGGCGGAACGACCCCGGATGCGCCACCAATGCCTACCCCGGCACCGCTTCGCGCTGCTCCTGCGGGTGCGCTGGCGCTTACCACGCGCTACAAGTTATCTAACGCTTTGATTATTCAAACGTAGCGCGCGGTAACGCTTGCGAGGAACGAGCAAAAGGCACCCGCGAAAGGCGGCGGAACGACGCCCCGGATGCGCTGCGCTTACCACGCACTACAAGTTATCTAACGCTTTGATTATTCAAATGTAGCGCGCGGTAACGCTTTGCGAGGAACGAGCAAAAAGGCACCCGCGAAAGGCGGCGGAACGACGCCCGGATGCGCCTCAATGCCTACCCCGGCACCGCTTTGCGGTGTTTCCGCGGGTGTGCTGCGCTTACCACACGCTACGAAATATCTACCCTGCTGGTTGTGTAGCGCGCGGTAACGCTTTGCGAGGCACGAGCAAAAGGCACCCGCGAAACGACGCCCCGAATGCGCCACCAAGGCCCACCTCGGCACCGCTACCTGGCTTCGTGAAGCCCCCTAACAACACCAAAAAAGGAGCCACATGCTCGACATTATTCATCACGGTGGCGCAACCGGCGTTACCGGCAGTTGCCACCAGCTCATACTGAATAGCGAACACTCACTACTCATCGACTGCGGCCTCTTTCAAGGTGAAGACGCGGAAGAAGACAGCTTCGAACAGCTCCAAATCGAATTTGATATCAGCACCGTACAGGCGCTTGTCATCACCCACGTACATATCGACCACGTAGGGCGGCTGCCTTATTTGCTGGCAGCCGGGTTCAAAGGCCCCATTATCTGTTCAGAGCCTTCTGCCAAGCTACTGCCTCTGGTCATTGAAGACGCGCTAAAAATTGGCTTTACCCGCAATACACAACTGATCCAACGTTTTCAGGAACAGCTGGAAAAGCAAATTGTTAGCGTGCCTTACAAAACATGGCACCGCATCGTTGAAGATGAAAACGGCACCACCCGCATCAAGCTCAAACGGGCAGGGCACATATTAGGCTCCTGCTACGTTGAAGTAGCGCACCAGGCGGCCAATGGCGAAAAAGAGCGTATCGTCTTCTCCGGCGACTTAGGCGCCCCCCACGCGCCGCTGTTACCCGCGCCTACATCGCCCCACGGCTGCGACCAGCTAGTGCTGGAAAGCACCTACGGCAATCGCACCCACCCGGACCGCCGCCAGCGCCGCGCCGTTTTAAGAAAGGCGATAGAGCAAGCGCTAGCTAACGGCGGCACGGTCATGGTGCCCGCCTTCAGCATTGGCCGCACCCAAGAGCTACTCTACGAGCTGGAAGGCATCATTCATGACGCCAAAAGCAGCCAGTGGAAAAAGCTAGAAATCATTGTCGATTCGCCCCTGGCTGCCCGTTTCACAAAGGTATACCGCGAGCTAAAACCCTACTGGGATGATGAAGCCCAAAAGCGGCTAAAAGGGGGCCGACACCCGCTCAACTTTGCCAGCCTCTACACTGTAGAAAGCCACACCGAACACGAGCAAACGGTTGAGTATTTAGCCAAAACCGGCAGGCCCGCCGTGGTGATAGCCGCCAGCGGCATGTGCGCAGGTGGGCGCATTATGAACTACCTAAAAGCCATGCTAGGTGATGCCCGCCACCAAGTGCTGTTTGTCGGCTATCAAGGCGCAGGCACTCCTGGCCGCGCCATACAGCAATACGGCCAAGGCGGCTGGGTAGAAATCGACGGCCAGCGTATCGACATTAACGCAGGCGTTACCTCCATCAGCGGCTACTCCGCCCACGCCGACCAAAACGACCTGCTAAACTTTGTAAAGCGCATGCGCCGCTGGCCCCACACCATCCGTTTGGTACACGGTGACCAAAACGCCCGCGCAGTGTTGAAAAGCAAGCTAGAAGCAATGTACGAACGAAAGGGCAGGGAAGTGGGAGTTACCAGCTCTTCGTAGCGTGTGGTAACGAATCTCGCGAGGAACGAGCGAATGAGGCACCCGCGGAAGGCGTCGGCACGACGCCCTGATCTCGCCATCGTGCTCACCTTCAGCACTGCTTCAGGTGCTCTTCGAATGTCTTCGCCTCCCCCCCAACACAATCATTGCACTCTGTTTTGAATTACCATCGGTTACCAACACCAAATGATTGAAATCAAAAACCTCTACAAGCGCTACCACAACCACCACGGCAGCGATTGGGTATTAAGAGATATAAACTTGACGATCCCTACCGGGGTAAGCGTAGGGCTTATTGGCGCCAATGGTGCGGGTAAGTCAACGCTATTGCGCCTAATCGCAGGTATGGATACGCCCGAACGCGGTGAAGTCATCCGCCGTAGCCGCGTTTCCTGGCCGGTTGGGCTTTCAGGCGGAATGCAAAATAATATGACAGGCCGCCAAAACGCCAAGTTTGTGGCCCGTGTGCAGGGCAGCAGCCCAAAAGAAGTACAGCGCGTCATTCAGTTTGTTGAAGACTTTGCCGAGATTGGCCCCGCGTTCGATGAACCGATCCGCACCTACTCAACCGGCATGAAATCACGCATCTCGTTTGGGTTATCATTTGCGTTCGATTTTGACGTGTATATTTCCGATGAAGCCACCGCCGTTGGCGACCGCGCCTTTAAAGACAAAGCCAAAAAGCTCTTTCAATCGAAAGTGGGCCAGGCCTCACTTATTATGGTGTCCCACTCGGAAGGCATCCTGAAAGACCTGTGCCAGGCAGGCCTATACCTTAAAAACGGCAGCGCCTACTGGTACGAAGATATTAACGAAGCGATTGCGGTATACCACGCCGATGCTGATGCCAAGAAAAAGGCGGGCGAAAGCGTATTACCTAACGATGTGATTGGCGCAAGGCATCACCTGGCGGAGTGCCATCAAATTTTAAAAGGCGCGCAAGAAACACTAAAAGAGCTGCAAGCAGAGAGCGCACCCGCCGAACAAATCAAGGCCGCAAGGCAAGACGTTAATACGGCAGGGTCTGTAGCCAAAGACGCACGGTTACACTTGGACACGCTTATCGAAACGCAGAGCCAAACTAAATAAGCGGTTTGCATAAGTAGTCATTGCGTAACCGCTGGTCAAAATACATGGAAAAATATGGCAGGTTTCGATCAGTCAGATGTGTCCAGTAGTGTTAGCCACTATTTCCAGCCCTTGTTTACCAGGCTGCAAAAATCGCTTAACGAGGAACTGAACGGCAAAACGATTGCCGTATAGGGCTAGCCTTCAAGCCGAATAAAGGATACGCGCGAAGCCCCTAGCCGCGTATTAATAGGCGCGCTGTGGAAAGCCGATGCCAAGGTAAGCGCATTGTGACCCTATGGCAATGAAAGCAGCGTCGCGATTTTATGGCGATCGTGAAAATTGAAGGTTGTGTGATCGAATGGAAGGCACACTTCTTGGTGTAGGTACATTAGTAATATGTACCAGTGGAAACAGTTTAGGATCACAGACTTAAAGTGGGTTGCCGTTCACCAAAAGACGGTGTGGTTGTCGATGGGTATAACCTGTATCACCCGGAAGACGCAAAAGCAGTTAATTTACGCTATATCTCGGTAGGACGTATTTAAATGGATGATGTGGGAGGGGTGCAGTGACAGCACATGAAGCAGTCCAGGTTATTGAGCGGTCAGCGCTATTTAATGCCGAGTGGTATACAGAGCGTTACCCAGATGTAAAAGCCGCCAATATGAACCCGGCCGAACACTTTTATAAGTACGGCTGGAAAATGATGCGCGATCCGTCCAATCAGTTTTCTACAGCTTCCTATTTAGCTGAATACGGAGATATTAAAAAGGATGGAATGAACCCTCTCCTGCATTATCTTCGTTTCGGTAAAAAAGAAGGCCGTGCTATTTTCTCTAGTAAAGAGGTAGCGGGCAACCATAGTCTAGTAGTACTTAATAATAAAAATGTGCCAGGCACCGGCGGTGCGTTGGCTGATTCAAATAGCCATAAAATTGAAAAGCAGTTAGAAAACACACAGGCGCTACTTGAACACTATTTTAATCGGTGTCAAGAACTTGAATGTCAATCAATGGGTAATCAGTAAGCATTTGAAAGGAATCAGAATGAAAGTTCTTACAGTATTTGGCACACGCCCTGAAGCGATTAAAATGGCCCCCCTGGCGATTCAGTTAGCTGGCGATAAACGCTTTGAGGCGAAAGTATGTGTCACGGCACAGCATCGTGAAATGCTGGATCAAGTGCTGGATCTATTTGAGCTAACGCCAGAATACGACCTGGATATCATGAAGCCAGGCCAGGACTTAAACGATGTAACCTGTGGCATTCTGCAAGGCCTGAAACCCGTACTGGAAGAGTTCAAGCCTGACATTGTGCTGGTACATGGCGATACTGCCACCACGTTTGCCACCACGCTTGCCTGCTATTATCAACAAATCCCCGTAGGGCACGTTGAGGCTGGTCTGCGTACCGGCAATTTGTACTCGCCTTGGCCTGAAGAAGGTAACCGCAAATTGACAGGTGCGCTGGCTGCGGTTCACTTCGCCCCCACCAATACCTCCATGCAAAACCTGTTGGCCGAAGGTATTGACCCGGCAACGATCCATGTAACAGGCAATACGGTGATTGATGCACTTCTGGATATCGTTGAAAAACTGAAAAGTAACGAGGCCTTAACCACTGAGCTTGCTGCTCGCTTCCCCATGCTGGATAGCAGTAAGCGGTTAGTATTGGTGACAGGCCACCGCCGCGAGAGCTTTGGCGGCGGGTTCGAGCGCATTTGCCAAGCGCTTGCTGAAACGGCAAAAGCCCATTCAGATATTCAAATTCTTTATCCAATGCACCTGAATCCCAACGTGCGCGAGCCGGTTAATCGCCTACTGGCGGATGTTAATAACGTCCACCTGATTGAACCTCAAGACTACCTGCCTTTCGTTTACCTAATGAACCGTGCCTCTATTATTTTGACGGACTCCGGCGGTATTCAAGAAGAAGCCCCCTCGTTAGGTAAGCCAGTGCTGGTAATGCGTGATACTACTGAACGGCCAGAAGCGCTTGAAGCAGGTACGGTAAAGCTGGTCGGCACGGATGTAACCCGGATAACAGAAGCGCTGAATACGCTACTCACTGATGAGCAGGCCTACAACGCCATGAGTTACGCCCATAACCCCTATGGCGACGGCAAAGCCTGCCAACGCATCCGCGATGCCCTCGCAAACGCTTAATCATCGTGTAGCGCGTGTTAAGCGAAGCGTACCCGCGAAGGCAGTCCGGCGCAAAGCCAATAAAGCGCGAAGCGGTTTCCGGTATTAGTTTCCTAGTTAAGAGTAAACATACATCATGCAATTCGATACTATCTCCATGATTGGCTTGGGCTACATTGGCCTACCCACCGCCGCTGTTTTTGCCTCACGCAAACAAAACGTGATAGGTGTAGATGTAAACCAGCACGCTGTAGATACCATTAACAGTGGTGAGATTCACATTGTTGAGCCTGAACTGGACATCATCGTTCATGCCGCCGTCACAGAAGGCTATTTACGCGCGACCACCACCCCCGAACCTGCTGATGCGTTCATGGTGGCGGTACCCACGCCATTCCACACCGATAAGAATGGACAGAACCATAAAGCCGACCTTAGCTACATTGAAGCCGCGGCAAAGTCCATTGCCCCCGTTTTAGTAGCAGGTAACCTGGTGGTGCTTGAATCCACCAGCCCCATTGGCGCTACTGAGAAAATGGCCGAGTGGTTGGCTGAGGCACGGCCCGACCTCACTTTTCCGCAGACCCATGGCGAAGCTTCCGACATTCGCATTGCGCACTGCCCCGAGCGTGTACTGCCTGGCCACGTGATTCGTGAACTGGTTGAAAACGACCGCGTGATTGGCGGCATGACACCCAAGTGCGCTGACGTAGCCTGCAAGCTTTACAAATTAGTCGTAGAGGGTGAGTGCGTAACCACCACTGCCCGCACTGCTGAAATGGCGAAACTCACCGAAAACAGCTTTCGTGATGTGAACATTGCGTTTGCCAACGAGCTTTCGACTATCTGCCACGAGTTGGATATCAATGTATGGGAATTGATTGCGCTAGCTAACCGCCACCCGCGGGTTAACATTCTTACCCCAGGGGCAGGCGTAGGCGGCCACTGCATAGCGGTAGACCCTTGGTTTATTGTGGACTCATGCCCGGAGCAAGCCAAAATTATACGTGCTGCCCGTGAAGTGAATGATGCCAAACCGCAGTGGGTGCTAGGCCGTGTGAAAGAAGGGCTTGAGTACTACCATCAGCAACATCCGGATGCCAAACGTAGTGATCTAACCGTTGCCTGCTTGGGCATTTCCTTCAAGCCAGATATCGATGACTTGCGCGAAAGCCCTGCGTTGAATATTACCCAACAGGTTGCCCAGTTAGGTTGCCGTCTGCAAGTGGTGGAACCAAACATAGACGTATTACCTCAGGGCCTTCAGCACGCCAACGTAGAGTTAAAGACACTGGAAGAAGCGCTAACCCAAGCGGACGTAGTATGTGTACTGGTTAAGCATAAGCCGTTCATCGAGCAAGCGGATAGCGTGCGCGCTAAAGAGACCGTTATTGATGCGGTTGGCCTGCTTGGTTGAATAGTAAGTGCGCGCTCACCCAGCGCCTCTTATACCTTGCCATTTACCCTCTACTTTTCCGGATTTTCATGGACGCATTGCTGAAACACGCCACTCAACTTGCAAATCAAAAAGCCCAAACGATTGATCTACCCATTCAAAGGCGAATAGCCTATGTGGTCAGCCATGGGCAAAGCTATGCAAGCAATGGTTATGCAATTAGAACGCAAGGAATTGCGCACGCCCTCAACCAGCATGGCTTTGAAACATTATGTTTTGTCAGGCCAGGCAGACCATGGGAGCTGGGTGCCGATCACAAGAGCACTCGCCCGGAAGTAAGCGTTAACGGGGTTCGTTATATTCATCGCCGCTGGCTGGCAGGCGAAAAGCCTAAAAACGAAATAGAACATCTAGAAAAAAGCGTTGAATACTTCATTGAGCTTTTCAAGGTCTACCGCCCTAGTGGGGTGCTGGCGGCCTCTAACGCTATCGTGGGTTTGCCTGCCTGGGTTGCCGCTAAACGGCTAGGCCTGCCTTTTTATAATGAAGTTCGCGGGTTCTGGGAGCTTTCCCGAGATGCCCGTGAGCCAGGCTATAAAAATACGGAAGCCTTCAAGGTTGAAGCCGAGCGCGATACCTTTGT
This sequence comes from Halomonas citrativorans, assembly GCF_014898005.1. Taxonomy (NCBI): domain Bacteria; kingdom Pseudomonadati; phylum Pseudomonadota; class Gammaproteobacteria; order Oceanospirillales; family Halomonadaceae; genus Halomonas; species Halomonas citrativorans. The sequence continues at coordinate 22,351 of NZ_JABUYX010000001.1, forward strand.
AGCTAAGCAAGCGCAAGCGGTATTTACCCTTAATCAGCCTATGAAAGAAGAGCTGGTAAAACGTGGTGTGAAAGCGGCAAACATTGCCCTTGTGCCTAACGGGGTAAGCAAGTTACCCGAAATAAAACCAGTCGACTCGGTGTTAAAGAAAAAACTGGGCATCGAACACGGCGACAAGGTAGTGGGCTACGTGGGAAGTTTTAATGCCTACGAAGGCCTCGATGTACTGTTAAAAGCCTGCGCTGAGCTTGTACATCAGGGCGAAAAAATCAAATTATTATTGGTAGGTGACGACCAACCAGTAACAGACGCGGTTGGTAACCAACGAACGCTTTCAACTGCTGCAGAGGATGCCTCTTGGTTAATTCAAGTGGGGCGTGTACCGCATGAGCGCGTGACGGACTATTACGCGCTGATTGATACCATTGTGATACCGCGTAAGCGTTTGCCTGTGTGCGAACTGGTGTCGCCGATGAAGGCTGCCGAAGCATTGGCTTATGGCAAGCGACTGGTGGTTTCGAACGTGGCACCGTTGGCCAAGCATGCTGACAAGTACGAAGGTGTAGTGAGCTTTACCGCTGGAAATGCCGCAAGCTTGGCTCAAGCCTTTCAGGCCTCAGTGAAGTTGCCGACGCCCAAGCCGAGTACTGAGCTGCTGTTCTCCACGCATACCGAGCCGATGGTCAAGGCGCTGAAGGGAGAGGGGAGCGAACCTGCTGCCCAGCCTATGGCAACACCGAAAACGGCGCAAGCTGGTGAAACAGTCCATATTGCACTTAAACAACTGACCCTCAACGGTGATAGTAAGAAGACCGTCGAGGGTGTCATCAAGGTGCCAGTGCCAGGGGCAACCCTAGAGCTCTCAGCGGCGGTGGTATATCGGCTCAAGAGTGCCGCTACGTCCCGCAAGGCGGTGCTGCTGTTTGACTTCCTAGACAGGCAGGGCAACAAGGTAGCGACCATTCCGGGGGTCGGGGTGGCCGCTGTTTTTAAACAGCATTTCCGCTACCTGAATGCTAACAGCAAAAGCGTGGATGCCAAGCTGCAGGAAGTGTTCAAGTTGAAGCTGCCAGAAGCGGTGGCTAGGGTCTCAGTCTCAGTGGCTGGCCTGGGCATTACCGATGAGGAGCAGGTCGAGCTTAGTATTCAGGGCCGCTGCTATAGTGAGGAAGCGATAAGGAAGAAGAAAGAACAAGAGCTAAAGCAGCAAACATTACCCAAGCCCGCAGTACATGATCCAAACAAAAAGATCCGTACCTCCGAGCTGAATGTTGTGTGTATCTTGGACGAACTGACGTCAGAATGTCTTTCTCATGAAGTTAACATGATTAAGATCACCCGTGAGGAATGGCAAGAGCAGCTCGAAAAAGTCACGCCTGACTTTCTTCTTGTAGAAAGTTGCTGGCGGGGGAATGACAATAACTGGGGCACCCTGACGAAAGGCAGTGGTGGGGGGAGAAAACTCGGTGGGTTGCTACGCTACTGTAAGGAGCAAGGCATTCCAACTGTTTTCTGGAATAAGGAAGATCCGCCTCACTATGATAAATTCGGAGCTGTAGCAGCTCTGTTCGATGTGACAATAACCACCGACATCAACATGGTGCCAAACTATAAGAAGGATTTTGGTATCACTGCTCACGCGCTTTCTTTTGCAGCACAACCTAAAATCCACAACCCTGCTCTTGGTGTCGTCAGGTTAAATAAAGCTGTCTTTGCCGGCTCCTATTATTCGGAGCGGGAGGATCGGTGCAATGGCTTCCATGACATAGTGGCGGATTTGGAAGCGGTAGGCGTTGGTTATGATATCTACGACCGGAATCACATGTCTGGAATTGTGCGTTTCCAATATCCAGATAGATATGCTGCTAACATCATAGGAAAGCTACCCCCCGAAGAGCTATGGAAAGTTAATAACGGGTATAAGTACCAAATCAACCTCAACTCGGTTACTGACTCTTCTACCATGTTTGCCCGTCGCGTCTACGAATCGCTTGCATCTGGGACGCCTGTGATAAGCAATGCCTCGAAAGGCGTAAGCGAGCTCTTTGGTGATTTGGTGATTATGAATGATTCAAGTGGAACCATCGCTGATAAGGTTAGAGAGTTAGAAAGTAGCAAGGAGAAATATAATAGTTTGGCTAAGGAAGGTGTGCGTAGGATCATGCGTGAGCATACGTATAGCCACCGGATAAAAGAGATCTGTGACCTGATTGGTGTTGATGTTGCCTTAGACCAGCCTGAGATAACGGCAATAGCTATAGCCAACAACTCTAGTGATGTTGGTAAAGCCAAATCCATTTTTTGGAATCAAACCTATCCTAATAAAAAACTCTTCATAAGTCTGGAGAAATTTACAGGCGCACATGTGTTCCTGAATCAAAGTGATAGTCAGGTAAGCTATGCAATGGCCTTGGGTAGAGACTTTTATGATAGAGATGAAAGCTTTTACCTAAGTGAAAGGGTTGTGCGGCTTGATCTTAGTGAAAATGTAAGTAGTGAATATTTAGAAGACGCAGTGTATTGGGGTGACTCTGATGACTAAGAAGGCATTAATTATTTCCTGGCACTTTCCACCTTACAAAAGTTCATCAGGGTTCAATCTTTTTAAGCGTTTTAAAGACTCTGGATATGAGTACGATGTAATTCAGAGAGAGAGGGAGGGAGCTCAAGACAACCTCTCCATGTTCCGTTACGCAACAGCTAAAATCAGCCGCTATGAGATAAGTGTTCCAACAGAAGATCCAAGGGATCTTGCTAACAGGGAAATGTTTATTGAAAAGGCAATTGAGTTTATAGACTTGCTGCTAAAAGAAAATCATTATCAGGTTGTCATATCGCATTCGCACGAAATTGTATCTCACCTGGCAGCATTAGCCGTCAAAAGAAAATATCCGTCACTTCCATGGATTGCGTCTTTTGGCGATCCAATAGGTGAAAACCCCTTTAATGCCTCTTATCAGTTTCCTCTTTTAGAGGAAGATGCACGCTCCGAGGCGGAAGTTCTCCGAACCGCAGACAAAGTGGTTGTGACAAACCCCTATCAAAAAGAGCTCGTGCTAAGTTCATTAAACGAGAAGGTAGATCCTGATAAGTTTTTTATTCTTCCTCACTGTTACGAACCCAGAATGTATCGAGGAGTGAAGGAAGAAAAGAAAGGTAATGTGTTTCGGTTCCTGCATGTTGGGATGCTCTACAAACACAAGAGAACATCTGAGCCCTTCGTATTAGCCGCACGAAGGTTAATTAAGAGGCATCCGAAATTAAAGGGTAAGTTTACTGTCGAGTTTTTCGGTGCCAACGATCCGTTTATTCAAGACGCTGTAAAAAAAGACTTGAGCGGTGTCGTGTCTTATCAAGGAAGTGTTGGTTATCTTGATAGCCTTGCGCTAATGGTTGAAGCAGACTGCTTATTGCTGCGTGATGCAGATTTTTCTGATCAAGGGCTTTCTTACACGCCTTTTTATCCAGGGAAGCTGGCAGACTACCTTGGAGCTGGCACGCCAGTACTTGCTGTGACCATGGAGCGCGGATGTGTTCCAGATATGTTTGATCAGCTTGGGTACCCTTATCGCACCGAGCAAGACATCGAGGGGATTGCAGATGAAATGTACAAGGCAATCACCCAAGGTATCAGCGTGAACACTGTTGAAGCTCAGGAATACGCATGTGAGCATGTTGGGAAGCTTGCAGCTCAGCTTATAGACAATATTTCACCAAAGAAAACTATCCTCTTTGCTGGGCATGACCTGAAGTTTCTGCAGGATGTCATTAGCTACTACCAAGCTGATCCCAGTTTTGAGGTGCTCATAGATCAGTGGAGAAATCATACGGATCATGATGAAAACTGGAGCCGAGAGTGCTTGGATAAATCTGACATCATTTTTTGTGAATGGGGCTTGGGTAATATCCAGTGGTACGCCAACCGAAAAAAAAATGGTCAGCGCTTACTGGTAAGAATGCACCTTCAGGAGAATCAGCGCCCTGAATTTCTTCGTAACGCCAATATCGATAACATCGACTACTTTATCTTCATTGCCCCTTATCGATACGAAGAATTTGTGGCGATGCACGATATACCCCGGCATAAAGCGAAAATGATTTTCAACACTGTTGATGTTGAAAAATTCAATCGAGAAAAACTACCGGAAGCAAAGTTTACATTGGGCTTTATCGGAATGGTGCCGTGGCGTAAACGGTTTGATCGTGCGCTGGATATTTTTGAGAAGCTTTGGAAGGAAGACAATCGTTACGTCTTGCGCGTGAAAGGAAAGCGCCCAGAAGACTACCCGTGGATGTTGAGCAAGAGCAGAAAAGATGAAATGGCGCAATATGATGCGCTGTACAGGCGCATAGAGGAAGCGCCATGGAGGGAGAGTGTGATCTACGATGGTCATGGCAACGATATGCCTGAGTGGTTCCAGAAAGTAGGATATATACTTTCTACTAGTGATTTTGAGGGTAGTCACCAAGCAGTTGCAGAAGGAATGGCTGCAAGCTCCATTCCTATTATTTATGACTGGGATGGCGCAGATACGGTTTACCCAGGAAGGCTTGTTTATAAAGATATTAGTGAAATCATGAAGCAGGTCACGGAAAGTGAGTTTGATAACCGTTCAATAAGGCAGTATGGAAGAGAAAATTTTTCTTCTGTGAGAAATGTTACCCAGCTTAGAAGGTTTTGTGAATCTAGAAAAGAAGGATAACATGGTGTCTGCTGGCTCAGCAGTGCAATAGAGGGTATGTATGATCAGGCCGCCCATGGAGGTTATCCTCTGCTAATTGATTGCCCAAAAGTAATCGAATATTCTACCGTATCCCCTGCGCACTTTTGTGGCCGCTTCGCAGATACTGTTAAATGAACCATAGGCTGTTAGCGGCAGCCGCCGGTACTTAATCTCACACCACAGGATTTCAATCAGATTCAGTTCAGGCGAGTAAGGTGACTGGTAAATCAAATAGGCGCCATGTGCCATCCAATCGACAATCCTACATCTGAATACCTTGGAGCAATGCATGCTGGCATTGTCCAGGATAATGACTGCATACGTATCCGGGTCCTTTTTCGCTACGGTTATACGTAAGTCAGTTTTGTCACGCAAACCTTTTAAAATATTAAATCAAACGGAGTGCGACAAATGAAAAATAAAATATGAATAGTGACTGAGTTTTGTGTTTCTCGGATCAAACTGCGCTGGCGAAGTTCGACAGTCATTCTGAATTTTTTATTAGATAAGTAGAGGTGGATATGTATTTTGTAGGAGTGACTAGGTTTAGCCTATTCTTACCGGGAAGCGGAGCTTGGCTTTTGTCGAAAACTTCTGAAGATGATTATGTCAAGAGCTTATTTTCCGACGAGAGACTTTCCACAAGGTTTAATATTTTTTTTAAAAAAGCAGTCCCTATTTATCAAAAGATGGCTGAAAAGTATGATTATAATCATGTGATACAATACTCAAGCCTAATGCCTGAAAAATGGAAGGTAAGACTTTTTGAAGAGTCGAGAAAGTATGACTTTATTATATTGAGTGAGTCTGGTAAAGAGTTGCAGCCCATACCGATTTTAGAGATATTAAAAGACAGGCCTGCAGGTTCATTAGCCCTTTTTAGAGTTGATGATGATGATATTTTACCTTCCTCTTATTTGGACAATCTCTCTAGATATAATAACGAAAACTTTGAGGGGATGATTATTTCATTTGGGAGAGGCTTGGCTGCTTCTTACTACTCTGGTGGTTTTATAGACTTTAGAGAATGTCATAGAAGGTTTTTGGCGCTAGGGATGGCGTTTGTTGGTAGGTATTCTGAAGGGAGTTACTGGCTTCCTAAAATTGGTAACCATGAGCTTGTTGATAAACACTCTCCCGTTGTTGTTGACTCTAGAGAGCTGATGTTTGTATGGACGCATCACAATGGGCAGGATACAAAAACAAAGACTTTTCATGCTAAAAACAGTGTGAGTTATAAAAGTTTTTTAAACGACTACCCACCTCTTTCAGCTAAGCCTAGGGAGTCAGGTTTTTTCACTCTTGATAATGAAATTATTGAGGATGTGAAGAGTGCTAACGCACCAATCGATATGAGTGATGAGGTGTTTTCCCGCGACTCCTCTTCATTCTTTTCTTCTCAGCCCTCATCGAGACATATCAAGTATCAGGTAGAGTACGAAATCGAAGAGGTCGAGGAGAATGGTTTGTTTATAACTGACTCACTGGATAGTGAGAAAAGACAGAGAGCATTCCTTTTGTCTTTTTGTTTCTCTGATAGTCAAGATAAGATTTTTGGTCTAACTCTTTCTAAGAATAAGGATATAGGATGGTACAAGTACCTGAATATTGAGCGTGGAGTTTCTAGGGGAGAGTTTTCATTTGCTTTGGAGGTACCTTCGGCTGTTGTAAAAGCGAGCTTAGTTAGAAGATTTGCTAAAATCGGTAATTTCAAAATAATTAAACTGAAGATAACTTCCTTAGGTAGCTGTCTTTAATGTTCTGGCTTTAGATCTTGGTGTATAAGTGGAAATATTGATAATTGGTGGTGCAGGATATATCGGCTCACACATGGTTAAACAGCTCTCTCGCGCTGGCCACTCGGTGGTTGTGCTTGACAACCTCACTACCGGATTTCGCGAGCTGGCCTGTCATGGCGAGCTGGTGGTGGGAGATTTGGCAGATACTGCGCTGCTGGAAAGGGTATTTGCCGAGCATCGCTTCGACGGCGTGATGCACTTCGCCGCGGCGAGCCTAGTGGGTGAGTCCATGCAGGATCCGGGCAAGTACTATCGCAACAACGTGGCCAATACCCTCAGCCTGCTGGAGGTGATGGTACGTCACGACGTGAAGCACTTTATCTTTTCCTCGACCGCGGCGACCTTCGGTGAGCCAGATTATGCACCTATTGATGAGGCTCATCCCCAGCGACCTATTAACCCCTACGGCGCCAGCAAGCTGATGGTGGAGCGCCTGCTGCAGGACTTCCACGCGGCTCACGGTCTTAACTCGGTATGCCTACGCTACTTCAATGCCTGCGGGGCAGACCCGGAGGGCGAACTTGGCGAGTGCCACGACCCGGAAACCCACCTGATTCCGCTGATCCTGCAGGCGGCCTCAGGCCGGCGCGAGTCGATTACCGTCTTCGGCCGCGACTATACCACAGCAGATGGCACCTGCATTCGCGACTATATCCACATCGAGGATCTGTGCGGCGCCCATGCCTTGGCACTGGGAGCCCTGGTGCAGGGTGAAAAGCAGGGGGCGTTGGCCTATAACCTGGGCAATGGCCAGGGCTATTCGGTACAGCAGGTGATCGAAGCGGTGGAGCGCGTGGTGGCCGAGGACGGCTGCGCGCTGAGAGTGGAAGAAGGCGAGCGACGCCCCGGTGATCCGGCTCAACTGGTCGCCGATGCCACTCTGGCCCGCCACGAGCTTTGCTGGCAGCCGCAGTATGCAGATATTGAGACCATCATCCGCCACGCCTGGGCGTGGGAGAAGAAGTTGGCTGCATGCATTTAAATACTAAAAAATTCTTCAAGCGTTTTTCGGTTTGTTGATAATTCAGGCAGCCTATCAGTCAATATTTATTGACCTTGCCAGAAATCAGCGTCGCTAACCTTTGATCAGAATTATTTGAGCCCGAAGTTTAAGCACTGAACGGAAATTTTCTTTGAAAAGGTTACACTTGCTAACTCGGCGACTTAATGCACCAAATTTTTCTTTTTCGAGAAAGCTTGAATTCCAGGGCGATTACGACAGCTATCTGGTGTTGGTACTGATACGGCTGCGTGCTGTGTAGCTGAGGCTTGATTCATCACAAAAGTACTTGTTCTCGTACTCGTCCGGTTCAGATAGCTGGTTTGTTTAGGGTGTGATGGCTCAGTTGCGGAGGGATGGGCTGGCTAATGTGCTAATCTACTGCTGGGGAAGCCCAGGGGCGGATGCGTTTAAGGGTATCATGAAAAAATTCACTATTAATGATGATTAAAAGCCTGTTGCCTGTGGTTTGAACGTGCCCAATGGCTGCACCGCTGTTCATCAATTAAAAGACTTTTAATTTATTTTATTATTCGATAAGGAGTTGTTTTAAAATGAAGATAGTCGTTTTTTCTTCTAAGAGAAGTACTCATCATGCATTTTTAGAATCTGTTTTAAAAGGGAAAAATTTTTATTATCAAAATAATCTTGAGTTTAGTAAAGGGGGGCTTGTTCCAACGAAAGTAGTGGGAGATATGTCCTTTATCGACCGTTTGCATGTTGCGAGCTTTGAAATGAATTACAATATTGAAGATGTTGCTAATAGCAAAGAACTGTCTTGTTTTTTTGGGATTAATGAAGAAGGGGGAGAGAAAAAACTAAGAAAAATAATATTTCTTAGGGATCCATTAAATACCTTGGCAAGTACGTTGAGCGTTTATAAAAAATTCCTTTATTCAGATAAGGCGAAAAGTTTAGCGTGGGTTGATAAGAATATGATGCAATGGGTTAATGTGTATGAATACTATTGCCAGAACGCTGATGAGCTTGAATTTATTTATGCAAATAAGTTCTGGCTGGATAGTGATTACATGTCAAAAATCTCCGTTTTTTTTGGAGGAGGAGCAAAAGGTCTAAGTAGTGTTAGTAAGTTTGGTGGTGGTGGGGATACTTTCTTTGACAATGCCTCGCAGGTTGCTCCAGAAGACTTAGATAAAAGGTATTTGCTATATTCCGAAGACCCGATTTTTTTGGATTTTGTTAGTAAGTACAGAAATGAAATGAAGAAATTTCTTCTAGATGTTGGGGATGAAGAGAAAGTTCAATTTGTAGATGCTGTTTAGGTTTTCTTTTAATACGGATTTTAATGTTTGTTAGTTGCTGAGGGGCCATGCCCCTAACATACTGTCGTTGTTTTTTATTTTTTATAGGTGGTGAAAATGATAGTTTCTGAAAAAAAATAAGTTTTTTGTTTTTCAAGGAACGAAAGGTTGCGAGTACTTAGTAAATTATGTGTATAAGAGTCATGGGTTATAGGTTTTACTTTTCTTTACTGTCCAATGGTTGAGCAATTTTTTAAATATTGCATTTTAATTGTTATCTATACTCGCTAAGGGGAAATGCATGTGTGGAATTGTTGGCGCGGTAAGCGCAAGGGAATGTACTGGTTTTTTACTCGCAGGGCTATCTACGCTTGAATATCGTGGCTACGATTCAGCAGGTCTTGCTGTACTTGAACGCGGGTTGCAACGTGCCCGTGCAAAAGGCCGCGTTTCAGAATTAGCTTCTCGCGTAGAAAAACAGGCGCTAACCGGAAATATCGGTATTGCTCACACACGTTGGGCCACCCACGGTGTACCCGCTGAACGCAATGCTCACCCGCATATTTCCGCAGGCTTGGCGGTTGTGCATAACGGCATTATCGAAAATTACGAAGCCTTGCGTGAGCAACTGCAAGGTTTAGGGCATGAATTTACCTCCGATACCGATACGGAAACCATTGCCCACCTTATTCAAGCCTGTTTCAAAGGCCAGATTGGCGAACCGGCGGACAACCTGTTTTCCGCCGTGCAGTGCGCCGTGGCGTATCTGAAAGGGGCGTTTGCTCTGGCCGTTATTAGCGAAGAAGAACCGGATTGCTTGGTGGTGGCACGTGAAGGCTCGCCGCTGATGCTGGGCATTGCTGAAGATGGCCACTACGCCGCATCGGATGCATCGGCACTGCTTTCCGTTACCAAGCAGATGATGTACCTGGAAAATGGCGATGTAGCGCGGTTAACGCGTGATTCCATTACCCTGGTGGACCGCATCGGCCAGCCCGCCCAGCGTGAAGTGGTTACTTCTACCTTGAATGCCGATGCCGTTGAGCTTGGTGATTATAACCACTATATGCAGAAAGAGATGTTTGAGCAGCCCCAGGCATTAGGCAATACACTGGAAATGATCAGTGGGGCAGGGCAACTGCAGCCAGGTATTTTTGGGGCTGAGGCCCAGGCTGTGTTTGAACAGGTCGATTCAGTTCTGATTCTGGCGTGCGGTACGTCAAGCTATGCGGGTATGACCGCCAAGTACTGGATTGAGCAGGTAGCGGGTATCCCCTGCAATGTTGAAATTGCCAGTGAGTATCGCTATCGGCAGAGTGTTGCCAACCCCAAGCAGCTGGTAGTGGTTATTTCCCAATCCGGCGAAACCGCCGACACATTGGCCGCGCTACAGCATGCCAAATCGTTAGGGCATACGCATACGCTGGCCATTTGTAACGTGCCCGAATCCGCCATCGTTCGCGAAACCGCGTTGCGTTTTATTACCCGTGCCGGGCCTGAAATTGGTGTGGCGTCTACCAAGGCGTTTACTACACAGTTAAGCGCGCTGTTCTTGCTGACGCTTCTGCTGGCCAAAGCCAACCAGCGTTTGAGTGAGGAAGACGAAAAAACCTATCTGGATGAACTGCGCCATCTACCTATCGCGGTCGATAAGGTGTTGGCGTTGGAGCCTAGCATTGAAGCCTGGGCAAAGCAGTTTGCTGATAAACAGCATGCGCTGTTTTTAGGCCGTGGGCGGCATTACCCCATTGCGCTAGAAGGCGCGTTGAAGCTGAAAGAAATCTCCTACATTCATGCGGAAGCCTACCCGGCGGGCGAGCTGAAGCACGGCCCGTTGGCGCTGGTTGATGCGGAAATGCCGGTGGTAGTGGTAGCGTCTAACGATGAAATGCTGGAGAAGTTGAAGGCCAACATGCAGGAAGTCAGTGCGCGTGGCGGCCAGCTGTATGTATTTGCCGATGGTGATAGTGCTGTGAAACCCTCCGAAGGCGTTAACGTGCTGATGATGCCGGAGCATTACGGGCTGCTTTCACCGGTGTTGCATGTGGTAGCGCTTCAGTTGCTCTCTTATCACGTGGCATTGGTGAAAGGGACGGATGTAGATAAGCCGCGTAATTTGGCCAAGAGTGTGACGGTCGAGTAGCGCCCTTGAGCGCCGTTCTGGTGCTTACTTCGCCTGCGCATTAAGTTCATGTTCGCTTGTTTCTCGTAAGGCTCGTTACCACGCCAATAAAGTACCGGTGTTTGATTTTTATCGCGATAAGAAGGGCCGACGTAGATTTAAGCGAAACGAGCAATGATGCAGGCTCGCTTTTAACGTCACCTTCATAACATGTATATACCCCAATAGGGCCCACTCCAGAATGGGCTCTTGCCAGTTTTACGCGGAAGTGGCTATGTTTGTGGGCGTTGTAGAAAGGAGATTGAGTAAATGCCGCTTTTTTTTGTGCATATGCCTAAAACAGCCGGAACAAGCTTTCGGCAGGGAGCTGAAAAGTATTTTTCGTCGGAGCGCATTGTTTATGATTATGGAGCGAACTCTAAGGTAACGTCTCCTCTTGCTAAAGAGTTTCTACATGTTGATCAACCTGATTTCTGGCAGTTCAAGCAGGCGCTCGATAACCCCGCCATGATCTCGGGGCATGTGCCTATCATGCGCTTTGTTTCCCTATGTGGGGCGGGAAACACCATTACCTTCCTGCGTGAACCGCTGCAGCGTATTGCATCCGAATATGCGCACTTTGTCAGTAAGAGGGGTTACAAGGGAAGCTTCAAGGAGTTCTATTCAGACCCGACGATGCGTAATCGTCAGCGTAGAGCCCTTAATGGGGTGAATGTTGAAGCTATTGGGTTTATAGGCTTAACAGAACGTTATTCTGAAGGCTTGGAAGTACTGAATGATCGCTTTGCAACTCAGATCCCCGAGCGTGAAGACAATCGAGGTAAAGCGCGTATTGAGGATAAGCACGAGCTTGATCAAGACGATGTCGCTGAGCTCAAGCGATTGAACAAGCACGATATTGAGCTTTATCAGTATGTCTCAGCATTGTTTGACTCACGCTATGCGATGTTTAAGGCGAACCAGCCTTGGGCGCATGCCTGCCTTGTGGAGGCTAATACCGAGGGTGTCAGCGGTTGGGCCTGGTGGGCGGATGAGCGAGATGCGCCGTTGGAAGTCGAGCTGTGGGTCAATGGTGAGCTAACCAACACCGTACGCGCAGCAGAGCTTCGTCAAGAGTTGGGGCACTTGATGCCTCCCCGTGGCGGGTATGTGGGCTTCCATGTGCCATTGAAACTGTCCCTGCTTGATACGGTGCAGTGTCGTGTTGCAGTAACGGGGCAGCGGTTTCCGCTAAGCCCACGTCGTATCGAGGAAACGGTGAAGTAATATCGTCAAGGTCACTATGGCTTGGGGGCTGGAAAGGCATCTCCGCTTGTAAGCACCTTCCTGCAGGTCAATCAGGCGAATTTCTGGCCGTTCAGGGTGAGCTCTCTTAAAAAGGAAACACCATTGGTGTAATCACCAGGACGGCGGCAGAGTAGGTAAAGCTAATCGGTAAACCGATTTTAAAGAAATCGGTAATTTTATAGCGCCCTGGCGAATAAACCATCAAGTGGGTTTGGTAGCCAAACGGAATTAAAAAACAGGCGCTGGCGCCGTAGGCCACGGCCATGATAAACGGCAGTGGGTCGGCACCAAAGGCGTGGGCGGTGCTCCAGGCAATGGGGAACGCCAGCGCAGCGGCGGCGTTGTTGGTCACGGTTTCGGTCAGTAGCAGCGTTAACAGGTAGCAGCCGATAAACGCCGCATAAACACCGTAACCACTAAACAAGTGCTGCATACCGCTTGCCAGCAGGCTTGCCGCCCCTGAGTTTTCCAGTGCCTGGGCAATGGCTAGCGCAGAGCCGATAATCAGCCATAGCTCAAACGGGAAGCGGCGGCGCAGTTCTGCAAGGCTAATCACTTTCAGTAGCAGTAACCCGCCCAGCAGTATCAGCAGGCCGTGGAACAGGGGCAGTAGGTTGGCGGTTGCCAGGGCGATGACGGCTGCAAACCCGCCTACGGTGAATAGGCTCTCTTTGGGAGTGAGCTGTGGCCGAGTGAAGCTGCCACTTAGCAGGTGAAAGTTGCGGTCCAGGTTGCGGTGTTGACGGAAGTCAGCGCTCACCGCTAGCAGCAGGCAATCACCTACACGCAACGGAATTTTGCCTAATTGCCCCTCCAAGCGCTTCTCTCCCCGCCGTATTCCCACCACCCCGGCACTGAACATGCTACGAAAATCCACGTCCTGCAGGGTTTTACCTGAAAGCTCGGATTCGTGGGAAATCACCACTTCTACCAGGTTGGTCGCCAGCAGGTTGTCGGCCTGGTGTCCAAACAGCTGAAGCCCTGGAAAGCGCTGTAACGCTTGCACTTTTCCCACTTCGCCGGTGAATACCAGCGTGTCATTGGCGAGTAGTTGCTCATCTGGCGCGACGGGGCTAATCAGCCGTCCTTGTCGTTCGATCTCCAGTAGATAAAGTCCCTCCAGGCTGCGCAGGCCGTTCTCTTCAATCGTTTTGCCGATCATGGGGGAATCCGGTTTCAGGTCGGCTGCCAGAAAATAGGAGAGCTTTTCATCGGTGTTTTCAGGCGAGTGGTGAGGCAGGGCGTTAGCGCGCCACATGAGTACGCACAGGGTTATCAGCGCTACCGGAACCCCGACCAGGCTGAACTCAAACATGCCTAGCTCGGTGCCACTAGTGCTTAAGGTAAACGAGTTAACGACCAGGTTGGTGGATGTGCCCACCAGCGTAGTAATGCCCCCCAAAATAGAGGCATAAGAGAGTGGGATTAATAGCCGTGAGGGGGCAATTCGATGCTGACGCGAAATAGCGCCCAGGAAGGCGGCGACCACGGCCGTATTGTTTAAAAACGCGGAAAGCACCGCAGTACTAACCATTAAGCGGGCCGTGGCAAGCTTCGGTTGTCCTTTTAACAAGTGACGCGATAGCCAGTCCAGCATAGGCGAGCGTTCAAGAGCTAGCGATACCAGCAGTAAGAGCAGCAGCGTTGCAAGGGCCGGGTTGGTGTATTGGGCAAGCAACGTGGGAGTGTCTACAAACCCCAGCAAGAGGAAAATGCTGGCCAGCGAAACAAAGGCAATGGCGGGCTTTACGCGTCCGCTGGTTAGCAGTGCTAACAATAGGGCAATAGAAAGCAGAACAGCCCACGGGGTCATGGCAGGGTCCTTAAAAACGTTAATAACTCGATTGACTTGCTGGATTTTACGCAGGCTTTTATGATGATGTCTATTGATTGCAGTTTTATGGTATGTGTTTTGTTTGAAAATTTATTTAATACAGTGGGTTATATAAAACATTGAGCATAAAACATTTATCGCCTGAAAAGCTAAATGAGCGCCGATTGCAGGCTGTGAAGCTGCGTTTGGATGGTGCTACGGTGGCGCTAGCGAGTCAGCAATCAGGGCTTTCTGCTCCAACCGTCTCGGCGGCTTGGAAGGCGTTTCGCGAAGGGGGCTGGGCGGCGGTGCCGGTACGTTCGCGGGGGCGCTTAAAGGGGCAAAGCAGCGTATTGGATACGACAACGCAGCAGCGGTTGTGGCAGGCGCTGTACACCTGCCCCCCAGCGGGGCAGCCAGGGTGGAGCAGCGCTGATTTGGCGGCGCTAGTGCGTGCAGAACAGGAGATTGAGCCAACTCAGCGGGCTATCGAGCACTGGTGGGAAAGTGAAGGGCTGAAACACAAGCCGTGGCCGTTAAGTACGTTGGCTCGGCAGCGCTCCCAGCAGGGCAGGTGGTATCGGCAAGCGGTTGCGCCTCTGTTTGCCGGGTTGGATGAGGCCGACCAGCGTTGGCAAGGAGGCGTGAGGCACGTAGCGCACCCCGGCCGCTCGGTTTATCAGCTCTATTTGCATGGCTCTCGTGGGCGTTTATGGATGCGCTGCTTTAACCGCCCTCCTATGGCGGATGATTACTTAACCGTCATGCAGGCACTTATTAGCAAGGGCCTAGAAGCTAATGGCCAAGAACGTAAAGGGCCTGTCGCCCTGGTATTTCATGGCGCCTGGTTTTCAGCCAGCTCGGAGGTTACAGCGTGGCTGGCGCAACAGACGATGTTTCGGTTAGTGCAAGTACCTGCCAATAGCGGTGTGGCTTCCTAGCACTTGAGAACATACTTTTCACCTTACGTTGGGACAGATGATGACATCACTCACCCATTTGCAACGGCTGGAAGCGGAAAGCATTCAGATCATGCGCGAAGTGGTCGCCGAGACGGATAATCCGGTAATGCTCTATTCCGTAGGTAAAGATTCGGCGGTTATGCTGCACCTGGCGCGCAAGGCATTTGCACCTTCGCCGCCGCCATTCCCTCTTTTGCACGTTGATACACGTTGGAAGTTTCGTGCCATGTATGACTTCCGCGACAAAATGGCGGAAGAGATCGGCATGGACCTGCTGGTGCATGTCAATCCAGAAGGTATTGAAAAAGACATTAATCCGTTTACTCACGGCTCGGCCATTCATACGGATGTAATGAAAACCGAGGGCTTGAAACAGGCGCTGGATAAGTACGGCTTTGATGCGGCGTTTGGTGGGGCAAGGCGTGATGAGGAAAAATCACGCGCCAAAGAGCGTATCTTCTCCTTTCGTACGGCGCAGCACCGCTGGGACCCGAAAAACCAGCGCCCCGAGTTATGGAAGCTTTATAACACGCGTAAGCATCCCAAAGAGTCGATCCGCGTTTTCCCGATATCCAACTGGACCGAATTGGATATATGGCAGTACATCCATCTACAGAATATCCCCATTGTGCCGCTCTATTATGCCGCTGAACGGCCAGTGGTAGAGCGCGATGGTGCGCTAATCATGGTAGACGACGAGCGCATGCCGTTAGAGGCGGGCGAGGTGCCCATGATGCGCAAGGTGCGTTTTCGTACGCTTGGGTGCTACCCGCTTACGGGGGCCGTCGAGTCTGACGCCGATACACTACCGGCGATTATTCAAGAAATGCTGCTGACCAAAACATCGGAACGCCAAGGCCGAGTGATTGATAACGACAGCGCGGCTTCCATGGAGAAGAAGAAGCAAGAGGGGTATTTTTAATGTCTCACTCATCTGACCTGATTGCTGACGATATCGAAGGCTACCTGAAAGCCCACGAGCATAAGGACTTGTTGCGCTTTATCACCTGTGGCAGCGTTGATGACGGTAAAAGTACGCTGATTGGCCGTTTATTGTTTGAGTCCAAGCTGCTGTTCGAAGACCAACTGGCAGCGATCGAAGCCGACTCGAAAAAGTACGGCACCCAGGGCGGCGAAATGGATTTTGCGCTGCTGGTAGATGGCCTGGCCGCAGAGCGCGAGCAGGGCATCACCATTGATGTGGCCTATCGCTTCTTTTCGACCGAAAAGCGCAAGTTTATTGTAGCGGACACCCCAGGGCACGAGCAGTACACGCGCAATATGGTGACAGGAGCCTCCACGGCTGATGCGGCCATTCTGATGGTGGATGCGCGCCACGGTATTTTGACCCAAACCCGTCGCCATAGTTTTTTGATGTCCTTGATGGGCATGCGCCATTTAATCGTCGCCATCAACAAGATGGATCTGGTCGATTACTCCAAAGCGCGGTTTGATGAGATCGTTGAAGAGTATCGTGCTTTTGCCAAGCAGTTGGGGCTGGAGAACATTACGTTTATCCCTATGTCGGCACTGAAGGGCGACAACGTTATTGAACACAGTGCCAAAATGCCCTGGTATCATGGTACGACGCTATTGGGTTATCTGGAGACGGTTGAGCTGGATGCCGAGCATCTACAGCGTTCACCCTTCCGTATGCCTGTGCAGTGGGTAAACCGCCCGAACCTGGATTTTCGTGGTTTTACCGGCATGGTGGCAAGTGGGGTGATTCGCCCCGGTGATCCCATTCGCGTTCAGCCTTCTGGTAGTGCCAGCACTGTATCGCGTATTTATACCTTTGACGGTGACCTGGATGAGGCGGTGGCGGGCCAGTCGATTACGCTGCTGCTTGAAGATGAAATCGATATCTCACGAGGCGATATCATCTCGGGTGTTGACCAGCCAGCCCACACCGCCGACCAGTTCGAAACAACCCTGGTGTGGATGCACGAAGCGCCGTTGCTGCCGGGGCGCCCGTATCTGATGAAGTTGGGCACTCAGATGGTTTCCGCAACCGTGACGGATATTAAATATCAGGTCAATGTGAATACCCTTGAGCACACCGCGGCCAAGCAGCTGGACCTGAACAGCATCGGCATTTGTACCTTGAGCCTTAACCGTTCGGTTGCCTTTGATGCCTATAAAGACAACCACGATACCGGCGGTTTTATCCTGATAGACCGCATGACCAACAACACCGTTGGCGCGGGCATGCTCCACTTTGCTTTACGGCGCAGCCAGAATATTCACATGCAGCATGTGGACCTTGATAAGCAAACACGTGCATTGGCGAAAAACCAGAAACCCGCTGTGCTGTGGTTTACAGGGCTTTCAGGCGCAGGCAAATCAACCATTGCTAATTTGGTTGAGAAAAAACTCTTCGCCCATGGTCAGCACACTTATCTATTAGATGGCGATAACGTGCGGCACGGTTTGAACCGTGATTTAGGCTTTACCGATGCCGACCGGGTTGAAAACGTACGCCGCGTTGCGGAAACCGCCAAGCTAATGGTCGACGCAGGATTAATTGTGATGTCTGCGTTTATTTCTCCCTTCCGCAGCGAGCGACAGTTGGCGCGAGACCTTTTGGAAGAGGGGGAGTTTATTGAAATTTATGTGGATGCCCCTCTTGATGTGGTTGAAGCTCGTGACCCGAAAGGTTTGTACAAGAAGGCGCGCCGTGGCGAGTTGAAAAACTTTACGGGGATCGATTCCGCCTATGAGGCGCCTACGGCACCGGATGTGCACCTGAAAACATCTGAAATGGATGCGGAAGCAGCGGCTGACACGGTGATTGCAGCACTGCGTGAGCGTGGAATGATTCGCTGATTTGAATGCTCTAGCTGTCAAGCGCTGGCAAGGTTGCCCGCAGCTTGGCAGCTTTTTTATGTAAGGGATAACGATATGGCGCTGATTGATCAAGCACTGTTGGATGCCGTTGAAAGCATTGCGCGTAAGGCAGGCGAAGCCATTATGAGCGTTTACGCGCGCGAGTTTAGTGTGGAAGAGAAAGAAGATAAAAGCCCGCTGACCGAGGCAGATAAAGCGGCTCATAATGTGATCGTGCGCGGTTTACAGGCACTGCCGGTGCAGTTTCCAATTTTATCTGAAGAGGATGTTGAGAGCTTTGCGGGGGCTAACGCTGAGGGGCGCTACTGGTTGGTAGACCCGCTGGATGGCACCAAGGAGTTCATCAAACGCAACGGTGAATTTACCGTTAATATCGCACTGATCGAACAGGGTGTGCCGGTACTCGGTGTGGTTATTGCGCCTGCGTTAGAAATTGGCTATGTGGCGGCAAAAGGGCTGGGTGCGTTCAAAATTGAGGCCAGTGGTGAGCGCAAGGCTATTTCGGTTGCGGGTAAACCTGGTGCGGGTGAGGCGTGGCGCGTGGTGGGTAGCCGCTCTCACCCTAGCCCAGACTTGGCCGCCTGGCTGGAAAAACTGGGTGAACACACCATGCTGCCGATGGGAAGTTCGTTAAAGCTGTGCCTGGTGGCGGAAGGCCTTGCCGATGCCTACCCGCGTTTAGGGCCTACCTGCCTTTGGGACACCGGCGCCGCTCATGCCGTAGTGCTTGAGGCGGGCGGCCGGGTAGAAACCCTGGAAGGTACGGCGCTTGATTACGCGAACCCCAGTGAAAAACTCAACCCTTATTTTGTGGTGTGGGGGGTATTAAGCCAGGGCGGCTAGGCCGCCGCTCGTGGATGCCTTGTTTACTCGTTCACGCGCTACGATTGTGCATTTATGTTTGTTGGTGCATGTATTCGGTTATTTATACTCTTCACGATTCACGATCTATCATTCAGGTAATCCAAAATGCGTAAATACTTCGGCACGGACGGCGTACGCGGGCGGGTGGGGGAGTTTCCTATGACCCCTGACTTTGCCATGAAGCTTGGGTGGGCCGCAGGGCAGGTGCTGGGCGCTGAAGGCGTGAAAGAAGTTCTGATTGGTAAGGATACGCGCGCCAGTGGCTATATGCTGGAGTCCGCGTTGGAAGCAGGCTTTTCAGCAGCGGGGATTAACGTCGCCTTGGTTGGCCCGCTGCCCACGCCGGGCGTTGCCTATTTAACCTCTACCTTTCGGGCGGATGCCGGGGTGGTCATCAGCGCTTCGCACAATCCGTTTTACGATAACGGCATCAAGATATTCGCTCAGGGCGGCAGCAAACTAACCGATGCCCAAGAGCAGGAAATTGAACGCTGGTTACAGGTGGCTATTGAAGGCGGCATGACGTGTGTAGAATCCGACAAACTGGGTAAAGCCCGCCGCATAGATGATGCCGCTGGCCGCTATACCGAGTATTGCAAGGCCACCTTGCCGGGCGCGCTCAGCCTGAACGGTTTGAAAATTGTAGTGGATAGTGCCAATGGCGCCGCCTACAAGGTAGCACCCGCCGTATACCGTGAACTGGGTGCAGAGCTAATCAGCATTCACGATAAGCCCAACGGCGTAAATATCAATGCCAGCTGTGGCGCTACCTCCATGCAAAGCCTGCGGGCAGCGGTATTGGAGAACGAGGCAGACATGGGCATCGCGCTGGATGGCGATGCCGACCGCCTGATGATGGTAGACCATACCGGCACCGTAGTAGATGGTGATGAGTTGCTTTACCTGCTGGCCAAAGATGCCAAGGCCGCAGGCTATAGCGGTGGTGTAGTGGGCACCCAGATGAGCAACCTTGGCTTGGAACAGGCGCTTGCCACTATGGGGGTTCCCTTCACTCGGGCCAAGGTGGGGGACCGCTACGTAATAGCGCAGCTAAAAGAAACCGGCTGGCGCTTGGGCGGGGAAGGTTCGGGCCATTTACTGAGCCTGGACCACGCATCCACCGGCGATGCTATCATTGCATCGCTGCGCGTAATTACCTGTTTACTGCAGCAGCAAGTAACCCTGTTTGAGGCCAAGCAGGGTATGCAAAAACTGCCACAAACGCTGATCAACGTGCGTTTTACGCCAAGCGGTGACGAAGACCCATTAGCTGCCCCTTTGGTCAAGAAAATGGTGACCGAAGTGGAACAACAGCTTGGGCAAACTGGCCGTGTACTGTTACGTAAATCGGGTACAGAGCCATTGATCCGTGTGATGGTAGAAGCAGTGGATGCTGAGAAAGCTCAGCGTTGTGCTCAGCAAATTGCTGGTGCGTTTTCATAAGTAGCGTAATCCTGTTCTGTTATGCGAGGTAATGACTTTTGACATCATCTTCATCGCTTGGCCTGCTTCATACGCATACGCCAGAAAGGGACTTATCAGATATCGCTGACATTGAGCAAAGCCCCTGGTTCGATGCCGAGTGGTACATGATGCAATACCCAGATGTGGCGGTTTCTGGAATGTCGCCAGCCCAGCACTATTTTCTGTTGGGAGAAGCTTGGGGGCGTAAAGCAGGTCCGCGGTTTGATGCGGCGTATTACCTTAATAACCATCAGGATGTGGCTAAAGCGGACATCAGCCCGTTGCTGCACTTTATCCGCAACGGTGAAAAGGAAGGGCGGTGGCCGGTAGAGTTAAGGGCCCACGAACGTGAGGGGCAGCTTTGGCAACAAACGGCTACCTCTTCGGCACTGAAGGCTCTGCAGGGCTTGCTTACTCATCAAGACGCTTGGGAAGCCAGCTATGCAGCTTGGGCGCTTGGCCGTTGGTATGCCTGGCAAGGGGAGTGGCAGCGCTGCGCAGATGTACTCGCCAGCCGCCACCAGCACCGTGAAGTTAAACCCGCCACCCCCGCCCCTTGGTTGCTGGAAGTAGAGGCCTTGACTCAAAGTGGCCAGCTGGTAAATGCCTGGCAGCGCATACAGCAGCTAAAAATAGCTTACCCGGATTATCCGGATACCTCATTGGCACTCTCCAATCTTCTGGCCGTACAAGCCTCTGCGCAAGAAAGACCTGCGGCGGCCCAAGCTGATGCGCTTACAGATCAGTTCCGTTTGCAGCATATCAATGCGCTGTTCTTGAAAGCCAACCTGCACCCCGTCGGTCTTAGAGACCCCAGTCAGTCGTTAACGCTTGATAACGTGATGGTAGAGAGCTCGGCAATGGCGGGCACGGCGGAGGTAGATGATAATGGCTTGGTAAGTATTATCGTGCCGGTATTTAACGCTGAAGAGCATTTGGCAACGGCTCTGCGTAGCCTGGCCAAGCAAACCTATACCAACTTGGAAGTGATCGTGGTGGATGATGCGTCCACAGATCGTTCATTAGCTATTGCCCGAGCATTCAGTCAAAAAGATGCTCGGTTCAAGGTATTAAGCCAGCCTGCTAACCAGGGCGCTTATGCAGCGCGAAACCGAGGGCTTGCGGCATCAAAAGGCGCTTTTATCACCGTTCACGATAGCGATGATTGGTCGCATCCGCAAAAAACTGAAACCCAAGTAGCAGGCTTGCTGGCACAGCCTGAATGGAAAGCATGCTTTAGTGATTGGGTGCGCTGTTCTACTGAGCTAATGTTCAACCGCTGGCGGATTGAGGCGATGGACGGGTGGATTTATCGCAACACGTCATCCTTCATGTTCAAAAGGGAAGTTTTTGAAACACTCGGTTTTTGGGATGTTGTGCGAGTAGATGCTGATGCCGAATACTTTCAGCGTTTTACGACTGTGTTCGGAGGTAAGGCGTTTGGTACGCTGCAAAGAGGAGTTCCTTTAGCTTTTGGTCGTAGCCTTCCTACGTCTCTAAGTCAAGCGGGGCCTACGCATTTGGTAACCCAGTTCAAGGGTGTGCGCTTTGATTATCGTGAGGCCGCCGCTCAGTGGCATGCTAGTGGCGAACAGCCAACTGATTTGTACCTTTCAGCTAGTCCAGAAATGCGCCCTTTCCCAGCGCCGGCTGCCAACTTGCCCGGTTAAGCTGGTATTCTATTGTTAATCTATTACCTGTCAGGAATTTATTGTGAGCCAGCAACAACACCAGGTAGCACCGCACGCCGCCACGGAACTCGCTATTAAGCCCTCTATTAATACCTTGGCCCAAGGGTCAATGTTCTGGCAGCCTGATTATCGCGAAGCTTCTTCCTGGCTGGAGCATTTGCCGTTCCTGTTTTGGCTGGTGGAGGCGTTAAGGCCACAGCAGGTAGTAGGGCTGGGGGTGGATGATGTACCCCACTTTGCGGTTTGCCAGGCGGCTTCGCGCCTTCGCTTGGGTACACGCTGCTACATGGTGGGTGAGGACATAGACGAAAAAGCGGCGAATGAGATTCACGCCTATGCGTCCGATCACTTTTCAGCCATCAGCCAATGGCTTCAAACCAACCCAACTCGGGCGATCGAACAGTTTGATGAAGGCTCGATTGATTTGTTGCTGCTGCATATAAGTCCTGATGACAATAGTGTCGATTACCTGTTGGACCGCTGGTTGTCGCGGCTCTCCTCGCAGGGTGTGGCGGTAGTGCCGGGTATTGCCCGCCGCGAGCCGGGGTGCTTTGTATTCCGTGCCTTTGAGTCCATTAAGAATCGTTACCCGCATTTCGTATTTCATCATGCCGGTGGGTTGGGTGTGATTGCCGTGGGTAACGAGTTGCCCCATCTGGTTAATAACCTGTTAGGCGCACTGGAATCCAATGCCTCTACTCAAGTAGTGCAGGACGTGTTCGCGCGCCTTGGCCGCAGTTGCCAGGATAAGGTGACGGTTCGCCAGCAACAGGCGCTATTTCAAACGCTGGAAACTCGGGTAAGCGAGCAGGCAGGCAGCCTGGCGGAAGCGGAGCGACAGGTAGCCCAGCAGGCAGAGCAGCTGCGCCAAGCGCATGATGAGCGCATCAAGCTCAAGGAGCGCTTGGAACAACAGGAGGCACGCTTTGCCCAGGAGCGTGGCCGGTTGGCCGAGCGGGTTAGCTCTCTTGAGGAGTTCAACGCTGAGTTGAAAAATGAGCTGATGCGCCAGCGCGAACAGGGCGAACGCCACGCGTCTGAGGCACGCGAACATGCTCAAGCCGCCAAGGTAAGTGAGCAGACGCTGAGCCAGGCCCAGAAGCAGTTGGAAGAAAAGAACAACGCGCTTGAAGCGGCGCGTACAGAACACACCCAGCTAACCGGTAAGCTTGAGAAAACCGAGCATGCCCTTACTGAGGCGCAGGCGCAGGTCGAATCACTACAAAGCAGTGAGCAAGTTCTTGAGCGAGAAGCTAAAGAAACCAGCCAGGAGCTTGAAGCTGCCCTTGAAGAGCATGCCCAGCTAACCGGTAAACTTGAGAAAACCGAGCATGCTCTTACTGAGTCGCAGGCGCAAATCGAATCGCTGAAAAGTAGCGAACAGGCGCTTAACAATGAAGTTAATGAAACTAAACAGATAGTAGAAACGCGCTTTAGCGAGTTGGCCAAGCTGACCAATCTGCTTGAGGCCAATGAGCAGAGTTTGCACAGTGCACACGAAGAGCGCGCTGAGCTCAACGCCAAGCTGCGGCAAACCGAGTCCTCACTTCAGGCGCGTTTTAACGAGCTGGGCCAGTTAACCCGCAAATTGCAGGAAGCTGAACAACGCATCGCGGATGGCGAACAAAGTCGAGCAGCTTCAGAAAAACAGCTGGCTCAGCAAAAAAAGGCGAGTGAGGACGCGTTATCTGCGCAGTTGAAAGAAGCGCTTCACAGTGTGGATGAGCGCTTCAAGGAGCTGGCCGTACTCACTGACCTGCTGGAGAAAAACGAAGCACAACGTGAGCAACTGGAGCGTGAGCTTGGAAGTGCGAAAGCCGCTAGGCAGAAGGTTGAAGCAGAGGCTAAATCCAGCCAGGAAACCCAGGCACAACAGCGCCGCGAGATAGAGCGACAAACGCATGAGCTGGCACATCTGGTTGAGCAGCTTGAAGCGTTGCGTATGAGCCAGGTAGCTAAATCCCCGGAAGCTAAAGGCACTGGCGCTTCCGTTGCCAAGACGCCTGCATTAACGAAGCGCGCGATTAAGCGTCAGGTGTCGTTGATTGAAGCCAGCCAGTGGTTTGATGCCAAATGGTATTTAGCACAGTACTCGGATATTGCTTCAGACCCTAAAATGTCGGCCAGCCCGGCCCGCCACTATCTGCTGATGGGCGGTTTTGAAGGTCGCAACCCCGGCCCAGAGTTCGATTCAGTGTACTACTTGACTCATAACCCGGATGTAGTGGAGAGCGGTATCAACCCGCTGGTGCACTACCTTAAGTTTGGCGAGAAAGAACAGCGAAGCGTGAAGGGCTAATAATGAGTAATGCTAAGCGCGCGCTACTGCTGGATTCCGGCTTATTTGATGAAACCTGGTACGTACAGCGCTACCCGGATGCTTCCTTTAGCCAGCTCTCTCCACTAGACCATTTTGTAAACTATGGATGGGCGCTGGGCCGTTGCCCAGGGCCACACTTTGACACTGACGCATACCGAACTCGCTACCCTGATATTAGCAACTCTGGGCTAGATCCCTTAATGCACTATCTCTGCCACGGCTGCCATGAGGGGCGGCTTAAACTGGTGGATGATAGTAACGTCGAGCCAGTGTCTCGGTTGGCGGTGGTAGCGCATGTTTACCACCTTGATTTGATAGCCCCATTAGGTGACCGGCTAGCGTTATTAAGCGAGCCATTTGACCTGTTCATTACCACGCCGCATGCCTCGGATACTACAGAAGTAGTAGCCTTGCAGCGTCGCTTCAGTGGTGCGCAAGTAGTCAATTGCCCCAACCAGGGGCGCGATATAGCGCCGTTTTTTTCGTTGCTACCGCGTTTGCAGGGCTATGAGCTATGCCTGAAGCTGCACACCAAGCAGGGCGTTACACCGGTTGCCCAGCAGTGGCGCGAGGCGCTGGTAAGTAGCGTATTGCCAAGTCGTGAGGGCGTACGGCGATTGGTGACCAGGCTACGAAGTGACTCGCGGTTGCAGTTAGCCGGGCCAAAGCGTTTGTTCATGAGCCAACAGGCCATGCGCTTTGGAAATAAAAACTGGCTTACACGGATCGCCAAGCCATTGGGTGTACCGCTTGAAAGCGATTGGGGCTTCTTGGCAGGCAGCATGTTCTGGTGCCGACCCCAGGCGCTATTGCCGTTGGCGCAAGAGGTGGCCCAGCATCAGTTCGAACCTGAGACTGGTAAACAGGATGGTGAGCTGGCGCATGCGTTGGAAAGGCTGGTAGGCGGCGTCATCCAGCCCCAGGAAGGGAAGATTTTGCTTCTGGAGCTCGCTTCTTCTGGTGAGTTTTCCATTGCGCCGTATCAATCGCATATGCCCCTTGAGCGCACTATGCCCTCACGCCTGCTTGCAGCGCCAACGACCAGCGCTGACGTTAGCCAAAACGAGAGCAGCCTGCGCATAACCGGCGATCTCAATTTAGACAGCAGTAACGCCATTCGCGGGTGGCTGGCATCACTCGTAAATCCAGCGCCCCGAGAAGTCATTATCCGTATCGATGGCGTGCGAGATATCAAGACATCTGCCAATCACTTTCGAGCCGATTTACGTGCCAACGGGCTGCACCAGGGGTGCCATGCCTTTGATGTATATCCGCCCGTTGAGCTGTTGGATGACCAGCAGCATAGTATCGAACTGCTGGATGCCGAAACCGGCGAATGTATCGCCAATAAAGAGGTGCGCTGGGCTTTTGAGCGCAGCTTTAGCGATTTTTCCGGGTATCTGGCGCACACTCTGGTCAACCCTTACGTCGCGCAGCCTTTCCGCGAAGCCGACAAGCGCTGCTTTGCCGCCATGGAAAACGTGGCTCGCATACTCGTCGAGCACACTCAGGCGCTAACTGAACCGCCGCTTGTGTCGGTCATCATGCCTTGCTTTAACCGGCTAGATACCATTGAGGAAGCGGTAAACTCGGTACTGGCGCAGTCGTATGCGCGCATTGAGCTGATTTTGATCGACGACGGCAGCGAAGATGGTACGGCCCAGTGGTGTGAGCGCTGTGCTAATACTAACCCTCAGGTAAACGCACTGTTGCTGAGCGAAAACGGTGGGGTGTCGGCGGCACGTAATCGAGGGTTAGAAGCCGCCCTGGGCGAGTACATCATGTACTTGGATTCCGATAACCGCTGGGATACGCGTTATGTAGCAGCCATGGTAGGGGCGTTTAAGAAACTGCCCCACGCTGAAGCGCTATATTCAGGCTTATACCGTTACTATGGCGATAGTAAAACGCCCGCCGGGGTGATGTTTGGGCCGCTCAATCGATCACTGCTGTTCAATCGCAATTACGTTGATTTGAATACGTTTGCGCATACTCGCAAAGCGTGGCAGCGCTTGGGAGGTTTCGATGAAGCACTACCGCGCTACGTGGATTGGGATCTGGTACGTCGTTACGCACTGGATGCCTTGCTGTATTCAGTGCCGGTAATACTCACCCATTACTTCATCGATAAAGCGAGCAATTCGCTGACCAATAACCCTCAGTATTTATCTTATCTGGAGGCTGTGCGCGAAAAAACCGGCGCTACTTATGCCGCCAAACCACGCCAAACTCAGGCAGCCGTTACTGATAACTTCGTGACTGGTACGCCGCAAGCGGAAGTAGCTACCCTTGAGCGGGGTGTGGCAGTCGTTATTCCCAGTTACGAATCCAGAGATGATTTACAAGAGTGCTTGGAAAGCCTCTATGCGCTGAATTTAGGTGCCTCACTTGAGATCATCGTGGTGGATAATAACTCCTCGCCAGCGGTATGCGAGTTCATCCGCCAGGAGAGTGACGGCGGGCGCATCAAAGCGGTTTTCAACGATGCGAACTTTGGTTTTACCCACGCGGTTAATCTGGGCATTCATGCGGCGAAAGCCGACCATGACATCGTACTTCTCAATAACGATTCGCTCGTAACCTCTGGCGCGTTTGAGGCTATGCAGCATGCAGCTTACAGCTTGCCTGAGTGTGGTTTGGTAGTGCCCCAGCAGGTGCTGTTGGGCGGCACTAAAACACTAAATGACCACGTGCCGTATGCCGATGCCACCTACCCATGCGACGTGAATATTTCAAAACACCACGCTAACGTTCACCACGTGCCACTCTTTCACGATGGTCGCACGCTGGAAATTACCTTTGCGCCGTTTTTCTGCGTGTATATTCCCCGCCATGTGTATCGCGAAGCTGGCGATCTGGATGCTCAGTACGGACGCCACTATCGGTCAGACCGTATTTATTGCGATGTTGTACGCCATATCCTCGGTCTCAGAATCTACCACGTCAGCGATGCGTTGATTTATCACAAGTTGCAAAAATCCACTGATGAGCTGGCGGGTAAGAAAGAGAGCGAGTTCGATATCATGTTCAAGAAAAATCGCTGGGACCCCGCTAATAAAGTGAGGCTGGACTTCGTTGATGCTCCTTGGGATATATAACGTTTCCAGAGGCACTACTGAAATTTGTTGTTCAGGCAAGCCGCACTTTACGAGATGCGGCTTGTCTCATTTTATACAATTCTTACCGAGTGTCGCCGTGGCGTAAGGTTATGATGGAAACTTCGATGTGAAAAGCCTACGTACAGCGTCTAATCACTGGCTGCAGCAGGTGAAAAAAACAGTCATCAGTCATCGGGGGCTGCAGGTGGTTAACCAAGGCCTACGATGGCATCTGGATTATCCATCGCTTGAATGCCCGCCTTGGTTGAATCAAAACGGCTGGGTAGTGCAGGGCTGGGTGTTACTTCCCCCTTCGCTTTCGAAATCCATGGAAGATGTAAGAGTCATTGCTTGCTGGAACCCGGTATTTGAGCTTCGCCATCCGCTGAGCCTGGAGCGCCCTGACGTTATTGAAACCGTGCTTGGGGAAGACCCAGCTAAGCACCCTCAATTACGCTGTGGATTTCGCTTTACTGTTCCGCGTCAACTAACTACCTGTACGCTGGAATTATGTGTCAACGGTGAACGTATACCGTTGCCCATAGTGAGTATGCCCGAATTGCCGGATTCAGACGGTGCTGAAGTCGCACCCTTGAAAGTACTGGAAGGTAAAGCGAACTGGCTATTTCTGGACAACGATACCAACGGCAGCGTTGACCAGTACCGAGGGCGTTTACTGCTTACCGATGAAGGAGTTAAAGGTTGGCAGCGTTATTTGAAAGACTTCCGCACGCTTGCTGAAAAGCATGGAGCGGACTCTGCAGTGCTGGTGGCGCCTGCCAAGGAGAGCGTGATGGGGCCTCGGTATCACCCTTACGCGGAAGGCGCAGGCGGGCCCATTCAACAACTGTTAGCGCTGCCGGAAGCCCAGGTGCTGGTCTATCCCGTGCAGGCATTAATGGCACTAGGTGATGACGCATTTATTCAGACGGATACGCATTGGACGCAGCGGGGCGCCATGGCGGCGTCCAAGGTGCTGGCAGCGGCGCTTGGGCTTGATGAGTGGGCGGTGGAGAACACCTTTGTCGATGATGAGTATGGTGAACGTTCCTTGACCGGCGATTTGGGCAGTAAGCTAAAACCCGAACGAACCTGCCGTATCAACTCGCTGCGCACGTTTAATTATCATCAGTACCGCTGTTTTGATAATGGCCTGCCGAACTTTGGACGCCTGATAGTGCTTGCCAATGGAAAGGCTTTGATGCCGGGTACTTGCTTGATATTTGGTTCTTCATCCAGCTATTCGATGTTTAACTACGTGAGTCGGCTGTTTAAGCGTGTGGTGTTTGTGCATAGTGCTGGTAATCTTGACCCTGAAGTGGTCAAGGCTGTACAGCCTGAGTTTTTGGTCGCTCAAACGAATGCGCGTTTTGTGGTGCAGGTGCCTAGGGCTAGTTGTTCGTTGCAGGCGTTGATCGCTGAAAAAAAAGCGTGTCTTTCCGAGGAGGAGATCATGATGGTGGCCAAGCGTCGTATAGATGTAGAAGCGCATAACCCTGTCATTTCCTCACTGGGTCTTTCTCCTTGGGTGGTTACATAAGGTGTCTTCCGGGATGTTGCAAACGCTGCTGGCTGTTAAGATACCCGCTTTTTTAAAGCTGGGTACGCCGCTGACACAATGAAGAGAATCCAACCCTATGAGACGCCCAAAAGGTGGCGTCTTCATCACCGTGCTCCCCAGCATTTTATCCCGTTGCAGCAGCTATCTGCCGCTGCTCGCCCCGGTGAATGGCAGTCACTTGGCTCGCAGCCTCTTTTTCAGTTGCGCGGGCAATTGCCGGTGGCTGGCTGGAACATGCTTGAAATTGCCTGTGAGTGTGACAAGAGTGGCATCGTTGCCACCTTGACGCTTGAAACGGCGCGGCAATCCATCACGGTGGATTTCCCGCTACGCATGGGCAAGATCACCAAGCGGTTGGTTTACGTGCCGTTTGGGCTTGAGCGCATGACGCTGGCGCCGGTCAGCACGGAGTGCATTTTTTCCTATAGCCATTTCAGGTTTGTGTGGTTGACGCCCATGTTTGCCTATAACCGCTTGTTTCAGCGGTTGACCAACATGCACCAGCACTACCGCGACTTGCCATTGGCCGAAGTAAAGCAGAGCTTGCAGCAGCAGGCGCGCAAACAGAGTCGAAAATGGCAGACTATCGCCCTTGAAGATTACGATAGTACCTTTATCAGTATGTCGACAAGGCGCCATTACCAGCAGTGGATCCACCAAGTGGAGCGCCGTCGAGGGCCCAGCGAGCAAGATGCCAAGGAGCGGCGCCAATTTGCATGCAGTGTGCTGCTGATAAACGGAAGCTTCTCAGCAACCGATGTAGCAACGTTTAAAAAGGGCTTGAGCCATAGTTTGGCGAGTTTGGCGGAACAGTCGCTTTTCCCTCGTCAGGCGCTACTGCTAATAACCCCCGCTGTTCATCAACAATTGCATAGCTGGCTGGCGGAATGGATGCGCGAGCTACCCTTTCTGGAGGTTAAAGAGAGCGAAGCGCAAAGCGTGGCAGCACAGCGCTTGGAAGCACTGACCTATTGCGAGCACCCTTGGGTGTGGTTTCTACGCCTTGGCGACCGTTTGGCAGATAATGCCTTATTTCATTCGGCTAGCATTGCTCACGATAACCCGCAGTCGCAGGTGCTGGTGGCCGATGAAGACAGCTTGGACGAGGACGGCGTACGTCATTCGCCGCAGTTCAAGCCAGCGTTCAATTCGGATATGCTGCTTTCCATGCCATATGTAGGGCGGGCGGTATGTTACAAGCGTGCGTTTTTGCCACGGCTTACCGTACAAAGTGATGCAGGGAGCGCGGCTAACGCAGATTGGTTGGACTACTCGCAAGTTCTAAGCGTTATGCGCCGCGCCGATTTTACGCACGCCATGCTGGCGCATATTCCCCATGTTGCCTATCACGGAGTGCCCGAAACGGCTAGCGCCTCTTATGTTTCGCTGGTTCAGCAGCATCTTGACCAGTTGGGCGCGGGGGCCACGGTAAGTGAAGGGCTGTTACCCGGCACTCAGCGAGTACGCTGGCCAATGCCTGAGCCCAAGCCTTTAGTGACTCTATTGGTGCCCACTCGCGATGGTGTGAATATTCTTCGCCCCTGTGTTAATGCAATATTAGAGCGTACCGACTATTCCCATTTTGAACTCCTGATTCTTGATAACCAGAGTAGCTGTGCTGAGACGCTGTCCTACCTGAAAGATGTGGAAGCCCGGGATTCACGGGTTAAGGTGCTGCACTGGAACCATTCGTTTAACTATTCGGCCATTAATAACTTTGGTGCTGCTAACGCGAAAGGCAGCATCATTGGATTAATCAACAACGATATCGAACCCATGGAAGGCACCTGGTTAACCGAAATGGTCGAACAGGTGTCACGCCCTGAAATTGGCTGTGTCGGCGCCAAGCTTTATTATCCTAATGATACGGTTCAACATGGTGGGGTAATTTTGGGGTTAGGGGGCTTGGCTGGTCATGCGCACCGTTTCTTCCAACGCGACGAAGACGGTTATATGGGGCGGCTCAAGGTAACTCAAAATCTTTCAGCCGTTACCGCTGCCTGTTTGCTGGTGCGTAAGTCAGTCTTTGATGAAGTGAATGGCCTAAACGAGACAGACTTGGCCGTGGCTTACAACGACGTTGATTTATGCATTAAGGTACGAGAAGCGGGTTACCGCAATCTTTGGACCCCCTACGCGGCGCTCTATCATCACGAGTCGGTCTCACGCGGTGCAGATGATACGCCTGAGAAACGCGCAAGATGGCTAAGTGAGTATGCCTATATGCGCAACGCGTGGGGCGAACTGCTCGACAGCGACCCTGCCTATAACCCAAATTTAACCTTGGTGCACGAAGATTTCTCGTTACGTTAACAAGATCGTAAGTGAGAAATAGTAGGCGATGAACAATTAGCCTGGGTTCAGCGTACATCGACGGCCCGGCGCAAAGCAGCGCACCGCGCGGCCAGGGTTGGTTGCCAATGCATAGGCGGCTGGCGCCGCCTTTCGCGGGTGCCGCAGGCTCGTTCCTCGCCTGCGTTACCACGCGCTACGATTTGCTGTATCGATGTGAAGTGGTTCATATAGTGCGTAAGCGAAGCGCACCCGCAGCGGCGGCCCGGCGCAAAGCAGCGCACCGCGCTGCCAGAGCTAAACCTCCCAACAACCATTAGGGCGAGAAAAAGAGGCGTAACAGTGAACAGTGAGGCACGCTGGGTGGTGCTTAGCGATGGCGGTAGACCTACGGAAGATATCTATTTTCTGGAATCAGCCGCGCCTGCTTTACGCCAACAAGGGGCAACGATTAATCGGGTAACGGCTTCGCGCTCATTGGGCGCTGCACTTGTCCATGGGCGAACGTTTTTAAAGCGCTACGCGGGTGCGAACCTGCTACTTTGCCGCTCATTATCGCCTGGCTGGTTACGTTGGTTGGAACGTCATCGCAATTCTTTTGGCTATATCGTCTATTTGATTGATGACGATATTGCCGCTGCAGCCAACGACCCAACGCTACCTGCTGCCTATCGCCAGCGTATGGGGCGCATTGTCCACCTTCAGCCACGTTTGTTGATGTTAAGCGATGAAGTGGTGGCTTGCAGCGAACAGCTCGCGCAGCTTTTTGTTGCCCAGCATGGCCACGTTTCGGTATTAACACCGCCATTGATTGCTTCATTGCCGAACCTTGAGCATTTTAGGCTACCGCCCTCAGCGCAGGCGCCGTGGAAGATTGGTTTTCACGGTACGCGTGCCCATCTTACGGATCTGCTGTATATAGCGCCTGCATTAACGGCGGTTCAACAGGGCAGGTCAGATACCCAACTTGAAATAATGCTGGGTAAACACACGCCCGCCCAACTGGCGGGTTTGCCACGCGTTAAAACACCCGACCCATTGCCCTGGCAGGCGTTTCGGTCCTACCAGGCAAGCTGTCGGTTACATATTGGCGTAGCACCTCTTTTGGAAACACCGTTTAACCAGGGTAAGTCGTTCATCAAGTTCTTGGATATTACCGCGATGGGGGGCGTGGGTATTTACTCAAACCGCTATCCCTATACTGAGATCGTCCGCCATGGAGAGAATGGCTTGCTGGTAGACGACGCGCCTAAGGCGTGGCAGGCAGGTTTAATACAGCTGCTTGATAATCCCGAAGAAACCGCCAGGATGGCGGCTCAAGCAGCGCGGGATGCATTTGCCATGGGTGATCCGCAAATAGCGGCAGCATTTTGGCGGTTACGGCAAGGGCGTTTGAGCTGACGGAGTTTAGTCCTTGCTTGCAGGGGAAAGGACCAATGGTTTTGATAAACTAACTCGTACGTTTTTTTATTCAGCTTTAGGAAGAAACTAAAAATGAAAATTGCCGTTGCCGGTACGGGCTATGTGGGGCTTTCCAATGCCATGCTGTTAGCACAGCACCACGACGTGGTCGCGGTGGATATTGTGCCTGAAAAGGTTGAGTTGCTGAATAATCGCCACTCTCCGATTGAAGACGCTGAAATAACAGCGTTCTTGCAGCGGGACGATCTGCGTTTTTCAGCCACGCTGGTTGCCGAGCAGGCCTATGCGGATGCGCAATTTGTCATTATCGCTACCCCTACCGATTACGACCCGCAAACCAATTATTTTAATACGCAAAGTGTTGAAGCGGTGATTGAGCAGGTGATGCGTATTAATCCCCAGGCGGTAATGGTGATTAAGTCCACGGTGCCCGTGGGCTACACCAAGGGGGCCTCGGCACGCTTTAATACCCAAAACCTTATTTTTTCGCCGGAGTTTTTGCGCGAAGGCAAAGCGCTTTATGACAACTTGCACCCTTCCCGCATTATTGTGGGCGAGTGTTCCGAGCGTGGCGAAACCTTTGCTGCGCTTTTAAAGCAAGGGGCGGCGGCTGAACATATTGAAGTATTACTGACTAATAGCACGGAAGCCGAAGCAATCAAGTTGTTTGCCAATACCTACCTCGCCATGCGGGTAGCGTACTTTAATGAGCTGGACAGCTACGCAGAATCCCAGGGGCTGAATACTAAACAGATTATTCAGGGCGTTGGCCTGGACCCGCGCATAGGCACCCACTACAACAATCCAAGCTTTGGCTACGGCGGTTACTGCCTGCCCAAGGATACTAAGCAACTGCTAGCGAACTACGCCGATGTGCCGAGTAACATGGTTCAGGCGATTGTAGATGCCAACCGTACGCGCAAGGATTTTATTGCGGAGTCGGTACTGCGCCGTAACCCTTCTGTGGTTGGCGTGTACCGTCTGATTATGAAAACAGGGTCGGATAACTTTCGCGCCAGTGCCATGCAGGGCGTGATGAAGCGCATTAAGGCGAAAGGTATAGAAGTAGTCGTTTATGAACCGGTATTAGAAGAAGATAAGTTCTTCGGTTCAACCGTTATGCGTGATTTAGCGGCGTTTAAAGAGAAGTGCGATATTATTTTAGCAAATCGCATGGTGCCAGAGCTTCAGGATGTGGAAGCCAAGGTATATACCCGCGACCTGTTTGGCAGCGATTAAGCATATATCATACGGAGTGGTTCAATCGTAGTGCGCGGTAAGCGAAGCGCACCCGCAGCGGCGGCCCGGCGCAAAGCAGCGCACAGCGCTGCCGGGGTTGGTGTTGGGTGCCCATGTATAGGCGGCTGGCGCCGCCTTTCGCGGGTGCCGCAGGCTCGTTCCTCGCCTGCGTTACCGCGCGCTACGGTTTGCTGTATCAATGCGGAGTGGTTCATGTAGTGCGCGGTAAGCGAAGCGCACCCGCAAAAGCAGCGCACCGCGCTGCCCGGGGTTGGAGTTGGTTGCCATGCCTAGGCGGCTGGCACCGCCTCTCGCGGGTGCCGCAGGCTCGTTCCTCGCCCGCGTTACCACGCGCTACGATTTGCTATATCGGTGCGGAGTGGTTCATGTAGTGCGCGGTAAGCGAAGCGCACCCGCAGCGGCGGCCCGGCGCAAAAGCAGCGCACAGCGCTGCCGGGGTTGACGTTGGGTGCCCATGCACGGGCGGCTCTGGCACCGCCTCTCGCGGGTGCCGCAGGCTAGCGCCTCACAATATATCAGTGACCAGCAATAGGCCCTCACGTTTGGCAGGCTCGGCAGAGCAACGATTAAGCTGATTAGGAAGATGTTTGTATGGAAGCGATTATAAATGCATTTTTTGACGAAATGCCCGATGCCAATGTTGCCAAAGAACGCGTCGCCTTTGGTACTTCTGGCCACCGTGGCCGCGCAGGTGAGCGTACTTTTAACGCTGCGCATATTGCTGCTATTACTCAAGCCGTGGTGGATTTTCGGCGTGAGGCAGGCTACCAGGGCCCGCTGTTTCTAGGCTTCGATACCCACGCGCTTTCCAGGCCAGCCTGGGAACGTGCATTGCAGGTATTGGTCGCTAACGACGTACCGGTATTGGTTGAAAAAGGCCACGGCTATACCGCGACGCCCTTGGTAAGCCACGCCATTTTGCAACACAACGCGTCCAACGCAGCGTTGGCCGACGGTTTGATTATTACGCCGTCGCATAATCCGCCTGAAGATGGTGGTATTAAGTACAACCCCGCCCACGGTGGCCCGGCCGATACCGACGTGACATCGTGGATTGAGTTACGTGCCAACGCGTACTTGCTGCGCGAATTGGATGATGTGCCGCTTGTTTCTCTAGAAGAAGCACTTGCCTGCGCAGAGGAGTATGATTTTACCGCTCATTATGTGGCAGGCCTGAGCAGCGTTATCGACATGCAGGCTATTCAGCGGGCAGGCCTACGTTTGGGGGCCGACCCGATGGGCGGCACTGCGCTGACCGTATGGCAGGCGGTTGCAAAGCACTATGCGCTGACACTGGAAGTGGTTAATGCCCAGGTGGAGGCGTCCTTTGCGTTTATGCCGCCCGACCATGACGGTAAAACCCGTATGGATTGTTCAAGCTCGGCGGCGATGGCGAATCTGTTAACGGTGAAAGACCGCTTCGATATCGCCTTTGGCAACGACCCGGATGCCGACCGCCACGGTATTGTGGATGCCAATGGCTTGATGAACCCGAACCACTTTTTAGCGGTGTGTATTGATTACCTGATGACGCATCGGCCTGAGTGGGCGGCGTCGCTAAAAATTGGTAAGACGCTGGTATCATCTTCCATGATCGACCGGGTGGTGGCATCGCATAATCGTGAGCTTTATGAAGTACCGGTTGGATTTAAGTGGTTTGTCGAAGGCCTACATAAAGGGTGGTTGGCCTTTGGTGGCGAAGAAAGTGCTGGCGCCAGCCTGCTAACCCGCGATGGTGCAGCGTGGTCAACCGATAAAGACGGTATCGCGCTGTGCTTGCTGGCAGCAGAGATCTTGGCTGTCACTGGTAAAACCCCTAGTGCCTATTATCGCGAGTTGACACAGCGCTTCGGCGAGCCTTGCTATAAACGGGTCGATACTGCTTGCACGCCTGAAGAAAAAGCGGCTTTCAAAAAGCTGAACAGTGACAGCGTGACGGCACAAACACTGGCGGGAGAGGCGATTACCGCTGTGTTGGTGACAGCGCCCGGTAATGGGGCGAGCATTGGAGGTATCAAGGTGACCACCGAAAATGGCTGGTTCGCTGCACGCCCCAGCGGCACGGAATCGCTCTACAAGGTATATGCTGAAAGCTTCAAAGGCCCTGAGCATTTGGATGAGTTGATTGAAAGCGCAAGGGCGTTGCTTTCGGCTATTTTATAGCGCGTTACCCGCCCGCAGGTGGCGCCCTTTACCAAATGAAACAAGGAAATTAGTAATGACCCAGGTGCGCAAAGCGATTATCCCCGTCGCCGGTTTTGGTACGCGGTTGTTGCCCATTAGTAAGGCCATCCCCAAGGAAATGGTGCCCGTTGTGGATCGCCCCTTAATTCAGCACGTCATAGAGGAAGCATTGGCAGCGGGCATTAATGAAATTATCCTGGTGACACGTTCAGGTAAATCGGCGATTGAAGACCACTTTGATGCCCATGTTGAGCTTGAGGATGCACTGGCCAGTAAGGGGAAAGATGCATTGCTGGCAACGCTTGCAGCCATTGCCCCGCCAGAGCTTAAAATTACCAGCGTGCGCCAGGCAAACGCTAAGGGCTTGGGGCATGCGGTTTTTTGTGCTGCGCATTTACTGGGTAAGGATGAGCCGTTTGCGGTTATCCTTCCGGATGTGTTGGTAAAGCCCCAGCCAGGCAGTACTACCTGTGATTTGGGGCGTATGGTGGCGCTTTGGGACGCCAGCAGCGCCGCGCAAATTATGGTGGAAGCCGTGCCTCAGGAAGATGTTTATCGTTATGGTATTGTTGACTGTGATGAGCCCAGCGCCGGTGAAAGCGCGGATATGCGCGGCGTGGTCGAGAAACCCAAGCCCGAAGACGCGCCTTCACGGTTGTCGGTCATTGGCCGGTATATTCTGCCGTATCGGGTTATGGAGCTTTTACGCGACCAGCCGCCTGGCGCTGGTAATGAAATTCAGTTGACTGACGCCATTGATCGCTTAATGCAGGAAGGTCAGCAGGTCCAGGCGTTCCGAATGAAAGGGCGCACCTTCGATTGCGGCCATATTGAAGGCTGGCTGCAAGCGAATAACACGCTTGCCCGTGAAGCGGGCTATAACCTGTAAGTTAGCACGTATATATGTTTGCATCGTAAGCCGCCATTTTTGGCGGCTTTTACGTTTTAGGGTTTGTACGAAAAGTCGCTGAGCGAAGGCCAGACCAGGCAAAAATCAGCGAAAAAACGGAGTTTACATGGGTAAATGAGTATTTTGAGCTGATTTTTAACGCCGTATGGTCGAGCGCAAGCAGTTTTCGTACAAAGCCAAGGGTGCGGGTTAAAACGATGTAGCAGACAAGGGGGCGGTATGAATGAATTGTTAACAGAAGTATGTGCGATTGCTCGTGAGGCGGGCGATGCTATTTTACGTGTTTACGCTCAACCGTTCGATGTAGCGATTAAAGCGGATAACAGCCCCGTTACCGCCGCCGATAACGCGGCAAACCAGATTATTTTAGACAAGCTGAAAGCGCTTCCAGAGGGGATCCCCATTCTTTCCGAAGAAGGGGGCGAGACGTTCACCGGGCCGGATGCCAGCGGGCGCTACTGGCTGGTGGACCCGTTGGATGGCACGAAAGAGTTTGTAAAGCGTAATGATGAGTTCACGGTGAATATCGCCCTCATCGAGAACGGCAAGCCTGTATTGGGCGTTGTGCTGGCACCGGTATTTAACGTGGCGTATATCGCAGCTAGCGGCGTGGGGGCGTTTAAGATTGATAAGTACGGGCAGCGAGTCGCTATTCATGTTTCCGGTAGGCCAAAAGAAGGTACCCCGTGGCGCGTAATGGGGAGCCGTTCCCATGCCAGCCCCTATTTGGAAGATTGGTTAAAACAGCTAGGCCCCCACGAGACAAGGCCCATGGGCAGCTCGTTGAAATTTGGCATCATCGCCGAAGGCAGTGCCGATGTATATCCACGCCTCGGCCCCACCAGCCTATGGGACACCGCCGCCGCGCAAGCGGTCGTCGAACAAGCGGGTGGACGAGTAGTAACCCTGGACGGCACCCCGCTTTGTTATGCCAACCCCAACGAAACCCTCAACCCGGATTTTGTTGTTTGGGGGCATTAGCGAGAAAAGCGCCGCCACCACGTAAATGATGCATAGGCAGTGCGGCTCCAGACCAAGGTGGCACATCCGGGCGGCTGACGCCGCCTTTCGCGGGTGCCGCAGGCTCGTTCCTCGCCTGCGTTACCGCGCGCTACGGTTTGCTATATTGATACGGAGAGGTTCATGTAGTGCGCGGTAAGCGAAGCGCACCCGCAAAAGCAGCGCACCGCGCTGCCGGGGTGGGCCAAGGAGGCACGCCCGGGCGGCTGGCGCCGCCTTTCGCGGGTGCCGCAGGCTCGTTCCTCGCCTGCGTTACCACGCGCTACGATTTGCTATATTGGTACGGAGAGGTTCATGTAGTGCGGTGTAAGCGAAGCGCACCCGCAAAAGCAGCGCACCGCGCTGCCGGGATTGGGTGCGGCACATCCGGGCGGCTGGCACCACCCCTTGCAATAGATACTACTTACAGGCTGTTATTCCCAGTCCATTTTGGAAACGTCGGGAATGCGTTCTGAACCCCAATCGCTTTCGTACCACCCTTTTTTTACGTATTGATGGAAGCTTGACCACTTCCAATCGCGAGGTGCTTTGCTCCAGCCGTGTTTCACCGGGTTGTAGTGAATGTAATCGATATGCCGCTGCCAGTCGTTTTCGTCCCGAATAACGTGCTCCCAAAAGCCTCGTTGCCAAGCGTTTGGGTTGCCAGAGGGAAGGAGAAAATCTTTCGATGCATACTTTTTGATATCTCTCCAGCGAGAAGAGTAATCAGAATCATCTTCCGGGAGGGTCCAAAGGCAGTGAAGGTGGTCGGGGAGAAGTACAAACGCCTCCATCACAAAAGGTTGCTCCTCGCGTACTCGACGAAAAGCTCTCCCAAGCGCATTAATATTGAGTTGATCGGCGAGCAGCGGCTGGCGTGAATGGGTCACGACCGTAAAGAAATAGCTGCCTCCGGGCACGTAGGCTCGCCGATAGATTGCCATTACTGCCTTCCTTTAAAATATTATAAATATTACGAGGTAAGGTTAATGGCTTATGAGGTGTATGTCATCTTGAGGGCATTTTGCTCGCGGGTGCGCTAACGCTTACGCCACATTACAAGGTTTGAATGTAGTGCGCGGCAGGGCTTTGGCGCGCCCGCGATGGTGCCAAAAGGCGGTAAGAGCGTTTAACGATGGTGCTGCTTTTCGCGTTCGGGCTGCCACAAGATAGCGTCGATACGCAGGCGGACTTCGGAGTTATTGGGTAAAGGCCAATCAATAATATCGCCTACTTTAAGGCCGATAAGGCCCGCGCCAATGGGTGCCATTACCGAAATGCCGTCCTCAACCGTGCTGAGTGCATGGGGGTAAACCAGTGTACGCACCATTTGGCGCCCACGGGTTAAGTCAGTGAAGCGGATTTGGCTGTTCATGCTGACCACGTTGTCGGGGATTTCCTGGGGATCAATCACTTCCCCGCGGGATAGCTCTTCCTCAAGCAGCGTGGCCACGGCAAGCTCTTTATCCGTAGCGTTATCAATCAAGCGCTGCAAGCGCTCTGCATCAAGACGGTTAATAGTAATGGGAGGACGTTGTCCCATGGTCACTCTCCTTGGAAAGCAATGAAATCAATCGGATACTTTTATTTAACAGTAAATAAACGATTTTATAGCTGT
Organism: Halomonas citrativorans; assembly: GCF_014898005.1. Lineage (NCBI taxonomy): Bacteria > Pseudomonadati > Pseudomonadota > Gammaproteobacteria > Oceanospirillales > Halomonadaceae > Halomonas > Halomonas citrativorans. The sequence continues at coordinate 61,850 of NZ_JABUYX010000001.1, forward strand.
CAATAAAAACAGTCCTCCCTGAAAAGGGAGGACTGTTCGCCATGACCAGTGTAAGCGATCTAGCAGAGGAAGGCGATTACATTACTCCTTGCTCAATCATGGCATCCGCCACCTTTCTGAACCCGGCAATATTAGCGCCCAGTACCAGGTTGGTGGGGTCGCCAAACTCTTCCGCCGTGGTGGCGCACTGTTGGAAAATATTGGCCATTATCTCTTTGAGTTTTTGGTCAACTTTTTCCAAGGGCCACTGCTCCATGCTGCTGTTCTGCGCCATCTCCAGCTGGCTTGTCGCCACGCCGCCGGCATTAGCGGCTTTACCTGGGCCATAGGCAATTTTAGCGGCCAGGAAGCAGTCAACAGCCTCGGTGGTCGAAGGCATGTTGGCGCCTTCGCTCACACAGGTAACCTGATTGGCGAGAAGCGTTTTGGCATCAAGCTCGGTTAGCTCGTTTTGGGTGGCACAGGGGAAAGCGGCGTCTGCCTGAATGTGCCAAACCGCATGCCCACCTTGCGGATAATCCCGTGCGCTAATGTAGTGCGCGTCAGGGTGCTCGCTTAGGTACTCTTCAAGCGATACCCGTTTGACTTCTTTAAGCTGCTTAAGAAGCCCAAGGTCGATACCCTTTGGATCGTGGACTGTGCCGCGTGAGTCGCTACAGGTGATGGGGGTGGCGCCCAGCTCATACAGTTTTTCAATGGTATAAATGGACACGTTCCCCGCGCCGGATACCAGGCAGGTTTTGCCTTCCAGGGTCTCGCCGCGGGCCGCCAGCATGTTTTGCGCGAAGTAAACAGCGCCGTATCCGGTGGCTTCTTTACGACCAAGCGAGCCGCCCCAGTTTAGGCCTTTGCCGGTTAATACGCCTTCATAGCGACCTGTCAGACGTTTGTACTGCCCATACATATAGCCAATTTCACGCGCGCCAACGCCAATGTCGCCAGCCGGTACATCGCGGGTAGGGCCGATGTGGCGGTAAAGCTCTGACATGAAGGCTTGGCAAAAACGCATGATTTCGTTGTCTGACTTACCCTTGGGGTCGAAGTCAGAGCCACCTTTGCCGCCGCCGATAGGCAGCCCGGTTAAGGCGTTTTTGAAAATTTGCTCAAACCCTAAAAACTTGATGGTGCCTGCCGTAACGCTTGGGTGAAAGCGTAAGCCGCCTTTGTAGGGCCCAAGGGCTGAGTTGAACTGAATACGATAGCCTTTGTTGACCTGTACGCAGCCAGCATCATCTAACCAGCAAACGCGGAACATGATTTGGCGCTCTGGTTCGACCATACGCTCAATAATGCTGTGCTGCAGGTAGTGCGGCTGACGCTCAAACAGAGGGCGCAAACACTCTAATACTTCTTCTGCCGCTTGATAAAATTCAACCTGAGCGGGGCTGCTAAGCTTTAAACGGGACAGCGTATCGTGAACGTAGGGCATGAAAAAATACCATGTGTAATTACTAAAGACGTTGTTAGCTGGTCAGCTATTTGAGGGACATTAAACGGGGGATGCGCTTTCTTGCATACCCTATGTCGTTTCGGAATGAGTAAAAAAATAGCGGAATTTAGACCAAAGTCGCAGTGTTTTACTTAAAAAAGCAGAATATTAACAAAGTCAGTTAAACGATATTTAAACGAAATACGATACGTAGCGTCAGTATTCATTGCCATGCTGGCGAGGCTCAATCGTAGTGCGGTGTAAGCGAAGCGCACCCGCAGCGGCGGCCCGGCGCAAAGCAGCGCCCTGCGCTGCCGGGGTTGGGTGCGGTTTTCAAGCCTGGGCGGCGCACCCGGGCGGCTGGCGCCGCCTTTCGCGGGTGCCGTAGGCTCGTTCCTCGCCTGCGTTACCGCGCGCTACAATTGCCATGCTGTTGTGGCGTGATTCAACCATCGGGCGCGGTAAGCGAAGCGCACCCGCAGCGGCGGCCCGGCGCAAAAGCAGCGCACCGCGCTGCCGGGGTTGGTGTTGGGTGCGGCTCCGGGCCAAGGCGGCGCATCCGGGCGGCTGGCGCCGCCTTTCGCGGGTGCTGCAGGCTCGTTCCTCGCCTGCGTTACCACGCGCTACAATTCTGCGCATATCAATGCGGAGTGCTTCAACCGTAGTGCGGGCTACAATTGCCATGTTGGTGAGGCGTGGCCTTAACCATCGGGCGCGGTAATGGCGTTTACCGGCGCTATACGGGCAGAGCGGCGCCGTCTGTGCGGGGTTCGGTGCCGCCCTGGAATGTGCCGGTGGCGGCGTTGCGTAGGATAATTTGCCCGCGGCCAAAGGTCAGTGCATCGTTCGTCCTGACAATGTGATGCCCGCGTCGTTCTAATGCTTGGGCGAGGTGGTCGGGAAAGCTGGGTTCCACCTCAACGGTTTTGCCTGCTACCCATTTCCAGCGCGGTAGGTCCAGTGCCGCCTGTGGGTTGAGCCTGTCTTCCAGCAGGCTGGTAACTACCTGTACATGGCCTTGAGGCTGCATGTAACCGCCCATAACGCCGAAGGGGCCGACCGCTTGATTATCCTTGGTGATAAAGCCGGGGATTATGGTGTGGTAGGTGCGCTTGCCGGGGCGCAATACGTTGGCGTCTTCTTCGTTAAGTGAGAATGACCAGCCCCGGTTTTGCAGGCTGATACCGGTGCCTGGCACGACAGTACCTGAACCGAAGCCTTCAAAGTTGCTTTGGATAAACGAGACCATATTGCCTTCGTCATCCGCAGTGGCGAGGTATACCGTGCCGCCCAGAAGTGGATTACCGTGTACGGGGTCAATGGCTTCGTTTCCGATCAACTTACTGCGCTGCGCCAAGTAGGCCGGTGAGAGCATCTGTTCGACGCTTGGTGCCATAGCTTCACGCTCGGTGATATAACGTAGGCCATCTACATAACCCAGCTTGGTCGCTTCGATGCGGCGATGCAGCGATTCAATCGCATCACGTGGCTCATCGCCCAGTGATTCCAGCATGCCGAGTGCCTGTAGTGCGATTAAACCGCAGCCGTTGGGCGGGATTTCCCAGATATCATGACCGCGATAGTGAGTGCTAATAGGGTCAACCCATTCAGGTGTGAAGGCTGCAAGATCTTCCTTGCGTAGAAAGCCACCATGCTGGCGCGAAAAATCATCCATGGCATCGGCTAGCTCGCCTTCGTAGAACACATTGGCGCCGCTTTCAGCTATCGCGCGTAGCGTGTTGGCCATGTCGGGTGAATGCCAAATGTCGCCCGCTTTTGGGGCATGGCCGTGTGGTGCAAAGTGTTCAAACCAGGGGGCAAACTCTGGGCGGTTGTACTGCTTGTAACGGGTGAAGGCTTTTTGCCATAGCTGACTCACCACGGGAGAAACCGCAAAGCCCTCTTCGGCCAGGGTAATCGCCGGAGCCAGCAGTGTCGCAAGGGGAAGCGTGCCAAAGCGCTCAGAAAGCGTGGCCCAGGCAGCGGGGGCGCCGGGTACGGTCACTGGGGTTAGTCCGTGGGCGGGCATTGCATCCAGGCCAAGCTCTCGTACGGCATCAATACTAATCCCCATTGGGGCTCTGCCGCTGGCATTCAGGCCGTGTAATGTATCCTTCACCCACACCAGGGCAAATGCATCGCTGCCAATACCGTTGGAGGTGGGCTCAACCACGGTAAGTGCGGCGGCGGTCGCAATAGCCGCGTCAATTGCGTTGCCGCCATTACGCAGAATATCGGCACCCACTTGGGCGGCAAGCGTTTGGGAGGTGGCGACCATGCCGCGCTTACCCAACGTCACCATGCGTCGGGAGGCGGCCGGGTAGTAATGAGGGTCGAGGTTCATTGAATTATCCTTGTGCGATATGCCAAGCAGGCCACTGTAGGGCTCAACATTAGCAGGATAATCTTATGAACGTCTTCTGGTAGCCTTGATTACGTATTAGGCGAAGCAGGCCGCAGCGAACCGTTGGGGGTGCTCACCTTTTATGGCTTACGCAACAGTTCAATCGGCACGTTAAGATGTTGCGGGCGCTGGAGTACATTCAGCAACACAATGGCGCGCTCTTCGCCCTTGCAGCGTTCGAATATAGCGTCAAGGTCTTTAAAGGGGCCGTCAGTAATGGTGACTTTTTCGCCTGCGCAGAAATAGGTATGGCTCCCTTCTGAGCGGTGAGGTTGGGCGCGAAGCGTCTCCACCAGTGTATTGGGCACGCTAATGGGCGTATTGCCAAACGTCAGCAGGCGTAATACACCACGGGTAGAGCGAATGGGGCGCCAATTGCTGACAACCAGGTCTAAACGAATAAACAGGTAATAGGGAAACAGCGGTTCGCTCACCGTGGCAAGCTTGCCCTGGCGCTTGCGTTGTACATTCAGTACTGGATGAAACACCTCATAACCCTGGTGAGCGAGGTGTTCGGCCGCGCGGAATGATTCGCTGCCTTTGCACTGAATAACGTACCAGTTGGGCAGGGCGCGCTCTTCAATGCTGGACTCGGAAGTGGTTAGCTCTAGGTCAGTAGGTTCCATGCCGTTAGCTCTGTGCCTGGGCGAGCAGTGTAGCGAGTGCTTCTAGGGTTTGGTCGATATGTGCCTGAGTATGATCATAGGCAAGGAAAAAGCGTAGCCGGGCGCTCTTTTCCGGTACGGCTGGGTAAAGAATCGGCTGAACATTGATGTGGTACTGTTCAAGCAGCGTGTGAGAGAGGTGTGCTGCCAACGGTGAACTGCCCACAATGATGGGAACAACGGCTGCGCCGATGCTGTGCCCGGTATCCATGCCGTGTTTTTTGGCTTGCTGCAGGAAGTAGCGCGAGATCGAGTGAAGTTTTTCCACCCGTTCAGGCTCTTGCTGCATAAGCGCTAGCACTTTGATCGAAGGGGCGGCGACCTGGGCAGGCATTCCCACACTGTACAAGAAACCGGGCGCAAAGTAGCGCAGCGTTTCAACCAGCGCTTTAGTGCCCGCAATGTACCCGCCACAGCCGGAGAGCGTTTTGCTCATCGTGCCCATCCAGATATCCACATCACGTGGGTCGATGGCAAAGTACTCATGAAGCCCTAAGCCGTTATCACCCATAACGCCGAAGGAGTGTGCTTCATCAACCATCAGCCATACTTGGTGCCGCTTTTTGAGCTCGATAAAGCGAGGCAGGTCCGGGATGTCGCCATCCATGCTGTAAAGCCCTTCGATGACGACAATCACCCGTTCAAATTGATGACGGTGGCGGCTAAGCAAGGCATCGAGGGCATCGGGGTCGTTATGGGAAAACGACATGCGTTTGGCGCCGGAAAGCTGCGCGCCAACCAGTGAGCTGTTGTGAATATACTCGTCATGTAGCACGAGGTCTTTAGGCCCAAGCAGATAGCCAAGCGTTGATACGTTAGTGGCATGCCCGCTCACAAACGCGACCGCATCATCGACCTGGTACGCCTTGGCAATGGCGTGTTCCAGCTCCCGGTGAATAGGGCGCTCACCAGAAACGACTCGGCTGGCCGATACGGAGCTGCCGTAACGCGTCACCGCCTCGCAAGCGGCTTGGTTAACGCGCGGGTCACCCGAGTAGCCAAGGTAATTGTAGCTGGCGAAGTTAATGCACGGTTGCCCCTGAATAACGCTGGTTGCTCCGGCAATGCCTTCATGCACCTTAAAGAAGGGGTCTTTTAACCCCAACTGTTCAGCACCCTGGCGCAGCATGGCAAGCTGCTGGTAGCCTGGGTGGGCATCAAACCGCGTAAAGCGCTCGGGCACCGGATTGCTTGAGTCGTTGCCCTGTGAAGGGGCGGCAGCGTTGGACGTTGCGCGTGGCATCGTACGTGGCGTAGTACGTTTACGTGCTTGTTCCAACAGCTGCCGTTTTAAATCAGAGCGCTTAGCGGTCATGGTGTCTCGGTTGTCGATGATGTTGATGCTGGCTCGGTGAGCCCGCCTGCCCCGTGGCGAGCGGCCAGAGAGGCTAACGCATCTTGCGGTGCTTCTTCAACATCGTCGTCATGCTGATGGAGCTTTTGAATCAGCACACCCGCCAGCTTGTTAAGCGTTGAGGCTTCGCTAAGTATCATTACCGGCACCTGAACACCCAAGCGGTTCTCGATTGCTGTCATCAGCTCGACCCCCATCAGCGAGTCAAAGCCCATGTCGTAGACCGAGCGATTAACGTCAATCTTTTCCTCTTCAATTAACAGGATGCTGGCAAGCTCTGCTCGAAGCAGCTCTGTGACCGTACTATGCAGCTCTTCCGGTGAAAGCTCGGCAAGCAGAGCGCTGATATCGTCATCGGTATCGTTGCTGCTGTCGTCATCGCTGGCACGGGCAATCTCGTTAAAGCGTGGCGCATTGGCGGTCGGCAAGAAGCGGGCGAGCGCGCCCCATTCAAGCTCCAGTACGCCAAGGCTGGGGCCGGGTGATACCAGCATCTGCTCAAGCACGTTAAGCGCATCATCTGAGCGAAGGGCAGAACCGCCTAAACGCTCTTGCAGCGCGTCACGCGTGCGCGTGTTGCGCGCCAGGAAGCCGACATCTTCAATGGCACCCCAGCGTACACAGGTTGCAGGAAGACCGGCGGCACGACGATTAGCGGTAAACGCTTCGAGCCAATGGTTGGCGGCCACGTAATTGGCCTGACCTGGGTTGCCAAATAGCGTGGTCGCTGACGAGTAGAGGATAAAGAAGTCCAAGTGCTCATTACGCGTTAGCGCATCCAAGTGGCGAGCACCCTCTATTTTGGGCGCTAGCACCTTTTGAATGCGTTCGGCGTCCAGGTTACGAATCAAGCTGTCATCTATCACCGTGGCGGCATGCACGATACCGCGCAGCGGGCCCAGCTCATCCTTGGCGCGTGCTAACACGTTGGCCAGTGCATCGCGGTTGGTAATGTCGCAGGCTGCTGCCATTACCTGTACGCCCTGAGCATTAAAATCCGCAATAGCAGCTTGTGCTTCTTCGCTGGCCGGGCCGCTGCGGCTAAGCAGAATCAGTTGGCGAGCGCCTTTGCTTACCAGCCATTGGGCGGTTTTAAGGCCGAACCCGCCCAAGCCGCCGGTCACCAAGTAGCTGCCATCGTTTGATAGGCTCAGCGTTTCACGGCCCAGCGCTTCGTTTCTGGGCGGCGCAATAGGCTGCTCATAGGTAACGACGACTTTGCCGATCTGGCGCGCTTGCTGCATATAGCGGAAAGCATCGATGACCTGGCTATGGCTGAACGCGGTAAACGGTAGCGGGCTGAGGGTGCCGTCGTTAAACAGCGCCATCATTTCCCCGAACAACCGCTGGGTCAGCGCAGGCTGTACTTTCATTAGCTGATCAGAGTCGATACCGAAATAGCTTAAGTTATTGCGGAAAGGACGCAGGCCAATGTGGGTATTCTCGTAGAAATCGCGTTTACCCAGTTCCAGGAATCGACCAAAGGGGCGCAGGGCGCGCAGGTTTTGGTTGATGGCTTCCCCGGCAAGTGAGTTCAGTACGATATCGACACCTTCGCCCTGAGTGTCTTCAAGAATTTCTTCGGCAAAGGTGAGCGAGCGGGAATCATAAAGGTGCTCCACGCCCATTAGTCGTAAAAAGTCGCGCTTCTCTTCCGAGCCCACCGTGGCGTAAATTTCCGCGCCAAGCCATTGGGCAATTTGCAGCGCGGCAATACCGACACCACCGGCTGCGCCATGAATCAAGACTTTTTCACCTGGCTCCAGGCGTGCCAAGTGTTTAAGCGCGTAATACACGGTAAAAAACGTGGTCGGGATAGTGGCAGCGGCGGCGTAACTCACGCCTTCTGGAAGAGGCGCTATCGCGTGCTGACTGGCAATCAGCCGGTCACTAAAACTGGCTGGCCCAAAGCCGACGATGGCTTGCCCTGGGGCTACGTGAGTAACGTTGTCGCCCACGGCAATAACTTCACCAGAGAACTCAAGGCCCAGCGTGGGCCCCGCAAAGCCGTTCTCGATCGCTTCGTCAGAAAGCAGGCCGAGCGTGTACATCACGTCACGGAAGTTAAGCCCGGTAGCTTTTACCTTGACCTCAACCTCATCGGCCTTAAGCGCAGGTAACGCTCGTGGGCGCCACTGTAACTGGCGCAGCTGCCCGGGTAGCGCAAAGCCGAGGGTCATTGCTTGACGGGCAGGCGTACTAACGGTTTGTTGAGGTGCTGGTGCAGGCAAGGTGCGCAAGCGGGTGGCAAAGCGTTCACCGCCTGCATTGATGACGACTTCGTTTTCGCGGTCCGCGATAGTCAGCGATGCAGCCCATGTACTTAACGCTGCATCACTAACCTCATAGGGGATATCCAGCAAGCTGGCCGTATGACCCACGGCTTCATTGGCAAGCGAGCGGCCAAAGCCCCAAAGTGCTGCATCATCGGGTACGTTGTCGTGTGCTTGCTGAGTGTCCCAAAGCAGGCTAACACCTTGAGTGGTAAGCCATAGCGTTGCCGAGGTGAGTTTGGCCGCTTCCAGCGCCAGGCTCCACTGCTGGGCACGATAACAACGCAAGGTTTGCACGGCGGTGTCGCTACCGCCCAGGTCGCGTAGGTCAACCACATTCAACGTTTGAGCAGCCTCGCCCCATTCGCCGAGTGCATTTTGCAATAGCGCATCGGGTGCGTCGTCGCTTTGCTCAACCCGCACCTTGGCTTGGTGAGCGGTAAGTGCTTTAGCCAAGCGCGCCGCAAGCGCCTCGTTGGTCGGGTCGGTTATGATTAACTGACAAGGCGTGTTGGCTAGGCTTTCATCCGCCTGAGAATTGACGGATGTCAGAGGCAGCTGGGCATGCAGCAGGTAAGCGCCCGCCGCGCTTTCTTCAAGCTCGATAGGGGCTGAAACAATAAAGCCTTGGGCACTTAGCCAATCGCTTAGTGTGCTGTGTTCCAGCGCCGTCTGGTCGATGCCTGGCGTTGCCAGCACGTCGTCTAGCCACTGGCTGGGGGCTATACCCATCACCATAAGGTGGGCGCCAGGAGCCAACTGGGTAGGTAAGGCCTCAATCAACTGGCGCGTGCGAGCAGGTTGGGTGGCATCGGTACTGATGAAGGCGAGCTGGGCTTTTTCTGCGTTTGCTAACGTGTGTGGTGCATCATCCAGAGACTGCACATCAATAAGCGGGTAGCGCTCTTGCAGCTGTTCTGCCTGGTGACGTGCGCTGTCATGCGTCGTAACCACTCGGTAGTGGTGATTGCCTGCCTGGCCTGCATTGGCTAGCTGTTCCAGCAGACGCTGGCCCAGCGCGGGCGCGCAGGGGCCCGCTTCAAGCAGCTGCAGGCGCTCGCCTTGGCCCAATAGGGAAAGTGAGGCTTCGATCAAACTACCAAGCTCAGTGGCAAGCGCTTGCCAACCGCATTCGCCGATCAGTACACGATTTAGCCTTGCCATTAGCTCAGTGGTAATGCCCAGTGTCTCAAGCGATGTCGTACCGTTGAGTAGTGCATCACGGTGCAAGCCCAAGCGGCCCACCAGGTGAATCGGTGCAAAATAGTCGGGGTAATCCTGCACCAGCAGTTGCCAGATAGCCTCGGGCGCCAGTGCTTCCTCGTCACCTTCAATGGCATAGCCATGCTGGGTAAATGCTTCGCTTAGGCTATCGAGTAACGGAGCGACTTCCTGGGCGTAGCGTTGACCGGTATATGACGCGTAGTGGCCGCTTAGTTGTGCCAAACGGTTTAGGGCATCGGCCGCCAAGGGCAGTGGCTTGGCGTCAAGCGGCGCTGGCGTAAGCTCAATATCCAGATAGCTAAACGACTGATGATGCGCGCGGTTCAAACGAATCGCCTTGAAGCGTGTTTGGCTCAGCACGGCCACGGCGTTTCCATTCGCATCGTACAGCTCAAAATCTGCGGTAAACGAGTGGGGCGCGCGTTTGCCCATCACGGCGCGAGCCAGTACCGGCACACCCGCTTCGAGGTTGACCTGTATACGACCAACCCGAACAGGCACAAACGCAAGCTGTGCGGCAAATTCGCTGTGCTGCGCTAGCAAAGGGATAAACATCTGGAAGGCGCTATCCAGAATGCCGGGATGAAGGTGAAGCGTCGCTAGCTGTGCCTGCACGTTACTGGATAAATCGATGGCGCCGATGACGGCGTTATCTTCGATCCATCCGTGGCTAATTGCCTGGAAGGCAGGCCCATAGTGCAGGCCGATGCGCTCGGCCATTTGCAGGTGTTCCGTTAGCGTGTAGTCCGGTGCGCGCGAAGGCAGTTTAGGTGCCCGACGGTTGAGCAGAAAGCCACGGCTTTCGTGCATATTGCGCGCTACCGCGTTTAACTGCCATTCGTGACCATTGGCTGGTTCACGGGAGTGAATGGCGATGCGGCCATCTTCCGAATTGAGCGCTAAGCGCAGAGCACGACCATTAGGTCCATCCAGCAGGAGGGGGGCACGAATTTCCAGCTCTTCGATATCCAAAAGTGGGGTATCTTTTTGCTGTAATGCGGCGGCCAGGGTTAGCTCAACAAACCCGGCACCGGGGAACACCGCGCCTTCACCCACCACGTGATCAGCAAGCCAAGGCTGACGCTTAATGTCCAACTGGCTTTCCCAAGTGTGCTCTTGCTGCGCCAGAGGATAGCCCAGTAGAGGATGCTGGTAATAGCGTGAAAGCAGTCCTTGACTGTCTTGTGTGCTGTTGACCCAGTGCCGCGTGCGTTGCCATGGGTAGCGGGGCAGTAAGGTACGTTGGCCTTCCACGGGGAAGGCATGACGCATATCAAATGAAAGCCCGCTCAACAGTAACTGGCCAACGCTTTGCAGCAGTTGTTCAAGACCAGGCTTGTGCCGCTCAATGGTGCCAATTGCCAGCCCTTTACGCTCTTGCTGGCGTAGTGTTTCATTGAGGTAGCGGCGCAAAATGGGATGCGCGCCAACTTCTACAAATACGTTATAACCCTGTTGTATCAGCGCGGTGGCTGCGTTATCAAACAGGACCGGTTCGCGGATGTTTTTCCACCAATACGTGGCGTCAAGCTCAGTGCCCAGGCTAAGTTCACCGGTAACCGTTGAGTAGTAGGGCAGCTGTGTTTTGCAAGGGGTAATGTCGGCCAGGGCATCAATAACCCCCTGCTGGATGCTATCCATGGCGGGGCTATGGAAGGCGTAGTCCAGCGGTAGGCGCTTAGCGAAAGTGCCTTGTTCACTTAACGCGGCTTCAAGCTCGGCCAGTTGATCGCGGTTACCTGCCAGCGTGATGCCTTTAGGGCTGTTAATACCCGCGAGGCAAACCTGGTCAAATTCTGGCTTGGCAAGCCATGGCGCTATGTCTTCGGCGCTCATGGCGACGGCGCTCATTTCGCCCTTGCCACGGGTTTTGCCTTGATAAAAGCTGCGGAAATAAATGACCTTGACGGCGTCTTCAAGACTGAGTGCGCCTGCAGCCCAGGCGGCAGCGACTTCCCCGACACTATGCCCAAACACAGCGGTAGGCATGATGCCCTGCGCTTTTAGCCATTCTGTTAGCGCGACCTGTAGAGCAAACAGGGCTGGCTGAGCGATTTCGGTAAGCTCGAAGCGGTTCTCTCCGTTCTGCCCCTCAAGCTCAGCACGTAGCGAGAAATCGCCGTGCTGCTGAAATAGGCTGTCCACGCGGTCAATAGCATCGGCAAACACGGGGGCTGTATTGAGCAGTTCACGGCCCATGGTTTCCCACTGGCAGCCATTGCCGTCATAAACAAATACCGGGCCACGCGCATTGGGCAGTCGTTCCAGCGTGATCACATGCGGGGTGTCTTCGCCCTTGGCAAATTGGCTCAGCGCCGCTGCGGCTTCTTCTGGCGTTTGTGCAAAGCAAAGTGCGCCAAAGGTGTGCTGTTCACGGTGGTTAAACAGTGTATGGGCAACATTGTAGAAGGCGTCACTGCCTTCTATGAGGTGCTCTGCTAATAAGTGAGCGCTATCCGTAAGTGCGTCCTGGCTTTTAGCACTTAGCCGGATGGGCAGTGTATGAGCGGATGTGTGGCCAGCTGCTGCCGGTTTTTCCGGTGCGCTTTCTAAAATAACGTGGGCATTGGCGCCGCCAAAGCCAAACGAGTTAATCCCGATGACCAGGCGCCCCTCTTTTTTAAGAGGCTGCGCTTTGGTAACGACATGCAGGTTCCATTCATCAAATTTGATGCGTGAATTAAGCTTGCGAATGCCGATGGTCGCAGGCACTTCACGGTGTTGCAGGCTATAAAGCGCTTTGGCAATCCCCGCGACCCCTGACGCCGTTTCCAAATGGCCGACGTTACTTTTTATAGAGCCAATCGGCAGGGGGGCCTGGCGATACTTGCCCAGGGCTTCACCAATAGCACGGGTTTCTATTGGGTCGCCAACGGCGGTGCCCGTGCCATGGGCTTCCAGATAGTCGATCTCGTCGGGGCTGATGCCTGCCTGTTCGTAGGCGCGGCGCATTAGGTCAATCTGTGCGCTGGGGTTAGGTACCGTAATGCCTGATTTATGGCCATCGGTATTCACCGCCGAGCCAGCGACCACTGCGAGAATATTGTCGCCGTCAGCAATCGCCTGGTCGTAATCCTTGAGCAGGAAAAGCCCCGCGCCTTCAGAGCGCACGTAGCCATCGCCTGATTCATCAAACACCTGGCAGCGGCCCGTTGGCGAGAGCATGCTCGCCTTGGAGAATATAATGAACCCATAAGGGTGCAGATGAAGGCTGATACCCCCCGCCAGCGCCATGGTCGTTTCACCGCTGCGAATGGATTGGCAGGCTTGATGAAACGCCACCATGGATGACGAACAGGCGGTATCCAGCGACATGCTTGGGCCATGTAGGTCAAACACGTAAGAGAGACGGTTGGAAGCAATGCTTGACGTGTTACCCGTCGCGGTTGACGCATCAATGGCCGCCATGTCATCCGCCATGCGATACGAGTAGTCAAGGCTGGCGACCCCCAGGAACACACCGCACTGACTGCCGCGTAAGCTGCCGGGGACGATGCCGGCGCTTTCGATGGTTTCCCAGGCGAGCTCCAGCAGCATGCGCTGCTGTGGGTCCATATTGGCCGCTTCGCGGGGCGAAATACCAAAAAACTCGGCATCAAACCCGCTGATGTCGCCAAGGCTTCCTGCCGCAAAGGTAACGCTGGTGCCTGGGTGGCGCTTGTCGGGGTGCAAAAAAGCCTCATGGCTCCAGCGGTCAGAGGCCACTTGGGTGACCAGATCTTTTTCGGCTTGCAGGTCCTGCCAGAACGTTTCAGGGGTGGTGCCGGGGAAACGATGGGCGGCGCCGATAATGGCAACGCGTCTAGTCATTCTTGCTCCTGAGGTTCTGGTTCTGCCTTGATCACATCGCTACTTATATCGTGTCCAAACGCTTGTTTAAATAGCTGGACGCCAAGTTCACTGGCGGTTAACGCGCACGTGTCATGCTGTTCGGGCATAAAGTCGTTCGACCACTCTTTAGTCTGCGTCGACCATATCATGTACGGCGTAGTGCCAGCCGGTAACGAGAAGTGCTCATACGCTTCGGGCAATATAGGTACATGATCACCATACCAGCCCAGCAATCCTGGCCGCTTATGTTCATCCAGCGTGCTTTTAACGCTAGCCAACATTTTGTCGGCCTCGCCTAGATGGCGCAAGTACACGGCTAAATCGTGTAAATGTGCAGGTAGCGGCCAAGGCGCTGTGGGCAGTGCAGCCGCAAGGCTTTCCTGGTGAGGTGCTTCCAGGTGCAACGGCCCATGGTTTTCCATGGTAATCACAAATATAAAAAGAGGCCCATTATCGCTATCTTCAAGCAGGCGTCCAACCTTTCGTGCAACGGCCAGGTCGCCGATGTACTGGCCTTGCTTGTCGCTACTCTCAAAACCAGTGAGATCGATAAACTGGTCGAACCCTAACGGGGGGATCACTTTATGGCGCATATAAAAGCTGGCAGGGTAGGGGTGAACGCATACCGTACGGTACCCCGCTGCCTTAAACGCACTGGCCAGGCTTGGCAGTGGGTGGCGCGACAGCGTGCGATAGGGGTTAAATTGGCGCGGGCCCCACGCGGCCGGTGAAAGTCCGGTAAGTACTGCACATTCGGTACGCACGGTATTAGCACCCCATGCGGGCACCTTCAGCTCGCCATGCAGCTGCGCTTGTAAGCGCGTAGCATCAAAATTCTTTAATAAGCTGTCACTAATGTCAGGGTGCCAGGGGCGTGGGTCGAAAAAGGATTCGCTTTGCACCAGTACGACATTAGGACGTACGTTCGATGTTGCGGTGAGGCGACTGGCTTCAATCTTTTGGGTTAACAGATAAAACGGGGATTGTTCAGGCGCGGGAGGAGATGAGCGCATAAGGGCGATGCCATAGGCCCATAGGCTTGCAAATAATCCCAAACGATTTATGTCATCTACCGGGTTCAATGTGGTGGGAGCGAGTGCCCGCCAGCCCAAGGCGATAAGCGGCGCACCTATTGCGATGAGTAAGCCGCAGAGAGTGATAAAGCGTTGCCCGCCCCACTGAGATACGAGCGAAGGTTCCCAGTACAGAAACGCTCCGATGGCTGCGGCTCCCGCGCCAATGGCGGCTATGGCAAGGCCGGTCCCAAAAAAGGGCACATAAAGGCGGGGGTGGAGGATGGCATCCCAAAAGTACTCAAAATCGTGGCAGATGAACGGCTCACAGAGTGTGCGAAATTTTGTATTACTGGATTGAACGACCACCAACTGAAGCGCCAGAATAAACACCACCGCAAACCAGGGCCGCTGAAGCACCAGAATAAACGCGCCAAATAGCAATAGCCAGCTGCCTACATGGACGCAGTTGGCCGCCAGGCCACGCCGCCAAAGCGGCTGAGGGCGAGGGTTAAGGAGGGCTTCGAAGATGATCGTCCCCATCCCTCCAACCAGCAATGGCCAAAAAAGCGCAAAGGGCAGCGAGGCTGTCATATCAATCGCTCCCTGAATGGTCAGTATGATTAAAGCCCAGGCGTTTGATTAGCCATTGTGAAATAGCGGCCGGAAGTACGGCCAGCCACCAGGTGCCAAAATTGAGTGGGAACGGAAAGCTGATACGAGCCCGGTTTGCATCAATGCCCCGCTTAATCACATTGGCAGCTCGTTCTGGTGGCCATTCAAAAGGCTTGGGGCCTGGCATGGCATTGCACATGGGCGAGGTTACATAACCCGGCATTACGACCGTTACCCCCACACCATGAGGGGCCAGCAGCCCGCGTAAGCCTTCCCCATAAGCCTTAATCCCTGCTTTGCTGGCGCTGTAAGTGGGCGTGGTAGGCAGGCCGTGCCAAGCGGCGAGCGAGCTAATCAACACTAACTGCCCGCTGCCTCGTTTTTGCATGGCAGGCACCAAATGCTGGGCCATGGCGATGGGTGTTTTCAGATTGATATCCAGAAGCGCTTGAACATCGTCCCAGGGCTCCAATGCCCCGTTTGGTTGGGGATGGGCGTTCTTGCCAGCGGTGGCGATCACAATATCAGGCAGGTGTTCTTTACGCAGTGTATGAAGCCACTGCTTGAGTGCTTCTTCATCGACCAGGTTAACTGAGCTGGTTGTCACCTGAGCGCCCAGCGCTTGGCAAGCATCCGCCAGGTGGGATAGTGCGTCTTGTTGCCTGCCATGCAGCACCAGGTGAGTACGTGGAGCGGCATAGGCGCGTGCCAAGGCACCACCTATAGCGCCGGTTGCTCCCGTAATCAGCACGCAGCGCTCAGGTGTGGTGAGGTTTGGAGCGGTACTCAAAGTAGTTTCTCCAACGGCGACGGGCAGGCTTCCAGTATGTGCGCTGCATTGTTAACGGCCAGGTCAATGCTTGGCTGGCAGTAAAAACCGCCGTTCACTTGAACGCTATGCATCACCGTATTACGAAAATAGGTGAACAGCGCTTGGCTTGGCGGCGGCGGCCGATTCCAAAACTCGTCGAGGCTACCTTCATAGGTAAGCCCGGCAAGATTGTAAATGGGGTCGCTTAGCGCAAACGTAGGGCACTGTTTTTCCAAAGAAACAAAGCCGACAGTGCTGTTAACCGTCACGGTGCCCACTGCATGTTTAATTAGCAACTCCAGGTTGCCGGACTCCAAATAGACGATACGACCTGGCAAGCCGTAAAACTGGGCAAGCTGTTCAATAATCCTGGTGTAATTGACCAGCCCCATATCCAGTGGGTGATTCTTGATGCAAAGCAGGGCATCGCTTGGTGCATGTTCGGCAAACGAGCCCATCACATGATCTATCACTTCTTGCATATTGGCATAGGGTGAGTGGTCACGAATTTGGGCATCGGTATTGAGCTGAAGCGGCAGCATAAAGTAGGGCTTGGCGCTTTCAATCAAGGTTTTTATGCGTTGGGCATCCTGCTTTTTCCACTTCCTTAATAGCGCAAAGCGTTTGATATAGCCTGCGTATTCAACCGGCGCAGTAATCGGTGCATGGTTCCGGTAGTGCGGTGCCACCAATGGGTTGGCTAACCCCGCCAAGTGATAACTGACATCGTGCATGGCGCGGATCTTAAATGAAGACCTAAAACGCACCGGTGGGGGTAACTGGGGTAGCGCCTTACCCGTTTCATAAAACCAGCTGGGGTCGCGGGGTAAGAGCGAGTGACCATTTACGCCGTCGCGCTCAAGCGTTACCCAAAATGGGCGAAAGTAGCCCTCTTCAAACACGTGGGTGCGTACCCCTGCCGCAGGGGCGTTCTCTACCGCGGGCCGGTGGATAGGGCGGCGGTCACCGAACATGACCTGGTCGGTAATCGCATGGCGCTGCCAGAGCGATGCTATGTAGTCAGGCAGTTCACTTAATGATTCACGAAACAGGTAGTTTTCACTGTGGGTACGTTGCCAGTAAGCAATATCGCCAGCGTTGAAGTTAACCTTTACGACGCGGTGCCCGTCCTCTGTCAAACGACGTGCTAAACGTTGATAGAAGGGCGAGCAGACCCCTTGTAAGAATAAGAATGCGCGCTTTGACTTCAACTCAGTGTCTTCCAATCAATAAATTACGGTAAAGCCGGTAGAGGCGCTGCTTCCATGTCAGCGTCGGTTGCTGTGTGCGTGCCTGCTCTAAAAGGCTAACGGCGGTTTCCGCATTACAGAGCTGACGGCTCGAGGGAGCGACGTAGCATGGATACAGAATTAGCGTGCCCGCCACCAATGCTTCCAGCGTTAAGGCGCGAGAGCGGCGCGGGCAGTGCATAGCATCCTGTGTTAACCCCCAGCCTGCGTAAAACGGCATACCATACGTATGTACTTTGCGGTGACGTAATAGCGCCTCGAAGCCTGTCAGCGAGCTCATGGTATGAACCGCATCGACGCGCTCAAGTAGCGTGGTGATTTCCACGTGGCTGGCATCCAGATCATACAGGTGTTTAGTATCGGGTTCGAGTGCTCCGATGCGAGCACCGCTGACCACGTCGGGATGTGCCTTATAAATAATAAATGCATGGGGGTGAGTACGGCGCACCTCACGTAAAAGCGCGCTGTTGGTACGAATATGCGGCGAGCCGGTGGCAATGGATGCATCACTCTCGACCTGGCCGGGTACGAGTATTATCAGCCGGTTATCGGGCAGCTCGAGAGTGTCGTGTCCGCGCACGTTATATTTGGAGAGCTTTAATGCCACTAAGCGCTCTCGTAGTTGGCCAGCACGCTCTAGTAGATCATCACTAAAATCGGAATATTCAAGCAGCGACTCCAGGTCACTGGGTTGGCTTGGGTCGTAATAAATCCCTTGAGCATCAATGACCAGTGAAAGCGGTTGAGTAAGATCAACCCCCAGGCCTACAGAACGAATAAAGCCATCTTCAATCCGCCACAAATGGGGCATCAGTGCGGCGTGCTGCTGCTCGAAGGTGTGATCAATACGGCTAGACCACACTAAAAGCTTTTGTGAAGGTGGCGCCTCAGGCAGCGCTTTCTGGTACGTAAGCTGTGCGGCACCGCCTAAAAAGTCATGAATAAAGCGTCGCTTCCACGAGGAGAAGCCACAGCCTATCCACTTGCCGCGTAGCCGCTCCTGCTGGCGCTTTTGGTCGGCAATTAGCGCAATGGTCTCCTCTAGCGTGGCAGGTTTTAGCGTATACGGATTGGCATAGCGCGTATAACGCAGATAAGCCGCCGCGAATACTTCATGGAGCGTGCGCTTTGTATGTCGTCGCGAGCAGGCTAGCCGGTCTTCGGTGAGCCCCCAGCCTGCGTAAAAGGGCAGGCCAAAGCAGTGAACGCGTTTGCCCGCCAGCAACGCTTCAAAACCGAGCTGGCTGGTCACGACATATACAGTTTCAACCTGATCAAATAATGCCCAAGGGTTAATGTCTTTGCTGATCACGCGGCAGCGGGGGTGGTTTTGCGCGCTGAGCAGGTGGCCCTGTTTTTTACCTGCGATAACATCCGGGTGAATCTTGACCAGAATCTCAGCCGTAGGGTGGTCGGTAAGCGCTGTTGCCAGCATCTGCTCGAAACTATCCGCATTCGCTCCCCCAAACTCAATAGAAGCATCGCCTGCGGTTTGATCAACAACCAGCACTCTCTCTTGGGGCGAATTGCTTGAAGCAGGATCTGGCGCGTGGTTGTACTTGGATAGACGATAGCGCGCAAGCTGCTTAATGCACCGCTCGGCCTGGTTGATTTCGTCGGTAGTAAAAGTGGCGTTGTTAAGCCAGTTTTCTAAATCGGAAGGTTTTGAGGCATCGTAATAAATACCGGTGTGATCAACGACCAGGCTATGCCCTTGATAGCCCGCTACTCCCAGCCCAAGCGAGCGCAAAAAGCCGTCTTCCAAAGCAATATAGGGTAGCTGGCGGCGCTTGGCATACCGCCTTGCCTGAAGGCTTGATGGCTTTAGTCCCCAGCCAATCACGACGTCAGGTTTGTTTTGCAGTGGTCGTAAGTAAGAAAAGTGGCTAAATTCAGGCAGCAAGGCAGGTAGTGCGCTAATTTTTCCGATACCTGATGAGGTAAAGCCAGCCGTTTTATTTGCCATGGGTATTGTCATTCGTAACGGAACAAAAAGTTAGGCGAGCGAACATACGTGAAACAGACCCGCTTATCAATTAGCCACTGCAAGTGCTTACAGGACTAAAGAAATTTGTGTTTATAGTCACGACGCTGAATAATCGTTTAAATTTAATTTAATGCGGCGCGATAAAATCTGCTGTTTTGATAGGGTGGTGTAATAGAAACAAGGTGTTAGGGCCGTACAGTATACTCCAGACGTATGCTTAAGTTTGGCTTGCCAATTGGGTAATTGGACGTTATTTACCTATAGTGGCGTGGGAAGTACGGCGTAGCGACCACGTTGCCCGCCAAGGGGGCGATGAATTTGGCGTGTTACTGCCAAGCTGTACACTGGGGCAAGCGTAAACCATTGCGGCACTGTGCCAGGCAGCCAGGTGTCGGTTATCCACTCAGGCAAAGGGTGCAACAGCGTGGAGGTTAACGCAGCGACCGACCAGGCCCTTCAGGAACTCTTTGATTACGTTATTAGGTCACGACAGCTATGCTGTTCGGCGTCTGCCTTTCTTGATATGCATTCGATAAACTACCCGCCACCGCAAACTGAAAGGGCACGCTGAATTGGCTGAGGCAACACTGTGAACCTACTTGAATTGTTTACTCAAACACTTGATATCACCTTACCCGTGTTTGCCATGGTTTTTCTGGGGATTGGCTTAAAGCGCCTGGGGTGGATTGATCGCACCTTTGTCACCACCGCGTCTGCGTTGGTGTTTAAAGCCACGCTGCCCACCTTGATTTTTTTAAGTTTGATTAAAGCCGATATTAGCGTTGCGCTGGATATCTCGTTAATGGTGTTTTTTGCCATCGCCACACTGGGGCAGTTTGTGTTGAGTTGGCTATGGGCACACTTTCGCGTTCCTTATGCCGAGCGCGGGATTTATGTTCAAGGAGCTTTTCGCGGTAATTGCGGTGTCGTTGGGCTGGCGCTGGCAGCGGGCATGTACGGCAACTATGGGCTGTCAACGGGCAGCCTGTTGGTTGGAGTGGTCATTATTATGTACAACGCGCTATCGGTAGTGGTGCTGACCGCGTATCAAACGGAACAAGCCGCTAACTGGCGCAGCATTCTCAAGCATATTGCGACGAACCCGCTGATTATCTCAGTGATTGTGGCCTTACCGTTTACCGCTTTTTCCATTTCGCTCCCCAGTTGGGTGATGACCTCTGGGGATTATTTTGCGTCGCTCACGCTACCGTTGGCGTTGATCTGTATTGGCGCAACGCTCTCGATGTCCAGCATTCGAGATAAAAGCGACATTGCGGTGAGCTCCAGCATTATGAAGATGGCCATCTTGCCTGTGCTCTCTACCGTAGCTGCCTGGCTGTTAGGCTTTGAAGGCGAACAGTTGGGTTTGTTGTTCCTCTTTTTTGCCAGCCCCACCGCCGCCGCCAGCTTTGTCATGGTAAAAGCCATGGGCGGCAACGCAGGCCTGGCCGCCAACATCATTGCGATCACCACCTTAATGGCCAGTATTTCGGTAACACTGGGCATTTTTGCGCTGCGTTTGTTGGGATGGGTGTAAGAAGGGCAGAGGCGGGTTGGAGTGTTATCTGTAACACGTTATACTGTGCGCCCCTTCTGCAAGCAAAGTCTCTGTAGCTCAGTAGGATAGAGCAGCCGCCTCCTAAGCGGCAGGTCGCAGGTTCGACTCCTGCCAGGGACGCCAAATCCTACCCCAAACAACGCTCAAGAAACCCTAAAAACCGATGATCATTAGCGTAGGCAATATGCATACGCATGGACGATGCGTCCGGCCCATTAGGGCGTAGTGAAAAGATGCTGCCAGGGGCAATGAAAATACCTTCGTCCGAGGCTTTTTTGGCTAGCAGCATTGCGTCAATGTTGTTCGGCAGGCGCGCCCATAAGTAATAACCTTCCCCTGGCCCCTCTATATTCTCAAGCCCCACCTCTTTCAACGCGGTAATGGTACTGGCGCTGGCCTTGGTAATGCGTTCGCGAAGCTGTACCAGGTGGCGGCGGTAACGCCCGTGGTTAATCATGTCGTGAATTAGGCGCTCGCTGAAGGTAGAGCTGTTAACGACGGTGACCATTTTGATATCGGTAAGTGCATTAACCAGCGCAGGGTTTGCCGCTAAATAGCCCGAGCGAATGCCGGTGGAAAGCGTCTTGGAAAACGTGCCTACGTAAATCACGCGACTCAGGTCATCCAGGGCTGCCAGGTGGGCGCTTCCTCGGTGGAGCAGGTCGGCAAAGGCGTCGTCTTCTACCAGTATCAGGTTGTAGCGCTCTGCGAGTGTCAGTAGCCGGTACAGCTGGTTAAGTGAAAGGGTAGAGCCTGTCGGGTTGTGAGCATTGGGCTGTAGAAAGAAAACATTGGGGCGGTATTGAATAATTTTGCGCTCAAGGTCATCAAGGTCCAACCCTTCGTGGCTGCGCGAAACGCCAATCAGCTTCGCCTTGGCCAGGCGCAGCTTGCCAAATAACGGGTAATAGCCGGGCGTTTCCACCAGAACTCGGTCGCCGGGGGCGATCAGGTGGCGAATAATAAGATCGAAAGCGTGATTGGCGCCGAAGGTCAGCAGTACCTGTTCATGGGAAGCATGAATAGAGCGTCCGGCCAATACCCTGGCAATCGTTTCACGCAGTGGGAGATACCCTTGTGGGGCACCGTACTCGATATCATCGTTGCCGATGGACGTTAGCCGCTTGGCCTGACGTGCAAGCGCCGCGCCGCCCATCCAGCTAGCGGGTGCTCGGCCGTCGCCTACCCGCACCTGAAAATTACCTACTAACTGCTCTCTCAAAAGCGAGACGCTATCAACGGCTTCATTTAGCTCGTGGGTCTTTTCCAGCGCTTCAAGCGCGGGTGGCTGCGTAACAAAAAAGCCGGCTCCTTGCCGGGCGCGCAACCTGCCCAGTGCAATCAGCTGATCATAGGCATCAACAATCGTGTTTTTCGAAACCCCATGCTGGCGGGCGGCTTCGCGTATAGAGGCGAGCCTGGCACCCGGTGCCAGGCGGCCTTCTTCGATAGCCTTGAGGATGGTGTCAGCCACGTGTCTGGATTTCGACATGGTAGGTGCCTCCCGTAAATGGGCTAAACCCAACCCGGTGAAATCAGTGTACCTCTCTTTTGATAGGTACAGTACCTCGTACAATCTCACTAACTGTACCTGTCAGTAAGCCGCAAGTTTACCCATCATGAGCGGCATTAAAAAAGAAACATCCATAATAAATTCAAGGAGACACGCTATGGCTGAGCAAAAGAACCGGTTTCTCAATGTGTGGGATGACACGGTGAGTGGGAGAGACCTCCTGCTGTCACTGTGTATTTCTACGCCGTTAACACTAGGCGGCTATCTGCTTGCCCCGGCGCAGCCTCCGCTTCCGCTTATTCTGGGGCTAAGCGGCGCTATTCTGGGGTTCTTCATCAATGCGCTGCTGTTTCGCCCTAAGCGGCAGCTGCAAACCGGTGAGGAGACGTAGTAATGGATCCCGTCTTATTACTTCAAATGCTGGCGGCCGCTATTATTGCTGTCGTCGTTTATACCGCCATTGGCGTTGCGCCGGGTACTGATGAAACCGCCGTACTGGCTCCCGTAATCTTGGCGCTGGTGGTCGCAGGTATACCGCTTCCCGTGGTGCTGGCTTTCTTTATGGCGGCAATCGTTGCCAAGAAGCTGACCGACTCTATCCCCGTTTCGGTAGCCGGTATACCGGGCGGGGTGATGTCGGCCCCTATGGTCGAGCACGCGCTGATTCTAAAGCGGGAAGGGCACGCCACCCTGGCGATTCGTAAAATGGCCTCCGGTTCGGTCATAGGTACACTCGTCGCGATACCCATCAGCCTGTTCCTCGCCTTTCTGTTAACGCCGCTAGCCGATGTGCTTGGCCAGTACGCCAGCCAGATTTTCTTTGGCGGTGCCGTATTTCTGGCGCTGATGAGCAAGGAGAAAGTCATCAGTCTGATCAGTATTGTGCTGTTGGCGGCTCTGATCCAGGGGTTACGGCACCTGTATTGGGGAATGGGCGTCATTCCAGAAGGACAGACGGTCTTCATTTCGTTCTTTTTGGGCATCACCATTGGTCCGATGATGTTTAATCTGGCGCAGCTTACGGTCAACAGTGAGCGCCATAAAATGGTGGAGTCTGAGCCCAAGCAGATCCAGATCTACGGTGACGACGAGAAAGGGCAGCTACCTAATCCGTTTCGTATTCTGACGCGCCAGGAAACCGCCTCGGCCGCGGCAAGCTCCGTACTGGGCTCGGTTACGTTCTTCATGAGCCCAGTGGGCATCACGATTTTTCTGGGCGAGGTAATGTCGAGCTGGGTGAAGGGCACGGTCAATAAGGCCAGCCGAGCGCTCTCTTCAATGGATGCGGTCACCAATGCTTCTTACATCGCGGGCATCTTGATTCCCCTGGCGGCGCTGGGCATTCCCATGAGCCCCATGGCGATTGGTCCGGGTAATGCCTTCTTCAACGCACCGCCGGTGCTGACGCTTGAGCAGAACGCTCACCACTTGATGAGTTTTTCTGAAATTACCATCGCCAGCATTTTGGGCGCCGGTGTCGCTTTGCTGATTACTTACCCGATTGCGGTTCGGTACGCGCGGCGTATCTGCATCTTTGTCTTCAAGCACATTCCCCACGAAGCGTTTCTGGCGATGTTCTTCTCGCTGGTCATGCTGCTCGCCTATATGGATGCTGGCGTAATGGGCATTTTGGGCGTGATGGTGTTGGCACTGATGGCGGGCCTGCTCAACCGATGGGGCGTCAACTACGGTGTGCAGTTCATGACGCTATATGCCGCACCGTGGATTTTAGGGCTGCTTGCTTAATACGTTTGGTCCATGCCTGAAGCATATGCAGCGTCCTGGTAAACCGCCTGCTTCAGGCACATTTACTTATTCAATCTCAATTGATCAGAGGCATTATCAATGGCACACAGCACATCACGCATTCCCGGTTTTTATCAGCTTCCCCCCAGCGAGCGGCTTGATAAAGTCATTGAAATAGCCGGACTTGGCAGCGAGGTTCGCGCGCATTTTTCCGATACGGGCAATATTTCGTCAGCCACTGCCGATGCCATGATCGAGAATGTCATCGGTACGCTGAACCTACCCATCGGGGTTGCTACCAATCTGGTCATTGATGGCGAGGAACAGCTGGTGCCCATGGCGACCGAGGAGTCCTCCGTGGTCGCCGCCGTCTGTAATGCGGCCAGGCAGTGTCGCGCCTCGGGCGGGTTTTATACCGATACGTCAGAACCCATCATGATTGCACAGGTGCAGTTGCTGGATGTGCCCAATCCTGAGTTTGCGCGCCTCCGGCTACTTTCCGAGTTTGAGCAGGTAAAAAGCATTTGTGATGCTACCGACCCGGTGTTGCTGCAGCACGGGGGCGGTTTTCGCGAGCTGGAAGTGCGCGTGCTCGACAACATGCTGATCGTGCATCTGCTGGTGGATGTGCGTGACGCCATGGGCGCTAATGCCGTCAACTCGATGGCGGAAGCCGTCGCACCTTCTCTGGCAGAGTGGAGTGGTGGCCGCAGCTGCCTGCGTATTCTTTCCAACCTTGCAGATCGGCGCATTGCGCGAGCGCGTGCTACCTGGAAGCTCGAAGATCTTGGTGGCGAGTCGGTACGTGACGGCATGCTTAATGCGTATCGCTTTGCTGATCAGGACCCTTACCGGGCAGCCACCCACAACAAAGGCATCATGAACGGGGTAAGCGCTGTCGTGCTGGCAACCGGTAACGATACCCGTGCGGTGGAAGCGGGCGCGCATGCCTACGCCGCGCGTACCGGGCGCTACCGTTCCTTGACACATTGGGAGGCTGATAGCGAAGGGAACCTGACCGGTACGCTGGAAATGCCCATGCCGGTAGGCCTGGTGGGCGGCGCTACTCGCTCGCATCCCAGTGCTCGGCATTGCCTGGATATTTTGGGTGTAAAAACAGCGGATCGCTTGGCGCGTATTATCGTCGCAGTAGGGTTGGCGCAAAATTTTGCCGCCATGAAGGCGCTGGCAACCACAGGTATTCAGAAAGGCCATATGGCGCTGCACGCCAAGAATATCGCAGTGATGGCCGGGGCCGAAAATGAGGAAGTTGACCGGATCGCGGCGCTGCTTGTGGATGGCGGTAAGGTGCGTGTGGATATCGCCCAACAGCTTCTTGAACAGTTGCGTCACGGATAAGGAGAAGACATGACCCTGCCATCCTCTGTGCGTCTGGTCGAGGTCGGCCCGCGCGACGGTTTGCAAAATGAACAGGCGCGCGTGCCGACTCATCTGAAACTTGCGTTCATCCAGCGCCTGGTAGAAGCGGGCTGTACTAATGTCGAGGCGGCGAGCTTCGTGTCGCCTCGCTGGGTGCCTCAGATGGCTGATCACCGGGAGGTAATGCAGGGTGTTGAGCGGCGCCCCGGCGTCGTCTATTCAGCCTTGACGCCTAACCTGAAAGGCCTGGAGGCGGCGATTGAGTGTGGTGTTGAAGAGGTCGCTGTATTTGGTGCGGCGAGCGAAGCCTTCTCGCACAAGAACATAAACTGCTCTATTGCCGAGTCGCTCGAACGCTTTGAGCCGGTGGTCGCCCGTGCGCGTCAGGCCGGGCTGCGCGTGCGGGGGTATGTTTCCTGCGTGCTTGGCTGCCCTTATGAGGGAGAAGTCGAACCTTTACAGGTGGCGCGGGTGGCCAAGGCGCTATACCAGATGGGCTGTTATGAGGTATCGCTGGGCGATACGATTGGCACCGGCACGCCATCCAAAGCCAAGCGTATGCTGGCGGCTGTTGCCGCCCAAGTCCCGGTGAATAATCTGGCCGCTCACTTTCATGATACCTACGGTCAAGCACTTGCTAATCTCTATGCGGTGCTGGAAGAGGGCGTAAGCGTTATTGATAGCTCCGTCGCCGGTTTGGGTGGCTGCCCCTATGCCAAAGGGGCTTCTGGCAATGTGGCCAGCGAAGATGTGGTGTATATGCTTGAAGGTTTGGGTATCGCGTCAGGCATCAATTTAAACGCGCTAGCAAGAACAGGGGATTGGATCACGCAAGCGATCAACGCCCCTAACCGGTCACGCGCGGGCAGCGCCTTGATGGCAGCAGCGGTATAACGGCCTTGGCTGTTCTCCTTTGGCCCGGGAAAGCCAGAATATTGACTATAGTGAACCAGGCGCAGGCGTTCTTGGACGCCAATGAACGCTGTTCAACACATTGACGCAAAGGGAGGCGCGAATGGCTCGTTATGGCCTGTTGGCTTTGATAGCCATTGCACTGGCTGGGTGTTCAACGCAAGGTACGGCGGATGGTGCACAAGAAGCACACCGCTATGCCGTTGAGTACTGCGAACGTGAGGGTGGGGAAGTGCGCAGTCGTGAATCTGGTGGTACTCAACGTGATTACTGCCATTTAGTTGAAGGCCGCGTTGTTGAAGTGAATATGCTGTATCGAACCGAAGGGTTGAGAAACGATTGATACACAAGGCGGGCGTTCTCTTTGTTGGCCCATTTCGGCATTAGGATTAATGCGGCTCCTCTGAATAGGCGCACTCAGGTATGCTCGTCGCCTACTTATTACCTCGTCGCTTCTTCAAGGACACTGCCCATGTTGTCGTCTAACCGTATCGCCAGTGCATCGTTGGCGGGTTTACTTGCTCTGCTTCCTGCCTCGTTATTGGCTCAGGAGGCGCATATTGGTAGCGTGCGCACCGAGTTCAGAATGCTGGGGCCCAACAATACCATTGAAGTCGAGCGGTTCGATGACCCGAAAGTGCAGGGTATCTCCTGTTATATTTCCTACTCCCAGATTGGTGGGATTTCAGGCGCGATTGGGCTTGCTGAAGAAGCTAGCGAAGCAAGCGTGGCCTGCAGGCAAACAGGCGCGATTGTTTTTAATCCCGATGAGATAG
Source organism: Halomonas citrativorans (assembly GCF_014898005.1). Lineage (NCBI taxonomy): Bacteria > Pseudomonadati > Pseudomonadota > Gammaproteobacteria > Oceanospirillales > Halomonadaceae > Halomonas > Halomonas citrativorans. Next base: position 88,591 of record NZ_JABUYX010000001.1, read on the forward strand.
ATCCGCAAGAGGTGGTGTTCACCCAGCGCCGCTCGGTGCTCTTCAAGAATATGCGCGTAGTGCGCATGCATGATACTGAAACACAAACCTTTGTGTATCTGACCTATAGCACAAAGCTGGTGGATGGCTCGCCAAAAAATGCGGTTACCGCTGTGCATTATGGCGATCTAACGCCGGGTACGCGCTGATAAAAAGTAGCTCTGTTAATAGCAGGGAAGGCGCTGGGCGCGCATTGCCTAAACTCTGTGTTCAATAGGTGGTGTCAGGGTCATTGGCATTTTTCTTTTCCCCATGAGGAGCGATTTATTGACGCAGCTCATGCCATGGCTTGCTGAAATCTGATATTTTAAAGGTGCATTTAAAATGAATCTTTAAGCTATAGGGAAGAGGCCGCCATGCTCACACCGGCACAAGAACAGATCATTGCTGCTACAGCCCCCGTTGTGGCTGAGCATCTCGATACGATTACCCAGCGCTTTTATCCGTTAATGTTTGAGCGCTATCCTGAGGTGAAGTCACTTTTCAACCAAACGCATCAGCAAAATGGCGGGCAGCCACGAGCGCTGGCAGGTTCCATTCTGGCGTATGTGCAGGTTCGCCAGAATCCTGAAACGGCGCGCCACATTATGGAAACCGTGGTTAATAAGCATATCTCGCTGGATATTCAGCCGCACCAGTACCCGATTGTTGGGGAATGCCTGATGGAGGCTATCGGTGAGGTGCTGGGCGATGCGGTGACGCCTGAAGTGGCGGATGCCTGGGGGGCGTTGTACCAAGAGCTTGCCGCTTTGTTGATCGAGCTTGAAGAGCAGCGCTATCAGGAGTTCGAGCAGCGCCTTGGCGGCTGGCGCAGCACGCGGCGCTTTCGTATTGAAAAAATACAGCAGGAGAGTAGCGTTATTCGCTCGTTCATCCTGGTGCCTGAAGATGGCGGCCCAGTCGCAAACTATACGCCCGGCCAGTATATCGGCGTGAAGCTTATGATTGATGGCGAGCCGGTACATCGGCATTACAGCTTGTCAGGTATGCCGGATGGGCGTTCTTACCGCTTGTCTATCAAGCGTGAACCTCACGGGCTTGCCAGCCGCTATTTTCATGACCAACTAAACGTAGGCGATACGATTGAGCTGCTGCCGCCAGCGGGTGAAATGACACTCGTACCGGGCGATGAGCCCCTGTTGTTGGTGAGTGGCGGCATCGGTCAAACGCCCTTACTGCCGATTGCTCAAGAGGCGCTGCAACAAGGCCGTAAGGTTGCTTATCTGCATGCCGCGATAGACGCTGAGCACCGTGCCTTTGCGACCACGCTACAGGAGTTGGCACACGCGTATCCTGAGCAGTTAAGCGTCGTCACCGTATTTGAGCAGGATGACAGCGGTGACTACCAGGGGCGTATCAGTGATGAGCTTTTGGCGAAACATATCGTGTCCGGCGAGCGCTGTTACTTTGTCGGGCCTCATGGCTTTATGAGTGCGGTGGATGAAAGCCTGACTCGCTTGGGTGTGCCCGAGTCACACCGCCACTTCGAGCACTTCGGCCCGGCGAAGGCGTTAGACATCGCTTAGTCGAATAGTATCGAACCGCCTCCTTCGCCGTGGGTGAATGCGAAAGAGGCGGCCTTGAGTTTAGAACATCGTTAATCCGCTAGGCCAAAGCGGTTCAGGAACAGGGGTTATGAAAACAGGATTATGAAAAAAGGTCATGAAAAAGCAGTTATGAAGGAGTGGCATTGGCGGGGGAAGGTATGTGCTCTTCATTGGGCCATGCGGTAACGACAACTTCATAAATGCGCCAGTCGTAATTATTAAGGTGCTGAGAGGCTTCTTTCAGATGCTGCGCCAAATCATCATTACTATGCGGGGTGACAAAGGCCTCGCCGCTGAAGATGGGGCCTTCTTCACGTAAGCGTACCGAGGCGGCGGCTACCCAAGGCATGGCGCAAAGTTCGGCCTCAAGTGCTTCTTCCATGTGCTCCGGCTTTTCGCGAGACGTAAAATGAGGGCGGCGATCAAGCAGGTCGCCTACGGCCTCCTTTAAATTGGTAATGCCATCCTTGGTAACATCCAAGGCAATAATGGCCGCAGCAACTGCGTCTGCCCACCAAAAACCGGCCCCTACGCCCAGCACGCCTACAATGGCAGCCATCCCGGTCATCCAGTCAGCTTTACTCATTTTGCCATCCGCAAAGACGGTTTTCTCATGCACTTTGGCGGCGGCTTTGGTCTGTAAGCGCCCGATAATAACCGGTGGAATGACACTGTAGATAAGCACGCCAACCATCACCCAGCCCATCCATATCGTCTCACCAAACAGCGTGATGGCGCCGATACTGGGGTGCTCCTGGTGGGCAAGCTTTAGCAACGAGTCTCCTAGTAAAAACAGGCCCATCGCGCTTAGTGCAGTGGCGGTGCATAAAAAGGCAATGATCGTGGCACGTTGATACCCATAAGGGTAGGTCTTATTAGGCGGGCGATTGCGAAACCGGACGGCCAGCAAGAAAGCGATAGGCGGAATGAGCGACAGCATGTCTTCCAGCCATGCGACTTTCATTGCCTGGCTGTTGCCCAATACCGAACCCAGTACCGCTACAATGGAAAGACGAAACGCTAAATTCCACCATTCAAGGCGGATCAGGTAGTCGAGATCCTGCTGTTTCTCCGGAGGCAGGTGATAAAGCTTGCGTATTTTCATTGTTCAGCCTCCAGCTGTTGAAGGCGTTGTTCAATACCGGGGTAGCTATTTAAATGGCGCTGTACGACCAGCATCCAGGCATTTTCTCCTTTGGGTAGCGCCATAACATGCTGGTCGGTGGCGATTTCCCACTCTCCAACCTGATAGTTATGCGCATGAAGCCACCAGGAGGGGTTGGCAACCGCTTGGTTTAGTGCATCAAGATTGGAAGTGGGGCGGGGAATCGCGCCCTCTTTCTTAAGCGCATGGGCGATATGATTAACGGCAGGAAGGGCGACCTCAACACCTTCAAGATGGCGGGGTAAGGAAGTGCTTCTGGGTACCCCGACTGAATAGCGGCTCTCATAGTAGGCCTTGGTGGGGGTGGCGAGGGCGCTCACATTTGAATCCTGAGTAAGCCCACCGGCCACCAGGTCAAGCTGGTATTGGGAGAGCGCCGCTAACAGGTTTCCTTCGCTATCCCAGTGCCAGTTAACGGTGGCATCCATATCTTCTGCAAGCGCACGAATGATGTCGACTTCCAGCCCTGCCGGGCCTTGGTCAGTATGTATGACCCAAGGCGGGTTCTCGGACAGGCCAACGTTCAGCTCCCCGCCCTGCATCTCTGTCATGGGGCGTTCAATATTGGCTGGATAACGGCAACCTGCCAAAGCGAAAACTGCACAAATGAGCAGCATGTGGGTCCAAAAAACGCATGATATAAAGCTATCCTTGCTTTGCATCGTATAGCCGCTCCCGTTAAGGGGATGTAGATAACCGCTCATTAATAAGGTTTACAAAAAAGTGAGCATAGGGTTGCTCAAGCCTTGCTCACTTTATACATTAGGCGTAATCAGCTATTTTCCAAATGAAGGGCTGGGTTTAGCAGCGCTGCCTTTTTATGCCACCATTGATGCACATAGGCTGGCGCACAGATGACATGCTTGGGCGCACTCTTGGCAGTGCTCTGCGTCATGTTGGTCGCATTCATCACCGCACTTTTGACAGATATCCGCACACAGCTGGCAGACATCCTGAGCATATTCGCTATTCTGGGCCATAAAGGAGACGGCCAACCGGCAAATTTGTGCACACTGAATATCTAACCGAATACATTCAGCCATGTGCTCAATGTTGGGTTCTTGAAGGCAGGAGGCCGCGCAGTTATCGCAATAGACCGCACATATATTACAGGCTTCGATGCACTCTTTAAACTTCGGTATACTCACGTTATTACCTCCTTTATGAAGATGCGCCTTTACACTAATTTAGTTTGAAGAATAGCTGGAAAAGGCGTTTACGCTTAATAAGTAGTTGATGATGCTAGCCATTGTTTGATAGTAGGATCTAAGTGGGTATTTTGCGTAGGAGAAGAGAATCTTTAATATTTTTTAAACCCTGTGGCACAGGTTGCTCTTTTTCTTTTAATGTTTCTGGCTTGGTTTATGCAGCATGAAAGAAGATAAGCAATAGCGTAATAGAGAGGGTTTTTATGTATGGATCGTTAATGTTGTTGTGTCAGTAACCTGGTTTTTTAAACGCAATTGCAAGCGCTGAGCATACGCAATTGCGTTATAGGTAATCAGAGGTTTCATAAGTAATTCAACGTGGTCGCTTGACCAGGCACGCTGAGGTTAAATCCTCAATATTGGTGTGGCCCAACAAGCCTAACGTTCTGTCTACTTCTCCTCTCAGCAGGTTTAAAGCATGCGCTGCACCCGCTTGGCCACCCGCCGCAAGCCCGTAAAGCGTCGCTCTTCCAAGCCAAACGGCGTCTGCGCCTAATGCCAGTGCTTTTATAATATCGGTGCCGCGCCGAAACCCGCTATCCACAAACACATGGCAGCGTTCCCCTACGCAGGCTTTTACGTCGGCCAGGGTATCCATGGGCGAGAGCGAGTGATTGAGCTGCCTTCCACCGTGGTTGGAAAGCACGATACCGTCAACGCCAAGTTTTACGGCCTGCTCGGCTTCTTCCGGCGCCAGAATTCCTTTGAGAATTATCTTGCCTGGCCACGTCTCACGTAACCAGGCAATGTCTTCCCAGTTAAGCGACGGGTCCAACTGCGAGCCGATAATTTGCGATGCGCCTTGGGCGCCACGCTTTCCCGGTGGCAGAAGCTCATCCAGGTTTTTAAAGGTAGGTAGGCCGGGCAGCAACACATCCAGCATCCAGCGAGGCTTGGTCATCATGTGTGCCAGGTTGGCGAAGGTGGGGTTCATGGGCCGCCGGAAATTGCGCACGTCCCACTCACGGTTGCCGTAAATGGCGCTATCCGTAGTGATCACAATGGCTTCAAAACGGGCGTCCTGGCAGCGCTTAATAAGCGATTTTACGAAGGCTCGGTCACGATAGAAGTACAGCTGCATCCACGCCGTCAAGCCTTCAATGGCCTGGATATCTTCCATGGCGGTGGTAGAGACATTGCTCAGCACAAACGGGATATTCGCATCGCGGGCGGCACAGGCAAGTTTTCGGTCGCCATCACGCGTCAGCATGCCGTTAAATCCTGTTGGACCAATCGCTACTGGCATTTGGTAAGAACGGTCAAACAGTGTGGTGCTTAAATCCCGCGTACCCACCTTTGTCATTGTTCTGGGTTCAAACAGGTATTGATCAAACACAGTGCGATTATGATGCAGCGTATGTTCATCATCGCTTCCGCCATACACATATTCAAACACGAAGTTCGGCAGTCTTTTTTTGGCGATGCGTTCAAGATCGTTGATATTTATTGATTTCTTATAGTTTGAACCCGTGTAAAGCTGGCGTTTCATGTGCGTTACCTTCAACCAAAGTATAGGGCGTTTAGGCTTTTGTTTGTCTCGCCATACTACCATACTAGTTGTATCAGATAAGGGCGTCATGCCCCTTTACCCAGGCGGCGGCAGATGAGTGATACAAACACTACGCTACAAGCGCTATGGCAGGAGACGTCGGAGACCGAGTCGGTGCGTCAGCGTCTTTACCAGGTACTGCGCCAGTCGATTATTCAAATGGTGTTGGAACCTGGCCGAGCGCTATCTGAAAAAGAAGTGGCGGACGCTTTTTCGGTCAGCCGTCAGCCGGTGCGCGAGGCCTTTATCCGTCTTTCTGAAACAGGGCTCGTCGAAGTCCGGCCACAGCGTGGTACTTATGTGGTCAGAATATCTCAGCGAGCAGTGCTTGAAGCGCGCTTTGTACGTGAGGCGGTTGAGGTAGCGGTAGTGCGTCAGGCAACGGTCAAAGGGCTTCCCGACGAAGTGCTCACCGAGTTACACGACTTGCTGGAGCGCCAGCGCCGCTGTATTGAGCCGCACGACACCATTCGTTTCTACCGTCTTGATGAGCATTTTCACAAAACGCTGTCGCTGGGCGTTGGCCAACAGGCCGCCTGGAAGGTTATCAAAGAGGTGAGGGCGCAACTGGACCGTGTACGCTACTTAAGTGTTCCTGACACCACACCGATTGCCCGTTTGATTGAACAGCACGCCGATATTATGGCGGCGATTGAAGCCCGCGACGTAGCGCTTGCCGAGCAATCCATGCGGCGCCATTTGCGTGAAATTTTTGTTTCACTTCCCGATTTAGTACAGCGGTTTCCCGAGATGTTCGATACTCAGGAAACGGTATCCCTCATTGAGGAGGCAACCCCATGAAAATCGAACACGCCTATACCATTGTCACCTCGCCGGGGCGCAATTTCGTTACCTTGAAAATCGTTACCGACCAGGGGACCTACGGTATCGGAGATGCCACGCTAAACGGTCGGGAAATGGCCGTGGTCGCCTATTTGGATGAGCATGTAATCCCGGCCTTGATTGGCCGTGATCCTCAGCGCATCGAAGACATTTGGCACTACTTGTATCGTGGTGCTTACTGGCGCCGTGGCCCGGTTACCATGAGCGCGATTGCCGCTGTCGACATGGCCCTTTGGGATATCAAAGCGAAACTCGCGGGTATGCCGCTTTACCAACTGCTGGGCGGCAAGAGCCGCGACCGCGTGATGGTGTATGGCCACGCCACCGGGCGCGATATCGATTCGTGCCTTGAAGAGGTCGCCCGCCATGTAGACGAAGGCTATAAAGCCGTGCGCGTGCAGGCTGGTGTGCCAGGCATCGCAAGTATTTATGGCGTTGCCAAAAAAGACGGCGAACCCTACGAGCCTGCGGATGCCGATTTACCCGCCGAGCACGTATGGAGTACCAGCAAGTACTTGAACCATGTGCCCAAACTGTTTGCTGCCGTACGCGAGCGCTTTGGTGATGATCTGCATATTCTGCACGATGTTCACCACCGCCTAACGCCCATTGAAGCAGCCCGCTTGGGCAAGGAAGTTGAGCCTTATCATCTTTTCTGGCTTGAGGACTGCGTACCGGCTGAAAACCAGGAGGCGTTTGGTCTTATACGTCAGCACACCACCACACCGCTAGCGGTAGGTGAGGTATTCAATAGTATTCATGATGCCAAAGCGCTGATCGAAAACCAGTGGATCGACTATATTCGTGCCACGCTGACTCACGCTGGTGGCATCACTCACGTGCGCCGTATTGCTGATTTAGCGGGTCTTTACCACGTGCGTACCGGTTTCCACGGGCCGACCGATCTTTCTCCGGTGTGCTTGGGGTCAGCTATTCACTTTGATACCTGGGTGCCTAACTTTGGTATTCAGGAGTACATGCCGCATACCAGCGCGACTGACGAGGTGTTTCCTCACGATTACCGTTTTGAGGATGGCCACTTTATCGTGGGCGAAACGCCTGGGCATGGCGTGGATATCGACGAAGAGCTTGCCAAGCAATATCCCTATAAGCGTGCCAGCCTGCCGGTTAACCGGTTGGAAGACGGCACTCTTTGGCATTGGTGACCTAACGAACGGGTAAGGAGTTTTGCATCCATGAAAGCATTTCAGGTCAAGGCGCCCCATGACTACCAGGTCGCCGATGTTGAAGTACCCACCGCCGCCGCAGGCGAAGTACGGGTGCGCGTAGCGTTTGCCGGTATCTGCGGTTCGGACATGCATATTATCCACGGCGATAACGCCTTTGTGCGCTTTCCGCGTATCACGGGCCACGAATTTGCGGGCGTTATTGACGCGGTTGGCGAAGGCGTAGCTGATGTTTCGGTGGGTGATCGCGTTTGCGTTGACCCGGTTATTAGTTGCGGCACCTGCTACCCCTGCCGTATTGGCCGCCCCAACGTGTGCGGCGCCCTTGAAGTCATTGGTGTACACCGTAACGGCGGTTTTGAAGAGTTCGTGGCGGTGCCCGCAGCGAATGTTCACAAGCTGCCGGAGCATATCAGCCTGGACGCCGCTGCCCTGGTAGAGCCCTACACCATTGCCGCCAACGTGCTGGACCGCATGCAGCCGCACCCCGGTGATCGGCTGCTGATTTTGGGCGCAGGCGTGATCGGCATGACGATCCTGCAGATGGCCCGGGCCTTGGGCATTGAAGAGATCATCGTCACCGATGTTATCAATGAGCGCTTGGAGGCCGCTAAAGCGCTGGGCGCCACGCACGTTCTCAACAGCCGTGAGCAGGATGTCGAAAAAGAGGTGCTGGCTCTAACCCAGGGTGAAGGCGTACCGCTGATTGCCGACGCTGCATGTGTGCCGGCGTTGCTTCCCCAGATGCTGCGGCTGGCATCGCCCGCGGGCCGTATTGGTCTGCTCGGGTTCAGCGTTCAGCCAAGCGATCTGGTGCAGCTTGAAGTGATCAAAAAAGAGCTGACGCTGGTCGGCTCACGGCTTAATAATCGTAAGTTTCCGGAGGTGCTAGCGTTAATGGCAAGTGGCAAGCTGGACCCGTTGGCGTTGGTTAGCCATCGGTTACCGCTGAGCGATATGCCGGGTGCTATCGATATGCTTGACCACCGTCCTGAAGAAGCTCGTAAAGTGCTGATTCAAGTCAGTGCTTAACGACGCCCATTCACATTAACCATTCACATTAACTACGCGCACTAACAATCAACAATGCAAAGTGCAGGAGCGATAAAAATGATCAAGAAGCTATTAACCAGTGCGGTACTTGGAACGGTTCTTCTCAGTGCGCAATCCGCGCTGGCCGCCGACTACACGCTACGCTTTGGCCACTTGGCCAACGAGCAGAATATCTGGCACCAGGCGGCCGAGAAGTTCAAGGAAGAAGTAGAAGCCAACTCTGACGGCCGTATTGAAGTTCGCCTTTACCCCAGCGAGCAGTTGGGTAGTGAAATGGATGTGATCAACAGCATTCAGCTGGGCACAGCGGACATGACGATTACCGGCGAGAGCCTGCAAAACTGGGCGCCCAAGGCGGCCATGATGGCCGTGCCTTATGCCTTCCGCGACTCCGAGCATCTGCACGCAGCCGTTAATGGTGAGATCGGCACCGAGATTGAAGAGCAGATCACAGAGCGTACCAACTTGGTGCCCTTGGCCTGGTTTGAGCGTGGCCCTCGCGAGCTGACCTCCAACCGTCCGATCCGCACGCCAGAGGACTTAAACGACTTACGCCTGCGCGTACCTAACGTGCCGCTTTTCGTGGATACCTGGCAGGCAATGGGCGCACGCCCAACGCCCATGGCGTTCAGTGAAGTGTTCACCGCACTTCAGCAGAACACTCTGGAAGGTCAGGAAAACCCGCTTAGCCTGATCGAAAGCGCCAGCTTCAACGAGGTGCAGGACTACGTCAACATGACCGGTCATGTGCGCAGCTGGATCTACGTTGTGATTGGCCGTAACCAGTTGGAAAACATGCCTGAAGATCTTCAGCAGGTGGTACGTGATGCAGCAGCGACCATGCAAGCGTATGAGTCAGAGCTGTTTATCGAAGACCAAACGCGTCTTGAACAGGCACTGCAAGAGCGGGGCATGGAGTTCGTTGAGGTGGATGTTGATGCCTTCGCTGAAGCGGCCCGTCCAGCGGTACTAGAAGCATTGACCCCTGAACAGCGTGAGATTTTCGACGCCATTCAAGGCCTGTAAGTCGGTAAGTAATGACGATGGGCTGGTCGTGCGCCAGCCCATCGTCTATCTGCAAGAGTGGTTTATCCCATGAGGATACGTTTATGAGCTCGGATCAAAAAGCGCTTGAGCAAGAAGCGTTGGAGAGTTTGGATTCGATGTCGGTAGTACCCAGGCTGCAAGGTCCTATTGGGCGCTTGATTGACTGGGTGGATACCTGTTTTCTAACCCTGGCTGTGCTTGCACTGGTCGCTATTGCGGGCACGGTGCTGTTGCAGGTGAGTTCTCGGCTATTTCTGCCGTTCTCCATTGCCTGGACAGAAGAGCTCTCGCGCTACCTGTTTATCTACATGGTGGCGCTCTCGGTCGGCGTGGTGATGCGCCAGCACCGCAATATCAGTGTCGAGCTGTTCCATCATATGCTTGGCCCACGCGTGAAAGCCGCGTTTCAGGCGCTGATCTGCTTGATGATTGGGGTATTTGCGTTTCTGGTGCTGCCCTATGCCTGGCAGTATGCCCAGAACGGTACCTGGCAGACCTCGCCAACGCTGCGGATTCCCATGCTGTATATCTTTTTCTCAACGGTAGTCACCTTTGCGCTACTCCTGGCTTATAGCGTGCTGGGGTGTCTTGAGGGAATTATCGCAATGTGTCGTCCCTCTGCCACCCGTAAACAGGAGTCGTAAGCATGGAAGTTATTATTCTGTTTAGTGTTTTTCTGATACTTCTCGTGGTGGGTATGCCCATTGCGTTTGCGCTTGGTATCGCCTCTGTATCGTATCTATTGCTGGAGGGCATTTCGCTCACCATCGTACCCCAGCGTATGTACGCGGGTATCGACACCTTCGTTCTGCTATGTATTCCGGGGTTTGTGCTGGCCGGTAATCTGATGAACGTGGGCAATATCACCGAACATATCGTGCGCTTCTCCAATGCGCTGCTTGGCCATATTCGCGGCGGGCTAGGCCTTGCCAACGTAGGCGGCTCGATGATTTTTGGCGGTATTTCCGGTACCGCTGTGGCGGACTCCGCGAGTATCGGCTCGGTGATGATTCCGGGCATGGCGCGCTCGGGCTATGACAAGCCCTTTGCCGCCGCGGTGACGGCCGCCTCGTCAACCATAGGGCCGATTATTCCACCCAGCGTGCCGATGATTATTGCAGGCTCATTAAGTGGTATCTCCGTAGGCCGGATGTTTTTGGCTGGTGCGGTGCCTGGCCTTTTAATGGGTCTGGCCATGATGGTCACGGTGTACATTCTGGCTGTTCGTCGCGGCTACCCCAAGGAGAAGCGCGTGCCGGTCCTGCAGCTTCTGCGCGAAGCGAAAACAGCCTTCTGGGCGCTGTTGATGACTGTGATTATTCTGTACGGCATCATTGGCGGCTTCTTTACGCCCACCGAAGCCTCGATTGTGGCCAGTCTTTACGCCCTGGTGGTAGGCATGTATGTCTACAAGGGGCTTACTTGGCGCAAACTGCCGGGCATTCTGGTCGATACCGTTTTGACCTCGTCAGCGCTTTTGTTGATGGTGGGCCTGGCTAACCTGTTCGGCTGGATTCTGACCAGCGAGCAGATTCCTCAGATGATCGCCACGCTGATTCTTTCCATCAGTGAAAACCCGCTGATCGTGCTGCTGATTCTCAACCTGATCCTGCTGTTTGTCGGCGCCTTCATGGAAACCATCGCCGCGCTGATCATTCTATTCCCGGCCCTCGTAGGCGTGGCCACCGGTGTGGGTGTGGACCCAGTGCACTTTGCCGTCATTGCCGTGCTTAACCTGATGATTGGCCTGACCACGCCGCCGGTCGGGGTGTGTCTGTTTGTCGTCGCTGGCATCGGTAAGCTGCCCATGCTTTCGGTAGCGCGAGCGATTGTCCCTTTCCTGCTATGCAACCTGGCAGTACTGATGCTGGTGACCTACGTACCGGCTATTTCACTCTGGCTGCCTAATCTGCTGATGGGGAGTAACTAGGCATGTCCATGAAACGTATTAATGCAGCGCCGCCATCCGGCCATATCAGCATTGTCCATCTTGGCTTGGGCGCGTTTCACCGTGCTCACCAAGCGGTTTATCTTGAGCGCTATCGCCAGCGCACAGGCGATGGCGAGTGGGGCGTATGTAGCGCCAATTTACGCTCGAGTGTTGACCTGGTAGATAGCCTGCGCAAGGCGGGTTACCACTATCAGGTGGCGGAATATGCCGACAGCCAGACGCTGACGCTACGCGAGATCGGCGTGATTGAAGAAACGCTGTTTTCCGGCCGCGATGCGTCGGGCAACTGGGGGCGGGATAGAGACGCGCTGCTTGAGCGGCTGGCGGCGCCAGCGACGCGTATTGTCACGCTGACCGTGACGGAAAAAGGGTATTTCCTGAACCCGGCCAGCGGTGAGCTGCGCCTGGATGACCCCATGGTAGCGGGCGATATCGCCTCACCTGGCGAGCCGCGGACCGCTCCTGGCTTACTGGTTGAAGCGCTGGCTCGGCGGCACGCCGCGGGCGTGGCACCGTTTACCGTGCTTTCGTGCGATAACATGCCACACAACGGTCAGCGTACTCGTAAAGCCGTGGTTAAGCTTGCCCAGCAGCGTAGTGCTGAACTTGCCGAGTGGATTGATGCGGAAGTGGCGTTTCCAAGCTCCATGGTCGACCGCATTGTGCCAGCGATGACCGACGCTGACTTTGAGCGCTTAGCTACCTTGGGCGTTGCTGATCCTAATGCCGTGGTGGGTGAGGCATTCTCGCAGTGGGTGGTAGAGGACAACTTCCCCACCGGGCGGCCAAGCTGGGAGGCCGACGGCGTAGAAATGGTCGCCGATGTTGCCCCGTTTGAAACCATGAAGCTGCGAATGTTGAACGGTAGCCATTCTCTGCTGGCCTATCTGGGTGCTTTGGAAGGTGTTGAAACGGTGTATGACGGCATCAACCAACCGGCACTGCGCGCGCTGCTGCGCCGCTACATGCTGGAAGAAGCCGCACCGACGCTTAATATGCCCGAAGGCACTGACCTTGCGGCGTACGCTGATTCGCTACTTTCACGCTTTACCAATGACAGCTTGCGCCACCGTTTGCAGCAGATCGCCATGGACGGCAGCCAGAAGCTGCCCCAGCGCTGGCTGAGCGGCGCTCTTGAGCGTATTCAAGTGGGTCAGGCATCGCCTTGCACTGCATTAGGAATGGCTGGGTGGATTCGTTATACCGATGGCCAAGAGCTAAACGGCAAGCTTTATACCGTTGATGATCCCATGGCAAAGCAGTTTGCTGAGCTACATCAGACTCACGGTGGCCAGCCGGTCGCGTTGGTAAACGCATTTTTAGCCATGGACGAAGTGGTACCGCCCGCGTTGGCAACACATCAGCCGTTTGTCGACGACGTAGTAGCGGCCTATCGCGCCTTAACGCAAGATGGGTTAAATGCCGCGTTAGCAGCGCTAGGCATCGAAGGATAGGGAGTTATTTATGGAGCATACCTGGCGCTGGTTCGGCCCTAACGATGCGATACGTCTTGAAGAAATTCGCCAGGCCGGTGCGACCGGCATTGTGACGGCACTGCATGAAATACCTAATCACCAAGTGTGGCCGGTCGAGGCTATTCAAGCGCGCAAGAACCTGATTGAGACCGCCGGGCTTCGCTGGTCGGTGGTTGAAAGTGTGCCGGTCCATGAAGCGATAAAGCAGGGCCTGCCCGAGCGCGATGCGTTGATTGCTACGTACTGCCAAACGCTACGTAATTTGGCAGCTTGCGGTATCGACACCGTTTGTTACAACTTTATGCCGGTGCTCGACTGGACGCGAACCGATCTCGTCCATGCACTGCCGGATGGTGCGCTGGCGCTGCGCTTTGATCACACCGCGTTTGCGGCGTTTGATCTCTATATTCTTAAGCGGCCAGGGGCCGAGGCTGAGTATAGCGAAGCGGATAAGAGTATGGCCCAACGCTACCTTGAGACGCTTGATCAGACCGCCCGCGACAAGCTGGTGACGACACTGATCGCCGGGCTGCCTGGGGCGGAAGAGCACTATACGCTGGAACAGTTTCGGGATGTACTGGCGGAGTATGCCGAGATTGATGCGCAAAAGCTGCGCGAAAATCTTGGCTGCTTTTTACAGGCGATTATTCCGGTGGCTGAAGAAGTCGGCATTCGTATGGCGATCCACCCGGATGACCCACCCCGGTCGCTTCTGGGCTTGCCGCGAGTGGTGTCAACTCATGAGGATGCACAGTGGGTGGTGGATCATGTGCCCAGCCCGGCCAATGGCCTAACGTTTTGCACCGGCTCTTATGGTGTTCGTGAAGACAACGACCTGGTTGCCATGGCTCGCCACTTTGCCCCGCATATTCACTTTATCCACCTGCGTGCCACAAAGCGCGAGGCGGACCCACGTTCGTTCCACGAAGCACCTCACCTGGAAGGTAACGTTGATATGGTCGGCGTTATCCAGGCACTGGTCGAAGAAGAGCGTCGCCGTGAAAAGGAGGGCGGGGCGCGCTTGCCGTTACGCCCTGATCATGGCCATCATATTCTTGACGACCAACAGCGTAAAACCGCGCCGGGCTACCCGCTTTATGGCCGTATGCGCGGGCTTGCCGAACTGCGCGGTATTGAGCTTGCGGTACGCCAGTTGATGGATTAAATAGCTATCTGAAGCGTGCTGAAAAGTAGCCCACCCTGAATCGGGACCTCAAAGAACCTCACTGCTTAAGCAGCCGTGGGGTTCTTTTTGTCGGTGCACTCGTGTGTCGGTAATTATCTAAGCGACTAAACGGGCAATCACGCTAGGCAATTCATTGGCATGCTGAATGCTAACGGCGCCTTCGGGCGTGCTCTCTTCATCAGGAAAGTGGTTAATATGGATAACGTGCATACCTGCAGCCAACCCGGCTTCTACGCCTACGGCCGCATCGTCGATCACAATGCACTGCTCGGGCGCGTAGCCCATTGCCGCCGCCGCCTTGCGGTAAAGCTCGGGGTCGGGTTTCCAGACATTCAGGGTATAAGCACTGAATAAATTCCCTTTAAAATGGTGGCCTAAACCAGTGCTTTCCATGGCACAGCGGATCTTGCGCTCGGGGCCGTTAGATACCACGGCTTTGGCGTAGCTGCTTAATTGATCAAGCGCATCTGGAATGCCAGCGATGGGTTCAAGCTCTGCCCGCATGCGGGCTTCCATGCGTGTCCGCATACCGGCTTCAAGCGTCGCCGCCTGGTCTTCTGTGAGGGGCTGAAAGCGCGCTTCTAACGTATTGACTATCGTGTGAAAGCGTACTCCACGAAACTCTTCCATATACTGACGCGCAGAGAACGGTAGGCCGAACTCCGGAAGAATGTCGCCCATTACCTCTGCAAGGAGTACTTCGCTGTCTACCAGCGTGCCATCGCTGTCAAACAGTAGGCAGTAAGCGGCGGTCGTTGCGCTGGGCGTTACTCTGGGCATAGCAGGACTCATTGGCGTACGTCCTCGTTAACCAGGTTAATGGGGGGCTTGCCCTGTAGGGCCAAGCGAATATTATCCACGGCGCGCTGAGCCATTGCCTGGCGAGTCTCATGTGTTGCGGACCCAATATGGGGCAGGGCAACGACGTTGGTCATGTTAAGTAGAGGGGAGGTGGCTGGCAGCGGTTCCTGCTCGAAGACATCCAGACCCGCTGCTTTAATGGTGCCTTTCTCAAGTGCGTCAATTAGCGCTGATTCATCGACGACTTTACCGCGAGCAATGTTGATGAAAATACCTGAGGACTTCATGCGTGCAAACTCGTCGGCACCGATTAGGTGCTTGGTCTCTGCGGTTAGCGGGACGGTCACACAGACAAAGTCTGCTTTTTCCAATAGTTCGTTAAGCTCACAGCGCTTGGCTCCTAGCTCTGCTTCGCGTTCAGGTTTGGGAGACGCGTTGGAGTAGAGAATCGACATGCCAAAGCCAAGTGCACCGCGCCGGGCAACCGCTTGGCCGATGCGTCCAAAACCTATCATGCCCAGCGTTTTTCCGTGTACGTCGTTACCAAAGTGATCAGGGCCAAGGCTAGCTTTCCAGTTGCCCGCTTTTACCCATTCGGCAAGCTCTGTTACCCGGCGTGCTGAGGCCATCACCAGCGCAAAACCGGTATCAGCGGTCGTTTCAGTGAGCACATCAGGCGTGTTGCACAGCAGAATGCCACGCTTGGTTAACTCATCCACGGGGATGCTGTCGTAACCCACCGAAATTGTCGAAATAACTTCAAGCGCGGGCGCCGCATCCAGTAATTCAGGTGTAATGGGCAGTCCTGAGCCGATAATGCCGTGTGCCTTCGATAGCATGTCGAGCACGCCTTGCTGAGTGGGATCAAGTGGCCCTGAGTGCTCAATAAGCTCAAAGTGTTGCGCTAGCGTTTCTTTTAGTGGATCGCCAAGTCGTCCTGTCACAATGATACTTTTTTTCATGCTATCTCCTCGTGTTGTGATCGTTACATGTGGCCTTAATGCTCAAGTTGTTCCAGCTTGTCCCTGGTGGGCAAACCTTCCATATCGCCGACGACTTGTACGGCCTGGGCGCCTACCAGATTGCCACGTTTAAGCGCATCACGAGCAGTTAGGCCATCCAGCAGTGCGCTGATCGCACCGACCGCGAAGCCATCGCCAGCCCCCACGGTATCAACAACGTTGGCGACCGGCTGGCCGGGCACGTTGATGCTTTCCAAAGAGCCTCCCAGCGTGCCGCGATAATAGCTGCCCTCTGGCCCCAGCTTGATGATAACGGCCTTGGCACCGCGCTCAAGGTAGAAGTCGGCAATCGCTTCGGGCGATTCGCAGCCGGTCAAAAGCCGCCCTTCGGAAAGTCCCGGTAGCACCCAGTCAGCAAGACTAGCCAGCTCATTTAAGGTATCACGCATGACAGCTTCGCTGGGCCAAAGTGATGGGCGTAAATTGGGGTCGAAGGAAATGCTGGCGCCGCTTTGGCGTGCCTGCTGCATCAAGTGGCGGGTTAATTCCAGGGCGCTTTTAGAAAGCGCGGGGGTAATGCCGGTAGCATGCAGATGAGTGAGCGACTGAAAATCGATGGAAGCGGCATCTTCAATGCTTAAGTGGCTGGCGGCACTTCCGCGCCTGAAGTACTCAACCCGTGGGTCGGCACCGTTTTCTGCGCGCTCTTTGAACATCAGCCCGGTGGGGTGGTGTTCATCAAGATGAATATACCGGTCGTCAACTCCTTCAGCTTTTAAAGACTGCTGAATAAACCTGCCCTGGCTGTCGGTGCCCACTCGGCTCAACCAGCCAACGTGAAAACCCAGGCGCGAAAGGCCGATAGCGACATTATTGTCGGCGCCTGCTAAACGGCGATGAAAGCTTTCGACTTCTGCTAGATCACCCGGTGTATTCGCCACCAGCATGGCCATGGCTTCGCCAAAGGTCAGTATCCGTGGGGAGGAGGACGTTGTATTTGCCATCAGGATATTCTCTTTTTAAGGGTGTTAAGGATTTGGCTAAAGCGTTGTACTGCCGCGGATCTGTAAACGTGGCGCATGGCGGTAGCGTACGGGCGATGCCTGTGCTGAGCCGAGCTGGTTGAGCAGGCAACTGACGGCAGCATGGCCGATATCATCGGTAGGCTGGGCCAGGGTGGTGATGCCTGGCGTTATCAGCTCACACCAATCCAGTTCGTCAATGCCCATTAAACCGGTAGGGCCCAAAGGGATGCCCAGCTGTTGAAAACTGCGTGTCATAGCGAGCGTGACGTTACCGTTAGCGCATAAAACAGCGCCTGGTGATGAGGCAGTGTGCTGGTTAAAGTTGGCTAACGTTTCAATGTGAGGTGCTGCATTGTCCAGTATTAGCGTCTGACTTTTGATCCCTAAGCTCTCTGCTTGCTGGTTAAAGCGCTGTAGCCGTTCCTGGCGGGTACTGGCATGTGCAGGCGACTCACTGACATAGAGAAGGGAGCGATACCCTTGTTGCACGAGATGATTCAGTGCCATATCAATCGCTAGCGCGTTATCAAGCCCGATCACATCAACGTCAAGTTGGTGAACTTCGCGGTCAAGTAGCACGAGGGGGACACCGCTATGCATGAGTGCCTGTAACTGAGCTTCAGGCTGCCCGGTAGCATTAATCATCAAGCCTTCTACCTGATACGACGTCAGCAGGCGCAGGTGCTGCTGTTCTCGTTCTGGGTCGTTATCGGTATTGCAGACGATTAATGAATAACCGTGAGTCCGAGCCGCTTGCTCTATGCCGTGGACAACTGCCACTGAGAACGGATTGCGGATATCGGCCACCAGTACGCCCAGTAGGCGCGAGCCGCCTCCCTTGAGACCGCGTGCCATTAAATTAGGCTGGTAGCCCAGCGTCGTGGCGGCGTTGGCAATGCGCGCTTGAAGGCTGGGCGTTAGCCGTTCGCGCTCCGGGCCGAAAAAGCGCGATACGCTGGTTTTAGACGTGCCCGCCAGTTTAGCGACTTCAATAAGTGTGGCGCGCACAGAGGCAGGGGGCATGTTGGCTATCCATTAAACAGTAAAATGGGAACGTTCCCAATTGGCTCCAACATAGTGAGTTTTGGGTTTAAAGGCAATACGCCTTAAGGCTCAGTAGAAGAGTCGGCGAAAACATATAGTTAAGAAAAATTAAGCAGACGGCCTCTGCTAGGATGTAGAGAAAAGCATAATAGGCGAACGTAATGCAGTCCCACGAGTACCAGCAATATGATGCCACCGGCCTTGCCGAACTGATCCGCCGCCGGGAGGTGAGCCGCGCAGACGTTCTGGAGGCTGCCTTTAAGGCGATTGAAGCACTAAATCCTGCCCTAAAAGCGGTCGTTAGAACGCGATTTGAGAAAGCCCGGCGTGAGAGCGAGGAGATCGCCGATGACGCGCTCTTTGGTGGAGTGCCCACCTTAAGTAAAGATCTGTTGATGGGGTTGGCCGGTGAACCCTTGGCCTCCGGATGTGCTGCGTTAACTCAGTGGCGCCCTAAAGAGGATTCGCCGATTATCCAGCGCGCAAAAGCTGCGGGTTTGGTCGTTATTGGGCAAACAGCCACGCCTGAATTGGGATTGATGGGAATTACCGAGCCTAAAGCCTTTCCGCACCCTGTTAACCCGTGGCGGAAGGGGTATTCACCCGGTGGCTCCAGCGGCGGTGCAGCCGTGGCAGTGGCTAGCGGAATTGTGCCGTTGGCGTTGGCCGGGGACGGTGGTGGCTCCATCCGTATTCCTGCCAGCTACTGTGGGCTTTTTGGCTTTAAACCTACGCGTGGGCGGATGCCGCTTGACCCAAGCCATGGGGAGGTGTGGCAGGGTGCAGTCATTGAGCACGCGTTGACGCGTAGCGTACGAGATAGTGCGGCGCTGTTGGAGAAGGTGAACGGTATGGCACCTTCCGGCCCGTACCCAGTGCGCGCTGAAACCGGCTTCGTAACGGCATTAGCGTCCTCGCCTAAGCGATTACGTATTGCTGTATCGCTGGGCGAGCCTTTAAGCCGTGGCTTGGGCACGCAGTTAAGCTCGGAAGTAAAAACAGCGGTTAATAAAGCCGCCGCCGCGCTAACGGAAATGGGCCATGAGATGGAGTGGTGCGATCCGCCGGTGGATGGTGAAGCCCTGGCAGATAGCTACCTGACGCTTTACCTTGGCCACTTGGCGGCGGACCTTCGCTGGATTAGCCAGCAAACCGGTGTGCCCACTCATCGCTTGGCGATTGAACCCTCTACACGTGCCATCGGCCGATTAGGAAGCAAACTATTAGCACAGGATTACGAGCTGGCGAAACGCCATTGGCACGTGGCCGCTGAACAGATGAGCCGTTTTCATCAACGCTTTGATGCGCTGGTGATGCCGGTCACCGCAGATACCGCCCCTGAAATTGGCGAGCTCTATCCATCTGCGGCACGTGAACGCTTAATGTCTGTGCTGGCCATTCCCGGGGCATCATCGCTGGCGCTAAAGGCTGGCTTATTAAAGAGGCTGGCGGTGGACGCCCTTGGCCGCACGCCGTTCACCCAATTAGCCAATCTGACCGGCCAGCCCGCCATGTCAGTGCCTTTGCATATGGCCGCCAATGGCCTACCGGTAGGCGTGCAAATAGTCGGGCGGTTTGGTGAAGATAAACAGCTCTTACAGCTAGCTGCGGCATTGGAACGGTACGATGCCTGGCAGCATCAATTACCGCTGCAAGCGTTCCGCTCTTAGGCAGGGTAAACTACGCGGCTTTACTATGCCGCTTGGCCTTATGCATGCATCCAACCTATGAATTAAACGACGCTGGAGACCGCTACTTTGACGGTCTGGTCGACAAGTTTTCACGCTCGCTTTACCAAGCGCCTCGCGGCGAGCTGCGCTTGGCGATGCTGGATTACTTGCTGCCGCAAATGCTTGAACTAACTCAGCAGCCCGTACTGGATGTCGGCGGCGGGTTAGGCCAGCAGGCGGCGTGGTTTGCCGAACGCCAGCACCCGGTCACCATGGCCGAGCCCTCGCTGGATATGCTTACGTATGCCAAACATTGGCACAGTGAAGCTAAGCGGCTGTCTGGCGAGGCGATGACCTACGTGCATGCCCCGCTTCAGGATTTAGGCCAGCAAGCTCCTGGCCCCTGGCCGTTGATTACCTGCCATGCGGTGCTTGAGTGGTTGGGCGACCCGCGCTCAGCGATGGCAAGCCTGGCAAGCCTGCTCGCGCCCGGCGGGCAGTTGAGCCTGATGGTGTTTAACCGCGATGCACTGCGCTTTTCCAACGCGGTGAAAGGCAATTTGGAAAAGGCGCTAAGTGATCGTTTGGAAGGCATGGGCAAGCGGCAGCGCTTAACGCCTATTTCGCCGGTCACCCACGCTGAGATGGTGGCATGGGGGGCGGAAAACAGTCTTGAAGTGGCAAGCGTTGCGGGTATCCGTGTATTTCAGGACTACCTACGCCTGCCTCCCGCCAGCGATAAAGAGCGTGAAACGCTGCTGGCGCTCGAAAAGAAGTACTGCCAACAAGACCCGCACTGGCGGCTGGGTCGTTATTTACTCTACACGTTGATTAAACCGGAGACTTCCCAATGAGTGCCCAATCACCTGCCTGCCAACTGCTGGAACGTCAACAGGATGACTACACGGCACTTATGGTCGTAGCGCCACCGGTTGATGCTTGGTTAATCGCGCAATCCGCAGGCGTTATCAGCGGTGATCTTGGTGTGCTAAGCGAGTGGCAAGCGGTAGGCAAGCAGGTCTATAGCCCCTTCGCGCTGCCTGAAAATGCCGTTACCCACGGCGAGATAGTGTTGTTCTGGCCTAAAGCGCATCAGCTAGGCATTTGGTGGCTTGAGTGGCTATGCAGCGTGCTACCCACGGGCACGGCCATTGAAATTATCGGTGAGCACAGTGGCGGCGTGAAACGCGTGCCTAACGTACTCGCAGAGCGGGGGATGATGTGTGACAAGCGCGATAACGCGCGGCGCTGTTCACTCTTTGCCACACGCACCATCGCGCTTGAGAATACCCTGGAAGACGCTTGGCAGCGCTTTGATGCTTTGGGCTTAACGCTGGTTAGTCATCCCGGCGTTTTTGGTCATGGCAAGGTAGATGAAGGCACGCTGCTACTATTGGACAGCCTGGAAAAAGAGCTGCCTAAAGCGCCTCAACGTATTCTCGATATGGGCTGTGGCGATGGCATTATTAGCGCTTGGCTTGCCAAACGTGGCCATGCGGTAACCGCCGTGGATGTCAGCGCTTTTGCTGTAGAGGCAGCGCATCGCACGCTAGAGGCTAATCAGGTTAATGGGCACGCTTTGCAAAGCGATGTATATAGCGCATTGGAAAGTGAAACCTACGATTTTATTATTAGTAACCCGCCGTTTCATCAAGAGCGAGACGTAAGCTATGGGCCCAGCCAACGCTTGATTCGCCAAGCGCCCAAGCATCTTGCTAACCGTGGGCGTCTCATCATCGTCGCCAATGTGTTCTTGCCTTATCCGGACCTTCTCACCGAGGCTTTTGGCAGCTTTGAAACGCTTGCTGATAATCGGCGGTTTCGGGTCTACCGTAGCCAGCGTAGCTGACACTATTTCCTCACACTAACCATATTCAACTACCGACGCATCCCCATTTCACGGCTATGATGCTGATAGGCATTGGGCACTTTAATGAACGTTGTGCGAGGTAGCGACGATGGTTAAAAGCAGTAGAAGCATCGTGATATTGGGAAGTGCAGTTGTGCTAGGTGGATTGCTGGCGCTGGGGTTGGTAGGAGGTGGCAGCTATATCAAGCAGGCGGCCGACGTGTGGCAGCAGTCTTCGCGCAATGTCACCGTGCGTGGTTTGGCCGAGCGCGAGGTGGCGGCCGACTTGGTGCTATGGCCGTTTAACTACAGCGTGAGCGCTAATAGCTTAAGCGACCTGGAGCAGCAGCTTTCCAATAATGACCAGGCGATTCGTCGCTTTTTGGAGTCTCAGGGATTTGAACCCGGGCATATCAGCACAACACCCCCCAGAATTACCGACCAGTTTAGTAATCTCTATGGCGGGCAGCGCCCTGATGAGCGTTACCGCGCTGAGGCCACGTTACTGCTGCGTTCGCCAGATGTAGAGGGCGTGATGCAGGCGATGCCAGGGACCTCGTCGCTGGTACGTCAAGGGGTTTTGCTCTCGCCAAGTTACGAGTACCAAACCGAGTTTCTATTTACCGGCTTGGAGGCGATCAAGCCTGAGATGATTGCCGAGGCGACGGCTGACGCGCGTAATGCCGCCCAGCAGTTTGCAGAAGACTCCGGGAGTCAGGTAGGGCAGATCCGCCAGGCAACCCAAGGCTATTTCTCGATTGATGATTTGGACAGCTATACTCCGCATATCAAGCGTGTCCGAGTGGTGACGACTATCGACTATGCCTTAAAAGATTAGGAAGCCCCGTGCACTAAAGCGAGGCATAGCGGATCGCAGTAACGGTGTAGAACACCTTCCCATTCGGAGTAAGCACTTCTACATCGTCATCGACCCCTTTGCCGAGAAGTGCCTTGGCCATGGGCGCATCAATACTGATCCAGCGCTTTTGGGTATCGATTTCGTCGTGTCCTACAATCCGTATGCTAAGCGCTTCGCCATCTTCATCCTCCAGCTCGACAAATGCCCCAAAAAATATCTTGTTGGTGTCTGCGGGTAGTCGATCAACCACCTGCAGCTCATCCAGACGTAGGGTCAAATAGCGAATCCGCGCAATCACACGGTTCAGCTCTTTCTTGTTGTAAGTGTAATCAGCGTTTTCACTACGGTCGCCAAGCGCAGCGGCTTCACCTACTTTTGTTGAGAGTGCGGGGCGTTTGACTCTGGATAAGTGATCCAAAATTCCGCGTAAACGCGCGGCGCCCTCGGCGGTAATCAAATTGCTTTTGGGTGCCTGACGCGGATCTTTTGCCGGATCGCGCCAGCGGGTCATGTTACGACCTTTCATTAAGGGACTCTCATCTGGTTAAAGATAGCGCTGGTTAAAGACGACTGTAGGGTAAAGAGAAAGTAAACAAAAGCACAGTGACATCACTCGCGGCTAGCGAATCAATCAAACGTTCGTTACATTGTGAGAATAGGCTGATTAGCGCTTAACAACGCAGCGTCTATATGTCGATATAAAAACAACTCAGGAGATAATAATGCGCACACGACCGTTTTCTCGTTTGATAATGACTGCAGCGCTTGGCAGCACGCTAATGCTGTTACCCTTAACGGCCTTGGCCTATGAAAACGAACTGTTCTCCTTGAAGAACCGTTGGGAACATACGGTGAGCGACTTGCCAGCTAACCAGCGTGAAGGCACGTTGGACGTTTTGTCCAATGAAGTCACGACGTTGGCCAGCGAAAACCCGGATCAGCCGGAGCTTCTGATTTGGCAGGGCATTATTCTGGCTTCGTATGCGCGTGAACGTGGTGGTTTCGGCGCGTTGGGTATCGCTGGTGATGCGCGTGATGCGCTTGAACAGGCCATTGCGCTTGATCCGCAAGGAGGAAACGGTTCTGCCTACGTCACACTGGGCGCACTTTACGACAACGTACCTGGGCGCCCAATTAGCTTTGGAAGCAGTGAAAAAGCTCAGCAAATGTTTCAGCGTGCCGTTGAGATTCGCCCTGAAGGTATCGACGTCAACTACTATTACGCCGCGTTCCTGCTTGATGAAGGGGACACCGCCGCTGCCCGCGAGCACGCTGAACGTGCGGTGAACGGTACTCCACGAGCGCAGCGTGAACTCTCCGATGAAGCGCTACGCCGCGATGCCCAGGCCATGCTAAACCGTCTGTAACCCCGCCCAGGCCAGGTTGGCATTCCCGGTAGTAAGCATTGATAATGGGGTAATTGTGATTACTGGGAGTGCCGCATGGCATTCAATGCTAAAACTTCATCATTAGAAACACCGCCTTTTGGCCGTGACGATATAGAACTGATTGAGCGTAAAACGCTTCATCAGGGCTTTTTTCGCTTGGAAGCGATGGAACTACGCCACCGGCTTTTTGAAGGTGGTTGGAGCAAGCCCATGCATCGCGAAGTGCACCACCGTCGCGATGCGGTAGGCGTATTGCTTTACGACCCTGCACGGGATGCGCTTGTGCTGGTGGAGCAGTTTCGTGCTGGTGCTTTCGATGATCCCGTTTCGCCTTGGAAGCTAGAGCTGGTTGCAGGGTTGGTTGAACAAGATGAATCACTCGAAGAGGTTGCCCGGCGCGAAGCGCTGGAAGAGTCGGGCTGCGTGGTAGGCCCGTTAACGCTAATGCATACGTACTACCCAAGCCCTGGCGCGTGCAACGAACGCGTAACGCTTTTTTGTGGGCTGGTTGATACTCAAGGTATGGGCGGTATTCATGGCCTTGATGAGGAGCATGAAGATATTCGTGTTCACGTGGTGTCTTTTCCGACCGCGTGGGAACTCTTGATACAGGGAAGACTCGACAACGCCATGTGTTTGATTGGATTGCACTGGCTAGCTGGTCAGCGTGCTTCGTTGCGCGCGGCATCCCAACGAGCGCTCACGTAAAGTGAAAACCACGAGGAGTGTTCATGGCAAGAACAGCCTATGTCACCGATTTAAAGTCGCTCCAAGGGGAGTGCAGCGCCAACTACCTGCGGTTATTACGCCTGGTGGGCGATATGGAGAGTGGCCAGCGCCGAGAGATCGCCTTAAGCAGTGACGAGCAGCACTTTGGCGATTTGCAGCTTACCGTATTGGAACATGCCCCTTACACCACCATGGTGGCGGTCACTCAAAGCGGTCCGTTGGATTCAGTTATGGACGGTCCGCGCATGCGCGTGCACCTTTACCATGACGTGCGTATGGCGGAGGTGACGGATTTTCAGCGTCAGCGCCACTTTAGTGGCCGCTATCGATATCCTAATGCGCAGATGCATCAGCCTGACGAAAAGCTCCAGCTAAACCGCTTTTTAGGCGAATGGTTAGCGCATGGACTAGCCCATGGTCATACCTGCGATTTACCGGAGATGCGCTAATGCGCCTTGTACAGATTACCGATGCTCACTTGCATGCTGATGTTACTACACGTTCGCGTGCGGGGGTTCCATGGCTGCATTTTCAACGTGTTCTCGCGGCGGCAGCGGCTGAGCGTCCGGACGTTATCGTTGTGACGGGAGACATCAGTCAGGATGAAACAGCGGCTTCCTATGCACTGGCCAAGGAGGCGTTGGCTGACCTTCCTTGCCCGTGGTTTTGGCTCCCGGGCAATCACGACCAGGTAGCATTCATGTGCGCCGAGCATCCGCTGCTTGACGAGGTAGATTTGCAGCAGTGGCGTCTGCTGCTGCTCAATACCCAAGTGCCGGGCCAACCCTTCGGTGAGCTGGGCAGCGAACAGTTGATGGCATTAACGACACGCTTGGAAGAGGATGACCGCCCCACGCTGATTGCCATGCACCACCCACCGGTGGATGTTGGCGCTGACTGGATGGATGCTATCGGCCTACAAGATCGTGAAGCGTTTTGGCAGGTTTTAAGCGCTTATCCTCAGGTGAAAGTCGTGCTGTTTGGTCACGCTCACCAAGCGTATGCGCAGCACATTGAAACAGCGGCAGGTTCAGTGAGTGTTTACGGCTGCCCAGCCATGTCTGATCAGTTTATGCCGGGCGCTGATGAATTTACGATTGATGAAGCCTCACGGCCTGGTTACCGAGTGATAAACCTTAGCGGTGAGCAGTGGGATACCTGGGTCGAGCGCGTTGACGTATAGCGATATCATGTTTTTTATGTTCGTTAGGCGATAAAAGAATAAAAAGATAGTTATTAATTCTTTTGGGTTATTATTGACTCGGCGTTACTCTATCCACAATCGAACGTATAACGTTTTAATTCAGCGTGTACTGCAAGCTTATAAAAATTGGCTTGTTTTGTGAGGTAGCAGACCATGACTCAGTTCTCCCCGCTCTCTTCGACGCCCCGGCGTGAGGTGCCCAGCGCACTTAGCGCCGCGCGTCTCACTCATTTAAAACAGCTTGAAGCCGAGTCCATCCATATCATTCGTGAAGTGGCGGCTGAGTTCAGTAACCCGGTCATGATGTATTCGATCGGCAAAGACTCTTCGGTGATGCTGCACCTGGCGCGGAAGGCATTTTATCCCGGTACCCCGCCGTTTCCGCTGATGCACGTGGATACCACTTGGAAATTCCGGGAAATGATCGAGTTTCGTGATCGCATGGCTTCCGAGGCGGGCATGAAACTGATCGTGCATACCAACGAAGAGGGGCGGGAGGCGAATATCAACCCGTTCGAGCATGGCAGTGCCAAATATACCGATATCATGAAGACCCAAGCGCTCAAGCAGGCGCTGGACAAGCATGGTTTTGATGCTGCGTTTGGCGGTGCCCGGCGCGATGAGGAAGCCTCTCGGGCCAAGGAGCGGGTCTACTCCTTCCGTGACAAATACCATCGTTGGGATCCCAAAAACCAGCGTCCTGAGCTCTGGAACATGTATAACGCCAGGGTCAACAAGGGTGAGTCGATTCGCGTGTTCCCGCTTTCCAACTGGACGGAGCTGGATATCTGGCAGTACATCTATCTGGAGTCTATCCCGATTGTGCCACTGTACTTCGCAGCCAAGCGCCCAGTGGTTGAGCGCGACGGCATGCAGGTGATGGTAGACGACGATCGTTTGCCGCTAGCGCCAGGTGAAGTGCCTGAAGAGAAGTCGGTGCGTTTCAGAACGCTTGGGTGCTACCCGCTAACCGGCGCAGTGGAGTCCGAAGCGGCAACGCTGCCGGAAATTATTCAGGAAATGCTGCTGACCCGCACCAGTGAGCGCAGTGGTCGCGCCATTGATCGCGACCAGGTGGGTTCGATGGAGAAGAAAAAGCGCGAGGGGTACTTCTAATGTCTCATCAATCTAACTTAATCGCTGACAACATCGAGCAGTACCTGCACGAGCATGAAAACAAGGACCTGCTGCGTTTTATTACCTGCGGCAGTGTCGACGACGGTAAATCGACCCTGATTGGTCGCTTGCTGCACGACTCCAAGATGATCTTTGAGGATCAGCTAGCAGCGATTACTCAAGCGTCCAAAACCAGCGGTACTACGGGTGATACGGTTGACTTGGCGCTATTGGTAGACGGTCTGCAGTCCGAACGTGAGCAGGGCATTACTATTGATGTCGCCTACCGGTTCTTCTCGACGGATAAGCGCAAATTTATCATTGCCGATACGCCAGGCCATGAGCAGTACACACGTAATATGGCCACCGGCGCTTCTACGGCAAGTCTTGCGATTATCCTTATCGACGCTCGCTATGGCGTGCAAACCCAAACGCGTCGGCATAGCTTTATTGCTGACTTGTTGGGTATTCAGCACTTGGTCATTGCTGTCAACAAAATGGATTTAGTGGGCTTTTCTGAGCAGCGCTTTGAGGAAATCAAGGCAGAGTACCGTGCGTTTGCAACGAATTTGCAGGTGGACGATATCCAGTTTGTGCCCATGTCGGCGCTCAACGGCGATAACGTCGTTAACCGTAGCGAGCACACGCCATGGTATCGCGGCGAGACGCTGATCGAACTACTCGAAAATACCGAAATCAGCCAAGACGACAACCTGACGGATCTGCGTTTACCCGTACAGTATGTCAATCGGCCGAACCTGGATTTTCGTGGTTACTGCGGGACGCTGGCCGCCGGGATCTTACGCCCCGGCCAAGCGGTAAAAGCGTTGCCTTCGGGTAAAACCTCTACCGTGGCGAGAGTTGTCACTTTTGAGGGTGATTTAAGCGAAGCCTATCCCGGCCAAGCGATTACCGTGACGCTTGAAGACGAGATCGATATTTCTCGTGGCGACTGGCTAGTCAGTGCCGATGCGGAAGTGCCGCTTTCCAACCGGTTTACTGCTGATGTGGTCTGGATGCATGAAGACCCACTAACCCTGGGTAAGCTTTACGACTTTAAACTCGCTACCCGCGATCTTTCCGGGCAGGTCAGCGCTATTGACTATCAAATTGATGTTAATACGCTTGAGAAGCACACAGCGCAGGCGTTAAACCTCAATGCGATTGCTCGCTGTGATATCGAGCTTACCGCCACCGTACCCATCGATAATTATCGGGTTAGCCCTAAAACGGGAAGCTTTATTATTGTCGATCGGCTGACCAACGTAACGGTGGGAGCGGGAATGATTCGTGAAGCGGGTTCAGCAGGTGCTGCTGAAGCCCCCACCACGGACTGGTCAGCGTTTGAGAAAGACCTTAATGCGCTGGTACGCAGGCACTTTCCGCACTGGGAAGCCAACGATATTAGTCAATTGCTCAAACGCTAAATCATTTTTTATCAATAGTCTTTACCAATAGTCTTTATCAACAGGTTGGCCCGCTTTGATTAAGCGGGCTTTTTTATATCTACTTAAATCAAGCATCTCTAATGTAGCGGTCGGCTCGCTTGACGCTCTCCCAGGATACGCCACACTGATAAAGCGTTTTTCACGCACGCCTCATCACGAAAAGGAGAGCATGATGAACCAAACACTAAAGGGTAAACGCGTCGCTATTGTGGCGGCCGATGGCTTTGAGGAGTCTGAGCTGAGTTCACCGCGTGACGCACTCAAAAATGCCGGTGTTGATGTTGATATCGTGACACCTGAAGGCAACGATATTCGTGCCTGGGCAGAAACTAATTGGGGTGATACATATTCGGCTGATAAAGCGCTGACAGATGTCAATGAATCTGATTATCACGCCCTGGTACTGCCAGGCGGCCTGTTCAATCCCGACGCGCTGCGGGTCAAAGAAGACGTGCTAAGTTTTGTAAAAGCATTTTTTCACGCAGGTAAGCCAGTAGCCGCTATTTGTCATGCGCCATGGATTTTAATTAACGCTGGCTTGGTAGAAGGTCGTCGTATGACGTCGGTGCCCACCGTGGCTCAGGATTTACGCAATGCGGGCGCGGAATGGGTCGATGAGGCCGTCGTGGTGGATAATGGTTTGGTCACTAGCCGTACCCCCAAAGACCTGGATGCGTTCAATGCCAAGCTCCTTGAAGAGCTGCAAGAAGGACGCCACTCAGGTCAACACGCCTAATGTCATGGTTGAGCCCGTGGGCAAGCTTTGTTAAAAGGCTTGTCCACACGGTTGCAAAACCGATGAAGCGAGACCGTGGCCGCGGGGGGATGGTCGTTCATCCTTACCGTGGTTACGGTTCGTCCAGTGAAGTGTTTTTGATGGGGCGGGTGTTCCGCCAAGCCGCTCTTGGCCGCGCTATTCCACGCCGAGGGATGCTGCGCGACACAGCTGATGTAGCGCGCCGCATTTTTCGACGGGGCTTGGCCGGTGCCCAAGTTGATATTCGTATCGGTGAAAACGAACTGTCCTTGACAACCGACCGGGATGGCTATTTCGATGCGCACCTTCCGATTACCCATTCGCTGCCTATCGATGTGTCCTGGCATCGAGCGGATATTAGGGTGCATGCGGAAAACCAGTCGCCTGTACGTACTAATGTTGAGGTATACGTACCGCCACCGGAAACCGACTTGCTGATTATCAGCGATATTGATGACACCGTCATGTTTACCGGCGTTGCCGAAAAGCTAAAGATGCTCTACCGCCTGTTTGTGCGTAAACCCCATCGGCGTACGGCGTTTCCAGGCGTTGCCTCGCTTTATCAGGCGCTGCACCGGGGCGAAAGTGAGAAGGCCGAGCGACCCATCTTGTATGTATCCCGCGGGCCATGGGCTATTTACGAAATGCTCGAAACGTTCTTTCAGCTTAACCGGATTCCGGTAGGTCCGATCCTGTTTCTACGCGAGTGGGGAATTTCGCTGCGTCACCCCTGGCCGCGCCGTGCCGAAGCTCACAAGCGCTTGTTAATTGATCGAATGTTGACGCTGTTTGATGGGCTACCGTGCATCCTGATTGGCGATAGCGGACAGCACGACCCAGAAGTGTATGCTGAGATCGTGAAAGCCTATCCTGGGCGCATCAAGGCGATTTATATCCGTCGCGTGGATAAAGACCCTGAGCGCGAGAAGGCCATTCAACGGCTTCGCGATGAACTGGTCAATTCCGAGTGTGACCTGGTGCTCGCACCCGACAGTGTATTAATTGCTGAGCACGCCCACGCCAATGGGGATATTTCAGCGCGGGGCCTGGAAGCGGTCGAGCGCGATGTAAAAGAGCATCGCGAAGAAGAGCGTCGTGAAGCCCAAGGGGAAGTCTAGCCTCAACTC
Source organism: Halomonas citrativorans (assembly GCF_014898005.1). Lineage (NCBI taxonomy): Bacteria > Pseudomonadati > Pseudomonadota > Gammaproteobacteria > Oceanospirillales > Halomonadaceae > Halomonas > Halomonas citrativorans. The sequence goes on from NZ_JABUYX010000001.1 coordinate 118,820, forward strand.
TGTTGTTGCTAGCCCGACCATGATAAAACGAAGCCTTTCCCTGTTTTCTCCTAGTGAGTGTTAAGTCATCATGGTCGTTCTATTCGTCGTGCTGTTACTCGCGGTATTTATACTGCCCAATGTATGGGCAAAGTGGGTGCTAAAACGCCATATGCGAGGACGTAATGACTACCCTGGCACCGGCGCTGAGCTTGCCGAGCATTTGCTACGGCGTCTGGGTATTAAAGACATTCCCGTTGAGCGTACCGAATTCGGCGATCATTACGACCCAGAGACGCGCTGTGTGCGCCTTTCGCCTGACCATTATGATGGCTGCTCGTTAACGGCGGTTACCGTTGCCGCTCATGAAGTAGGCCATGCGTTGCAGCATCACCAAGGCTATGCGCCACTGCTGGCACGCAGCCGCTTGGTAGGTGTTGCCCAAAAGGCAGAAAAAATGGGCGCGATTCTAATGATGGCCGCGCCGTTTTTATTCTTGTTGACGCGCGTGCCGGGCGGTTTGGCGTTAGTCATTGGCATGGCGGTGATCAGCTTTGGTACCGCCGCCCTGGTGCATCTGGTCACGCTGCCGGTGGAGTTTGATGCCAGCTTCAACCGCGCACTGCCGCTTTTAAAAGAGTACGTGCCACCCTACGACATGTCGGGCGCTCGGCATGTGCTTACCGCTTGTGCGTTCACCTATGTTGCGGCTTCACTTGCCAGCATGTTGAACCTGGGCCGCTGGCTGGTGATCTTGCGCCGCTAAACGCTAACGACTGTGCTGGCTTAAATAACTGTTTTTACAGCCTGTTCCGGCTTGTTGGCAATAATCACTGCCCGCCGCGGCGCCGGGTAGCCTTCGATGGTGCGGGTACGATCATTGGGATCTAAAAAGTCGGCCAAGGATTGATAGGTCATCCACTCGGTGGAGCGCTGCTCGTCCAGGGTGGTGACTGCCTCATCGACCACGAGAATATTGGTAAAGCCGCAACGGCTAAGCCAGTGGCAAAGCGCTTTGGAGGAGGGTAGAAAGTAAACATTAGGCATCGCGGCGTAACGCTCGCCGGGAACAAACACCGTTTGCTCGTCGCCTTCCACCACCAGCGTTTCCAATACCAGCTCGCCACCCGGCGCCAGCGCGGCTTTTAGCTGCTGAAGATGTTCAAGTGGCGAAGGGCGGTGATAAAGCACGCCCATTGAAAACACCGTATCAAAAAAGCCGAGGTTTTCCGGTACATCCTCGATTCCGACCGGTAGAAACTGAGTGCGCCCACCGTCTGCATCGCCCACAAAGTGGCGCACTGCTTGGAACTGCCAGTAAAAGCGTGGTGAAGGGTCAATCACCAGCACGAAGGCCGCTCCTGTTCCGGTCATCCGCCAGGCGTGATAGCCGCTGCCGCCGCCTACATCCAACACCTTGCGGTATCTCAGGGGGGCTAAATGAGGCGCCACGCGCTGCCATTTCCAATCAGAGCGCCATTCGGTGTCGATATGAATGCCGCCCAGCTGAAAAGGTCCTTTGCGCCACGGAGCCAGCTTACGCAGTAGATTAAAGCATTGGCGTTGCTGGCTATCGCTGAGCGCAAGCTCTACCGTTAGCGTATCGCTGTCCAGTTGAACGTGGCGCTCGGCCGGTAAGGCCGGCAGTTTGGCAACGGCCTTCTCCCAGGCGGGCAGGTCGCCATGACGTTGGCGGTCAAGCCCTCTGGCCAGCTGCTCGGGTAATTTAGCCAGCCAGGTCGTTAAGCCCTGGTCTAAAAACGCCTGATAAAGTGCGCGGTGGTCATCAGGGAGCTCCACTTAACTCTCCTTAAACGCAATGACAGAGGCAAAGTTCAAGTATTGAAACCACGTTACCGTACGTGGGAAGCCTGCCTGCTGTAAGCGCTGATGCAGCGCATCCAGCGTATCGGGCACCAACACGTTTTCAAGTGCGGTGCGCTTTTGGCTGATTTCCATGTCGCTGTAACCATTGGCGCGTTTGAAGTCATGATAGCGCTCAACTCGCCAGGCATTATCCCGCTCATCGACGTCAACGGTTTTTTCCGATAAAACCAGCACGCCGCCAGGCTCGAGCGCGTCAAACAGCCGCCTTAACAGGGCATCCCGGTCAGCCGGTGGCAAAAACTGCAGCGTAAAGTTAAGAATGATCATGCCGGATGGCGCATACTCGAGCGTGCGAATGTCGGCTTCTTCCACGCTCATGGCATGTTCAGGGCACTCTTCGGTGAAGGTCTGGCGAGCACGCGACACCATTGCTGGTGATAAATCGACGCCGGTATAGCGAAACGCGTCAGGGGCGAGTGCGCCCGCAAGCGCCAAGCCTGAGGCGCCGAGCGAGCAGCCCAGGTCATACACGTGGCCGCCATGGCGAAGGTGACGCTGGGCAATCAGGCTCAGCATGCCCAGGATTTGGCCGTAGCCTGGTATAGAGCGACGGACCATGTCGGGAAAACAAGCCACTACCTGTTCATCGAACGAGAAGCGCGCCACTCGATCAAGGGGTGTCGAAAAGATAGCGTCACGGTAAGATGCATTACTCATTGGCAAGCCGGGAATCATCAAAAGGGGGGAGTAGTTTACGCGCCCTGATTTGACCAGAACAGACCCGAGCTGCATGGTTCGACGCCACAGGAGACGGCAAATGGCCTCAGCATCACGCGCCACCCCCGATAAACTGCCCGCATGGCAGACATTAAAACAGCATGCCGATGAACTCAAAGGCGTTCATTTAAAAACACTATTTGGCTCGGAGAGCAGCCGATGGGCGAATTTTACCCGCCATGAAGCCGGCCTGACGCTGGATCTTTCCAAGCAGCGTTGGGACGACGATACGCTTGAGCATCTGTTAGCGCTGGCGCACGATGCGGGTGTGCCCAGCGCTATTGATGCCTTATTAAGTGGTAAGCGGGTTAACGTTAGTGAGAACCGCCCAGCCTTGCACACAGCGCTGCGTTTACCGGCCGAGGCAACGCTGAACGTTGAAGGGGAAGATATTGTCGCCGGAGTGCAGGAAAGCCTGGCGCAAATGGAGCGTCTGGTGTGCCGTTTGCACGCCGGGCAGTGGAGAGGAGCCACGGGCAAGCCCATTCGCCATGTGGTGAATTTAGGCGTCGGCGGCTCGGATTTAGGGCCGTTGATGGTGACCCATGCACTGGCCGATTATCGGCCTGAGAATATTCATCCCGTTGAGGTACATTTTGCCTCGACAATGGATGGCTCGCAGCTGGCCGATTATTTAGGGCGTCTAAATCCGGAAACGACCCTCTTTGTGCTCTCCTCCAAGTCGTTTACCACCATTGATACTCTTTCCAACGCCAATACGGCCAGAGACTGGCTGTTGGGCCGTTTAACTCAGCATAGCGATTTTGTCAGTGCTCCACCGGTAAGCGCTGAACTTATTGTGCGCCAGCACTTTATTGGTGTGTCGGCCAGCCCCGAGAAAATGAGCGAGTGGGGCATTGCGCCCGACCACCAGCTTAAATTCTGGGAGTGGGTAGGCGGGCGCTATTCGCTATGGGGCACGATTGGTTTGCCGATTGCTCTGGTCGTAGGCATGACGCATTTTCGCGAGCTGCTGGCCGGTGCCCACGCCATGGACCGCCACTTCAGTGAAGCGCCCATGGAAGATAACCTGCCGGTTCTGCTGGCCTTGGCCGGCATCTGGAACGTTAATTTTCTGGATATCCGCGCCCACTCAATCCTGCCTTACGATGGTCGGTTGGAATATTTTGCTGCCTACCTTGAACAGCTGGAAATGGAGTCCAACGGCAAGTCGGTTACCCGCCAGGGCCAGGCGGTCAATTATTCGACCTGCCCGGTACTGTGGGGGCAGCTGGGCCCCAATGCTCAGCATGCGTTTTATCAGCTGCTTCATCAGGGCACTCAGTCGGTTGTGTGTGATTTTATCGCTCCGCTCAAGCGTTATGATGAGGTGGAAGACCCGGATACTCGCCGCCATCTCAAAGCGCAGCACCGGCTAGCGCTTGCCAACTGCTTTGCCCAGTCCCGCGTTCTGATGCTCGGCGATGACGCGCTGGATGATGATGGCCCCCGTCCAGAGCACAAACGCTATCGCGGCAATCAGCCATCGACCACGGTACTGCTGGATACACTAACGCCCGCTACGCTGGGGGCTTTGATTGCCCTTTATGAGCATAAGGTGTTTGTTCAAGCCGTTATCTGGGATATCAATCCGTTCGATCAGTGGGGGGTGGAGCTTGGCAAAAAAATTGCCACGGATACCCAAGGCATCATCGATGGGCAGGGCGACATTACCCGCATGGATGCCTCTAGCCGCGGCTTGATTGAAGCGTTTTGGGCCGCCGAGCAGGATGGGTAACTGCCTCGGGCGTCTATGAAAAAGCGTGCTCCCAGTTTTCCTGCCATGTATTAGATATGGCTGGATATACAGCTTTTTGCTATTCTAGCGATCTTTGTCGGCCGCCTGTACAAGTCACAGGCGGCTGCCAGCTTTACCCTTCAGGAACCGACGTTACATGACCCAGTTTGATGCCTCTCAGTACGGCGCGAGTTCTATCGAAGTCCTGTCAGGGCTCGAGCCGGTACGTAAGCGTCCCGGTATGTACACCGATACCTCACGGCCCAATCACCTGGCCCAGGAAGTGATTGATAACAGCGTCGATGAAGCGCTGGCCGACCACGCCTCTTTTATTCGTGTCACGTTGCACAGCGATGGGGGCATCGAGGTTCAGGATGACGGCCGAGGTATGCCGATTGATCTTCACCCCGAACACGGCGTTTCAGGGGTGGAGCTGATTCTTACCAAACTGCATTCAGGCGGTAAGTTCTCCTCTTCAAGCTATCGGTTTTCTGGTGGCCTTCACGGCGTTGGCGTCTCAGTCGTTAACGCGCTTTCACGGCGCTTGGAAGTAGAAGTGACCCGTGACGGCGCGCGCCATGCGATTGCCTTTGAGCACGGCGAAAAAGTCGAAAATCTGCATGAAATCGGTAAGGCGGCTAAACGCGCTACCGGAACTTTAGTGCGTTTTTGGCCTGATGAGAGCTATTTCGACAGCCCCAAACTGGCCGTTTCAAAGCTTAAACATCTACTGCGCGCCAAAGCGGTGCTCTGCCCGGGGCTTGCCGTTACCCTGATTGAGCCAGACGGAACGACGACAGAGTGGGCCTACGCCGATGGTCTGCGCGACTATTTGGCCGAAGCCACCGATGGCTATGACGTACTGCCTGGCGAACCGTTTGTCGGCCACTTCAGTGACGACGAGCATGGCGTGGATTGGGCCATTCAATGGCTGCCGGAAGGCGGTGAATCGCTGCTCGAAAGCTACGTTAACCTGATTCCCACGCCGCAAGGCGGCACTCACGTTAACGGTTTTCGATCAGGACTGCTGGATGCACTACGTGAGTTTTGTGAATATCGCAGCCTGCTGCCGCGCGGCATCAAGCTCACTGCTGAGGATCTTTGGGAGCGCGCCTCTTTCGTGCTCTCGGTGAAAATGCTCGACCCTCAGTTTGCCGGGCAAACCAAAGAGCGGCTGTCATCACGCACCATCGCAGGCTTTGTCTCCGGCGTGGTGAAGGATGCCTTCTCGTTGTGGCTCAATCATCATATTGATCAAGCCGAGCAGTTGGCGGAGTTGGTGATCAGCGCCGCTCAGCATCGCCAGAAAAAGGCCAAGAAGGTCGCCCGTAAAAAGGTCACATCAGGCCCGGCGCTTCCGGGTAAGCTTGCTGACTGCTCCGGGCAGGACCCGTCACTTAGCGAGCTGTTCCTGGTCGAGGGCGACTCGGCCGGGGGCAGTGCGAAGCAGGCGCGTAACCGCGACACCCAAGCAATCCTGCCCCTGCGCGGCAAGATTCTGAATACCTGGGAAGTCGAGACGCACGATATTTACGGCTCTCAGGAAGTTCATGATATTGCGGTCGCGATTGGCGCCGACCCGGGGAACGCCGACCTTGAAAAGCTGCGTTACCACAAAATATGTATTCTTGCCGATGCCGACTCCGACGGCCTGCACATTGCCACGCTGCTGTGTGCGCTGTTTGTACGCCATTTTCCGGCGCTGGTGGATGCCGGCCATGTGTTTGTCGCCATGCCGCCCCTTTACCGCATCGATTTAGGTAAAGAGGTGCACTACGCCCTCGATGAGAGCGAAAAAGCCGCCGTGCTCAAGCAACTGGCGAAAAAACGCGGCACGCCCAATGTTCAGCGATTTAAAGGCCTGGGCGAAATGAGTCCTTTACAGCTGCGCGAAACCACCATGGCGGTCGAAACCCGTCGCCTAGTGCAACTCACCCTGGAAGAGGGCGATGGCACGATGGAAATGATGGATATGCTGCTCGCCAAGAAGCGTGCCAGCGACCGCAAGAAATGGCTGGAAGATTACGGCAACCTCGCAGATATTGAGGTATAACCCCCGATGACCATGGATATTCAGGTAGCGGAAGGCGACGTCGAACGCCTCTCCTTGCGCGACTATACCGAAAAAGCGTACCTCGACTACTCGATGTACGTCATCTTGGACCGTGCGCTGCCCAACATTGGCGACGGCATGAAGCCCGTGCAGCGGCGGATTATTTACGCCATGCGCGAATTGGCGCTGCACGCCAATGCCAAGTACAAAAAATCAGCGCGTACCGTGGGCGACGTGCTGGGTAAATTCCACCCTCACGGCGACAGCGCCTGTTACGAAGCCATGGTGCTGATGGCCCAGCCGTTCAGCTATCGCTACCCGCTGGTGGATGGCCAAGGCAACTGGGGTAGTCCGGATGACCCCAAATCGTTTGCCGCCATGCGCTACACCGAGGCCAAGCTCTCCAAGTTTGCCGAAGTGCTGCTGGGCGAACTGGGGCAGGGCACGGTCGATTGGGCACCCAACTTTGACGGCACCATGCAGGAGCCTCTCGTGCTGCCTGCCAAGTTGCCTCATGTACTGCTCAATGGCGGTACCGGGATCGCGGTAGGCATGGCCACCGACATTCCGCCCCATAATGTTAGCGAAGTGGTCGAGGCTACCTGCCATCTGTTGCGCAACCCTGAGGCGACCACAACTGACTTGATGGCGTTTGTACCCGCGCCTGATTTTCCAACGGATGCGGAAATCATCACGCCCCAAGCCGACCTGCGTAAGCTTTATGAGACAGGCCGAGGTTCGGTAAAACTGCGTGCGCGCTATACCCGCGAAGACGCCAATATCGTGATTACCGCCGTGCCGTACCAGGTCAGCGGTGCCAAGGTACTTGAGCAGATTGCCGCACAGATGCAGGCGAAAAAGCTCCCCATGGTGGCCGATCTTCGTGATGAATCAACTCATGAAGAGCCCACGCGCCTAGTGATTGAGCCGCGCTCCAGCCGCGTGGATGTCGAGTCGCTCATGGCTCACCTGTTTGCCACCACGGACCTGGAAAAGAACGTGCGGGTAAATATGAACGTGATCGGCCTGGACGGCCGCCCGCGGGTCATGCCCCTAACGGATATGCTGGGCGAGTGGCTACGCTTTCGCCGGACCACGGTGCGCCGCCGGTTGGAGCACCGATTGGGCAAGGTTGAAGACCGCCTGCACATTTTGGAAGGCTTGCTGACAGCCTATCTGGATCTTGACGAAGTGATCCGGATTATTCGTGAGGAAGATGACCCGAAAGCCTCGCTAATCGCCACTTTTAGTCTCTCGGAACGCCAAGCGGAAGCGATTCTCGAACTGCGCCTGCGTCACCTTGCCAAGCTCGAAGAGATGAAAATTCGCGGCGAGCAGGACGAGCTGGAAAAAGAGCGTAAGTACCTTACGGGCTTGCTGGGCAGTGAAGCAAAGCTAACCACGCTGATCGAAAAAGAGATTCGTGCGGCGGGCAAAGAGCACGGCGACGAGCGCCGCTCACCGTTGATAGAGCGCAGTGAAGCCAAGGCACTTTCAGAAGTTGAGCTGCTGGGGGCTGATCCGGTCACCGTAGTGCTGTCTGATAAAGGCTGGATTCGCGCTGCCAAAGGGCACGATATTGATCCGGAAGGACTGTCCTATAAAGCCGGTGATAGCTTTCATCTGGCCGCTCGGGGCAAGACTAATCAGCCGCTGGTGCTGCTGGACGATACGGGACGCGCTTACACCCTGGCCGCTCATAACTTGCCCAGTGCGCGGGGCCAGGGTGAACCGGTGACCGGCCGCGCTAATGTCTCGGCAGGGGCGCAAATGGCCGGGTTAATGCTTGCCCCACCCGAACGGCGCTTTGTATTGGCAAGCGACGGTGGCTATGGGTTTATGGCCCGCTTGGACGCGCTTACCGGTAAAAATAAAGCCGGCAAAGCGGTACTCAGCGTACCCAAAGGCTGTAGCGTGATGGCGCCCATCGAAGTGCCTGACGGTGAAGAGCTGTGGGTGGCGTCGGTGTCTAGCGAAGGCCGATTACTGCTGTTCCCGCTTGAGCAGTTGCCTGAAATGACCAAAGGTAAAGGCAACAAAATGCTCGATATTCCCGGCCCGAGAGCCGCCCGACGTGAGGAGTTTGTACGTGACGTTACTGTTCTCTCGGCAAGCGACGCACTGCTGGTTCACGCCGGTAAGCGCAAGCTGACCTTGAAAGCGGATGATTTAGCGTATTATCGCGGCGAAAGAGGGCGACGAGGCAGCAAATTGCCGCGCGGCTTCCAAAAAGTTGATCGGTTAGAGGCGGGAGAGTAACTCATGACAAAGCGTTGTTTAATTCGTGCAACCGGTATCGCGCGTTCCGGTCAGCTAGAGGGATTTGGGAAAGCGTTGGCCCGCACGAATGCCCAGCTTTTAGATATTAATCAAAGCGTGACGTTTGGCATGCTCTCTCTGGAAGCCCTTGTGGGGCTTGAACACGATAATGCCTTGGAGGCGATGCTCAGCGAGGCGGGCGATGCGCTAGGGTTGGATGTGCAGGTGATTACGGTTAACGCCGACGATTATCGGCGCTGGAGCAACGAAGCAAGTCAGCCTCGGCTTATTTTGACGCTGCTGGCGCCGCATTTGCCGGCAGGCATATTGGCTGAAGTCGGCATTTTAACGGCAGAGTTTGGGTTAACGGCTGAGCTGATTCATCGGCTTTCTGGGCGTGAATCGCTGGAGGGTAGCGCGCCTTCCGGCGGTGCCTGCGTTGAGTGCTGGTTACGTGGCGACGAGGCGAATATCGAAGCGCTGCGCGAAAAGGCGTTGGCACTAGGAGGCGAACATGGCGTGGATATCGCCATTCAGGAAGACTCAATCTGGCGGCGCCATCGCCGCCTTGTGTGCTTCGATATGGATTCCACGCTGATCAAAGCTGAAGTGATTGATGAGCTGGCCCGGCACCACGGGGTGGGTGATGAGGTTGCCGAGGTGACCGAGCGGGCCATGCGTGGCGAGCTGGATTTTCAGGAGAGCTTTCGCGAACGCATGAGCAAGCTGAAAGGCCTGGATGAGTCGGTGTTGATCAAGATTGCCGAAGAGCTGCCGTTAATGGATGGTGTAGAGCGTTTGATGGCTAATTTAAAGCGCTTCGGTTACCGCACTGTGATTCTATCCGGGGGCTTTACCTATTTTGCCCGCCATTTACAGGAAAAACTCGGCTTTGATGAGATTCATGCTAATGAGCTGGTGATCGAGAACGGTAAAGTCACTGGTGAAGTGACGTTGCCGATTGTTGATGCTGAGCGCAAGGCAGAGCTTTTGGAGCAGATTGCGCTGCGCGAAGGCTTTACGTTGGAGCAGACTATTGCGGTGGGCGATGGCGCCAATGACCTGAAAATGCTGGCTAAAGCGGGATTGGGTATCGCGTTTCGAGCCAAGCCGTTAGTGCGCGCTCAAGCGCGTCAGGCGATCTCGACACTGGGCATTGATGCCGTGCTGTATCTGATTGGTTATCGCCAAACGGATCTAATGGATTAAGTGTTTTTCGGCCAGCTATTGAGTCGGTGCGTAACGTACCGACTCAATAGTGCGCGCTCTATAAACCCGACAACTACTGGGTGGTAGATAGTGCAATGCCCTGATATTCGTGGTTCAGGTGCTCAAGCCTTTCTACCTCGCTCTTGCTAAGTTCAGGCGAATCCCATAACGGGTTGCCTTGGGCATCTTGAAGGCCTTCGACGGTTACCGTGAACGATACATCGCTGGGTATTTGTGTGTTTCCCCACGCGCTAAAACGATTAGGTGCCAAGCGCCACGTGGCCGTTTCACCTGCTTCAAGACCGCCCGCAATCACATAGTAAAACGTTTCATCAATCCAGGGCGCGGACCGATCAGCGCTGGTCACAACACCTCTTAAAAATACTTGCGAGACGGCCTGCTCCGTATGATTGGTCACCTCAATATCCAGCGCCGGTTCTGGCGTGCCGTATGGGCTTTGGCTTATATAATAGCGTGCGTTATCAATGCTAAAGCGTTCCCGTTGTTCTCGGTCTTTATCTGCCCGCGCTTGCTTTTCAGTCAACCGGGAAAGGGTAGAGAGCGCCTGCTGACGCTCTCTGGCTCGCCTCTCACGTAGAATATCGTCGGCGCGTTTAATTACCTGGTCGCCCGTTAGACCATGCATGCGAACGTTGGCCGATTCAGCGATCTCGGCTGCATTCATTCGTTTAGGGCTAAGTAAGGCCATGCTGCCAAAGTTTGGCATCGCCATGATAGCGAGCGCTTTATCAAACTCATCACGCTTATAAGCAGGCATCGCCTCACGTACATTCTCAATTGAGACAACCGCAGCCGGCATGGAGCTGGTATCTATTTTGGGGTCTGAGCAACCGGCTAACACACAAAGCGATAGCGTAATGGCAGACAGCCGTAGGAGGCTCCACATACATTCACCTCATTATGGTCAAAAACGCTGTGGAGCTTACCGGAAAGCGCTAACGACCACTACTATCTCTGTCATTGTTAAGCACTTTATTTATCGGTTGTGGGCTGTGAAAATTTAGGAAGCCGTGGCCGTGTAGAGACTGTTTTCTCACTACAGGGCCATGGCCGGACGGCTAACCGTGGCCTTTGTCGGGATGGGGGACGGGTTTATCACCGACTTCCTCTGAGCGAAGCTCTATCGGTTTGCCCTGCGTTTTTTGGGCATGCCTCAAACGCAAGTGCAGGCCGGTTTTGGCAAGCAAATGGGCGCTGACAGGGGCGGTAATAAACAGAAATAGCGTGATGAGCAGCTCCTGAATATCAATGTGACCATCGACGCTCCAAAAATAACCCATTGAGGCAATCAGCATGCAGCCAATACCCAGCGTAGTGGCCTTGGTAGGGCCATGCAGGCGCATATAAAAATCGCGCAGGTGAGCCATCCCCAGTGAGCCGATAAATACGAACACGCCGCCGGTGATAAGCATTAAGGAGATAAGTGCTTCTACAAAGAGCGACATGGCGACGCCTCCGGGTGATACGAGACAGAAAGTGCGTTCATTCGATAATGTCTCCGCGCAGAATGTATTTGCACACGGCCACGGTGCTGATAAAGCCCAGCATGGCAATCAGCAGCGCCGACTCGAAATAGGTTTTGCTGTTAAGCCATAGCCCCAGCAGAACAATCAGTGCGATGGAGTTAACGTACATGGTATCCAGCGCCAGTACGCGGTCCGGGAGGTCTGGCCCCACGGTAAGCCTAAAGAGATTCATCAGCAGCGCCATGACGACAAGCGCTAGGGTAATGTACAAAGCAATGCTTAGCATTCGTAAATCTCCTTGAGAGGGCGCTCATACCGCTCGCGGATCTGCCTGATCAGTTCCTCTTCATCATCAACATCCAGAGCATGGATTAATAGCGATTGACCGTCGAGGCGCAGGTTGGCTGATACCGTGCCAGGCGTCAGGCTAATGGTGCTGGCCAGCAGCGTAATGGTGAAGCGCTCCTCCAGCATTAAAGGGTATTCAATAAAATGTGGCGTTAGCCTGCGCCAAGGGTTGGCCACTAGATAAGCCACCTCAAAATTGGCGACGACGATATCCTTTAAAACCCTCAAGATAAACCGCAGCAGCACCCAGGGCTTTTTGATGCGTAGAGTCGTGTCCCAGAACCGATAGGTCACCAGTGGGATGATAATGGCCAGTATGCCGCCCAGTACGATTTGCCCGGGGGCGTAACTGCGTGCAAGCAGCAGCCAGACGCCTAGTAATAATAGCGATAAAACTGGCGTCGGCAGCCAGGAGCGCGGGGTAATCATGGGGCATCTCCTGCATCAAGTAGCAGCGTGTCGATCAAGACTTGTGGCTGTGATAGCTGCTCGGCCGTTGCCTGGGTGTAGCTGCTGATGGGCCCTGCAAACAGGGTCATTAAGGGGGCCGCGCTTAGCAGCCAGATGACGGCAAACCATTGGCGGCGTGGCAACGCATTGCCGCCTAAACTACCGCGATAGCTACGCCAGAAGATCGTGGAGCCTGCGCGTGACAGAGCGATCAAGGCTGCCAAACTCACCAGCAGTAGAGTAGGCCATAGCCATAATCGCTGAGCACCTTCAGCGGCGTTGAGCACCAGTGCTTTCCCCAAGGCGCCGGAAAGTGGCGGAACGCCCACAACGGCGACAGCACCTACAAGAAACAGTAGCGCTAACGCCTTGCCTTGGGTCATGGGGCGGCTTTTCACCAGCCGAGTCCCTGCCTTGCCGCGCTGTAATCCGATCATTTCAGCCAGCAGGAATAAACCACCCGTAATCAAGGAGGTATGAACCAAATAGTAAAGAAGCGCTGAAGTCGCTTGCTCTGTTCGCATGCCCACACCGACCAAAAGCGTGCCCACCGACAGCAGCACCAGGTAAGCGACCAGTAGTTTCAGATCTCGGGCAGCCATAATGCCTACCCCAGCGGCAACGAGCGTTGCCAAGCCGAGCCACCATACCCATGGCTGCTCCAGTGCGGTCAGTGCGCCCGCGCTTTCGCCAAAAATCAGCAGATAAACGCGCAGGATGGCGTAGATACCGACCTTGGTCATAATGGCAAAGAGAGCCGCCACCGGGGCGGGCGCCGCGGAATAAGCGCGCGGTAGCCAGAAATAGAGCGGCAAAATGGCGGCTTTCAAGCCAAATACCACCAATAACATTAACGCGCCGGCAGTCACCAAGCCTTGGCGTTCAGCAGGCAGTTCGGCTACGCGCAGCGCCATATCCGCCATGTTAAGCGTTCCCGTAGCGCCATAAAGCGTACCTACCGCTATCAGAAACAGTGAAGAACCTGCCAGGTTGAGTACCACGTAATGCACGCTCGCCTGGATGCGTGCTTTGCCGCCACCGTGTAGCAGCAGCGCGTAAGAGGCGAGAAGCAGCACTTCAAAAAAGACGAACAGATTGAACAAGTCGCCGGTTAGAAACGCGCCATTAATGCCCAGAAGTTGCCACTGAAAAAGGCCGTGAAAATTGCTGCCTTTTTCATCATCCCCTGCACAGGCAAATATCACGGCACCCACTGCAAGCAGGGCTGTGATCAACAGCATCAAGGCAGATAGGCGGTCGAGCACCAGTACGATGCCGAAAGGCGCTTGCCAGTTGCCCAATGCGTAGTAAAGAATCTCGCCACGCATGGCTTGGCTAATTAGGCCTATCGCCACGGCCAGTAATAGAACGGTGGCCACAACGCTCACGATACGTTTGTAGCGAACCAATCCTTGGCGCTGATAGAGCAGCATAATGCCGGCGATCAGTGGCAGGACGATAGGAAAAACAATCAGGTGTTGCATCATTCGCGGTCTTCCTTTTTACCGTCTACATGATCGTTGCCCACTTCACTGCGGGCGCGCATCGCGAGAATCACGACGAAAGCGGTCATTGCGAAGCCAATAACGATGGCGGTAAGCACTAGCGCTTGAGGCAGCGGGTCGGCATAAACGCCTTCGCCATGAACAATGGCCGCACCGTCAGTGGTTAACCCACCCATCGAAAATAGAAACAGGTTCACGGCGTAAGAAAGCAGCGTTAGACCTACCACTACGGGAAAAGTACGCCCCCGAAGCGTTAAATAGAGGCCACAGGTGCTCAGTACGCCGGTGGTGATTGCGTAAAGTAATTCCATCAGCTTTGCTCCTTGGCGGGTGGCGGCGTGACCTCATCGCCCTTGGGCTCATTAACCACTGGCCGGTGAGTCGTGGTGACCTTGCCCAGGTTGGCCAGAATCATCAGCGTGGCGCCGACGACGGCGAGATAAACGCCGAGATCAAACAGCAGAGCAGTGGCTAACTCAAACTTACCGACTACCGGCAGGCTAAAGTAGCTGAAGGCAGAGGTCAGGAAGGGGTAGCCGAACAACCAGCTACCCAAGCCGGTTAGCGTCGCCACCGCAACCCCTGCAATGGCAACGGGTTGGAAGGGGAAGTCCAAACGCTGTTGTGTCCATTCCACGCCACGTGCCATATACAGAAGAATCAGCGCAACCGCGGTGATCAAGCCAGCGATAAAGCCGCCGCCGGGCTCATTGTGGCCGCGCAAGAAAATAAACGCCGATACCAGCAGCGCCAACGGCAATAGAGCTAGTGAAATAGAGGTCAGAATGGCCGGATAACGATCAGGGGACCAAACGCGGCCTTCTCCGTCGCTGTGCGGGATAAACAGGCGTAAACGGTTGAGCAATTTGAAAATCGCCAAGCCCGCCAAGGCCAGCACCGTAATCTCGCCCAAGGTATCGAAGCCACGGAAATCGACCAGAATGACGTTGACCACATTATGGCCGCCGCCGCCAGGAACGCTATTGGTCATAAAGAAGTTAGAGATCGACAGCGTATCTCGCGTCATCACCGCATAGTTAATGCTGGCGATGACAAGTCCCAATGAACCCGCTAACAGCATGTCGCGCAGATTGCGCTTGGGGCTGGATTCGGGGGGCGTCTTTTGAGGCAGGAAAAAAAGCGCCAGCATCAGCAAAATCATCGTTACCACTTCCACCGAAAGCTGCGTCAGCGCTAGATCCGGTGCAGAGAAGCGTGCAAACGTAAGGGCTACAAAAAGTCCCACCACCGACAGCATGAGTAGTGAAATTAGCCGGTAGCGGTGAGTGGCGGCGGTGGCGATACCGCCAAAAATCAACATGCCAGCGCCTAGCAGCAGCACGCCATCAATGGGTTGATTGCCTTTGGGGCCGGTAAGCTCGGTAATTTGTGATAAGCCGATAACGCCCATGATCAGCGTGGACAGCAAAAGCCAGCCCACAAAGCGCTGCAGCGAATGACCGTCCCAGGCGGCCACGAGGGCTTCTGCACGTTGCTCAAGGCTGATCATTGCGCGCTCAAACACACGGCTTGCATCGACGCTGGCAAACGATTGGGCGAAACGACGTAGATCAGCATGGCGCCAGTAAAGGACAACACCCACTACAAACGCCACCATACTCATGATGAGTGGCAGGTTCACGCCGTGCCAAATAGCCAAGTGGAAGTCCAGCGGTTCACCGAGCACCGCTTGCGTCGCCAGCTCAAGCAGGTTATTGACCATCAGCGTGGGGAATAAACCTACCAGCATGCAGAGCACTACTAGTAGTTCGACCGGAAAACGCATCAGGTGTGGTGGCTCATGAGGCGCCTTGGGCGACGCTTCCTTCGCAGGCGCATAGAACACCGCATACACCAGACGTACCGAGTAGGCAACGGAAAGAATGCCACCTATAGCGGCCAGCGCAGGGATTAGCCAACTTAACCCGCCCAGTACGGGCGTGGCTAATGTTTCAGTAAAGAACATCTCCTTGGAGAGAAACCCATTAAAGAAGGGCACACCTGCCATCGCCGCAGCGGCCAGTGTCGTCAGCAGGGCAGTAATGGGCATGGTTTTGCGCAGCGCACCCAACTGCTTAAGCTCACGTGTGCCGGTTTCATGGTCGATGATGCCTGCGCTCATGAAAAGCGCTGCTTTGAAAGTGGCGTGGTTAACAATATGAAACAGCGCCGCCAAAACGGCCATAGGCGTGCCGATGCCCAATAGCACTGTAATCAGGCCCAGGTGGCTAATGGTAGAAAACGCCAAAATACCTTTTAGGTCCGTCTTGAACAGAGCAAACCAGGCGCCATATAGCAGCGTGATTGAACCGATAAGCGGTACCACCACGCTCCAAAGCTCGCTACCGGCAATCGCTGGATGCAGCCGGGCCATTAAAAAGATGCCCGCCTTAACCATGGTGGCCGAATGCAGATAAGCAGAAACCGGGGTCGGCGCCGCCATGGCATGCGGCAACCAGAAATGAAACGGGAACTGCGCCGATTTGGTGAAAGCACCCAATAAAATTAGTGCCAGCATGATGGGGTAGCGCGGGTCCGCCACAATGGTGGCACCACTGGCCAGCACATCACTCATATTGAAGCTGCCGGCCATATCGCCGAGCAGTAATAGCCCCGCTAATAGGGCAAGGCCGCCTGCACCTGTCACGGTTAGCGCCATGCGTGCGCCTTTACGCGCATCGTTACGATAAGACCAAAAACCGATCAATAGAAACGAGGAGAGACTTGTAAGCTCCCAGAACAACCATAAAAGAATCAGGTTGTCAGACATTGAGATGCCGACCATAGAGGCCATGAACAGCATCAGAAAAGCGTAGAAACGCCCTACAGGTTCATCTTTGCCCAAATAGAAGTGGGCATACAGCAATACGAGCAGGCCAATCCCCAGAATCAGGAGGTTGAAAAGCAAGGACAGGCCATCCAGACGAAAGGCAAGTTCCAAGCCAAGCTCAGGCATCCATTCAGCATGGAAGCGCAATGTTTCACCATCCAGCAAGGCCGGTATCTGAAGTAAGGTGAGTAGCAGGGCGGCAGCCGGTACCACGCTCGTCGCAAGCGAACACACAGAGCGGTCGCGTTGAGCGGTGATCAGTGGCACCAGTACCCCAAGCAACGGTAATAAGGCTATCCAAAGCAGTGTCATGGGCTCATCCAGCGCAATAAAATCTCAAAAAAGGCCGCAAAGTGAGGAGAATACACCTAGGGCCAAGGGTAAATTAAGCGAAACTGTAGAATATCACTTGTTTTGAAGATGTGCGGCTTTCGTATAATCGGTCCGCGTATTCAATGAACAAGAGAAAGTGATTGGGGGCTTGCCGTTGATGCACGCCCCAAACGGATGGCGGTTATTGCAGGTAGCATTTGCGTTGCCGCATGGGGAGGATGAATAATGCTTCTCATTTTTTAAACTATTTTTTGAATTTTCTATGCTTGCGAGAACTTTACAGCAATGAGCACTTCCTTTAGTACCTGGCAGGCACGCTTTGAAAAGCTGCGCAGTAATAAGTTTTTTGAGACGTTTGTGATTGCCATCATTGTGATATCGGCGCTGGTAATTGGCGCACGCACCTACGATGAGGTGAGCCGGTTTGAGCAGTGGCTCGGCGTGCTGGATATGGCGGTGACGGTGTTTTTTCTGGTCGAGATCCTTATTCGTATGGCGGCAGAGCCCAGGCTGCGGGATTTCTTCAAAAAAGGCTGGAACATCTTTGATTTCTTGATTGTTACCGCCAGTCTAATCCCCATGGATGAGTCAGAAATGGTGCTGCTGGCGCGCTTGCTACGCATCTTCCGCGTGCTGCGTCTGGTATCAATGATACCTGAGCTTCAAATGCTGCTGTCGGCGTTGATCAAATCCATACCACGTATGGGATACGTGGCGCTTTTGATGTTTATTATTTTCTACATTTATGCCGCAATCGGCAGCTTTTTGTTCCACACCGTCGATGAGCAGCTATGGGGTAACATTGCGCTGGCCATGCTCACGCTTTTCCAGGTGGCAACATTCGAAAGCTGGGCCACTGCCGTCCTGTACCCGACGATGGAGCACTTTCCCTATGCCTGGATCTACTTCTTAACGTTCATATTCCTCAACGCCTTTATCTTTCTCAATATGATGATCGGCATTGTGCTGGACGTCATGCAAAAAGAGAGCGCCCAGATGGCGCTGGACAGTGGCGAAGGAGAGGAGGCTGAGATACAGGGGTTACGTAGTGATGTTCGTGAATTACGTGCTCAGCTTGACCGTATGGAGTCAGCACTGACAAAGCGTGATACAAACTCGCCTCAATAGAAGGCAGGCACGCACCATGCGGTAGCGGATACGGCTTCTTCGAACATGGTAGGAATAGAGAAAGGGGCGGCCCGTGTTGCAAAACACGGGCCGCCCCTTTGGGTTATGGTGTTTACAAGGTACGGTTACTCCGGCAGGGCATAGACCACCAGTTGGTCGCCTACCTGATCTTTGACAATCGTATTGCCCCCGGCTACGAACGCCACATATTGTCGGCCCTCGTACTCGTAAACGGCAGGATTGGCGACTGCGGGCGCTTCCGCTTGGTCAGACCAAAGCTGTTCGCCGGTTTCAAGCGAGTAAGCGCGAAGCTTGGCGTCTATGGATGCGCCGATAAATATAAGCCCCCCAGCCGTGATAGCCGGGCCGCCAATGGTCGGTGAGCCCCAACGCTCAGGCATGAAAAAGCCGTACTGCTGTGAAGCGCCTACCGGGCGGCGCCACTTCACATCGCCGGTGGTCATATCCAGCGCCACCAACTCGCCAAAGGGCGGCTCCCAACAGGGCATGCCAAGCCAGTTAAGCGCTACTTCCAAGCGCATGCCGTAGGGCGCGCCCTCTTGAGGAGAGTATCCGCTTTCATTACCTGAACCTCTGTCGGCTTCTTCAAAGTCGTCGCGATTAAATAGCTTCACGTATTGCACAATATGTGACGTATTGACGACGGCCGTTTGATTAACCGGGTCAAAGGCCACGCCGCCCCACTGCACGCCACCGGCACTGTCCGGGTAGGCAAGTGTTCCTTCGCCTTGGGTGGTAGGTGGGGTGTACATGCCTTCGTACCAAAGATCATCCCAAAGGGCGGAGCACTGGCCAAAGCTCACCGCATCGGCCAGCGCCCAGATGCTGGGTTTCTCAGACTGATCAAGCAGCGGGGCGGGTTTGGTGGGAAATGGCTGTGTGGGTGAGTAGACTTCGCCCTCTACTGTGCCATCACCGCTAGGTACCTCGCGCTCTTCAATCGGCCACACGTCTTCGCCGGTTTCACGGTTAACCACGAAGAGAAAACCCATTTTGGTGGCCTGCATTAACGCCGGTATCTCTTCACCATCGACCGTAATATCCATCAGGGTAGGTGCGGCGTTAATGTCGTAGTCCCATAGGTCGTGATGTACCCACTGGCGTGACCATACGACCTCTCCGGTTTCAATATCCAGTGCGGTCGTGGACGTGGCCAGCGGCACTTCCTCGGTGCGATTACCGCCCCAAAAGTTGGGCGAGGGCGAAGAGATGGGCAAGTATACAAGCCCACGTTCTTCATCGGCTGCCATGTGAGTCCAAACATTGGCGGTACCGCTGCGTTCACGCATCTCTTCGGATAGCGCTTCAAAGGTCCACTCAAGCTCGCCTGTGCGCGCATTGACCGAGAAAACGGTACCCGAAGGGGCTTCACTGGTTGCCCAGTCTTTACCCGCCCAGCCCAGGATAAGCCGGTCACCTACGACGGTGGGGGGTTGCAAGAGCGATAACGGCCAATCTTCGGGAATATTATTCCACTGGTTAACGTTCAAAACGCCATTATCAGCAAAGTCTTCACAGGGTTTACCGCTATCGGCATCGAGTGCGAAAAGCTGAGCATCCATGGTGCCGAAGTAGATGATTTTATCGCAGGCATTGTCAGAAGGCTCGTCCGCTTCCCAGTAGGCTACCCCGCGGCTTTTAAGCGCTGGCTGGGTCAAGGCTTCAAGAGAGGATTCGGTGTCAAACATCCAGCGCTGTTCGCCAGTGGCGGGGTCCAGGGCAAATACCCGGTAAAACGGCGTGCCTATATAGAGCGTATCGTTGGCAAATACTGGGGTTGCTGACCAAACCGTGGGAGGAAGATCGCCAGAGCCATCGGAGACATCGCCGGTATGAAACTCCCACGCTTTTTCTAAATGACCTACGTTGTCTACGTTGATCTGATCCAGTGGGCTATATTTTTGCGCATTAAGCTGCCCGTGAAAGCTATCCCAAATGGCGCCTTCGGGTACTAGCGGAATTGCCTGGCGGCTATTTGTCTCGTTTAAAGGTTCGCTTTGCTCGGAAGGCGGCGCTTGCGCCAATAGCGGTAACGGTGTGAACAGTAGCGCTAAAAGCAGGTTGCCAGTGAAACGAGAGGATGAACGCCCACATTGGCGTTGGGTATTTACATAATGAGCAGGCATAGAGCGCCTCAGGTCCGAGTGGGTTTAGAGGGGGAGCTTGCTATATCAACCATCAGCCCGATCAGGCCTATGACCATGGCGACGCCCAGCCACCACAGGTGTAAAAGCATAGCGGCGAAAAATGTCCCAGCCAGCCCAATAATAATAAGCGTACGAAGCGCGATGAGCCCGCCACTGGCGTTAAGTTTGAAGAGCACCAGTGCCGCGGCAATGAGCACAACGCAGGCCAGAGTAGCCACCAATGCGCCAAGCGTGCCGGTTACGCCGGTCAACGGTGTTATATAAGCGTAAGTAGAAATCACAACACCCGCTAGAGCGGCTAAAAGCAGTACCCCTGCGCCCGTACGGCGTCTTTGTAATCGCGACATTGCGTTATCTCTCCTGTGATGAATAGATTTGTTCCAATGTTTACCTAATTGTTCGTTTAAGCGTAGCAGACGCCGGTAATTGAGGTGGCGCTGACAGAAGGTTTATGTACGAGGCGGTTGCGAGGAGACGAGAGGGGATGCATCTGGTTAACGATGCTGGTAGGGGCTAGGCATTGAGCTTTAGCCCTGGTTTATGACTGAAAATGCCGCTTCCGCGGTTTTGGCATGCACAACCTCTTGGGCAGCCCAAAGCGCCGAGGCGGCAAGCATTTCCAGGTTTATATGCCAAGCCCCGTATCGGGCTGCTCGCTTGGCTATTGATACCCCTCACAGCGGCGTTTTACTCGCCTCCCCAGGTACTTCTCGCACAAGTCGGGGCATCAGAAAACCGGGTAAGTGCTCACGTAGTTGGGTGATGAGTACACGTGCTTCATCATCCGGTACATCAAAATGAGCGGCGCCCTGCACCGGGTCTAATACATGCAGGTAGTAGGGCAGGATGCCTGCCTCAAAAAGCCGCTCTGAAAGGGTGGTGAGTGTGCTCACTTCGTCGTTAACGCCGCGCAGCAGTACGCTTTGATTAAGCAGGGTGGCGCCGGCTTCTTTTAACCGGGTGCAGGCCTCAACGACGGCTTGATCTATCTCGTTGGCATGATTGATATGCAGTACCACGACTTTTTGCAGCCGGGTATTGCCCAGCCAGGCAAGTAGCGCATTATCGATACGATCAGGAATCACCACGGGTAAGCGTGTGTGAATGCGCAGCCGCTTAAGATGAGGGATTTTTTCCAGCTCGCCGACTAGCCAGGCTAGCTGACGGTCGTTGGCGGCCAGCGGGTCGCCGCCGGAAAGAATGGCTTCATGAATGGTGGGGTTGCTGCGCAGGTAATCAAGCGCATCTTGCCACTGGGCGCGGGAAGGTGAATTATCGCTGTAGGGAAAGTGGCGACGAAAACAGTAGCGGCAGTTAATTGCGCAGTTTGGGCTTGCGATTAATAGCACCCGACCGGCGTATTTGTGAATCAACCCTTTGGCAGGGCGATGATCAGCCTCTTCAAGAGGGTCAAGCACGTAACCACTAGGCGTGAGCGCTTCGTCGCTGACGGGCAGCACTTGGCGCAGTAGCGGGTCGGACGTATCGCCGTAAGTAATGCGTGACAAATAGGCCTCGGGCACGCAGGTTTCAAACAGCCTATGCCCGGTATGTGCGCCAGAGAGCCATTCGCTCTTTAGTCCAAGCCGTTTGCAAAGCTCTTGTGGGTCACGAATGGCGCTGGAAAGCTGCTGTTGCCATGTGGAGCTTGAGGCTTCGTTGAATCGCTCGTGATTATCCGAGGCAACGATCATAATGTTCTCCTGCAAAAAGCCCTTCTTCGGGTTATCATGCGCGCACTTATTTGACGATGCTATCCACGCTGCGGCGACGTAGGCTATCTTGCATCGCTCACTGTAATAGCTAACTGAAATAGATCACAGAGAGGCAACATGGCTAACTATTCTACCAATGAATTCAAAGGCGGTTTAAAAGTAATGCTCGACGGTGATCCTTGCTCAATCGTTGAGAACGAATTGGTCAAGCCCGGCAAGGGCCAGGCGTTTAACCGCGTTAAGCTGCGTAACCTGATGACCGGCCGTGTAGGTGAGCGTACCTTTAAGTCGGGCGATTCACTGGAAGGTGCCGATGTCATGGACCTGGAGATGGAGTACCTCTACACCGACGGTGACATGTGGCACTTTATGAAAACGGACGGCTCTTTTGAGCAGTACGCCGTAGAGAAAAAAGCGCTGGGCGATACTGTCAAATGGCTCAAAGAGCAGGTGCCTTATACGCTGACACTGTGGAACGACAAGGCAATTTCGGTGACGCCGCCCAACTTCATTGAGCTTGAAGTGGTCGAGACTGACCCAGGCCTGAAGGGCGATACGGCGCAGGGCGGCTCTAAACCCGCAACGCTCTCTTCAGGTGCTGTTGTTCGTGTACCTCTGTTTATCAACCAGGGCGAAGTGCTCAAAATCGATACGCGCTCCGGCGAGTACGTTTCTCGCGCTTGATAAGTACGTTTTTAAGCTAAGTATTAAGTGAGTAGTTAAGTGAGTAGTTAAGTGAGTAGTTAAGTGCTTAGCCAAGTGGATAAAGCGGTAGGCTTTATTACGCACTTGGCGGCATTTGTACTACCTTAGAGCCACGCATTTGCGTGGCTTTATTTTATTCAAGGAGCGGTGATGGCCATTGAGTGGCGACCAAATGCGCAAATTGAAACGCTGCGCGAGCGAGCACGTCTGCTTTCAAAAGTACGAGCATTTTTTTCCCAACGTGACGTGCTGGAAGTTGAAACGCCTGTGCTTGGGCAGGGTGGAAGTACCGATGTGCACCTGGTGTCACTTGCGACTCAAGCGCGCACTGATAAAGGTCAGCGACGGTTATGGCTGCAAACCTCACCTGAATTTCATATGAAGCGTTTAGTGGCCGCAGGCAGTGGGCCCATTTTTCAGCTGGCGCGAAGTTTTCGTGATGGTGAAGTGGGTTCGCGCCACAACATCGAATTCACGATGCTTGAATGGTACCGGCCAGGGTTGTCGCTTGGCGAACTGATCGACGAGACCGCCACGCTGGTGGCCACGCTGTTACCTGCTTTTGCCGGGCCGGTAGTGCACTATCGTTATCGCGAGCTTTTCCATACTTGCTTGGCTGTTGACCCCTTCACAACGTCACTTGATAAGCTACGCGCGCTGGCCGCTGAACGAGGCCGGATGCCTACCGGGGCGTTGGTGAACGAAGGCCGCGATACCTGCCTCGACCTTTTGATGAGCATGGTGATTGAGCCCACGTTGGGCCAGAACGAATTAAGCGTGGTCACGGACTATCCCGCCAGCCAGGCGGCGCTTGCTCGCCGGCACCAGGATGTGGATGGAGAGTGGGTCGCATCACGTTTTGAGCTTTACCTGAACGGTATTGAGCTGGCCAATGGGTATCACGAGCTAACCGATGCCGCTGAGCAGCGCACTCGCTTTAGTGACGATAACGCTGAACGGCGACGTCTGGGGCTACCCGAGGTCGATGTTGATGAGCGTTTGCTGGCAGCGCTTGAGCATGGCATGCCCGAATGTGCGGGCGTAGCGCTGGGAATTGATCGTTTAATTCAATTGGCATTGGGTAAAGCACGCCTTGAAGACGTGCTCACCTTTTCGACGCCTAATTGCTAACGCTAAGCGATAGGCGGGGCTGGCGGAAAATCACCGAGGGTTTGGCCCATTTGCACCATGGTTTCTGGCCGATAATCCTCACGCGTTGCTGGATTGCTAAACGTAACCGGCTTGGCAAAACACATCACAACGGTAGAGCCGAGTTTGAATAGCCCCATTTCCTCGCCGCGCTCAAGGGTGATGGTGTTGTCAAAACGTGTGCGTTGAGGCACGCCCGCCAGCGGTGTAACTTGCCCAGACCACACGGTTTCAATGGCGGCAACCACCATCGCGCCGACCAATACCATGGCAAATGGGCCGTGCTCTGAATCAAAAATGCATACCAGGCGTTCGTTGCGTGCAAACAGGTTCGGCACGTAGCTCGCGGTGGCTTTATTCACCGAGAAAATTCGCCCAGGCACATAAATCATTTCCCGCAGCGTGCCGGTCATGGGCATATGTACACGGTGATAGTCGCGTGGCGAGAGATAAACGGTCGCGAAACTGCCGCCCATAAACTCTTCTGCAAGCGCGGCATCCCCGCCCAGTAACGACTGCGCCGAATAGGTGTGGCCCTTGGCTTGAACCAGCTGGCCCGCCTGCAAGCGGCCATGGCGCGAAAGCGAGCCATCGGCCGGGCTTAAAATGCCTTGCCCCAATGGACGAGCATCCGCTTTTAGAGCGCGGGTAAAGAACGCGTTAAAATTGGTGTATGCCGTAGGGTCCGGCTCAAGTGCCTGGCTCATGTCGACGTTAAACCGCTTGATAAAGGCCTTGATCAGCATGTTTTTCAGCCAAGGCGCCTCGCTCTGCGCAAACGTGCCGGTCAGACGCGAGATAGCATGATGAGGAAGCGGGTACTGGAGTAACGAGAAAGCTTTTTGAGGTAGCGTCACATTAATTACTTTTAGCAGTGGTTAAACGTCGTGCCAGCCAAGCCGGTTACGTTACTTTTCGATCGGCGTATCGTCGCGGTTGCCCCATTCGCCCCAGGAGCCCGCATAGCCGCGTATATTAAACCCTAGCGCTTTACCCACCAGCCAGGTAAAGCTGCTGCGGTGGTGGCTCTGGCAGTGGGTGGCTACTTCCATATCGGGCGTTAGGCCCATGGCCCCAAGCTCGGTTATAAGCTCGGCGTAGTCGCGAATACGCAGGGCGCGGGTCCGGTCCATGGCGTTTAGCCAATCCATATTGACCGCACCTGGAATGTGGCCAAGATGCTTATTATTGCCTTGCTCGCCGTCATATTCGCCCTTGGAGCGCGCATCCCAAACTGCAAACTGCTTGTCACCCAGCTTGGCTTTAATCTCATCACAGGTGATGAGCGCCTGCGGGTTTAAAATTTGTGCATGGTATTCGCTAGGCGAGGGACGGGTTTGCTCCGTGCTTTCGGGCATACCGGCATCACGCCAGGCATGAATGCCGCCATTTAAATAGGAGTAGCGGGTGTGGCCAATCAGCTCCAGCGTCCATAAAAGGCGTGCTGCCCAGCCGCCGCCTTCGTCATCATAGGCTACAACGTGGGTGTCGCGAGTAAGCCCCAATGCGCTGAATAGTTGCGATAAGAAGCCTACATCGGGAACGTCATTGGGCACCGGGCCTTCGCCGCGCATCAGATAGCGAAAATCCAGATATACCGCGCCCGGCACATGCCCCTGGCGGTAGTTATCCGGATTCACCGGCACATCAATGATCAAAAGCGCTGGTTGACCCAGGTGGCTCTGTAACTGTTCTGGCTCAACGATCAGCGGTAGAAGATTTGACTCTGACGATGGGTGCTCGGTGCTCATGGTTAGCTCCTTTAAAATCAAGCGTCTAAACTATCGAGAATCCGGCGATAGCTGGCAAAACGTTCCGGGTGAATCTTGCCTTCCTCAACCGCTTCAAGTAAAGCGCAGCCAGGCTCCTCCCGATGACGGCAATCACGAAAACGGCAGTAGCCCAGGAAAGGGCGGAACTCGATAAAGCCGTCGGTCACGTCCTGTTCGGTCAAATGAATCAAGCCAAATTCCCGAATGCCGGGAGAGTCGATCAGCTCGCCATCGGTGACTTCATCGCGGTTCATGGTATAGAGCCGTGCGGTAGTCGTGGTGTGCGTGCCCTTACGCGAGTCTTCGGAAAGCGCGCCGATACGCAATGACTCATCGGGCAACAGCAGGTCAATTAGCGATGATTTACCCACGCCGCTTTGGCCCACAAACACCGAGGTGCGACCCTCAAGTTGCTGGCGTAAAGGGGCAAGCCCTTCTTCATTGGCCGTCGTGGTGCGCACCACCGGGTAGCCTAGCGCACGGTAGCGCTCTAGTAGCTTGCCAAGCTCGCCGCCATCGTCTGGCAGCAGGTCGATTTTGTTGAGTACCAGAACAGGCGCGATAGCGGTGGCTTCAGCGGCGACCAGATAACGGTCAATCAAATTAGGGTGCGGCGCCGGCTCAACGGCAAAAACGATTAAAATCTGGTCGATGTTGGCGGCGACCGGCTTGAGCTGGCCACGCGCGTCAGGGCGCTTGAGCACGCTGTCGCGCTCTTCGCGGGCCACAACAACGCCGGAGCCCTCCTGGCCTGCCCGCCAGATTACTCGGTCACCGGTCACCATGCCGTCCAGATTAGCACGTAGATGGCAGCGTACCGGTGTGCCCTCGGCATTACGTACTTCCAGCGTTCGCCCGAAATGCGCCATCACCCGGCCGGGCTGTTCGGCGCCGTATTCGCCTGCCGCCAACTTTTCTGCGTCGCGTACATCACGCTTTTCAGCGCGGCTAGCACGCTCTGCCTGGACTTTGTCGACTCGCCACTGCTGCTGGCGGCTTAATTTACGTTTGCTCATGACCACCCGATGCTCGGTACAATGGAGGATAGTGTACCTGTTAACTGGCGCCGGGTAACTCGACCCGTTGGCTATCCTGGAGAAAAGCATGAGCAATAGTAATGAACCTCGCAGTGATCTGCTGGTCTGGATCGACCTGGAAATGACCGGCCTTGATCCTGATAAAGAGCGCATTATCGAAGTGGCAACGCTCGTTACCGATGCGGATTTAAACGTCGTGGCGGAAGGCCCGGTAATTGCTGTTAAGCAGCCTGATAGTCTGTTGGCACAAATGGATGACTGGAACCAGAAGACCCACGGCGAGTCCGGCTTGGTCGCGCGCGTAAAAGCCAGCCAGAACGATACGGCCAGTGCCGAACAGCAGACACTGGAATTTTTGCGCCAGTACGTGGTGGCAGGCTCGTCGCCCATGTGTGGTAATAGCATCCATCAGGACCGACGCTTTTTGGAGCGTGAGATGCCAGCGCTGTGGCGTTTTTTCCACTACCGTAACCTGGATGTCTCAAGCGTTAAGGAGCTTGCCAAGCGCTGGAACCCGGGCGCGCTGGCAGGCTTTAGCAAGCGCAACGTGCACTTGGCAATGGACGATATCAAAGAGTCGATTGCTGAGCTTGCCCACTACCGCAATACCTTTTTGCGCGTGGCAGGCGGGCAGGACGAAGAAGAGTAAGCCTCGGTTGAACGTTAGCTTGTCGCAATGCGTGCATCGCGCTTGAGGCGCTGTTCATCAAGCGCCCAGGCAACGTGTTCACGTACCAGAGCGCTGGGGTAAGCGCGCCGTGCCCACAGCGCGGCTTCAACCGCCTCGCTCCACGGTGCGTTGCCCAGGCCAATGGCAATATTGCGTAGCCAGCGTTCGTAGCCGATACGTCGAATGGGGCTGCCGGCGGTTTTGTCCAAAAATGCCTCTTCGCTCCAGCCAAACAGGCTGAGCAGGGAGGCGCGGTCCAGGTCGTGGCGGGGGGCAAAATCTTGCTCGTTACTCACGCGGGTGAAGCGTGTGAACGGACATACCAGTTGGCAGTCGTCGCAGCCATATACGCGGTTGCCCATGGCGCGGCGAAACTCAACCGGGATCGCTCCGTGTAGCTCAATCGTTAAATAGGAGATGCACTTGCGCGAATCCACCACTTTGTCGTCAACAATCGCCCCTGTTGGGCAGGCGGTCTGACAAGCATCGCAGCTGCCGCAATGCTCACGCTCGTAGGGCGGGTCAACGGGGAGGGGCAGGTCGGTATAAAGCTCACCCAAAAAGAACAGTGAGCCTGCTTTTGGGTTGAGCAGCATGGCGTTTTTACCGAACCAGCCAAGGCCTGCCTTTTGCGCCAGGGCGCGCTCCATTACCGGGGCAGAATCGACAAAGGCACGGTAGCCAAAAGGACCTACTTCCTGTTCGATTTTTTTACCCAGCTGAGCCAAGCGCTTACGTATTAGCTTGTGGTAGTCACGGCCCAATGCATAGCGTGATACATAGGCTTTTTGCGGCTGCCCCAGCAGCCGAGTCGTTTCAACTTCGGGAGGTAAATAATCCATACGCACGCTGATGATCCGCAGCGTGCCCGGTTCAAGCTCGGCCGGGCGTGTACGTTTGGTGCCGTGCTTGTCCATAAAGCTCATCTCACCGTGATAACCTTTCTCAAGCCATGCGTTGAGATGCTGCTCATGCGTATCGAGCTGCGTATCGGTAATACCTACCTGCTGAAAGCCCAGCTCGCGGCCCCAGATTTTGATGAGGTCAGCAAGATGGGCCAGTTGTTCAGTGGTCATGGTATGGCTTGAAAGTGAAGAAGCAGTGGAACAGGGCATTATCAGTCTACGGTCGAGCATTAGTCGCGCTATGCTAACGCAATTGGTCGCCATCACAACATGCGAAAGGAGATATCGTGTCCACCTTAAGTACTTCCTCGCTGCGCCCGCTATTCAAAGCGGAGCAGGTACGTGAGCTGGACCGCCGTACCATTGCCGGTGGTATCGAAGGGTTTGCCCTAATGCAGCGAGCAGCGTCCAGTGCCTGGCATAGCTTTCGCGCGCGCTGGCCCCATGCGCGTAGCGTAACGGTGTTGTGTGGTGGGGGAAATAACGCTGGCGATGGTCATGTGCTGGCAGCGCTTGCCATTCAGTCAGGGCTTAAAGTGCAGCGTATTACGCTAAAGCCGTTGGATGCTCTGAAAGGTGATGTCGCCAGGGCTGCCGAGCTTGCAACCTCTGCCGGTGTTGCCTGCGAAGCGTGGCACGCCGATTGTGTGTTCTCGGGCGAAGTGATTGTTGATGCTCTGGTCGGTATTGGCCTTACCGGCAAGGTGACAGGGGCAACGCAACAGGCGATTAAGGCAATCAACGCCGCTAAATGTCCCGTGCTGGCGATCGATATACCCTCTGGGTTAGCCGCGGATACGGGCGCGGTCCTTGGTGATGCTGTTCACGCCAATACTACCGTCACGTTCATTGGCGACAAGATAGGGCTACATACCGGCGAAGCGCCTGCCTATACGGGGGAGATTGATTTTCGCCCCCTGGGCGTTAAAGCGCAGGCCTTTTTTGATATTCCTCCTTGTGCGTGGCGGCTGGACGAAGGCTGGTTAACAGACGCCTTTGCGCCGCGCTCCCGTACCAGCCATAAAGGCGATATGGGGCATGTGCTGGTCTTGGGCGGTGCTCCGGGGTTTGGTGGTGCAGCGCTGCTGGCTTCCCAAGCGGCGGTACGCTTAGGCGCTGGCAAAGTAAGCCTGGCTACCGCGCCAGAGCACATCAGCGCTAGTTTGATGCGTTGCCCGGAAGTAATGGCGCACGGTGTACGCGGCGGCGCCGATTTAAACGAACTGCCGCAAAAAGCCGATGTAATGGTGGTGGGGCCGGGGATGGGACAGGCCGCTTGGGGGCAGGCTGTGTTGCAGCACGCGCTGGCATCGGGCTCTCCGCTGGTCGTCGATGCCGATGGGCTTAATTTACTCGCCAGCCACTGGCCGAGCGAGCGCCGTGATAACTGGATATTAACGCCGCACCCTGGCGAAGCTGCCCGGCTGCTTGAGTGTAGCGTCACCGATGTGCAGGCTGACCGGCCTGCCGCTGCGCGTGAGCTACAGCGTAGACGAGGAGGCGTTGTTGTTCTAAAAGGCTCGGGGAGCTTGATTGCCGGGCCCGGTGGCTTGGTCGTATGTCCTTACGGAAACCCCGGTATGGCCAGTGGTGGAATGGGTGACGTGCTCAGCGGTATGCTCGGCGCCTTGGTCGCCCAGCGAGCAGAGATAGAGAGTAGCGCCTGGTTAGGCGTTATGGTGCATGCGCTAGCCGCCGACAGCGCCGCACAGGCACAAGGAGAACGTGGCTTGCTGGCAAGTGATCTGGCATCCTATGCGCGAGTATTGATCAACCCGTGAAGGCAGCCCACATGCAGGTGCAATTGGAAAATGAAGAAGCGCAGGTCGCTTTTGGTGAAGCGCTGGGAAGTGCATTGCAGGGGCGTGGGCGTGTTTACCTGGAAGGTGACCTGGGCGCCGGTAAAACGACATTAACACGTGGAGTTTTAAGGGCCTATGGGCATCTGGGGGCAGTCAAAAGCCCTACCTATACCCTCGTGGAGCCTTATGAGCTGGGCACACAGCGCATTTATCATTTAGATCTCTATCGTTTATCTGACCCTGAGGAGCTTGAGTTTATCGGCGGTCGTGATGTGCTGGCGGACGACGCTCTATGTATTGTTGAGTGGCCAAGTCGCGGCGAGGGATGGCTGCCAGCTCCCGATATTTTCTTATCACTTACGGTAGCGGGTGCAGGGCGCGAGGCGACGTTGAACGCACTCAGTGAGTACGGTGAGTGCGTCCTTAATGGGCTGCAGTCAAGACAATCGTTTAAGCAGTCAGAAGACGGTGCCACTTCATGGTAACTAGCAACGAATTCACCGGCCTGGCCCGGTATCTCATGCCTGGGCTGATGGCGCTAATGGCGAGCGTTTCTTCTGTACAGGCCGCTGATGTTGAAAGCATGCGGTTATGGGCCGCCCCCGACCACGCGCGGCTGGTATTTGATCTTTCCGGCGTCACTCAGGCGAATGTTTTTTCCCTGTCGGACCCCGAGCGCCTGGTGATTGATTTGGAGGAGAGCCAGCTAAAAACGGATGCCTCCACATTGCCGCTAGATGGCAGCGCGATTGAGGTTGTGCGGACCGGGCCGCGGGATGGGGGCGGTTTGCGCGTGGTGCTGGAACTCAATCGCTTAGTGGAACCGCGCCACTTTGTGTTGCCGCCTAATGACCAATATGGTCACCGCTTGGTGGTAGACCTTGAGTATCCCGGCGAGAGTGCCGTTGAAAACCCGATTGATCCGATAGAAGCGATGATTCGTGATCAGGAAATGCTGGCGCAGCGAAACGATGTTCAGGCTCAATTGCCGGATAGCCAAGCGTCGCCTGGAACGCAAAGCCCTGAGCCGGCCGAAGTTCAGCCCGCCCAGCCGCACCCCCAACGCGATGTTATTATTGCCGTTGATGCTGGTCACGGTGGTGAAGATCCGGGTGCTATTGGCCCTGGCGGTACGCGAGAAAAAGACGTCGTGCTGGATATCGGGCGTCGGTTGGCTGCCAAAATCAATGCCACGCCGGGCTATAAAGCGGTGCTTATTCGTGATGGTGATTATTACATAGGCTTGCGGCAACGTACCCAGCTTGCCCGTGAGCAAAAGGCCGATTTCTTTGTGTCGGTTCACGCCGATGCATTTAACAGTCCGCGCCCCGAGGGCAGCTCGGTATACGCGCTTTCGCAGCGTGGCGCTACGTCAGAAACAGCCCAGTGGCTTGCCGACAGCGAAAACCGCGCTGACCTGATTGGAGGGGTGGATGGCAACCTTTCGCTGCGTGATAAGGATCAAGTGCTCCGCGGCGTTTTGCTTGATTTAACCATGACCGCCACGCTGAACGATTCGCTGTCTATTGGCGGGCAGGTACTTGAGCAGTTGGGGCGGATTAATCGGTTGCACAAATCCCGCGTTGAGCAGGCCGGCTTTATGGTACTTAAATCGCCTGATATTCCTTCGCTATTGGTTGAGGTTGGCTTTATTTCCAACCCCAGTGAAGAGCGTCGACTGCGTGATCCCGTTCATCAGCAGGGGCTTGCGGATGCGATTTTTTCCGGGTTAAACGCGCATTTTGAACGTAACCCGCCACCGGCGAGCCTGCTTGCCTGGCAGCGCGATAATCATCGCCAGCCTACGGGGAATGAGTACCGTATTCAGTCAGGCGATACGCTCTCTTCGATTGCGCTGCGCCACGGTGTGCCAGTGGGCCAGCTGCGCCAAGCTAATGATTTGAATGGCGACGTTATTCGCGTGGGCCAAGTATTACGTATTCCCAACTCTTGAGGTGTCTGGTGTCCGAGTCGAGTTCTTTGCCATCACGTATTCATGTACTCGACCCCCGCTTGGCCAACCAAATCGCCGCGGGGGAGGTTGTCGAACGTCCATCGTCGGTAACCAAGGAGTTGGTGGAAAATGCCATTGATGCGGGAAGTCAGCGCATTGAGGTTGAGATCGAACAGGGCGGTGCGCGATTAATTAAAGTACGCGATGACGGCATCGGTATTAGTGAGCAGGACTTGCCGCTGGCGCTTGCACGTCATGCCACCAGTAAAATCGGAAGCCTTGAGGACCTGGAGGGCGTCGGTTCTCTGGGGTTTCGTGGCGAGGCGCTGGCCTCAATAAGCTCTGTCTCTCGGTTGGAGCTTGTGTCCAATGCGGAAGAAGACCCGCGAACCGGCTGGCGAGTGGTGGCCGAAGGGCGAGGGATGGAGGCGCGAGTAACGCCTGCACCACACCCGCGAGGCACCAGCGTTGCGGTGCGTGATTTGTTCTTTAATACGCCTGCGCGGCGCAAGTTCTTACGTACTGAAAAGACCGAGTTTGCCCACGTGGAAGAGGCCTTTCGGCGTCAGGCACTGTCGCGTTACGACATCACCTGGGTGCTCCGTCATAACCAGAAGGTAGTCCACCAGCTACCTGCTGGGCATACGGCGGTGGCTCAGGAGCGGCGTATCGCCTCGCTGCTGGGTAAGAATTTTATTGAGCATGCACGCTATATTGAGCGCGAAGCTGGTGGTCTGCGCCTAAGCGGTTGGGTGGGCTTGCCCACACACTCACGCTCTCAGGCCGATCAGCAGTACTTTTTTGTTAACGGGCGTGTGGTGCGTGACCGCCTGGTGGCCCATGCCGTGCGCCAGGCCTACCGGGACGTGCTCTATAACGGCCGCCATCCTGTGTTTGTACTCTACCTGACACTGGACCCTGATGTGGTCGACGTGAATGTTCATCCCACCAAGCATGAAGTGCGCTTTCGTGATGGGCGCATGGTGCATGATTTTCTCTACTCAAGTCTGCACCACTGCCTGGCGACGTCTAAGCCAGCGCAAGAAAGTGATGGCGATGCCAGTGATGCCTCGGAGCATTCAGCAGAAGGCGTGAATGGTGCCACTGCCGAACCTGAGCAGACCGATTCTACCCGGTGGCAGCAGCAAGGCATGGCGCTTTCTCAAGCGCCTGACCGTCACCCGGGGGCTGAAAAAGTACGCCGCTTTATGCAGGGCTATCAGGCCTTGCACCCTAATCATGAGGATACGCTGCTTACGCCGCAGCCGCCGGGTGCATGGGCTGGCGGTCACGAGTCTGTTAGCGAGGTGCGCGAAGCACCTGCGGTAATGCCTGAAAGTGACCCGACCAGTGCGCCGCCGCTAGGCTTTGCCTTGGGGCAACTGCATGGGATTTATATTCTTGCGCAAAATGCCCAAGGGCTCGTGCTGGTGGATATGCACGCCGCCCATGAGCGCATTGTCTACGAGCGGATGAAAAATCAGCTGGCAGCCGCTAGTGGCATTGATACACAGCCGCTGTTGGTGCCCGTGTCGCTTGCTGCCAGCCGCACGGAAGTGGCAACGGCAGAAAGCGAACAGAAAGCCATTTCTCAATTGGGGATTGAGCTGGATGTTGCAGGGCCGGAAACGCTGCTGGTGCGCCAGTTGCCTGCGCTTTTGGCCCAGGCTGACCCGGAAGCACTGGTGCGCGAAATGCTTGAAGAGCTTGCCCGTTTTGGGCGCACCCATCAGGTAGAAACACGTATTCATGAGCTGCTTTCCACCATGGCATGCCACGGTAGCGTGCGTGCGAATCGACGGCTAACTATTGAAGAGATGAATGGACTGCTGCGCGATATGGAACGCACCGAGCGTAGCGATCAGTGTAATCATGGTCGGCCTACCTGGACACAAATGAACCTAAAAGCGCTTGATCGGTTGTTTTTGCGCGGACAGTAGTGGTGCTGCCAGATGTTGCCAAGTGGCGGCTGGCTGAATTAATCCCTGTTATTTTTTGGCGGAGTTTGCCACGGTATGGCTGATACACGCCCTTGGGCGATTTTTTTAATGGGTCCCACAGCGGCCGGAAAAACCGATACGGCAATCGCGCTGCACGAGCGGCTAGGGCATGAGCTAATCAGCGTTGATTCCGCAATGGTCTACCGCGGTATGAATATTGGTAGTGCTAAGCCCAGTGCTGCTGAGCTTGCCCGTGCACCCCATCGGTTAATAGATCTGCGTGATCCGGCAGAGCCCTATTCAGCCGCTGATTTTCGAGAAGATGCGCTTAGTGAGATGCGGCAAATCAGCGCAGCGGGAAAGGTGCCACTGCTCGTGGGCGGCACCATGCTGTACTACAAGCGCCTGGTTGAAGGGGTCGCAAATATGCCTGCGGCGGACCCCGCTATTCGCGAGCAGCTAGCCAAACAGCGTGAAAGAGAAGGCCTGGAGTCGCTGCATAAAAAACTGATGGATGTGGATCCTGTGTCGGCGCAGCGCATCCATCCCAATGATCCTCAACGCTTAATGCGCGCACTCGAAGTTTATTACGCCAGTGGGCGCTCAATGAGTGAACTGTGGGGTGAGCAGCAGCCAGCGCCTTTCCCTTGGCGCGTGCTATCCATTGCGTTGGCGCCAGACGACAGACGTGTTTTACACGCACGTATTGAAAAACGTTTTGCCGCTATGCTTGAGGAGGGCTTGATAGATGAGGTGGCCGCCCTCAAAAAGCGTAGTGACCTGCATCTGGAGCTGCCCGCCATGAAAAGCGTGGGTTATCGTCAGGTGTGGGAGTATCTGAACGGTGAGTACGACTATGCTGTCTTAAAGGAGCGCGGCGTAATTGCTACTCGCCAGCTCGCCAAGCGTCAGCTAACCTGGTTAAGAAGCTGGTCTAATCTTACCTGGATTGATTCGCAGCAGTTGGACGTGGTGGATAAGACGCTGAAATTCGTGCGTGAAAGCGGTGCTTAGCGTAAGATAGTGGTTTCGTGAGCGTGTGTTTTTGAGTAGCCGAAGGGCGCTTTTCAACCACACGGGCCTTTCGGGCAAATAGATTGCGGCGTAGCACCAGTAGGGCACGCCATTTAACAACCAACCCCAACGACAGTTTAGGGAGAGCAACATGTCCAAAGGGCAGTCCCTTCAAGATCCTTACTTGAATATTTTGCGCAAAGAGCGCATTCCGGTCTCCATCTTTTTGGTAAATGGCATTAAGCTTCAAGGCCAGATCGAATCGTTTGACCAGTTTGTTATTCTGCTGCGTAACACCGTTAGTCAGATGGTTTATAAACATGCTATTTCCACGGTGGTGCCTTCGCGTAATGTGCGTTTGCCGGCACAAGACCCGGCCGCGCCTGATGCGGATATTTAACACCGCTGGATGAGCAATAGAGTCCTCGAGGTATTGATTGTTTTTTGAACGCCCAGAAGCCGGTGAAACGGCAGTTCTTGTCCACGTTGATTTTCATGACGAACAAGCACGTGAAGACCCGGGTGAGTTCTTAGAGCTCGTGCGCTCTGCAGGTGCAGAGCCCGCGACGCTGCTCACCGCTAGTCGTCAGCGCCCTGATTCACGAACCTTTGTGGGTTCGGGAAAGCTGGAAGAGTTGCGAGCGATGCTCGCGGCTCATGAGGCGGAGCTGGTGATCTTCAATCATAGTTTAAGTCCTTCCCAGCAGCGCAACCTTGAGAAAGAACTCAAGTGCCGAGTCCTTGACCGTACGGGTCTGATTCTCGATATTTTTGCGCAACGGGCACGAACCCATGAGGGTAAGCTGCAGGTCGAGCTTGCTCAGCTAGAGTATATGTCTACTCGCCTTGTGCGTGGGTGGACGCACCTTGAGCGCCAAAAAGGCGGGATTGGCTTGCGTGGGCCCGGCGAAACGCAGCTGGAAACCGACCGCCGTTTATTAAGAGGGCGTATTAAGTCCATCAATAAGCGATTGGATAAAGTGCGTAGCCAGCGTGAGCAGAACCGCCGCGCCCGTGCACGTGCGGAAATCCACAGTGTGTCGCTGGTCGGGTATACCAACGCAGGCAAATCGACGCTGTTTAATACGTTAACCAATGCCGATGTGTATGCCGCTGACCAATTGTTTGCAACACTGGACCCGACACTGAGGCGCCTTGAGATCGAAGACGTGGGCCCGGTGGTGATGGCGGATACAGTAGGGTTTATCCGGCATTTGCCCCATAAGCTTGTTGAGGCGTTCCAGGCGACGCTTCAGGAGGCAGCGGAAGCCACCTTGCTTGTGCATGTGATTGATGCAGCCGATCCTGATCGCGAGCTAAACGTTGACCAGGTAGAGCACGTATTGAAAGAGATTGGCGCCGATAGTGTGCCGGTTCTCAAGGTAATGAATAAAATCGACAAGCTTGATAGCGCGCCGCGTATTGAGCGTGATGGGCATGGCGTGCCTGAAGTGGTGTGGTTGTCTGCTCAACAAGGCCAAGGTCTTGAGCTACTTCATGAAGCGCTTACTGAGCGCTTGGCTGGCGATGTCATCGGATTTTCGCTGACACTGACGCCAGAACAGGGCAAGCTGCGGGCAGGACTTCATGAGCTAAACGCCGTGCGTCAGGAAGCATTTGATGAGCAGGGGCGCTC
This sequence comes from Halomonas citrativorans, assembly GCF_014898005.1. Taxonomy (NCBI): domain Bacteria; kingdom Pseudomonadati; phylum Pseudomonadota; class Gammaproteobacteria; order Oceanospirillales; family Halomonadaceae; genus Halomonas; species Halomonas citrativorans. The sequence goes on from NZ_JABUYX010000001.1 coordinate 155,210, forward strand.
TGTATTGGATGTTCGACTACCGCGTCGCGACTTTAACCAATTAATGGCGCAGCTGGGTGAGCGTGCTAACACCTATTTGCCTGTAGCATTGCGTGAAGTTGACGAGTGGTAGGTCCTTGCTTTTCTACTCGTGTAAGGGATGGTAATAACAGTTTGATATAGCAATAATTTCAATAAAGCGCATGGAGCTTGCCGAAGGCATGCCATGCGCAGATGAGCACCTTAGTGGAGACGAAGTATGGCCTGGAATGAGCCTGGTGGTGGCAACCAGCACGACCCATGGAGTGGTGGTGGTCGACGGGGTGGCAACGACGGTGATAACCGTGGTGGCAACGACGGCGGTAATCGGGGCGGGAATAATGGGGGTAATAACCAAGGCCCTCCTGACCTTGATGAAGCGCTCAAGAAGTTTCAAGACAAGCTGAACGGCATGCTGGGCGGCGGCAGTAAAAAAGGCAACGGAAACAAGCGGAACAGTGGAAGCGGTGGTGGTAAGCCACGTAATACGCTTGCATTGCCGGGCCTTTTAGTTGTGGTTGCGCTAGCGATTTGGGCAGCCTCCGGCTTCTATCTGGTGGATCAGTCTGAGCGTGGCGTTGTGTTACGTTTTGGTGAGTACCAGAGCGTTGTTGGGCCGGGTCTTCACTGGAATCCGCCATTGATTGACGATGTCCGCATGGTAAATGTCACGCGCGTTCGCTCTGTGTCACAAACCCAGGCGATGCTGACGCGCGATGAAAACATCGTGGAAGTGGAAATATCGGCGCAGTACCAGGTCGCAAATCCGCAAGATTTTGTTCTCAATGTGCGTGATCCTGCACTGTCCATGGAAAATGCGCTTGATTCTGCTTTGCGTCACGTTGTAGGTGGCACAGACATGATCGATATCCTGACCTCAGGACGTGAAATCCTGGGCAGCTCGGTCGCTAGCCGCTTGCAGTCCTATCTTGATGCGTATGGAGCGGGTATCCGTTTACAAACCATTAACATTGAGTCGACTTCCGCACCTGCGCCGGTTATCGACGCATTCGATGATGTAATTCGTGCTCGCGAAGACCGCCAGCGTACCATTAACGAAGGCATGGCTTACGCTAACGCCATTATCCCGGCCGCTCAGGGTCAAGCCCAACGCGTGGTTGAGCAAGGCCAAGGGTATCGTGAGTCGGTAGTGGCTGAAGCTCAGGGTCAAGCGAATCGCTTCAATGCCTTGTTAACAGAGTACCAAAATGCGCCAGAGGTAATGCGTGAGCGGATGTACCTGGATACGCTTGAAAGCGTCTATGGCGGTACACCCAAGGTACTCATGGATGTAAGCGAAAATGCACCGCTAATGTATCTGCCGCTTGATCAAATGCGTGGCAATAGTGGGCGCAGCAATAGCGCATCAAGCGCTAATGACAGTGGCTCAGGCAGTGAGGAGTTGGATCCGCGTGTTGTAGAAAGTTTACGTGGAAGCCAAACGACGAATTCTTCATCTTCAAGTAGTAGCTCTATTCGCAGGGAGGGCCGGTAAATGATTAATAATCGATCCCTGCTGATCGTTGGTGGCTTGGCTGTTGTCGCGTGGTTGGCAAGTAATTCGCTGTATGTTGTTGATGAGACACAGCGTGCCGTAAAACTGCGCTTTGGTGAGGTTATTGAAGAGAATATTCAGCCTGGCCTGCATGTCAAAATACCGGTTGCTCAAACGATCCGTAAGTTTGATACGCGCCTGCTGACGCTGGATACCGATACCAGTCGTTATCTGACGCTTGAGCAAAAAGCAGTTATCGTCGACTCCTACGTTAAATGGCAGGTGGTTAATCCTACCCGCTACTACGAGGCAACGGCAGGCGATGAAATGATGGCGATCCGCCTTATTCAGCCACGTGTTGACGAGAGCTTACGTAACGAGTTTGGCCGTCTTAATCTGCAGGAAATCATTGCCGAGCGCCGTGATGACCTGATGATTGGCCCTACCGAAGAGCTGGATAGCCTGATGCGTGATGAGCTGGGTGTCGCTATCCGCGATATTCGCATCAAGCGTATTGATTTACCTGAAGACGTGTCAGCGGCAGTCTTTGAGCGGATGCGCTCTGAGCGTGAGCGCGAAGCCCGCGAATGGCGTGCCCAGGGACAGGAAGAAGCGGAGCGTATTCGCGCTAATGCTGACCGTCGTCGCCACGTACTTATCGCTCAGGCAAATGAGCGTGCAGAGACGCTGCGCGGTGAAGGTGATGCTCAGGCAGCCAGTATCTTTTCTGAAGCGTATGGCCAGGATCAGGAGTTTTTCTCCTTTTGGCGTAGCTTGAATGCTTACCGCGATAGCTTCTCGGGCGACGGTGATATGCTGGTATTAGACCCCAGCAGCGACTTTTTCCGTTACCTGCGCAGTGCTAATCCTAACGGGCAAGCAGGCGGAGAAGAGTAAGTTGGTATAGGGGTGAATTTTGCCATGAAGCAGAACGCATGGCGGGGTTCATCCCTTGAGCAAACGTGGTAGACTTAATTGAACCGGGCGTCGCCCGGTTTTTTTGTGGCCCTCATTTAACGTTAATGCGTCAAGCGCGTATTCATCGACTCCAGGGCCTTCATCGTCTTGCAGGATTGTTTACATGACCATCGCTGACCGCTGGCTGTTGCCCGACGGCATGGATGAGGTGCTACCGCCTCAGGCAAGCCGCATGGAAGAGCTGCGCCGCGCGCTGCTTGATCTTTATCATTGCTGGGGCTATGACCAGGTCATGCCACCACCGGTGGAGTTTCTAGACTCCTTGTTGACCGGTACCGGTACCGACCTTGATCTGCAAACCTTTAAGCTAACAGACCAATTAACCGGCCGTATGATGGGCGCCTCGGCAGATGTTACGCCGCAGGTGGCGCGTATGGATGCCCACTCGCTCAAACGCCAAGGGCCCGTTCGGCTGTGCTACTGCACGAACGTACTGCGCGCTAAAGCTGATCAGCATCAGGGTGGACGCAGCCCTGTTCAGGTCGGCGTCGAACTGTTTGGCCATGCTGGGTTAGAGGCCGATAGTGAAATCATTCATTTGGCGCTCGCCAGTTTAAAAGCCGCAGGCGCAGGTGAAATACATCTGGCTCTTGGGCATATCGGCATTTACCGTAGTTTGGTAGACGCTGCCGCGCTTAATAATGAGCAGGAGAGCACGCTGTTTGAGGCACTGGCACTCAAGTCGCCGGGACAATTGGCGGAGCAAGTTAACGCAAGCGTCAGCGACCCGGTACTGGCTGATATGTTTATGGCGCTAGGTGAGTTGCACGGCGACGCCAGTATACTTGAGCAAGCACGCGAGCGCTTTGCAGGTGCTCCGGCCTCTGTAACCGCCGCGCTTGATCAGTTAAGTGCGCTGTATCAGGGCGTGTTGGCTCGCTTTGACGTGTCGCTCTATTTTGATCTTGCCGAGTTGCGTGGGTATCAATACCACACAGGCATGATGTTTGCCGCTTATGTGCCAGGTTACGGCCATGCGCTTGCAAAGGGTGGCCGCTATGATGATACGGGGCGCGCCTTTGGGCGTGCACGTCCGGCTACTGGCTTTTCGATGGATTTAAAGCAGCTGGCATCATTGGCCTTGGCATCGCCAGGCAACGGCGCCATTTGGGCGCCTGCCCAAGAGGAAGAGTCTCTCAACGCTGCCATAGTTGCACTGCGAGAGCAGGGAGAACGCGTTATTCAAGCGCTGCCTGGGCAGCGTACTGGGCCGGCGGAGCACAAGTGTGACCGCCGTCTTGAGTTTATCGATGGCTGTTGGCAGACAACGGCCCTGACACAAGAGACGAGTGCATAATGGGTAAGAATGTCGTAGTCCTGGGCACCCAATGGGGTGATGAAGGCAAAGGCAAGATTGTTGACCTGCTCACCGAGTCAGCGGCGGCGGTAGTGCGTTTCCAGGGTGGCCATAATGCGGGCCACACGCTGGTAATCGACGGTGAAAAAACGGTGCTTCATCTCATTCCGTCGGGTGTCCTGCGTCCGGGTAAAACCTGCGTAATCGGCAACGGTGTGGTGCTTTCGCCTGAAGCGCTGATCAAAGAGATCCGCGAGCTTGAAGATAAAGGTGTACCGGTGCGTGAGCGCCTGCGCCTTTCACCTGCCTGCCCGCTGATTTTGCCTTACCACGTGCGCCTTGATCAGGCCCGCGAAAAAGCCCGTGGCGTTGCCAAGATTGGCACAACGGGTCGAGGCATTGGTCCGGCTTACGAAGATAAAGTGGCACGCCGTGGCTTGCGCTTGGGCGATATGCTTCATCGGGAGCGGTTTGCCTCCAAGCTGGGCGAAGTGCTGGATTACCACAACTTCGTATTGGTTAACTACCACGGTGAACCCGCCGTCGACTTCCAGGAAGTGCTGGATAGCGCCATGCAAATGGCCGATGAGCTTCGTCCGATGGTATGCGATACCGTGAGCATGGTTCACGACCTGCGCAAGGCGGGTGAGAATATTCTGTTTGAGGGCGCCCAAGGCTCGCTACTGGATATCGACCACGGCACGTACCCGTTTGTTACCAGCTCCAACACCACGGCTGGCGGCACGGCCACGGGTTCTGGTGTCGGCCCGCTTTACCTGGATTATGTGCTGGGTATTACCAAAGCGTATACCACGCGCGTGGGTTCAGGGCCGTTCCCCACTGAGCTGTTCGACGACCATGGCCGTCACCTGGCTGAGCGTGGCCACGAGTTTGGCGCCACCACGGGTCGTCCACGCCGTTGCGGTTGGTTTGATGCTGTGGCCCTGCGTCATGCGGTACAAATTAACTCCATATCCGGCATCTGCCTGACCAAGCTTGACGTGCTCGATGGTCTGGAAAATATTCGGGTGTGCGTGGGCTATCGCAGTAAAGATGGTGACGTGCTGGACAACCCGGTTGATTCTGAAGGCTACGAAGCCATAGAGCCGCTTTATCAGGATTTACCAGGCTGGAAAGAGTCGACGCTGGGTGCTAAAAACGTCGACGACTTACCGGCTAACGCCCGCGCTTACATCAGTTTCCTGGAAGAGCAGGTGGGCACCAGTATTGATATTATTTCAACGGGGCCAGACCGTGTTGAAACCATCGTACTGCGCAATCCGTTTGACGGCGAATAATCCGCTGTCGTCGAATAACACTCGCTGAGAATATCGCCGGGTGTATGAGAAGGGGTGCCTTGGCGCCCCTTTTTGGTAAATATTGATTAAAAATCAATGCCGCGACGTGCCTGTAGGCCATTATTAAAGGCGTGGCGAACTTCCTGCATTTCGGTGACGGTATCCGCCATGGCTATCAGTTCACGGTGCGCATTACGCCCCGTAATAATTACCGTCTGCTCGCTGGGGCGATTTTCAAGCGCCGCTTTAACGGTGGCGATATCCAGGTAGCCAAACTTGAGCATGTAGGTAATTTCATCCAGCACGATCAGGTAAGTGTTTGGGTCAGCCAGCATGCGCTCAGCCTCTTTCCAAACGGCCAGGCAGGCTTGAGTGTCGGCCTCACGGTTTTGGGTGTCCCAGGTAAAGCCCGTCGCCATAATTGCTATGTCAAGATTAGGGTCATCTTCCAAACGGTTGCGTTCGCCACACTCCCATAAGCCTTTAATAAACTGAATAACCCCCACGTGATAGCCATAGCCCAACGCACGGGTGACGGTGCCCCAGGCGGCCGTGGTCTTGCCTTTACCATTCCCGGTATTCACCAGCAGCAGTCCGCGTTGTTCTGTGGCGCTGGCTACTTTTTCATCCACGCGGGCTTTGAGTTTTTCCATCGACGCTTTATGGCGTGTATCGCGGTCTTTCACCGTCACTTTCCTCTTAAAAGGCTGCATGAAGATTTCTAGCCTACGCCATATAGAGCTTGCAATGCCGTGATGATGGCTTAAATGTGAATAAAATTTATACAGTTGTTAAGCTTTTCCGAAGGAATCGAGGTTTTTGTGGCTAATCAATAACAGAATTGGCCGATAGGCAGCTTACTGCTCTAAAATAACCCTTCATAACTTGCCAGGAAAAATGCCATGCCCTCTTTTGATATTGTGTCGGAATTTGATCAGCACGAAGCGTCTAACGCCGTTGACCAGGCGAATCGTGAAGTGCAGTCGCGTTTTGATTTTAAAGGCGTTGACGCAAGCTTCGCCCTTGAAGGCGAAAAAGTGCAGTTAGAGGCCCAGGTCGATTTTCAACTCAAACAGATGCTGGATGTACTGCGCGGTCGGTTAATTGCCAGAGGCATTGATGCGCGCTGCATGGATGTTCAAGACCCCGAGCTTTCCGGGGTGAAGGCGCGTCAGGAAGTCGTTTTGAAGCAGGGGCTTGATGCGGCAGAAGCCAAGGATGTGGTAAAGCGTATCAAGGCGAGTAAGCTTAAAGTCCAAGCGCAAATTCAAGGTGAAAAAGTTCGCGTGACCGGGAAAAAACGTGACGACTTACAAGGCGTCATGGCGCTTTTACGGGGTGAAGAGGGGCCTGAACTACCTCTGCAGTTTGATAATTTCCGCGATTAAGCCTTATCACGTGTAGGGCGGTGTCTATGCGCTGCCCCATTTTTTGCCACTCTTTTGTCTACTCGCAACCATCGTTTATTACAGGAGCTAACGCACTATGTCTGATCCGCAGCCGGTTTATTTAAGCGACTATCAGCCGCCCGCCTACCAGGTCACCCATACCGAGCTGACGTTTGATCTTGACCCTGCTGCCACCCGTGTAAAAGCACGATTGTTGATTGAACGTAACGAAAACGTAGACGCCCAAACGCCCTTGGTGCTGAATGGCGAGCAGTTGTCGCTGATCTCGTTGGCCATTGATGGCACACCGCTAGCGGAAGCGGATTACCAGTTGGATGAGGGCAGCCTGCGTATTATGCAGGTGCCGGCAGCGTTCAGCCTTGAAAGTGAGGTAGAAATTGCGCCTGGTGCTAACACTGCTCTGGAAGGGCTTTACCAGTCGAGTGGTATGTACTGTACCCAGTGTGAAGCGGAAGGTTTTCGGCGCATTACGTTCTACCCAGACCGCCCGGATGTGATGGCCACCTTCACCGTCACGGTCATTGGTGATCAAAACAACGAACCCGTTTTGCTGGCCAACGGCAACCCCGTGGACAGCGGTATATTGGAAAACGGTCGCCATTTCGTGAAATGGGAAGATCCGCATCCTAAACCGTGCTACCTGTTTGCGTTGGTAGCGGGTGATTTACACAAGGTTGAAGACCACTTTTCTACCATGAGCGGCCGTGATGTCACGCTGCAAATTTGGGTAGAAGAGGAAAATCTGGATAAAACCGAACACGCCATGGCTTCGCTCAAACGTTCCATGGCGTGGGATGAACAGACCTATGGCCGCGAATATGACCTTGATCTGTTTATGATCGTGGCCGTTAACGATTTCAATATGGGAGCGATGGAGAACAAGGGGCTGAATATTTTCAACTCTGCCGCTGTACTGACGCATCCCAATACCGCCACCGATGCCACGTTTCAAAACGTGGAAGGCATTGTGGCCCACGAATATTTTCATAACTGGTCCGGCAATCGAGTGACCTGTCGTGACTGGTTCCAGCTATCGCTGAAAGAAGGCTTTACCGTTTTTAGGGACCAGTGTTTTTCCGCTGATACCAACTCGGCGCCGGTTAAGCGTATTCAAGATGTGTCTTTTTTCCGTACGGCGCAGTTTGCAGAAGATGCAGGCCCCACTGCGCATCCTGTGCGCCCCGACCACTACATTGAAATCACCAATTTCTACACCCTGACTATTTATGAAAAGGGTGCAGAAGTAGTGCGTATGCTGTGTAACCTGGTGGGGTGGGAAAATTTCCGCCAAGGGGCCGATGCCTACTTTGAGCGCTTTGATGGTCAGGCGGTCACCATTGAAGACTTTGTTGGCTGTATGGAAGAGGCGTCGGGCCAAACGCTTGATCAATTTATGCGCTGGTACGCGCAGGCAGGTACGCCAGAGATTGATGTCCACGGTGAATACGACTATGTACATAGTGAATACAGGCTAACGCTTCGGCAGCGCACGCCTGCCACGCCCGGCCAAACCGAGAAGCAGCCGCTGCATATCCCTGTGCGGATGGGGCTGGTGGGAACCAAATCTGGTCAGGACTTAACGCTGACCATGGCCGGGGAAGTGCTGGGCAAGGATGCGGTGATCCATTTACGCGATAACGAGCAGACCTTTGTCTTTACCGATGTCGCCGAGGCGCCAGTACCGTCACTGCTGCGTGACTTCTCGGCGCCAGTGAAGCTACATTTCCCCTATTCACGTGAAGAACTGGCATTTTTGCTCACCCATGATAGTGATGGTTTTAACCGCTGGGATGCCGGTCAGCGCTTGGCCATGCTGGCGTTGGACGATCTGATCGCGGCGCATCGTAATGGCGTTGAAAAAGTCATGGATGGCCGCGTTACGGAAGCCTTTAGAGCGCTGCTGACAAGCTCCACGTCTGACAAGGCGGTGCTGGCCGAGATGCTAACCCTGCCTTCTGAAGCCTACATTGCCGAGCAGCAGCCGATCGTCGATGTCGATGCGATTCACGCGGCGCGTGAGTTTGTGCGCCAATCATTGGCGTTAGCACTTCGCGATGAATTTGTGGCCACGTTTGAAGCCAATCGCTCGGAGGAGGCTTACGCGCCAACGCCTGAGCAAATCGCCCAGCGTAGTCTTAAAAACATAGCGCTTAGCTATTTGATGTCGATTGAGGATGAGCAGGCGATTGCATTTTGTCAGGCCCAGTTTGCCGCTGACCACAATATGACCGATGTGCGCCATGCGCTAACGCTGCTTGTGCATAGCGAACGTGATGACGTGTCGTCACCCGCTTTAAAAGCGTTTGGTGAAAAATGGGCGCATGATTCGCTGGTTATGGATCAGTGGTTTACGATTCAGGTGACGCGGCCTCAGCCTGATGTGCTGGAGCGTGTCGAGTTCTTGATGCAGCATCCGGCATTTTCAATCAAGAACCCAAACAAAGTACGTGCGCTAGTGGGTGCTTTTACGCAAAATCGGGTTAATTTCCATCGCCTGGATGGTAAGGGTTACGCGCTGCTTGCCGATGTGGTGATTGAGCTTAATCGACTAAACCCGGAAATTGCCGCGCGATTGGTTACCCCGCTAACACGCTGGCAGCGTTTTGACGAAGCGCGCCAGGCCTTAATGCATGCGCAGTTGGAACGTATCAAAAAAGAGCCGCTATCTTCGAACGTATATGAAGTAGTTGAAAAAGCGCTGGCGTAAGCACTCCCAGCGTTCCAACCATGAAAGGGAAGCCATTGGTGAACGACTCACAACCGCATTTTTTACTGATTATAAATGGTAAATCAGCCGGGAACCCGGCACTGCGTGAAGCCGTTGAAGAGCAGCGTGAGGCAGGGATGCCGATTACCGTGCGCTCAACATGGGAGGGCGGTGACGCCGCTCTCTTTGCCGAGCAGGCATGTGATATGGGCATCACCCATGTCATCGCCTGCGGCGGCGATGGCACTGTTAACGAAGTGGTTAACGGGCTAATGCGTGTCGCTCATGATAAGCGTCCCGCTTTGGGCGTTGTGCCGCTGGGCAGTGCCAACGACTTTGCCACCTCCACGGGGTTACCGTTGGAGCCAAGCCCTGCGCTGGCACAGGCAAGGACACTAAGCGCATACCCCGTTGATGTCGTACGAGTAACGGCTGAGGCTAATAATAAAACCGTCGTTCAGTACTACGTCAACATGACCACGGGCGGATTTGGGGCGGAAATTACCTCTTCAACACCGAAGACGCTGAAACGCTTGTTAGGCGGAGGTGCATACTCCTTAATGGGGGCGCTTAAAGCCTGGCGGCATCGCAGCTATCGTGGCACGCTTCACTGGGGCGATAAAGAGCAGGATGTCTCGCTGCTGTTATTGGCGTTAGGTAATGGCCGGCAATCAGGCGGCGGACAGGTGCTCGCCCCACGTGCCAAGCTTGATGATGGCCGCTTGGATGTTCTTCTGGTGAAGGATTTTAGCTCCGTAACGGAACTGCCGACGCTGATTAGCGAGCTTCAGAGCTTTCCCTCTGATGGGCAGTATGTACGCTATTTCACAGCGACTGAGCTGACGGTCACAACTCAGAAAGATGATCCTGCTTGGCCCTTAACGCTGGACGGCGAAATGTGTCAGTATGATCGTTTTTGCGTTGAAGTGGTGCCGTTGGCGCTGCACGTTTTATTGCCTGAGGGTTGCTCGTTACTGTCAGCAAATGACCGACACTGATCGTAGGCTGTCTTTAAAAGCGTTATTTAAGAAGGGGAATCTAATGGTAAACCGTTTATGGATACCGGTTGTTGCCACCTTGGCACTATTGCTAAGCGCATGTGGTGACTCTCAAGAAGAGACTGATGTGACACCGGATGAGCCTTCATCGGTTTCTGATGAAGACGTTGTACAAGAGGAAGAAGCGCCGGCCGCCGCTGAAAATGCCGCGGATATGCCAAGTCCTGCGGAGGTAGAGGATGACGTTGAGGCGCGCCAGGCCGCTGAAGAGCTAGAGCAGGCCGAGGCGCTGCGTGATGATATGCAAGATGATGCGGTCAACGCTGACGAGCCCGAGGCCCAAGAGGTAACGGCAGGCGAAGACACTCTGGCGGCGGACCCTGATGAGATACTGCAAGAGGGTGGCGCATTGCCAGGAGAGGCAACGCGCTCCGACGTCGATCAAATGATTGAAGAGACTGAACAGCGTTTTCAGGAAGCCCAACGGCGCCTAAATGAGCAGTTTGAAGAAGCAGAGCAACAAGCCGAAGAGTACGATGCTATTGAGCAAGAAGCATTGTCCAATGAGTGGGAAACACAGAGCAGCCTACCCGAAAGCTCGCGCTTGGAAGATAACCGGGAAGCTACCGATGTTGATGCATTGATTGAGGATACCGAACGCCGCTTTGAGGAAGCCCAAAAGCGACTTGAAGAGCAGTTTCAGGAAATCGAGCGTGAACATAATGGCAGTAGTAGCCGTGGGGTTATTCTGAATGAAGACGCAGACAGCGATAATACTAACGCTACTCATCAATAAGGCGCGTTGAGCAGGCAATAAAAAGGCCCGCCTTGGCGGGCCTCGCTACATTCGGCCATGATTAAGCAAGGCGAATGTTAGAAGCCTGAAGGCCCTTTTTACCCTGCGTTACCTCAAAGCTGACTTTTTGACCATCTTGCAGGGTCTTGAAGCCTTCCGCTTGAATTTCGGAGAAGTGCGCAAACAGGTCGTCACTGCCATCATCCGGTGAGATGAAGCCGTAACCTTTCGTATCGTTGAACCACTTGACGGTGCCAGTTGCCATTAGTCGTTTCCTTAACGTGCCTATAATGATCAAGCGAACCTGCATAGGATTCGCCCGCCAAAATCAATGTAGATGCAAAAAAATGGGTCGTCCAGTAACAATCTAATGTTTCTTAACTTTTGTTGAGCCGCGTATATGTTGTCAATACAGCTTGTAGATTCTCAGTTTGTGGCCTTTTTGGTCGCTATTACGCTGTTGTCGATTACGCCTGGCGTGGATACCTTGCTGGTTATCCGTAACACTGCCCGAGGCGGGACTCGGGACGGCATTGCCACCAGCTTAGCGATCTGCTGCGGTCTGTTTGTACACGCGACCATCTCGGCATTAGGTATTTCACTGATTCTGCTCCAGTCGGCCTGGGCATTTCATCTATTAAAGTTGGTCGGGGCGGGGTATCTGGTATGGCTAGGGGTCACCAGTTTGTTAGCTGCAAGGCGTGGCCAGCCATTACCGGTCAAAGGGGTGATCGGTGCTGCTTCTCCTGTTCCGCTTTGGCAGCCCATTAAGGAAGGCTTGCTGTCCAATGTATTGAATCCAAAAACGATTATTTTTTATATGGCTTTTTTGCCTCAGTTTATTGCGCCGGGTGATCCGGCGTTGGTCAAGTCCCTGTGGCTAGCAGGTGTCCACTTTATCATTGCCAATATCTGGCAAATCAGCGTGGTATTCATGGTGGGAGGCGCCAGCAAGTGGCTCGCCAGCGTGCGCTTTGCGCAGGCGTTAAATGCCGCGACTGGCGCGGTGCTGGTCGCGTTTGGGCTCCGTTTGGCGATGGAGCAGCGCCCAGTATAACTGGGCGCTTGGTGAGTAAACTGACCAGGCAGTAAGCGCGATTACCTTTGTACGCTTATTGACGAGCCAGCAAAGCGCGGTCGTAACGTACCTGTTGTTCACTATCACTTAACAGTGAAACACCTTCGCTGTTACCACCGTTGGCCAAACTTTCAAAAATTACCCGATAGCTAAGCACCGCCTGCACATAATCGCGTGTTTCTTTAAAGGGAATGCTTTCCACAAACAGATCAAATGACTCCATGCCGCTTCCCAGCCACTGATCAACACGCCCAGGGCCAGCATTATAGGCGGCAGCGGCGGCAAGTCGGTTACCCTGATAGCGGTTAAGCTTGTTGCGCAGATAAGTGCTGCCCAGGCGAATATTAAGTTCAGGGTCAAGAATGCCGTAAGGCCCTGGGTCACTAATACCCAATTGGCGACTTACCAGGCTTGCCGTGCCGGGCATTAACTGCATCAAACCGCGGGCGCCTGCTGGAGAGAGCGCTACCGGGTTATAGGCACTTTCACGACGGGTAATCGCCATTAGCATATACGGGTCTACACCGGTTTGGTGGCCCCAGTGCATAAAGCTCTCCCGGTAAGCCTCGGGGAAGCGCCAATCAAGCGCATCCCACATGCTGCCAGCAATCGTGGTCTGTACCAGGCGTGCATGCCACTGTTGATGGGCTGCATAATCGGCCAGGGCGCGCGCCTGCTGGGGCGTGCCGTTTTTCACCGCATACAGCCATTCGCTATTGGCAAGGCCGTCTTCGCCAATGCGTAGCAGCGCTTCGGTACGCTGGACCACGGGGAGGCGTGCAGTGCGTTCGCGTGAAGTCTCATCAAAATGATTGCGCTCAAGATTGAGCTGGTAAGGCTGGCCAAGTTGTTCAGCGGCCGCAAACCCATAAAAGCTGCGGTCGGTCGCCGCCTGACGGTAGCGAGCGGTGGCTGCCTCCTGGCTGCCCAGCTGTTCATTGGCACGCCCCAGCCAGTACTGCCAGCGGCTGTTTTCTTGTTGGCTGGTGGGCATTTCCGCAATCCAGTGAATCACCTCCTGCCACTGCCGGTCTGCCAATGCACGACGTACGCGTAGCTCAAGCACGCGCTCGCTATCCAACGAGGGAAGAACGTCATCTACCCAGCCTAAGGCGCCGGGTACATTGCGTACCAGTGCATAGAAAGCCAACTCTTCTTCAATGGTTTGCTGATCACTGGGTAGAAGGTTCAAGTTGGGCGCGATGGTTTGCCAGCTACTCAATGCGGCCGGGGTATCTTCACGGGTGAACCGCTGCATCGCGGCTTTGTAGAAACTGGCGGTTGCCGCGCATTCAGGGCCAAGGCAGGCGGGCGCTGAGGTGACCGCGCGGGTATTGGTATTCACTTGGTCGGCGGTTTCAATAGCGGTGTGCCACTGGCCACTGAGCAGCCCGTCTAAATAGTCTGAGAGACGATCTTCACCGGCTTGCCAAGCGAGCATTCTTCGCTCCCAGATAGCCTTTGAATCAATCGTGCCGTTAGCCCGCAGGCGGTCAAACAGGGGGTCACACGCATCGGGCTGAGAGCTTCCTTCAAGCCAAAGTGCAAGGCCTGCCTCTGCGGCCTGCTGGGGCTGTGAATCCAGTATGGCTGTATAGTAATAACACTGGCGAGCGGTGCCTGCAGGTTCGCCATCGGCAACGGCCAGCAAATCGCTATAACGCCCCGCGTGGCCATACTGGGCAATGGCCTGGCCGCGTAGCCACTCAGAAAGCGGAGAGTCGTTATGCTGGTCAATAAAGCGTTGTACTTGGGCCGTCGAGACGTTGGGTAGTTGATTGCGTAATCGGTGGTAGTCGACATAGCCGCTCAGCACATGGCCTTCAATAGCGCGCTCGTCGATGTGGTTCCACTGTTGTTGACGAGCGGCTTCTAACGCATCGCGCATAGCGGTATCAGAAGCAGCCCATGAGGCAGTGGGTAAGCCCACCAGGATTGCCGCGCATAAAGTGCGAAAAGGGGATCTGAATGGCGATGCCTGCATAATTTTCTCTCTTTCTCGCTAACGGATTGGCAACCGCTAATAGTGAACGAAATGGTCAAATAGTGTTCAGACAATCGTGACACTTGGAGGATTCAATTACGATGGCTCGATTATCCACGTTGTGGCTATTTCGTCGACTTAAATCCCGCCTCTGGGCTGTAAAACGTATCGGACGCGCACTGAAACTGTTTGTGCCCATGACGTCTGATGTCCTGAGCGGTCGCTTTCGGCCTGTGCCCTGGGCTGCCTTTGGCATGATGACGCTGGCGCTTGCCTACCTTGCAATGCCGTTCGATTTAATTCCGGACTTTCTCGTTTTCATAGGTCTGATTGACGATGTCATTATCGTTGGCTGGCTTCTCAACCGTATTGACCAGCGCTTGGCAGATTACCGCGCCTGGAAGTACGGCGATATTGATATCACTACTTCTCAACACTCACCTTCTTGAAATCGCTCTGCTTATCCCCATATCCAACTCACACATTTTTTCGTTCCTGTCTCATTGGGAGGCAGGAACTCTAAACAAACGTGATTGATGAGGGCTAGGCGAATGTCAACAGCGACCCACGAAGAAACGTTAGGCTTTCAAACAGAAGTTAAGCAGCTTCTCAACCTGATGATTCACTCCCTGTATTCCAACCGGGAGATTTTCCTGCGTGAGCTTATCTCTAACGCCGCGGATGCCTGTGACAAACTGCGCTACGCGGCGCTAGATAACGATGCGCTGTACGAAGGCGACAGCGAGCTTCGAGTAGAAATTGAGCACGATAAAGAAGCCAATACCATTACGTTGCGCGACAACGGTATTGGTATGAACCGCGAAGACGTTATCGCTAATCTGGGCACCATCGCCCGCTCAGGCACCGCTGAGTTTTTAAAGCAGATGTCAGGCGAGCAGCAAAAAGATGCCAAGTTGATCGGCCAGTTCGGTGTAGGTTTCTACTCAGGCTTTATTGTGGCTGACGAAGTGGCAGTGCGTACCCGCAAAGCCGGGACGGCCGCCTCTGAAGGCGTTGAGTGGCGCTCTAAAGGCGAAGGTGAGTTTACCGTCGCTGATATTGAGCGCGAGCTTCACGGCACCGAAATTACGCTTTATCTGAAAGAAGACGCTAAAGAGTTTGCTGACGATTACCGCCTTCAAAACCTGGTGCGCAAGTACTCTGATCATATTGAAGTGCCCGTGCGCATGCCCAAGACCGAAACGGTCAAGGATGATGAAGGCAACGACATCGAAGGTAGCGAAGTCACCACGTGGGAAACCGTTAACGAAGCCACTGCACTCTGGGCGCGCCCCAAGAGCGATGTTTCTGATGACGAGTACAAGGCGTTTTATAAGCACGTTGCCCATGACTTTAGCGACCCGCTTGCCTGGAGCCACAACAAGGTAGAGGGCAAGCTTGAGTACACTAGTTTGCTCTACGTGCCGGGCCGGGCGCCTTTTGATATGTATGAGCGCGATGGCGCTCGCGGCGTTAAGCTTTATGTGCAGCGCGTATTTATCATGGATGACGCTGAACAGTTCCTGCCGCTCTACCTGCGCTTTATCAAAGGCGTATTGGATACGCGCGATTTGTCGCTCAACGTTTCCCGCGAACTTTTGCAGCAGGACCCGCAGGTCGACAAGATCAAAGGGGCGCTGACCAAGCGTGCGCTGGATATGCTTAAAAAGCTTTCCAAGGACAGCGAAGAGTACCAAACCTTCTGGAACACCTTCGGCAGCGTGCTGAAGGAAGGCCCAGGCGAAGATTTTGCTAACCGCGAAAAAGTTGCTGGTCTTTTACGCTTTGCGTCCACGCACAGCGACACCGCTACCCAGGATCAATCGCTTGCCGACTACGTCGAGCGCATGAAAGAAGGCCAGCAGAAGATCTACTACGTGGTAGCAGATAGCTTCAATGCGGCGAAAAACAGCCCGCACCTGGAGATCTTCCGTAAGAAAGGTATCGAAGTTCTGCTGCTGTCTGACCGTATTGATGAGTGGCTGATGAGCCATCTGACCGAGTTTGACGGTAAATCCTTTGCGGATGTTGCCAAAGGCGAGCTGGACCTTGGTGATGTCGAAGACGAAGCCGAGAAAAAGGCTCAGGAAGAGACAGCCAAGGCGAAAGAAGACTTGCTGAAGCGCGTTAAAGAAGCGCTTAGCGATGGTGTACAGGACGTCAAGGTTACCCATCGTTTGACCGACTCACCGGCCTGCGTCGTGCTGCCTGAGCATGAAATGGGCTTTCAAATGCGCCGCATTATGGAAGCCGCCGGGCAAAAAATGCCGGACGTTAAGCCCATTTTAGAGCTCAATCCGGAGCACCCGCTGGTAACACGCCTGGAAGGAGCAGAAGGCGAGATCTTCACACAGCTGGCGCACATCCTGCTTGACCAGGCGATTATCGCCGAAGGTGGTCATCTGGACGACCCAGCCGCTTATGTGAAGCGTCTAAACAGCGTACTGACCGCTTAATCGTCGTTGCTACTTTTCACGGCCCGTTTGGATTCCCAAGCGGGCCGTTTGTTTTGATAAAGTAGCTGTTACTTTTCGCGTGATTTTTTCAGGACATCCTTATGGCTGAGCAGCAAATCAAGGTCGCGGTGCTGGGAGGTGGCAGTTTCGGTACGGCGCTTGCCAGCATCGCGGCGGATAACGGTGCCCATGTGCGTCAATGGATGCGAGACGAAGCGCTGGTCGCACAAATTAATCAAGAGCACCGTAACGGTCGCTACTTGCCTCACTATGCGATGAATCCTGCCGTTCAAGCCTCAACGGACCTGCACACGGTGCTGGACGATGCCGAGCTTGTGCTTATCGCCATTCCCTCAAAGGCGTTTCGAAGCGTGGTGCAGGCCGCGAAACCTTGGCTAAAGGCAAGACAAATTCTGGTCAGTACCACCAAAGGTATTGAGTCGGATAGCTTTCTGCTGATGAGTCAGGTGTTAGCGGATGAAACCGGCTTTTCCCATATTGGCGTCATCGCAGGCCCCAACCTTGCCTCAGAAATAGCCGATAAGCAGCTAACGGCGACAGTGATTGCCAGTGCCGATGCGCTAACGCGCACCCGTGTGCAGCAAGCATTGGGCTGCCGCTACTTTCGTGTTTATGCCAGCAATGATCGCCACGGGGTGGAATTGGGCGGTGCACTTAAGAATATTTATGCCATTGCGGCGGGCATGGCCGCTGCGTTGGGTATGGGGGAAAATACCCGCAGCATGCTAATGACTCGGGCGCTGGCTGAAATGAGCCGCTTTGCCGTGGCCCAGGGGGCTAACCCCATGACATTCCTTGGCCTTGCCGGGGTGGGCGACTTGATTGTGACCTGTTCGTCGAACCTGTCGCGTAATTATCGCGTGGGGTATGCCATGGGCGAGGGGCGCAGCCTTGAAGAGGCTGTTTCCGCGCTTGGCCAAGTGGCTGAAGGCGTCAATACGGTTAAGCTGGTGTGTGCCAAGGCGCAGGAAATGGGTGTATATATGCCGCTTGCCGAAGGCCTCTCCCATGTTCTCTTCGGCGGTGTGCCTGCCCAGGAGATGGCGCGTACGCTGATGATGGGCGAGCAGAGCAGTGATGTAGAATTTATTCTGCCCCGTGAGGCAGTTCAGCAGGCCCATTTGGATAATCGAGGCTGGCATGAGTAGCTTATTCATTATGCGCCACGGAGAAGCAGCGCCCGGCTTTCTGGATAGCAAACGGCTGCTCACCCCGCAGGGGGAGCACGAAGCCGCCATGATGGCGCAATGGCTGGCTGCACGCTTGGCAAAAGGGGAGCTTTTCGTACCGGTTCTCTATGCAAGCCCCTATGCGCGTGCGCAACAAACGGCACGTATTGTCGCTGAGGCATTAGGCTGTTCGCTAAGCACGCTGGACTTTATAACCCCAGAGGATGACCCGGCCAAGGTAAGCGAATGGTTGTTAACACAGCCAGACAGCGCGCCGATAATGCTGGTCAGCCATATGCCGCTGGTGGGTAATCTGACGGAACTGCTGGTGGAGGGCAGGCCGGGCCAGGGGCTGGGGTTCGACACCGCGGGCATTGCGGAGTTAGAGGCAGATGTATGGGCAGCAGGCTGCGCTCAGTTAGCGCGTTATATGTCGCCAGGTCAGTTGGCTTGAAAGAACCGTTTTAAGGTAATAAAAACGGCGGCCCCAAGGCCGCCGTTCGCGTTGCTGTACGAGCCAAACGTTGATGCTTACAGCAGCGCGTCGAGCTTCTCTTTTAACACGCCGTTAACCTGCTGGGGGTTAGCCGTGCCGCGCGAGGCTTTCATTACCTGACCCACAAAGTAGCCAATCATCTTGCCGCGTTTTTCAGGTTCTGCGTCGCGATACTGCGCGACCTGAGCCGGGCTTTCAGAGATCACCTGGTCGATCATGGCTTCAATCGCGCCGGTATCAGTGACCTGTTTAAGCCCTTTGGCTTCGATGATGGCGTCGGCACTTTCGCCCTGGCCATTCCAGAGCGCCTGGAAGACCTGCTTGGCGGCTTTGCCGTTGATCGTATCGTCAATCACTCGGCTAAGTAGCTCGCCCAGCTGGCGCGCCGATATGGGGCTGCTGTTGATGGCGAGGTTCTCACGGTTAAGCGCCCCGGAAAGCTCGCCCTGTACCCAGTTTGCGGCCTGCTTGGCATCACCGCAACCTTGGTGAACCTCCTCAAAGAACTCGGCCATTTCACGGCTGGCAGATAGCACCGCGGCGTCATAAGCAGAAAGGCCTAGCTCACTCTTGAAGCGCTCACGCTTGTCGGCGGGCAGTTCAGGCAGTTGGCTGCGTAAGTGGTCCAGGTAAGCGTTATCAAGTACGACGGGCAGTAGGTCGGGGCAGGGGAAGTAGCGGTAGTCGTTGGCTTCCTCTTTGGTCCGCATGCTGCGGGTTTCATCGCGCTCAGGATCAAACAGGCGCGTCTCTTGAACGACAGTACCACCGTCTTCGATGAGCTCAATCTGGCGCTCTACTTCAAACGCAATCGCCCGCTCGACAAAGCGGAACGAGTTAACGTTTTTGATCTCTGCCCGGGTGCCAAAGGCTTCCTGGCCTTTCGGGCGCACAGACACGTTCACATCGCAGCGCATTGAGCCTTCGGCCATATTGCCGTCGGAAATGCCCAGATACGTAACGATGGAGTGGATCGCTTTAAGATACGCGGCGGCTTCTTTGGCGCTGCGCATATCCGGCTCGGAAACGATCTCTAGCAGCGGAGTGCCTGCACGGTTTAAATCGATGCCGGTCATGCCTAAAAAGTCTTCGTGCAGCGACTTTCCAGCGTCTTCTTCCAGGTGCGCATGGTGAATGCGAATACGCTTGGTAGTATCGTCATCCAGGGTAATTTCCACGTCCCCAGGACCCACTATGGGCTGATACATCTGGCTGGTTTGATAGCCTTTGGGTAGGTCCGCGTAGAAGTAGTTTTTGCGATCAAATACCGATACTTCAGCAATATCCGCATGGACCGCTAGACCAAACTGAACGGCCATGGCCACGGCCTGCTCGTTGAGAACAGGCAGCGTTCCTGGAAGGCCCAAATCAACCGCGCATGCTTGGGTATTTGGCTCAGCGCCAAACGCGGTAGAAGCACCAGAGAAAATCTTGGAGCGAGTCGCGAGCTGTACGTGGACTTCCAGCCCAATTACGGTTTCCCATTGCATTAGGCGTGCTCCTCGGCAATAGCAGGAAGTTGAAGGTGCCAGTCGGTCGCTTGCTGATACTGGTGCGCCACATTTAAAAGCTGCGCTTCAGCAAAGTGCGTACCCAGAATCTGTAAGCCTACTGGGCGGCCGCCGGCAAAGCCTGCGGGTACGCTGATGCCGGGGATGCCCGCCAGGTTCACGGCAATCGTATAAATATCCTGCAGATACATCGAGACCGGATCTTTTTTGGCACCCAGGTCAAAGGCCGGCGTCGGCGAGGCCGGCCCCATCAAGACGTCAACATCTTCAAACGCGTCTAAAAAGTCCTGGCGAATCAAGCGGCGAACTTTCTGCGCTTTGGTGTAGTAGGCGTCAAAAAAGCCTTCAGAAAGAGTATGCGTACCAATCAGAATGCGTCGTTTGACCTCTTCACCGAAGCCTTCGGCACGGCTGCGCATGTAAAGATCGACTAAATCGACCGGCTCATTGCAGCGGTATCCAAAGCGCACGCCGTCATAGCGCGACAGGTTGGAGGAAGCTTCCGCAGGGGCGATGACGTAGTAGGCCGGAATCGCATAGTGAGTATGCGGAAGGCTCACTTCGCGTACCGTCGCACCCAGCGACTCATACACGCTTACCGCGTCACGCACGGCTTTTTCGACCTCGGGGTCTAGTCCGTCACCAAAATACTCTTTCGGTAGGCCGATTTTTAGGCCTGAAAGCGGTGCATTGAGGGTTTCGGTATAGTCAGGCACACCGCGGGCGACGCTGGTGGAGTCGCGTACGTCGTGACCCGCAATCACGTTCATCAAATGCGCGCAGTCGGAAGCCGAGCGGGCCATGGGGCCTGCCTGGTCCAGGCTGGATGCGTAGGCAATGATGCCGTAGCGCGAAACGCGCCCGTAAGTGGGCTTCAACCCCGTAATGCCGCAAAAAGCCGCCGGCTGGCGAATAGAGCCGCCGGTATCGGTACCCATGGCCGCAGGCACAAGGCCGGCAGCGACTGCAGCAGCGCTTCCGCCGGAACTGCCGCCGGGAACAGCGGTTGAATCCCAAGGGTTTTTAACCGCACCGTAGTAGCTATTCTCATTGGAGGAGCCCATGGCGAACTCATCCATATTGGTTTTACCCAGGCTGATGGTGCCGGCCGCATTAAGCTTCTCTACGACGGTGGCATCATACGGCGCGATGAAGTTATCCAGCATTTTGGAGCCACAGCTGGTTTTTACATCGCGTGTACAAAAAATATCTTTTAACGCCAAAGGAATGCCGGTAAGCAGCCCGGCATTACCCGCTGCGCGTGCTTTATCGGCCGCTTCGGCCTGATTAAGCGCCTGTTCAGCGGTCACGGTAATAAAGCTGTTGATCTTGCTATCAGCTTTTTCAATTTTTTGTAAATAGTGCGAGGTTAACTCGCGGCTGGAAAACTCACCACTTTTTAAGGCGGCAGCGAGTTGCGTTAACGTTTTATCAAGCATGACCCGAAAGCTCCGTTCGAGAACGTATGAAAAGTGTGGAAACCGTCGTTAAAACTGTCTTTAAAACCGTCATTAAAACTGTCGTTAAAACAGCCTTAAAAACACGGCTTTCTTACTCAACGACACGGGGGACCAGATATAGGCCGTTTTCCACTGCCGGAGCACAACGCTGAAAGGTGTCGCGCTGGTTGGTTTCGGTTACTTCGTCCGCACGCAGGCGCTGGGTGGCGTCCAATGGGTGTGAAAGCGGAGAAACTCCCTCTGTATCAATGCTTTGTAATTGGTCGACCATGTCCAGAATGCGGCTTAGATCGTCTACAAAGCCAATAGCCTGGTCATCGCTGACGGCGAGTCGGGCCAGATGCGCAGCCCGGCGCACATGAGATTCTTCAAGCGCCATGATCGAAAATTCCTCGCTAAAACGTGAGATGGAACATATTCCGCGTTATACGGTATACAATCAGTCATCGAAAAAAACGTCTTGTGTAGCAGACGTGGAAAATAGCCGCAAAAGGTAGCACATTTTGACCTCCGCGGGCAGTGTTCAGCGCGACTCGTGCTTGCTGCCAAGGGGTTGCGGTGATACCGTTTGCATCCGCACAGGGTTCCCGGTCTGCACTAGGTAACAACATCCATGTTCAAACGTTTGAGGGGGCTGTTTTCCAGCGATCTGTCGATCGATCTGGGTACGGCCAACACACTGATTTATGTTCGCGGTCGTGGCATCGTGCTTGATGAACCGTCCGTTGTCGCCATTCGCCAGTCTGGCAGTATGCGTAGCGTGGCATCGGTAGGTGCCGACGCAAAGCGCATGCTGGGACGTACGCCTGGCAATATTACCGCCATCCGGCCCATGAAAGACGGCGTTATCGCCGACTTTACAGTCACCGAGCAGATGCTTCAGCACTTTATTCGTAAAGTGCACCAGAGCACCTTCCTGACGCCTAGCCCGCGCGTACTGGTATGCGTACCGTGCATGTCAACGCAGGTTGAACGGCGAGCGATCCGTGAGTCCGCTGAAGGGGCTGGCGCCCGTGAAGTGTTCCTGATCGAAGAGCCAATGGCTGCTGCGATTGGCGCAGGGCTGCCAGTTGAGGAAGCGCAAGGTTCGATGGTGGTAGATATTGGTGGTGGTACCACCGAGATTGCCATTATTTCGCTTAATGGCGTGGTGTATTCAGAATCGATCCGCGTAGGCGGTGACCGTTTTGATGAGGCGATCACCGCGTACGTGCGCCGCCACTATGGCAGCTTGATTGGTGAAGCCACGGCTGAGCGAATCAAGGAAGAGATTGGTTGCGCCTACCCCGGTGGTGAGCTGCGTGAAATCGACGTCCGTGGGCGTAATTTAGCGGAAGGTATACCGCGCAGCTTCACGTTGAACTCGCACGAGATTCTGGAAGCGCTGCAGGAAACGCTTGGCTCGATTGTCGCCGCTGTTAAAAGCGCACTTGAGCAGTCGCCCCCAGAGCTTGCTTCTGATATTGCGGAGCGCGGTTTGGTGTTAACAGGCGGTGGCGCGTTGCTGCGCGACCTCGATAAGCTGATTGCTGAAGAGACGGGATTGCCGGTCATCGTTGCCGAAGACCCACTTACCTGTGTGGCAAGAGGCGGCGGTAAAGCGCTTGAAATGATCGATCAGCACACTTTTGAGCTGCTCTCAAGCGACTAATTTTTAGCGGTTTATCGCGGGGGATTGCCTATTAAACCGCTATTTTCACACGGGTCGCTGCCGGGCTACCGGCTGTTTTTCTGCGTGCTGGCGGCAAGCGCCTTGATGTTTGCCGACCACCGATTTACACGCATGGAAGGCGTGCGCGCCCAAATGACGATGGTTGTTGCGCCTGTTCAATGGATTGTTAGCGTGCCTAGCGATCTATTGAATTGGGGCGCGCTCGCGCTGTCTGATCAGCAGGCATTGGTGGACGAAAACCGCCGACTGCGCGAACAAATTCTGACGCTGTCTCATCGTGGGCAGCGCATGGCCAACCTGACGGCTGAAAATACCGAGCTTCGTCATCTATTAAACGCCGCAGAACGGCGCCAAATTCCTTATATCAGTGCAGAGCTGCTTTCCCTGGATAATGACCCGTTTAGCCATCAAATGGTGGTTGATCGTGGGCATCGTAACGGGGCGTATGTTGGGCAGCCTGTGATTGATGCGTCGGGGCTGGTAGGCCAAGTGACAGCCGTTTCAGCGTACTCTAGTCGTGTGCTGTTGCTGGCAGATGCAAGCCATGCATTGCCGGTTCAGATTAACCGTAACGGATTGCGCTTTATTGTCCAGGGGGCTGGTCGCTATGGCAGCGTCAATGTATTACACGTGCCAGACACGGCGGATATTCGGGAAGGCGACTTGCTCACCACCTCAGGGATTGCCGGTCGTTTTCCACCAGGATACCCCGTTGCGCGCGTTACCAACGTTTATCATGACCCCGGCCAGCCATTTGCGCATGTAACGGCTGAACCTACTGCCCAGTTGCAGCGTGCTCGTCATTTCTTGCTACTTTTCCCACCGCCGCGCGAAGACATCGAAGATTCAATTTGGGATGAGTCCATGGATATCTCAGCCAGCGCGATACATGCAGCCCAGCGCCTTGCGCCAGCGGTACCTGCTGACCCTCAGGAGGTTCGCTAATGGCGCGTGCACCTGTTGTACCTTTGGTAGTGGTGTGGTTTAGCTTGATTCTGGCGCTGTGTTTGCAAGTCATGCCACTGGCCGAGGGGTGGCAAGTTTATCGGCCTGAATGGATCGGGCTAATGCTGATTTACTGGTGTATGCGTTCACCTGACCGAGTCGGTGTCTTCCATGGCTTTGTGCTTGGGCTGCTGCTTGACCTGGTAGAGGGAACGGCGCTTGGTCAACATGCGCTGATATTGTCGTTATTAGCGTTTCTATGCGCCCTGGTGTATCCGCGCTTTCGAGCGTACTCACTGGTTCAACAGTCGCTATTGGTGCTGGTGCTGCTTGGCCTGGTGCAGTTAGTCGAGCAGTGGTTACGTACCTTAACCGGGGAGTTCTCAATACACCTCTCTTTCCTGATGTCGGCGTTAATCAGTGCCTTTTTATGGCCATGGTTAGCTACCATGTTTAAGGCACTGGAAAGACGCTTACTGGGGGCTTAGGCATGCAGTCAACGCTGGCTACTACATCATCGCCCATGCTTTGTTTGGCGTCTGCTTCACCCAGGCGGCGAGACCTGCTGGCGTCCATTGGGGTGACGGTGAGTGTTATACCCAGCGATGTAGATGAAACGCCGAAACAGGGAGAGTCAGCAGCGGCTTATGTACAGCGTCTTGCGGTTGCCAAGGCCTTGGCCGCTGCGCCGAAGACGCTGTTACCGGTGCTTGGGTCGGATACCGCCGTAGTGGTAGACGGTACTATTCTGGGCAAGCCGGTTAATGCAGACGATGCCGCCGCCATGCTGAGGCAGTTGTCGAATCGGACGCATCAGGTGCTGACGGCGGTGGCTGTTACGGGGCCCAAGGGGGTGCTGTGTTGCTGCGTAACGACGGACGTCAAGATGCGACAGGTCACCGCTCAGGAAATTAGCGATTACTGGTTAACGGGTGAGCCAGCGGACAAGGCGGGCGGATATGCCATACAAGGCTTGGCCGCCATTTTTGTCGAAGAAATCAAGGGTAGCCACTCTGCCGTTGTGGGTTTGCCGCTTTATGAAACGGCGCAGTTGCTTGGCCAGCAGGGAGTGCCTATTTGGATGGGGCATTAATACTCGCACACTTATTCGTCGTCTCATGCCCCCTGTAACGGGTGTGATATACGTGAACCGAGAAGGAATTTTGCATGAGCGGTGAAGTCCTCATCAATTTAACGCCCATGGAAACACGGGTTGCGCTCGTTGAAAATGGCGTTTTGCAAGAGGCGCTTATAGAGCGCTCACGACGACGTGGCATTGTAGGTAATATCTACAAAGGCAAAGTGGTTCGCGTATTGCCTGGCATGCAGGCTGCCTTTGTCGATATTGGCCTTGAGCGCGCGGCGTTTATCCATGCCCATGAAGTTATGCCCTCCGGCACGCCCGTTGATGAGCAGCAAACCATTGGGCAGTTATTGCACGAGGGGCAAGCGCTGGTTGTACAGGTAACCAAGGACCCCATTGGTACGAAAGGGGCGCGTCTTACCACGCACCTCTCTATTCCCTCTCGCTATCTGGTGTATATGCCCGACTCTCCTCATCATGGAGTTTCGCAGCGCATTGAAGATGAGCGTGAACGCGAGCGCCTGAAGGCCCTGCTGGATAGCAGCATTACTGAGCAAACATTGGAAGTGACTGGCGGCTTTATCGTACGCACGGCCGCTGAAGGCGTCGGCGATGAGGAGCTGGCGGGCGATATGCACTTTTTGCTGCGTATCTGGCGTAAAGTTACCGAGCGCAAAATTAGTGCGGCGCCGTCCAACGTCATTTATGACGACTTGCCGCTGTTTATGCGTACCTTGCGCGATGTGATGCGTGATGACATCGAGAAAGTGCGTATCGATTCTCGGGAAAATTTTGTCAAGCTGGTCGAATTTGCCGAAGAGTTTATGCCTTATGCCGTGGATAGAATTGAGTACTATCCAGGCGAGCGGCCCATTTTTGATCTCTATAGTGTAGAAGATGAGATTCAGAAGGCGCTGGGCCGCAAGGTGCAACTGAAGTCAGGCGGATATCTGGTTATTGACCCGACCGAGGCGATGACAACCATTGATGTCAATACGGGGGGGTACGTTGGGCACCGCAACCTCGAAGAGACCATTTTCAAGACCAACCTCGAGGCAGCAACGGCCATTGCCCGCCAGCTTCGGTTACGCAATCTGGGCGGTATCATCATCATCGATTTTATCGATATGGCGGAGGTAGAGCATCAGCGCCAGGTTATTCGTGTGCTTGAAAAAGCGCTGGAGCGTGATCATGCCAAGACCAAATGCACCGGTGTTACCGAGTTAGGGCTTGTGCAACTGACGCGCAAGCGTACTCGTGAGAGCCTTGAGCAAACGTTGTGCGATGCCTGTCCTACGTGTAGCGGACGCGGCACGCTCAAAACCCCTGAAACGGTGTGCTACGAGATCTTCCGCGAGATTCTGCGTGAAGAACGCGCCTATAGCCCTGAAACGTATACCGTGCTTGCTTCCCAGGCCGTCGTTGATAGGCTGCTGGATGAGGAGTCGGCGGCAGTGGCAGACTTGGAAACGTTTATTAATAAAACGATTCGTTTTCAGGTGGAGCAACACTACTCACAAGAGCAGTACGACATTGTGTTGATGTGATGCCATGACGATCCGCTCGCTGACGCGTTGGAGTTTACTTCTGCTTGCCTGGGGACTGGGCGGTATTGCGGTAATAGCGCTGCTTTTCCGGCTCATGGTCAGTCAGGCAGATACTTTGACGCCGCATGTTGAAGCTTTTTTGGAAGCTCAGATTGGTGTGCCGGTAACGATTGAAAACCTCTCCTTTTCAATGGCGCGTAGTGAGTTGATCGTGGAGCTTGAAGGCTTTGGGGCCGAAACGCCGAGCGGTCAGCCGCTTTTTTCACTGCGCCAAGCCGAGCTGCGTCTGGATATTGGCGCATCGCTACGTAATCTCTTGCCTATTTTTAGCGATATCAGATTACATCAAACCGAATTTCACCTTTATCAAGGAGTGGACGACGTTTGGCAGTGGCCCGACCCTGCCAAGCTGCCGGTGCATATAGCGCCAGAGCAGGATGTTGACCTGCCAACCATTGATGCCTGGACGGAATGGGTATTGCGCCAGCAAATCTGGATTGATGACACACGTGTTGTGCTGCACGGCAAGCAAGAGCGCGTCATGCTCGAAGCTCCTGCGCTGTTATTAGCCGGCAATCAGCAAGGGGCAAAACTTCAGGGTACGGTCGACGTTCTTGATTCGGAGCGTAGCGAAGCGCCACCAATACCCGCTGTACAGCTACTAGCGGAAATGCAGCCGGGCCGAGATGGCCTGAACGACTTCTCTGCCACGTTGAAGCTGGAGGCCCAGTTTGATCAGTTACTGACGCTGGTTGAGCTGTTTCGGCCAGAACATGTGCCGAACCTGGAGCAGGCCGGAGGCGATGCACGCGTGTGGGGCCGCTGGTATGAAGGCGGGCTTCAGGAGGTGCGCCTTGCCATCGATATCCCTGAGCTAGTGCTGCGCCAGGATATTCAGTTCGCCGTGCTAAGAAACATACAAGCACAGGGTGAGTGGCAACGCGAAGGAGAGGGCGGTGAAGCGTGGTTAAGCGGTAACGCAGAGAGTGTTGATTGGGCCGAACCTGGCGAGGCGATAGAAGGCCCAGCACTGCCGCATCACTGGTACCTGTCTCATCGGCCAGGCCAGTGGGCGCTGCGTACCAGTGCTTTTGAGCTGGCTTCACTCACTGCTTGGCGAGACTACGTATTGTTACCCGAATCCGTGACGCGTGTACTGGAAACGCTGGCTCCGAGGGGGCGGGTGCAAGGGCTGAGCTTAGGCCAGAAGGAGGGTAGCTGGGAGGTCGATGCGGCGTTAACCAGCGTCGAAGTATCGCCCTGGGAAGGCGCACCAGGTGGCGGCCCCATGGATGCCTGGGTTCAAGCTCGGGACTCCCGTGGTCGGGTGACGTTTAATAGTGCCGGTGACAGTTCGCTCTATTTCCCAGACTTGTTCACCGAACCCATGCAGCTTCAGCAGGCTGAGGGCATCGTAGAGTGGGTCTACGATGGACCTAATACGATGGTCAGCGGCCGTCAAATTAACGTGGATTGGGACGATGCCCAGATAAGCGGTGGGTTTGGGTTAGTGGTTGCAGAGGAGACAGGTCGGTTCGGACTGGATATCGATTTTGCCAATGTCGATGCGCTTGAGCGCCCTCTGGGTCAATGGCTGCCCTTACATGTATTCGATGAGGAACTGCGTGACTGGCTGCTAGATGATATTGGCGGCAAGGTGCCTAATGGTTCGCTCAAACTGAGTTTGCCTATCGAGAGCGACATTAGCGCTGATGATATATCCGCAACGCTGGCACTAAAGATAACCGAAGGGCATTTGCCTATTGCCCCCGGCTGGCCTCGCCTGGAGGATGTTGAAGGGCGTTTAACGTGGCAAAATCAGGTGCTTGAAGCGCGGGTTGAGCATGCCCAGAGTCGCGGTATAACCGCTTCACAAGGCGAGCTGACCATGCAAGATGAGATACTCAATGTGTCGGGTAACCTGCATGGCGATGGCTCCGCCCTGATCGCATTTTTAACATCGATACCTGATGTCGATATGAATATTCTCAACGACCTTCAGGCTGAAGGCGAGGTAGAGGCTGATTTAGCCATATCGCTACCTCTGGAAGCGCCAGATAATTTCCAGCTGGAAGTCAATGCAGTCCCTGCGCTCACCCGTGTCGCTTACGCCCCCGTGGGCGAGGCGCTTCGGGCGGTAAAGGGCCAGTTAACCTGGCAGCAGTACGGTGACAGCATGGCGCTAATAGGCAGTGTCGATGGACAGCTATTGGGCGGCGATATTAGTGCTGACATGCATACCCAGCGAGACGGTATCCGCTTGCGGGGGCAAACGCCGGTGGCGTCACTTTTCTCATTGGTGGATATACCTGCCGAGCAAGGCAAGCAGCTGCTTGATGGAACGATGCAGTGGCAAGGGCGCGTAACGCTTGAGCCAGGCCCTGCGCTATCTCTAGAAAGCCAGCTTGAAGGGGTGCGTCTTGATCTGCCTGAACCTTTTGCCAAGGCTGTAGGCGAGCCTTGGCCCTGGACGCTTAATGCTGATTTCGACAGTGGCCGGGTGGAGAGCCGCTTGGCCGATATCGCGCATTTACGCTTAAAGGATCGGTTAGGTGACGTGTCAGGCAACCTGCATGTGGCGGATGCTGAGGTAAGCGCACCCGAGTGGCCGATGCAGTCTGGCTTTCGCTTACAGGCAAACCTTCCTCGCATTGACCCAATGGCGTGGCAACAAGCCGTCGCTCCACTGTTTCGAGGCGACCAGGGTGTGAGCGGTGATCTAACCGCTCAACTATCCGGTCAGCATCCGCCGTTGGAGTTTTCCCTGGATACCGCTTGCCTTGTCTATCAGCAAGCATGCGCTGGTGATGCGGCATTAATCGGCAGTGTACAGAATGGCACAGTTACCGCAGCGCTTGAGAGCGACTTGGTGACGGGGCATCTTCGCTATCAGCAAGCAGCTCAGCACCCTCTGGATATCACCATTAGCCAGTTAGCACTGGATCGGCTGACTAATTTGGCAGATACGAGCAGTGAGTCAGAAACGACCTCGCCGGATTCCTGGCTCGGTGAAGTGGAGACGCAGCGCACAGTGCCTGCGGCTATTCCTGAGTGGCTGGCTGAGCTACCCGATGGGCGACTTCGGTTGGCGGAAATGAGCATGGGGGAAAGCCGTTTCGGGCCTTTATCCGCCTATTGGCACACTGAACCAGGCCGGTTTTCGCTAATGCCGGTTGGGTTAACGCTTGGGCAACTTTCTGCTCGTGGTGAACTCTATTGGGAGGGCGATGCCTCGACCAGTCGAACCCAGGCCAATATTTCCATTGAAGGCGGCGATGTAGGTACCGCTCTTGAGCGCATGGATCAACCCGTTGCCTTACGCAGCCGACGTACTACCGCAACCGCCAATCTTGGCTGGGCAGGCGCACCATGGCAGTTCTCGTTAAATCAGGCGCAGGGCGACATAGGCATCGACGTGCAGGATGGGCGCTTTATGCATCTGGACTCTGCACCGGTGCGTCTCGTTGGCCTGCTGAATTTCGATAATATATTGCGTCGATTGCGGTTGGATTTTTCTGACGTCACCGGCACGGGTACCGCTTTTGATCGCGTTGACGGCACGGCAGCTATCGAAAATGGCCAGCTTTCGTTGAGCGAGCCATTGCAAATTAAAGCACCTGCCGCCAACTTAACCCTAACCGGTAATGTTAACTTGCTTCATCGAGAGCTTGATTTGCGCCTTGGCGTTGTGATGCCGGTGACGCAAACACTGCCCATTGCCGCCATTGCGGTGGGCGCTCCTGTTGTAGGTGGCGCACTATTTATTGCTGATCAGCTTTTTGGCAGCGCTCTGGACCGAGCGACGACCATTCATTATCGCGCGCGAGGCCCCTGGACTTCGCCGCAGGTTACTTTAGAAGGCTCCGAATGACCGCATTTAAGAGCGATATAGACTCCGCCGTTTCCATTCTTCTTACGCCGGGTGGCTTGGACC
Organism: Halomonas citrativorans; assembly: GCF_014898005.1. Classification (NCBI taxonomy): domain Bacteria; kingdom Pseudomonadati; phylum Pseudomonadota; class Gammaproteobacteria; order Oceanospirillales; family Halomonadaceae; genus Halomonas; species Halomonas citrativorans. The sequence continues at coordinate 185,563 of NZ_JABUYX010000001.1, forward strand.
TTGATGGGCTTGATAAAGGCCTTGAGTACGCCATGGGCGCGGGTGTGGATTACGCCGATCTCTACTTTCAGCGCACCTGGACAGAGGGCTGGGTGTTGGAGGATGGTGAGGTAAAAGAGGCAAGCTACAACATTGATGGCGGTGTGGGCGTCCGCTCCCTGGCCGGAGAAAAAACCGGCTTTGCCTACTCCAATCAGATTAGTGCGGATGCGCTGATCGATACCGGGCGCACGGCCTCAGGCATTGTGCGTAGTGGCAAGCGCTTGCCTGGGCAGTCCGTTAAGCCGGTTTCAGTGGCCCCTTTTTACGCTGGTGTTGATCCTTTAGCGGGGCTGACTGCTGAAGAGAAGGTCGCCATGCTAAAAGAAGCTGATCGCATCGCTCGCGCGGCTGACCCTAGCGTTTCTCAGGTAAGCGCCTCGCTTTCAGGCACTTACGAAGTAGTTCTGGTGCGTGCCAGTGATGGCACTTTGGCCGCGGATATTCGCCCGCTGGTGCGCTTTAACGTTAGCGTAATTGCCGTGAAAAATGGCCGCAGAGAGCGCGGCAGTGCAGGCGGTGGCGGACGCTACTCCATGGCTCGCCTGCGTAATGAAGGTGTTGCCGAGCGATACGCAAAAGAGGCCGTACGCCAAGCGCTCGTCAATCTTGAAGCGGTCGATGCGCCAGCCGGGCAAATGCCGGTGGTACTGGCTTCTGGCTGGCCGGGTATTTTGCTGCACGAAGCCGTCGGCCATGGGCTGGAAGGTGATTTCAACCGTAAAGGCAGTTCGGCATTCTCGGGTCGTATGGGGCAACGCGTCGCTGCCAAGGGTGTGACGGTGGTCGATGATGCCACGATTGCTGATGGTCGCGGCTCGTTAAGTGTCGATGACGAGGGCACGCCCGGGCAAAACACGCCGTTGATCGAAGACGGCATTCTTACTGGCTATATGCAGGACAAGCTGAATGCCCGATTAATGAACATGGCGCCAACCGGTAATGCTCGCCGCGAGTCGTTTGCGCATTTACCCATGCCGCGCATGACCAATACGGTCATGCTGGCAGGCCAGGATGCACCCGAGGATATTATCAAAAGCGTCAAAAAAGGTATTTATGCCGTTAGCTTCGGTGGCGGCCAAGTGGATATCACCTCGGGCAAATTTGTATTCTCAGCCAGCGAAGCCTACCTGATTGAGGATGGTCGCATTACGGTTCCCGTTAAGGGCGCCACGCTGATTGGTAATGGGCCGGAGGCGATGGGGTGTGTCTCCATGATCGGCCACGATATGGCGCTGGATACAGGCATTGGCGTGTGTGGCAAAGAGGGTCAAGGCGTACCGGTTGGGGTGGGTCAGCCCACACTAAAACTGGATGAGCTAACCGTTGGCGGTACGCAGTCCTCGTAAGTGTTAAAGCGCCAGCGTGTCGCGGAGAAGTTTGAACAGCTTACGCGAGCTGGCGGGTGGTTTGTCCTGATCGCGCTCATGCTGAGCGTTGCGCACTAACTGACGTAGCGCTTGGCGATCCGCGTTGGGATAGTCTGCCATAAACTGGTCAACGGCAGGATCGCCTTCTCCAATAAGCCGGTCCCGCCACTTTTCAAGACGATGAAAGGCATGGTCGCGCTGCTCTTTTTCCTGCTCAATTGAGTCAAAGACACCTTGAATCGCGGTCAGGTCCTCTTTGCGAACCAGCTTGCCGACATACTGCATATGACGGCGGCGCCCTTCGTGGGAGCGAATACGAGAGGTCTCTTCGATAGCGCGCAGCATGTCGTCGGAGAGAGGAAAGCGGGCACGCTCAGCAGGTTTCATGGCGATTAAGGTTTCGCCGAGCGCTTGGAGTGCATGCATTTCGCGTTTGAGCTGCGACTTGCTGGGGCGCTCTTCGGGTTCTTGAGTATCAAGGGGCTCGGGGCGTTTCTTCGGCATAGTAAGGCTCACAGACAAGATTCGTTGGCAGCATTATATCAGGCTGCGACAAGAACATTGATTCGGCGATGAGATTCGTACGAAAAAGGAGGCTATATGGCACAGGCATTTGATGCATCCTCGCAGCAGGCACTGTTAACCGCGCGTGCAGAAGAGGCGTTGACCTTGGCCAAGCGCCTGGGAGCCGATGCGGCGGAAGTGGGCGCAAGCGTTGATCAGGGCGTGGGCGTTAGCGTGCGCTTGGGCGATGTGGAGACGGTTGAGCTTTCACGAGACCAGGGCATTGCCGTCACGCTTTACGTCGGCAAGCGCAAAGGAAGTGCATCGTCGAGTGACGCCAGCAGTGCCTCGATTCAAGCAACGGTTGAGAAAGCATTAGCCATTGCGCGTTATACCGGTGAAGACCCGGTGGCTGGCTTGGCGGATGCCGATCAGATGGCGACCGAATTGCCGGACCTTAAGGTTCATTACCCGTGGGCGCTGACAACTGAGCAAGCAATCGACCTTGCGCTTGCCTGCGAGCAGGCGGGTCGTGACGTTGAGGGTATTAGTCAGTCAGAAGGCGCGTCGCTTTCAAGCGGTGAGGGCGTACGGGTTTATGCTAACAGCCATGGTTTTTTAGGTACCCAAAAAGGCAGTAGTCACTCCCTTTCATGCATGCTCATTGCTCAGGATGAAGGCGGTATGCAGCGGGACTATGACTATACCTCTGCGCGTAATCCACAGCATTTGCGCGACCCGAGTGAAGTAGGGCGCGAGGCCGCGGCCCGTACGCTGCGCCGGTTAGGTGCCAAGCGGCCGCCAACTGGCACCTTTCCCATTCTGTTTGATCCTTCGCTGTCTAGTGGTCTGGTTGGGCATTTATTGGGCGCGTTGGCGGGTGGTGCGCTGTATCGCCAATCCTCTTTCTTGTGTGACCGTTTGGGCACGCCGTTATTTCCTGAGTGGTTTAGTCTGGAAGAGCGCCCTATGGAAATAGGAGCGACCGCCAGTACGCCGTTTGATGGAGAAGGTGTACAGACACGTAATAACCGCTTTATCGAACAGGGGCGTATCGCAAGCTATATGCTTTCGTCCTACAGTGCCCGTCGCTTGGGCATGCAAACCACGGGGAATGCTGGCGGTGCCCGCAACGTGCGTTTAGACGCACCCTTGCAGACGCGTGATGCGCTGCTTAAAACGATGGGTCGAGGCATTTGGGTTACCGAACTAATGGGCCAAGGCGTGAACGGCGTAACCGGGGATTACTCGCGTGGTGCGGCGGGCTTCTGGGTCGAGAATGGAGAAATCCAGTATCCGGTTGAAGAATTTACCATCGCTGGAAACCTTGAGCGTATGTTCTCAGGCCTTGTCGGTATCGGAAGTGATATCGATACGCGCGGCAGCATTCATACGGGCAGCTGGTTAGTGGATGCGATGACCGTCGCCGGTAGCTAAAAAAGCCGCACTACTGATCTTCGTCAAAGCGGGCGTCGAACAGCGCTTGGATTGCATCAAGCGCTTGTTCGGCATCCTCGCCTTCCGCACAAATCCGCAGTTGGGTGCCGCAGGGTGCGGCCAGCATCAATAGCGACATGATGTTGGCTGCATCAGCCATTTGCTGCTGTTTATACACCTGTATGCTGGCGGAGTAGTGCTGGCTGCACTTCACCAGTTTTGTGGCGGCGCGGGCATGTAGGCCGCGCTGATTGGTAAGCGTTAAGGTTCTTTCTGGCACCCTGGTTCCTTTTTTCCGAGTGGTGTCATTAGGCATAAGCGTTTACGTAGGGCTGGGCGTCTACTCGGAAAATGGAGGAGCCGTCGGTGGCTCTGCCCGGGTTCCTCGTAGCGTGTATTGCAGCTCCAGTTCTCGGTGACGCAACTGGACTTCGCCGATGAGCGGTGCCAGCTTTTGCGCCAGCTGTTCGGCAATATACACAGAACGGTGCTGCCCGCCGGTACAGCCAATAGCCACCGTCATATAGCTGCGCTGACTATTTTGGTAAGCAGGCAGCCAGCGCTCAAGCATTGCCTGAATATCATGGCTCATCTCTTCGACAATCGGGTAGCCGCGCAGAAACGCAATAATCGTGGCATCACGTCCTGTGTACTGGCGTAGCGTTGGGTCCCAATAAGGGTTGGGCAGGCAGCGTACATCAAAGACTAAATCTGCATCCATGGGTACGCCATGCTTGTAGCCGAACGACTCAAAGGTGAGTGTTAGCTGGTCTTTGCGCTGGTGGGCTACCTGGTCTGAAATGCGCCGACGCAGGTCGTGGACCGATAAGCGTGATGTATCAATCCGCAGGTCGGCCAAATCACGTATTTCGTTGAGCGTCTCTTCCTCTTTCTCTATCGCCTCTTCAAGCGTCATATCACTGTTGCGCGTTAACGGATGGCGTCGCCGTGTCGCAGAATAGCGTTCCAGTAAAATACGTGAATCGGTGGTTAGATAGATAACCTGACAATCTATAGGCCGCGCGCGCAGCTCTTCAAGCAGTGCGGGAAGGCGCTCAAGCGCCGCTGGCAGGTTGCGGGCATCAATACTGACCGCTAGATGCGTGCGCTCACCCTCGTCACGGAGTTCGTCAACCAAAGAACCAAGCAACATGGCGGGGAGATTATCAATGGCGTAATAGCCAATATCTTCCAGCGCTTGTAATGCGATTGATTTGCCAGAGCCAGAGCGGCCGCTAATAATCACCAGTTGCATAGTGGCTCTCTCTGATTGAACGTATAAAAGGGATAACGCATGAAAATGTGTTAGTCGTTATGGGCGATTATGGAGCGGCCTGTTCGCGAATCTTGCCCATTAGCAGGTCAAGCAAATCGTGCTGGCTGCTGGTTTTGCGTAATGCCTGGCGTGTGCTCGCATCATTCATGATGGTGGCCACTTGGCCCAAAAGCGACAAATGCGTGTCGTCAGCCTCTTCGGGAACCAGCAGCACAAAGACGAGGTCGACCGGGTCGCCATCAATAGCATCAAAATCAATAGGTTCTGATAATTTTAAAAAACCCGCAATAGGCGTAACGCAATGTGGGCTGCGCGCATGGGGGATGGCGACGCCGTTACCGATCCCCGTGCTGCCAAGACGTTCCCGGCCGATCAGTCGGCTGAAAACTTCCTGGCTATCCAGACTGGGTGTATTTTGAGCGATAAAGGTGCTGAAAAACTCCAGCACCCGCTTTTTGCTGCCCCCGGGCACGTCGTAAAGTACGCGCTCCGGGGGGAGGATGGTTTCCAACGTCATTGAATTAACGCACGCCAGCGCCTTGGGCGCGAGCTTGTGCTTTTTCCTTGTGCTTAACGAGTTGACGATCAATTTTGTCTGCTAAGGCGTCAATAGCGGCATACATATCGACATCTTCGGCGTCGGCATGTAAGTCGGCGCCTGCCGCATGAAGGGTGCACGCGGCATGTTGGCGCTCCTTCTCAATAGATAAGGTGACTTGTACCGTGGTGATGTGGTCGTAATGACGTTCGATGCGTTCAAGTTTTTCATTAACGTAGTCACGCAAGGCGTCAGTCAGTTCTACATGATGACCCGTGATATTTACTTGCATTGACGTGCTCCTTATCCATCGGACTGAATTTCGATTGTAACCCTTTTTACGGTGTTGCAAAGCCCCTGTCGCGAGTTTTGCCATTTCTCTTGTAACGACTAACGCAAACGACGACGTTCACTTGATGAGGGAATGCCCAGCGACTCACGATATTTCGCCACCGTACGGCGTGCCACTGTGATGCCGCCATCTCCCAGTAATGTCACCAAACGACTGTCCGAAAGAGGTTTGCCGGGAGGCTCATCTTGAATCAACTTTTTAAGCCGGGCGCGAATCGCGGTGCTTGAGTGGCTGTCTGCGCCATCCTGCCCGCTAATTTGGCTTGAGAAAAAGTACTTGAGTTCGAATACGCCCCGTGGGGTATGGATATATTTTTGTGTGGTGACCCGAGAAATGGTTGATTCGTGCATCTCAACCGCCTCGGCAATATCGGCAAGAATCAACGGCTTCATCGCTTCTTCACCGTGCTCTAAAAAACCGATTTGGCGAGTGATAATCTCGCGCCCTACGCGTAGAAGCGTGTCGTTGCGGCTGGACAGGCTTTTGATTAGCCAGCGCGCTTCTTGCAAGTGCTCTTTTAAAAACTGGTTATCCTGACTCTTGTCTGCACGCTTGATTAAGCTGGCGTAGTCGGGCTGGATACGCAGCCGGGGCAGGGCTTCAGGGTTAAGCTCCAGGTGCCAGCCTTCATGGTCATGACGTACGACCAGGTCGGGCGTGATATAGCTATCGTCGGTGACGCCATAAGCGCTGCCTGGGCGTGGGTCCAGGCTTCGGATCAGACCGATCACATCGTCTAGCTGCTCATCGTCCAGGCTTAGGCGGCGCTTTAATAGGCGCATGTCATTTTTGCCCAGCGCTTCAAGAAACTGACGAACCAATCGGCGCGCGGGAACCAGTAGGGGCGTGTCGTCGGGGAGCGTTGCTAGCTGAAGCATCAAACATTCGCGCAAGTCACGGGCGAAGACGCCCGTTGGCTCGAACTGCTGTAAACGCATCAGAATGGTCTCCATCTCTCGCTGGCTGAGACCTTCGATGCTCTGAGCACGTAACCCATCGCGGATATCGTTGAGCGGCTGCGTCAGGTAGCCATTGGCGTCCAGTGCATCAATCAGGCTTTCGGCGATTAGCTGCTCACGAGCCGTAAAGTCGGTCATCGCCAGCTGCCAAAGGAGATGTCCATGCAGGCTTTGTCCCGCGGCCTGGCGTTCAAAATCGGGGCCTTCGCTGCTGCCAGAGCTACCCATGTCCTGGTAAGTATCAGACCAGTCGCTATCGACAGACAGTTCCTCGGGAATGCTTTCTGACCACTCCTCGTCAGGTGTTTCGACGGTCGCCTGCTCGCCGAACTCGTCTTCCTGCTCCAGCATTGGGTTGGCATCCAGTGCCTGCTGAATTTCCTGACGTAGATCCAATGTCGATAGCTGTAGCAGTGCAATCGCTTGCTGCAGCTGAGGTGTCATGGTCAGCTGCGTACCGATACGCAATTGGAGAGAAGCTTTCATGACCATCTGAGAACCACTCGTTAATCGGAAAGCTTCACCCTAGTGCGAGTCATGTTGTTGTGCAAGTGCAATAAGCATGCCACTGATAAAATTTTTACTGCAGATCACTGTTTAGCGGTGAAATTAAATTCATAAGCGAAAATCAGCACCCAGGTAAACTTCCCTCACTTTTTGGTTATCAAGGATAGTCTGAGGGCTGCCGCCAGCAATAATGTGGCCGTCACCGACAATATAGGCGATATCGCAAATATCCAGTGTTTCTCGGACGTTATGATCAGTAATTAGCACGCCAATGTGGCGCTGTTTTAAGGCGCGAATAATGCTCTTGATTTCACCAACCGAGATGGGATCGACACCTGCAAATGGCTCGTCCAGCAAGATAAACGCGGGCTCTGTGGCCAAGGAACGGGCAATTTCGACGCGTCGCCGCTCGCCGCCGGAAAGGCTCATGCCCAGGTTGTCACGGATGTGGGTAATATGAAAGTCGTCAAGCAGGGCCTCAAGCCGCTGCTCTCGTCCTGCCCTGTCCAGATCTTTGCGGGTTTCCAGAATCGCCATAATATTATCCGCAACCGATAGCTTGCGAAAAATAGACGCTTCCTGGGGTAGATAGCCAATGCCGGCCATCGCGCGTTCGTGCATGGGAACGCGGGTTAAGTCTTGCTCGTCGATACGCACCGTACCCGCATCAGACTTCACCAGACCCACAATCATATAAAACGATGTGGTTTTACCCGCGCCGTTAGGGCCGAGCAGGCCTACCACGCTGCCTTGAGCAATCTCCAGGCTAATGTCTTTAACCACGCGGCGGCGCTTATAGCTTTTTGCCAAGTGATTGGCGTAAAGAGTTTTTATGGGCGGTGCTTCCGCAATAGACATGGTTGACTCCTATTGCGCTGGCTGAAGCGTCATACGAATACGCTGCGGCTCGCTACCGTTTACATCGGAGCGTGCCTGCACCACTTCGCGGTCAATGAAGTACTCCAGGCGGCCACCGGTAAACTGATCACCCGCTTGGGTCAGTTCGGCCTGGTCAATAAGCTCTACACGCCGCTCTGCTACGTGATAAACCACGCGGCGTGCCCATCCTTCCATCGGCGCGTCCTGATCATCGAGTTGATTGCGTAGATAGGCGCGCTCTCCGGTGGCAATAGCGCGAGAAAGCTCACCCGCGTCGTTACGGATAATTTCAACGCGATCACCACGTAGCTGCATACTGCCTTGGCGAATATTGACATCGCCTGAATAAACGGCAGTGCCTGCACGCTGATCAAGGTCTAGCTGGTCGGCTTCTACTTCAATGGGGGCTTGGCTTGTCTGGGCCGCTGCCGATAGCGGCACCGCAAGGGCGAAAAGCGCGGTGCGAATAAAAGCGTTCATAGCGACTCCTAAGGATTTTGTGTTGCGGGGGGGTGATGGCCGCGGACGTTATCGGTTAGTCGGACCTGGCTATCATCAAGCCAAACATCCATACGTGATGCGCTCATTCGTTGAGGTGGCTGCTGAAACACGGCGGGCGCCTCACTCCAGACATGACGCGCTACCCCATCATAATGTAATAACTCAGTATCAAGCTGCCAGCCTTCTGTAGGCGCCAGAAGCCGTGCATCACCAGACAGTGTTAGCGCTTGGGTGGCCGTGTTCAGAACGCCTTCGTTGGCGTGAGCGAGCCACTCTCGGTTATCACTATCAAACAGCGTCGCTTCGGGTTGAGTGACTTCGGCCAGGGTGCTTTGTGGTATGTAAACCAATAAAGGCGCGGCCAGCGACTGCTGGATATGCCCTGTTTCACCAAACAGCGTGATCTCGGCATTTTCCAGCACGTGGCCAGGCTCTTCAGCCTGCGCTTCTTCGTCAACGGGCCGGTCTTCCGGGCCGCGTGGGTCCAGCCATACCAGCAGCCCCCCTAAAGCGACCACCAGGGCCGCTAACCCGACGCGTTTCTTGGTTCTTTGAAACATTACACGCGACCATTCAAATACGACTCAAGAACAGTACTCCAGTGGCCCTGCGCTTCAAGTAATGTATCGCAAATTTCACGTACGGCGCCGTGACCACCCAAGCGGTCGGTAATCCAGTCAGCGTGGGTATGCATGTAATCGGGTGCGTTGGGGACCGTAATGCCAACGCCTGCGCGTTTGATAGGCGCAAGATCAGGCAGGTCATCGCCGCAGTAAGCCACCTGGCTTAGGTTCAGATTGAGGCGCTCGCACAGCGCTTTCAAAGTAGTGAGCTTATCTTCGCAGCCCTGGTGGACAAGGTTAATTCCCAGCGCCGCAGCACGCTGGCTCACCATGGGGGAGTCGCGTCCTGTAATTAACGCCACATGAATGCCCACACGTTTAAGCAACTTTAAGCCATGGCCGTCTTGTGTATGGAAGGCTTTGATCTCGATACCGTCGGCCTGAAAGTATAGCCGTCCATCGGTGAGCACACCGTCAACATCAAGGGCAAGTAGTCGCACATGGCGAAGCTGGTCAAGTAGCGCAGTGGGGAGGGCCATAGGGACTCCTTGTCAGTAAACTGTTGGGTAAAATGGTTAGATAACGCCGCTGGCAAGCAAGTCGTGCATATGGAGCGCCCCAATGGGGCGCTGTTCGTCATCGACGACCGCTAGCGCAGTAATACGGCTGTCTTCCATGATGCGCACCGCTTCGGCGGCCAGTAGGTCGGGGCCAATGCGTTTGCCGGGTCGGGTCATTACATCGTCCACGGTTACTTTACGCAGATCATGAAACTGGTCGAGGGTGCGGCGTAAGTCGCCATCGGTATAAACACCTGCAAGTCGCCCTTCGCTGTCGACAACACAGGTAAATCCCAACCCCTGGCGGGTAATCTCCAAGAGCGCATCACGCAGCGGGCTGCCTAGTGCTATCTGCGGCAAGCGTGTGCCGCTATGCATAAGGTCTTTAACGCGCAATAGCAGTCGTTTTCCCAGGCTGCCACCGGGATGCGATAAGGCAAAATCATCAGCGGTAAATCCGCGTGCTTCAAGTAGCGCAACGGCAAGCGCGTCGCCTAGGGCAAGGGCGGCCGTCGTGGAACTTGTGGGGGCCAAGTCCAGAGGGCACGCTTCGCGCTCAACACCGCTGTTCAGGTGAGCATCCGCATGTTTGGCAAGTGTTGAGCCAGGGCGGCCTGTCATGCTAATTAACGGTGTGCCTAGCCGTTTTAACAGAGGCAGTAGCGCCGTCACTTCGGCGGTTTCTCCGGAGTTTGAAAGCGCCAGGACCACGTCGTTGCGTGTAATCATCCCCAGATCGCCGTGGCTAGCTTCGCCAGGGTGAACAAAAAAAGCAGGTGTGCCGGTGCTGGCAAGCGTGGCGGCCAGCTTTCCTGCTATATGGCCAGACTTGCCCATTCCCGTCACGACGACCCGGCCCTGACACGCCAGCATCAATTCACATGCACGGTCGAAGCTTTCATCAAGCTTGCCTTGAAGACCGCCAATGGCGGCTTGTTCTATTTGCAGCGTGCGTAGGGCGCTTTCACGCAACGGGCTAACAGTGGGTGAGGGCTGGGGCATGAACATCTCGTTTTAATAGAAATACAGTGCAAACGTAGTGCGATTAACTGACAAGAATACCATTTTGTGGGCATCTATAAGCATAGCGCTTTAACGGGTTTTTAGGGTGGGTTGGAACGCATGTCTTGCCATAAGTGCCATTGAAGCCAAGCTTGATGTTCGAGAATATTTAGAAAACGCTGTTTTTAAACGGTAGAATATCCAACCGATAAACGCACCCGCTACTATTAAGTAACAATGGGAGTCAACCAACCCATGACAGACGTTCCCTTCATCGAAATTGAAGACGTGCATTTTTCACGTGGGAGCCATGAGATCTTTCGTGGAATCAGCATGATTATTCCTCAGGGTAACGTCACCGCCATTATGGGGCCTAGCGGTACCGGCAAGACAACCTTGCTAAAACTCATTGGTGGTCAGCTAACGCCGGATCGTGGACGTATTATCGTCGATGGCCAGGACGTTCATCGGCTGTCGCGAAAAGCGCTGTTTGCATTGCGTAAACGTATGGGCATGCTGTTTCAAAGCGGCGCTCTGTTTTCTGACCTGGATGTGTTCGAGAACGTCGCGTTTCCCTTGCGCGTCCATACCGACCTGCCCGATGCCATGATTCGAGACCTGGTATTGCTAAAGCTTCAAGCGGTGGGGCTGCGCGGGGCTCGTCATCTAACGCCTGCAGAACTTTCGGGCGGTATGGCCAGGCGCGTGGCGCTGGCTCGGGCAATAGCGTTAGACCCGGAGCTCATTTTGTATGATGAGCCTTTTGTCGGGCAGGATCCTATTTCCATGGGCGTGCTGGTGCAGTTGATTAAACGGCTTAACCAGGCACTAGCGCTTACCTCGGTGGTGGTTTCTCACGATATTAAAGAGACACTAAGCATCGCCGATTATCTCTATCTTCTCGCTGATGGTCAGGTCGTCGCTGAGGGAACGCCGCAAACACTCAATGCCAACCAGGACCCACGCGTTAGCCAGTTCGTTCATGGCGAGCCAGATGGCCCTGTGCCGTTTCACTATCCCGCCGAGACGCTGTATAGCGATATTCTTGGCCCCGTTACCGCGACAAGGGCAGGGTAATGCAGTCGAAATTTGAACAAGGCATCGGCTATATCGCCCGTTTGGGGCGTAAAGGGTGCGATGTAATGGAAGCGCTGGGCCGTGCCGGGCTATTTCTTGGTCAGTCAGCGGTCGGCGTGCCGTCTCGTGAAGGGTGGAGCCTCTGGCTGCGTCAAATGCATTTTGTGGGCGTGCTTTCGCTGGCGATTGTGATCGTATCGGGACTTTTTATTGGCATGGTGCTGGCGCTGCAGGGCTACACTATTTTGGTCGACTTTGGCGCGGAGCAGGCGTTAGGGCAAATGGTTGCGCTTTCCTTGCTGCGGGAATTGGCGCCGGTTGTCGCTGCGCTGCTGTTCGCCGGGCGGGCAGGGTCGGCACTCACCGCTGAGATTGGCTTAATGAAAGCCACCGAGCAGCTAACCAGTATGGAAATGATTGGCGTAGACCCACTGCGTAGAATTATTGCGCCCAGGCTCTGGGCTGGGTTCGTTTCGCTGCCCATTCTAACGGTTGGCTTTAGCGTCGTGGGTATTTGGGGTGGCTACCTGGTCGGTGTGGAGTGGCTTGGCGTTTTTGAAGGCTCTTACTGGAGCAACATGCAGGCCAGCGTATCGTTTATCGGCGATGTAGGTAACGGCATCATCAAGAGTCTTGTCTTTGCCGTCGTTGTTACCTGGATCGCGGTGTTTCAAGGCTATGACTTAATGCCGACGTCTGAAGGGATTTCGCGGGCCACAACGCGTACCGTCGTTTATTCATCGCTTGCAGTATTGGGGCTTGATTTTGTATTAACCGCCGTAATGTTCGGCGGCCTTTAATAGGTGGAGTGGTTTCATGAAACGCAGTAAAACAATGGAATTTGGCGTGGGTCTATTTATGCTGGCGGGGATTGTTGGGCTGATTTTTCTGGGCCTGCGCGTCAGTGGTTTAAGCCTTGCTAGCTCTTCTGAAACGTTTCACCTTGACGCCAATTTCTCCAATATTGGCGGATTAAAGCCGCGCTCTAGAGTCACCATGGCGGGCGTGACCGTTGGGCGCGTGGAGTCGATTGATTTAGATACCGACTGGTTTGACGCTCGGGTCACGCTACGCCTGGATAATGACTTGGAAGGGCAGCTCTCCGAGGACACAACAGCCGCCATTTTAACCTCTGGCCTGTTGGGCGAGCAGTATATTGGCTTAAGCGTGGGTGGCGCCCCTGAAGTGCTTGAAGATGGCGATACCATTCGTGACACCCAGTCTGCGCTGGTGCTTGAAGAACTAATCCAGCAATTTGTATCCAATATGGCGAGTAATTAAACATTCTATTAGTAGAGGTGAATGTAATGCGAAACACGACACTGACGCCGATGCGCTGGCTTTTTGCGTTCATGATGTTGGTACTGGTCTTACCGCTTCAGGCGCATGCGCAAACCCAGTCGCCTGAAGCGATGGTTCGGGAAAACGTCAATGCTCTGATGGGAGAGATCGAGGGCAAGAGGGAGTATTACGCCAATCATATGGGTGAGCTTGAAGCGTTGGTCGACACTAGCCTTGAAGGCGTGGCGGACTTTCGCTATATCGGTGCCAGCGTCATGGGAAGCTACTTTCGTAACGCGACCCCGGAGCAGCGCAGTCGCTTTGCAAACGTGTTTCGCCAGACCTTGATTGATACGTATGCACGTGGCTTGGTAACGTTCGATTATCGTGAGCTCCGGGTGTTGAATAATCAGCGCGGTCAGCGTTACGAAGACCAGGCAAGTGTCGATATGGAAGTGGTGGCCAATAACGGACAGGTCTATCCGGTGAGCTATAGCCTGCGCCTGTCTGACGGTGAATGGCGCGTAGTGAACGTGATTGTTAACGGTATTAACCTGGGCCTGACGTTCCGCAACCAGTTTGACCAGGCAATGCGTGAAAACAATCGTGACTATGATGCGGTTATTCGTGGCTGGGCACCTGAAATTGGTGTCGACGAGCTGGAGCAGGGGGGCGATGTGTGACACGTTTACTGTCACTGTCCCAGCTAAGCCTCAAGGCCTCGCAAAATACATTGTGCGTTACGGGCGATGTTGGCATGGACGCGGCGGCAGAACTTGCCGCCGCGGGTAAAAAATGGCTCCAGGCGACAGAGCAACGTGACGTTGCGTTTGATTTTAATGGCGTCCATAAAGCCAGTAGTGCGGTTATAAGCGTGCTATTTGAATGGATGCGTACCTGCCAGTCGCGCAGCATTACCGTCAATGCGGTGACCCTTTCAGCGCCCCTTGAACGCTTAGCGCTTCTTTCAGAAATTGAATCCCTTATTCATCCGCCAACCCTCGCCCGTTAGGGGGTGGCACCCTTGGCATCGCCAAGCGTGTCGCTTTTCTTTATTATGTTGCCTTATTAGTACTATTCACATCGACCTGAAGGAGTTTCCTGTCTCATGCAACCCAATGAGGTAAAAGCACTGCTTGAATCCCGTATCGACGGATGTGACTTTCATATCCAGGGCGAAGGCTGTAATTTTCAGGTGATTGCGGTGGGTGACGCCTTTGAAGGTCTCTCTCCGGTTAAGCGCCAACAGCTGGTTTACGCCGCGTTAAGTGATGAAATTGCCTCGGGCGCTTTACACGCCATCAGTATTAAAACGTTCACTCCGACGCAGTGGTCCACTGCGTCGGAAAACGCTCAATAACGGCGCCTGCATGGATAAGTTAATTATTACCGGCAATGGGTCGGTGGATGGTGAGGTCTGGGTAAGCGGCGCCAAAAACGCGGCTCTGCCTATCTTATGTGCCACCCTTTTGGCCGATGGCCCGGTGGTTGTCGGCAACCTGCCACATCTTCAGGATATTACCACGACGCTTGAGTTGTTGGGCCGTATGGGTGTTGAACCTGTTATGGGGGAGCGGCTCACTATTCAGTTGGATGGCTCTCAAGTCACGCACTGTCACGCTCCTTATGAGTTAGTGAAGAAAATGCGTGCTTCCATTCTGGTGCTAGGCCCCTTGCTTGCCCACTTCGGCGAAGCAGATGTGTCTCTGCCTGGCGGGTGTGCCATCGGTTCTCGGCCTGTTGACCTGCACATCCGTGGCCTGGAGGCCATGGGGGCGGACATTCGGGTTGAAGCCGGGTATATCCGTGCTCGCGTTGATGGTCGCTTGAAAGGCGCGACTATTTTCTTCGATACGGTCACGGTAACTGGCACTGAAAATCTGTTGATGGCCGCCACCCTTGCCGAGGGTAAAACTGTTCTTGAGAATGCGGCGCGTGAACCAGAGATTGTTGATCTGGCCGAATGTTTGATCAAAATGGGCGCCAATATTCGTGGCCACGGTACTGACACCATTGTGATTGAAGGTGTCGAGAAGCTACATGGTTGCCACCACGATGTGATGCCCGACCGTATTGAGACCGGCACCTTCCTGGTGGCAGCCGCCATGACCGGTGGGCGGGTGAAAGTAAAGCGCACCCGTGCGGACATTTTGGAAGCCGTGCTTGCCAAGCTTGAAGAAGCGGGCGCCGAGATTACCAGTGGTGATGACTGGATCGCGCTGGATATGCACGGTAACAGGCCCAAGGCCGTTAATATCCGCACCGCGCCGTACCCGGCGTTCCCTACCGATATGCAGGCCCAGTTTGTGGCCATGAACGCCGTCGCCATTGGCCATTCGCGCGTAGTGGAAACCATCTTCGAGAACCGCTTCATGCACGTGCAAGAGCTTAACCGCATGGGGGCGGACATAGCCCTTGAAGGTAACACCGCATTAATTAACGGTGTTGAAAAGCTTTCAGGCGCGCCTGTGATGGCCACCGATCTGCGTGCTTCCGCGTCGCTGGTGATTGCCGCCATGATGGCGGAAGGCGAAACGCTGGTTGACCGTATCTACCATATTGATCGTGGCTACGAGTGTATCGAAGAGAAATTGCAGCTGCTGGGTGCACGTATTCGCCGTATTCCTGGCTAAGCCATGCTATTAACCATTGGCCATTATAATGAGTAAGCAACTAATTTTAGCCCTTTCCAAAGGGCGTATTTTGGATGAGACGCTGCCGTTACTCGCTGATGCCGGTGTTACACCGGCAGAAGACCTGGGCAAGAGCCGTAAGCTGTTGTTTGATACCAACCTGCCTGATGTAAAACTGGTGGTTATTCGTGCCACCGATGTGCCGACCTATGTACAGCTGGGCGCAGCTGACCTAGGTATCGCGGGGAAAGATGTTTTATTGGAGCATGGTGCTGAAGGTCTTTATGAGCCGCTGGACCTGGATATTGCTCGCTGTAAGCTGATGACCGCCGGGGTGACAGGGGAACAGCCTGCTCATGCGCGTCGGCGCGTAGCTACCAAATTTGTGAATATTGCCAGGCGGTACTATGCCGAACAGGGTATTCAAGCCGAAGTCATTAAGCTTTATGGGGCAATGGAATTAGCGCCTTTAATGAATCTGGCCGATGAAATTGTTGATATTGTCGATACGGGCAATACGCTGCGTGCCAATGGCATGGAGCCACGTGAGTTAATTGCTCATATCAGCACACGCCTGGTCGTGAATAAGGCCGCCATGACCATGAAGCATGAACGTATCAAGCCGCTTTTGGCGCGCTTGGAGTGCGCCGTGAAAAAACGCCAAGCACAGCCTTCCACATAACGCGGGGTCTTTATGAGCACTATGTCTTCAGCGGTTGGCTCCACGCCCATGATCGCCCGGCTTTCAACGCTTGATGCCTCGTTCGATGACCGCCTTGATACGCTGTTGGATTGGGAAGGGGTCTCGGATACGGCGGTAAAAGCACGGGTTGATGAGATTCTGGCGGATGTTAAAAAGCGCGGCGACGCAGCGGTTATTGAAGCGACCAATCGTTTTGATCGGCTTTCGGTTGAACGCATGGACGAACTGCGTTTAAAACCCGAGCAGCTAAAGCACGCTTTCGAAAACTTGCCCGCAGCACAGCGCGATGCGTTAGCCAGCGCCGCCGAGCGTATTCGGCTCTATCATGAGCGGCAAAAGCCAACCTCTTGGCAGTATGAAGAGGCTGATGGCACGGTACTGGGGCAGCAGGTTACGGCGCTTGATCGCGCGGGTATTTATGTCCCGGGGGGCAAGGCGGCTTATCCTTCTTCTGTATTGATGAACGTGATTCCTGCCCATGTGGCGGGCGTGCGCGAAATTGTGATGGTCGTTCCTACTCCTGACGGCGTGGTCAATGAGTTGGTATTGGCGGCGGCGCATTTGGCGGGGGTCGATGACGTCTTCACTATTGGTGGCGCTCAGGCTATCGCTGCGATGGCATACGGCACAGAAACCGTGCCAAGGGTGGACAAGATTGTTGGGCCCGGCAATATTTATGTCGCGACGGCTAAGCGGGCAGTATTCGGTCAGGTCGGTATCGACATGATTGCGGGGCCTTCCGAGATTTTAGTGGTCTCCGACGGGCAGACCGACCCGGATTGGCTGGCCATGGACCTGTTTTCACAGGCGGAGCATGACGAAGATGCTCAGGCGATTCTGGTCAGTTGGGATAGTGAACACCTGGATGCGGTGTTCGCCTCTATTGAGCGTTTGTTGCCCACGCTTGATCGCGAATCAATCGTGCGTGAATCGCTGAGTCGGCGGGGGGCGTTGGTGCTTTGTCAGAGCAAGGCTGAGGCGGTTGATATCATTAACCGTATCGCGCCCGAGCATCTTGAGCTTTCTGTCGATGCACCGGACACTTGGCTTGCTGACGTACGTCATGCCGGTGCGATCTTTATGGGGCGTTACACGGCAGAAGCGCTAGGGGATTACTGCGCAGGCCCAAACCATGTTCTGCCCACGTCCGGTACGGCGCGCTTCTCATCTCCCCTAGGGGTTTACGACTTCCAGAAGCGCTCCTCCATTATTCACTGCTCGCGTGAGGGGGCATCAGCATTGGGCGAGGTCGCGTCAGTATTGGCTCGCGGAGAGTCGCTGACCGCGCATGCGCGGTCAGCGGAGTATCGGATTAAGCCGTAATTAGCCTGCGGGCGAGCACTAGGACTCTTTAGGTCGCTCGCCCAGTGGTGCGTTGGGAATCAGCGGGCGCTCGCCCACTTCAAGCGAGATATCGATGCGCTCGCCGCCACGAACAATGGTGATAGGCAGCGTTGTGCCGGGAGGGATGGAGGCAATATTGCTCATCGTAGCGCGAGCGTCCAGCACGGTTTGGCCGTTAACCGAGAGCAGGATGTCGCCAGGCTCTAGCCCCGCTTCGTCTGCTGGGCCTCCACTCGCTACACCCGCAACAATAACCCCCTGAGGTGTACGTAGCCCAAACGAGGCAGCGAGTTCGCGTGACAGCGCTTGCGCTTCAATTCCCAGCCAGCCACGTATGACCCGCCCCTGAGTCACTAGCTCATCCAGAACGCTGTGCGCCAGGTTGGCCGGGATTGCAAAGCCGATGCCTTGCGAGCCGCCGGAGCGTGAGAAAATCGCTGTGTTGATGCCCACCAGGGCGCCGTCGGGGTTGATCAGTGCGCCGCCTGAGTTACCCGGGTTAATTGCCGCGTCCGTTTGAATAAAATCTTCATAGGCATTTAAGCCTAAATGATTACGGCCGGTCGCGCTGATGATGCCCATGGTAACGGTTTGCCCTACACCAAATGGATTGCCGATGGCCAGCGCAACATCCCCAACGGCCACATCCGCTGAGTCGGCTATTTCAATGACCGGAAGATCCTCAAGGTCGATATGCAATACGGCGAGGTCGCTTTCGGGATCGGTGCCAATGACCTCGGCGAGTGTCTCGCGCCCATCACGCAGTGCCACCTGAATCTCATCAGCGCCATTTATCACGTGATGGTTGGTTAGTACGTAGCCATCGTGACTGATAATAACCCCTGAGCCGAGGCTGGATAACATGCGCTGGTGGGTTGTCGCATCGTCACCGCTGAAAAACTGCTGGAAAAAAGGGTCAGACATCAGCGGGTGTTGATCGCGCTCGACAATACGCGATGAGTAGATATTAACGACGGCAGGCGCTGCCTGGCTGACCGCGCTTGAATAGCTGGCAGGCCCTTGGTCACGCGAAAGCGGAGCGGCCTGGCGAGTTTCGGGGGCCGGGCGGCTGCTAACCTCGTCGCTGACATTCACCAGAGGGGAGGTGGGTGCTTGTGATGTCGTGGAGGGCGCGTTGGTAAAGGGATTAGGCAGCGTGTCCGGGAACGCAAGTAGTAGCAGGGCAGCTAATAATACCCCGGTCAAAATAGGCCATAAATAAGGCAGCACAAAGCGGTGCATGCAAAAATTCCTCAGCGGGTAGTGGTCTTGTCAAACGTGAGGTTCGCGATCACACGAAGCGGGTTTTACTATGGCATTATGGTAACACTTTCTGATGCTCATCCTCAGGATAGTCGACGAATCATTAAAGGAGCCCTTGTGACTCATCGCGATCAAATCGTAGCTGCTTGTGATCATCAGCTGCGTGCTTCAACGTTTAAGGATTTTACGATTAATGGCCTGCAAATCGCTGGGCGGCCGGATATTAAGCGTGTAATGAGTGGGGTCACTGCGTGCCAGGCGTTGCTGGAGGAAGCTGTCGCTTGGCAGGCCGACATGCTGTTGGTTCACCACGGCTACTTCTGGAAAAATGAGCCCGTGGCCATTACGGGCATGAAGCATCAGCGTATAAAAACGCTGATTAACCACGATATCAATTTGCTTGCCTATCATCTTCCGCTTGATGCCCATAGCGAGATGGGGAATAACGCAGAGCTTGCCAGGCGATTGGGCTGGCGGGTAGAGGGCTGTCTGGATGGTGAGTTGGGTGAGGGTTTTTTGTGGTCGGGGCGCTTGGCTCAAGCGCAAAGCGTGACCGCATTGGCAGAACAAATGGCGAATGTCTTGCAACGTGCGCCTTTGGTGATCGAGGCGCCGAACATGGGGGATATTGAGCGGATCGCCTGGTGTACAGGGGGCGCGCAAGACATGATTACAGCTGCTTTTGAAGCAGGTGCACAGGTGTTTGTGTCAGGTGAGATTTCCGAACGTACTACCCATTTGGCGCGCGAGCTAGGCATTCACTACATTGCCGCGGGTCATCATGCAACCGAGCGCTATGGGGTGCAGGCGCTGGGGGAGTGGCTGGCCGATGAATACGATATTGAGCACCGCTTTGTCGATATCGATAACCCCGCCTGACCTTTTGGCGACGGGGTTGAAAATCACCGGTAATGGGCGATGGCGTGAGGTGCTGGCTTAATAGCGGGGCGGTTGGGGCGTATCGGCGTTATCGCCTTTTAAGCCAAAGTTTTCTGCCAGCGTGCCATTTTTACCATCCGCATAGTCACGGGGGGTGGCCAGGCTACCCTCCGAATCAGGCCCTGTGGGGGTGGCGGCTTGATGCTGCGCTGGTTGCTGTCGTTCTTTGATGGCCGCAGGCGTGTTGCTGCCCAAATGCCACTGCTGTGCATCCTCGGTGATTTTCTGCTCAAGCTGGTCGGCCTCGGCGCGAATGCACTTCAAATGCTCAAAGACACCCTCTAAATGGCCTCCCATGCCTTTTTTAAGCTCGGCGATTTGATGTTCTCGTTCCAGCACTGTTTGGCGTAAAGACGCGTTATGACGCTCTCCTTTACTAAACAGCCGATAGCATCCCAAGCCGAGGATGAAGCCAATAATAATGCCAATGATGGCAAAGGTATAAGGCGAGCTTGCTTCCACAGTTTTCTCCCTGATACTTGGAGCGCCCCGTCACGCTTGAGTGGACGGTTTGCGAACGAATCAAGCCTCATTATAGGCGTCGATTGGCAGGTTAGGTCAATCCAACCATGCGCTTAGACGATGTGCAGCGTATAATCCCAGCTTTTTGAAGGCGGCTGGTCGGATTTAGAGGGTCGTCGTAATACGCATTGGAGCGAGTAAATGTCAGCTACTTCTGCAAACCAAAAGGCAGGTCCGTCATCTCGGCCAACGCCCATGGAGCGCTATCGTGCAGATCTACGGCGCGAGGACTTTCAGCATGATGCGGCGCAGGAGTTAGCGGTTGAGCATTTGCAGCGCCTTTATGACGACCTAATGGCGACGCCCACCGCGGTTTCCAAGGCCGTGCTGGCACATGGCGGCTTGAAGGCCAAAATGAAGGGCCTGTTCGGTAAAGCCTCATCGTCAAACGAACCGACGTTGCCCCAAGTGCAAGGCCTCTATTTTTGGGGCGGTGTAGGGCGTGGTAAAACCTATCTGGTTGATAATTTTTTTGAGTCGCTGCCCTTTCCTGAAAAGATGCGCACCCATTTTCATCGTTTCATGCAGCGGGTGCATAACGAGTTAACCCACTATAAGGGTGAGAAGAATCCTCTCACGCTGATTGCTGGTAAATTTGCCTCAGAGGCTCGGGTTATCTGCTTTGATGAGTTCTTCGTCAAGGATATTACGGATGCCATGATTCTGGCCAACCTGCTTGAGGCGCTGTTCGAGCGGGGCGTTGTGCTAGTCGCTACTTCCAACATCGTGCCGGATGACCTGTACAAGGATGGCCTGCAGCGGGCGCGCTTTCTCCCTGCCATCGACCTGGTCAAGCGTCACTGTGAGATAGTCAATGTTGATTCCGGAGTCGACTACCGGCTGCGCGCCTTGGAACGCGCGGAGATATTTCACTCGCCGCTGGATGAGGCGGCCGAGCAGGAGCTTACGCGTAGCTTTCGCGAGATTGCTGGTCACGAGGGTGAGGCGGATGCGCCGTTGGAAATCAATCATCGGGTGCTGAAAGCGCGCAGGCTGCATGAAAATGTGGCGTGGTTTGAATTCCTGGAGCTCTGCGATGGGCCGCGTAGCCAGAATGACTATATTGAAATAGCGCGTAGCTTCAATACGGTGCTTGTGTCGAATGTGAAGCGGATGGAAGCCAAGCATGACGATCAGGCGCGCCGCTTTATCAATATGGTCGATGAGTTTTATGATCGCGGGGTAAAGCTATTAATGTCAGCAGAGGTGCCGGTAGAAGAGCTTTATAGTGACGGTAAGCTAACCTTTGAGTTTCAGCGTACGCTGTCGCGCCTTCAGGAAATGCAGTCGCGTGAATATTTAGCGCTGCCCCATAAGCCGTGATGAGGTTTATGGTCCGGTCGTTAAGAAAAGCCACGATTAGGGCTTAACTTGTCCCGCGCCATACTGTAGAATGCCGCCTCGCTACATGTTGTCAGGCTAAGCTTGGCAACCAAAAAAAATAGGGAAGGTGCTTCACCGCTTGACGGTGTTAGCCACCCAACACACTTAATCTGGTGATTTCATCCATGAAGACGTTCAGTGCTAAGCCGCAGTCCGTCCAGCGCGACTGGTATGTTGTCGACGCTACGGACAAAACGCTCGGTCGTCTGGCAACCGAGATTGCTCGCCGCCTGCGTGGCAAGCATAAGCCCGAATTTACTCCTCACGTTGATACTGGCGACTACATCGTTGTCATCAACGCTGAGAAAGTCCAAGTGACTGGCAACAAGGCGAAGGCTAAGACCTATTATCGCCACACCGGTTACCCGGGCGGCCTGCGCACCATGACATTCGACAAAATGCTTGATCATGCGCCCGAGCGTATCATTGAGTTTGCCGTTAAGGGCATGTTGCCGAAAGGTCCGTTGGGTCGTGCCATGTATACCAAGTTAAAAGTGTACGCCGGTGCCGAGCATCCGCATGCTGCCCAGCAGCCGCTTGAACTGAACATCTGAGGAAATCTTCGCCATGACACAGCAGTATTACGGTACCGGGCGCCGCAAGACTTCCACCGCTCGCGTGTTTATGAAGCCGGGCTCTGGCAAAATCACCGTTAACAACCAGGATCTCGACCTGTATTTCGGTCGCGTTACTGGTCGTATGGTGGTTCGTCAGCCGCTGGAATTGACTGAAACCCTGAGCCAGTTCGACATTTTTGTCACTGTCGCTGGTGGCGGTGGTTCTTCTCAGGCTGGCGCTATCCGTCACGGCATTACTCGTGCCCTGATGAGCTACAACGAAGATCTGCGTCCCACGCTGCGTGCCGCTGGCTACGTAACGCGTGATGCGCGTCAAGTTGAGCGTAAGAAAGTCGGCCTGCGTAAAGCACGTCGTCGTCCGCAGTTCTCCAAGCGTTAATTTTTCAACGCTTATGCGGCAAAACGCCCAGGCCATCGGCCTGGGCGTTTTTTATTGTAAAATCAAAAAGTATAATGCATTAGTATCAAATTATATTAGCATCAAGTTATTTTGGTGGTCCTGGAGCAGTATGACGGCTATCAAGGATATCCCTCTATTTATCGTATAGTATTTCGCAGATTCGTTCTTTTATGCATCGGGTGGCCACGTATCACGTTAATGGGAGAAGCCTTGCATGGCAGAGCACGGCATCAATAAAGGTCGACGACGTTTTCTTGTTGGCGCTACCTCCGTTATAGGAGCAGTAGGCATGGTCGGCGTGTCCGTTCCCTTTGTGGCATCGTGGCAACCCAGTGCGAGGGCGCGAGCGGCGGGTGCGCCGGTTCAAGCGGATATAGCCAAGCTGCAGCCTGGTCAGCGTATGACCGTTGAGTGGCGGGGCAGGCCCGTATGGATCATTCGCCGAACGCCTGAAATGATAGCGCGCACTGAAACCGTGGCGACAGAGCGCTTGGCGGACCCTGATTCAAATCACCCTCAGCAACCTGCCTATGTACAAGGAGCGCTTCGCTCGATTAAGCCAGAAGTGGGGGTGTTGATTGGCCTCTGCACGCATTTTGGCTGTTCGCCGCTGTATCGGCCTGAGCCAGACGCACAGGCCGATAGTGATGATGACTGGTCAGGTGGTTTTTTTTGCCCGTGCCACGGTTCGCGTTTTGATTTGGCGGGACGCGTATATACCGGTATGCCTGCACCGACGAATCTAGAAGTGCCCCCTTATCATTATCTTAACGATACTATTATCGTGGTGGGCGAAGATGAGGAGGCTGTTTGATGGCGGCGCGCGAGAAGTCAGGTGGTTTGCTGGGCTGGCTGGATGCTCGGTTTCCAGTAAGCAGGCTATGGCGCGACCACCTGGCCAACTACTACGTACCTAAAAATCTTAATATCTGGTACATCTTTGGATCGCTTGCGCTACTGGTGTTGGTCAATCAGCTCTTGACCGGCATCTGGTTAACCATGAGCTATCGTCCTTCTCCTGAAGAGGCGTTTGCGTCCATCGAATATATAATGCGCGACGTTGAGTGGGGCTGGTGGATTCGTTATCTCCATACAACGGGTGCGTCCGCTCTGTTTATTGTTGTTTATCTACACATGTTTAGGGGGCTTTTGTACGGTTCTTATAAAGCGCCGCGTGAGCTTGTGTGGGTGTTCGGTATGGCGCTGTATTTGATTCTGATGGCCGAGGCGTTTATGGGATATTTGCTGCCGTGGGGGCAAATGTCCTATTGGGGAGCGCAGGTAATTACCTCATTTTTTTCAGCTATTCCAGGTATCGGCCCCGGGCTTGCCGAGTGGGTGCGCGGCGATTATGTGGTGTCAGGGGCTACCTTGAATCGTTTTTTCGCGCTGCATGTCATTGCACTGCCGCTGGTGATTCTTGGGCTGGTGGTGCTGCATATTGTAGCGCTGCATGAGGTGGGGTCGAATAACCCTGATGGTATTGAAATTAACGGATTGAAAGACGCTGCGGGCAAGCCGGTAGATGGTATTCCCTTTCATCCCTACTATACCGTTAAAGATCTGGTTGGCGTGGCCATCTTTCTCTTCGTTTTTTGTGGCGTTGTGTTTTACTTCCCGGAAGGCGGCGGTTTTTTTATTGAGCAGCCGAACTTTGCGCCGGCTGATCCGCTTAATACGCCCGACCATATTGCGCCTGTTTGGTACTTCACGCCTTTCTATGCCATTTTACGGGGAGTGAATTTCTCGCTGCTGGGCCTGGATGCTCGCTTTTTGGGCGTTGTTTTTATGGGTGGCGCTATTGCAGTGCTGTTTGTTTTGCCGTGGCTGGACCGTAGCCCGGTGCGATCCATGCGCTATAAAGGCTGGATGTCGAAGCTGATGCTGGTCGTGTTTGTTGCAAGCTTTGTCGCGTTAGGCGTGTTGGGTGTATTGCCGTCTACCCCTGTTCGGACACGATTGGCGCAACTATTTACCGTGTTGTACTTTGCGTATTTTTTATTGATGCCGTTCTACACCCGGTTGGAAAAAACCAGGCCCGTGCCGAAAAGGGTGACTGGCTAATGAAAAAATACGTAATGGCTCTGTTTTTATGGCTGTTGCCGATGACGGCTACGGCGCAAGAAGAAACACGTAACGTGACGTCAATGTCGCCCGACTTGCAGGATAGTGCCTCTCTGCAAAATGGTCTCAAGCTTTATGTTAACTACTGTCTTGGGTGTCATACGCTGAGTTATCAGCGATTTTCGCGCACTGCGGACGACCTGGGTATTCCTGAGGCGTTGATGAAAGATAGTGTTATGTTCTCATCAGGCCTTGCATTTAACGACGCTATGCATAATGCGCTAAGCGACGACGATGCCGCGCAATGGTGGGGCGCTGTACCGCCAGATTTATCCCTAACGACACGTTTGCGTGGGGGCGATTGGGTGTACAGCTTTCTGTTGGGGTTCTACAGAGATCCCGCGCGCCCTACAGGCGTCAATAATACGGTCTATGAGTCGGTGGCAATGCCGAATGTGCTTGAGCCTCTTCAAGGTGTGCAAGAGCTCGACTGTCGTCAGGCTCGGCCTTTAGCGCTAGGTGGCGGGCGGTGTCAGCAATTAAGCGTGACAGCGCCTGGAGAGCTATCGCCCGAAGCATTTGAAGAAGCCGTATACGATATTACCAATTTTTTAGCCTATGTTGGCGAGCCTTCTAGGCTGAAGGCGCAGAGTATTGGCCCTAAAGTTTTGTTTTTCATATTTATTTTTGGCGTGTTTGCTTACTTGCTGAAGCGTGAATATTGGAAAGATATCCGTTAGCGTCGAATGCTAAAAACAGAGTTGAGCCATCGTGTAAATCACATGGCGGTTGCGTTGATGTTAAGCGGTAACCCAAAACAGGCTGCCTTACCATAAGGTGCCTCTGGCGTGTTATTATCCATAATTGTTTTAATGCGAGGATGCTTTCATGGGTGTTGTGGCCAAGCGGTCGTCGATGATTTTTTACTCAGGTAGTGATGATCATTTTAGTCATCGTGTGCGCATTGTTCTGGCTGAGAAGGGGGTGGCCGTTGATGTTGTTGATGTTAACGAAGAGCAGCCGCCCGAAGATTTAGCAGACCTCAACCCGTACAACAGTGTGCCCACGTTGTTGGATCGTGATTTAGTGCTCTATGAGTCAAAAGTCATGATGGAGTATTTGGATGAGCGTTTCCCGCATCCACCGTTACTCCCAGTTTACCCTGTGGCCCGTGCGCAGAGCCGTCTTTGGATGCACCGCATTGAGCGAGAGTGGTGCCCCAAGGTCGACCAGATCCGTAGCGGTGGGAAGAAAGAGGCGGACAAGGCGCGTAAAGAGCTGCGTGAAAGCCTGATTGGTATTTCACCGATCTTTGAAGATATGCCTTTCTTTATGAGCGAAGAGTTCACTCTGGTGGACTGCTGTCTCGCGCCGATCTTGTGGCGTTTGCCAGATCTTAATATTGAGCTGCCTGAAAAGCAGGTTAAGCCACTTTTAAGCTATATGTCGCGAGTGTTTGAGCGGGAAGCGTTCAAAGCATCTTTGAGTGAGCGCGAAAAAGAGATGCGTACTTGAATTTACATGGCCCCATCGTCCGGTAAGGGCTGGGGCCTTACTTGTCAGGAGGAGGGAGTCTTATGAAATCGAGTCGCCCCTATCTCGCCCGAGCGCTCTATGAGTGGTTGCTGGATAATGAACTAACCCCTTACCTGGTCGTTGATGCGACGCAGGCCGGGGTCGAAGTGCCGCGCCAGTTTGTACAGAATGGTCAGATTGTGTTGAACGTGGCGCCAACAGCCGTGCGTGATTTGTTTATGGAGAATCAGGCAATTGGCTTTAACGCACGTTTTGGCGGCCAGCCCATGCAGGTGATGGTGCCCATTCCTGCGCTGATTGCTATTTATGCCCGTGAAAATGGTGTGGGCATGGTGTTTGGTCACGAGCCTGAGCTTGCTGAAGAAGGGGATGAAGAGGAGCAGTTTGATGAGGCGCCTGACTCACCTTCCAAGCCTGAATTGACGGTGACGGAGCCTGTTTCTGGCGGCAACCTTGAAGATGCTTCTGAAGCGTCCTCAACGTCTTCGACGTCCAAGAAGAAGCCAACACTGCGCGTCGTAAAATAGCGCCAGTGCTATCTGGTCAGGCTATAAAAGGTCAGGCCATAAAAAACCTCGCATAGTGACTATGCGAGGTTTTTTTATAGGCCCAAGAGCCGGTTAATCAATGTATTCGAATACTTTGACAATGCGCTGAATACCGCCAACTGAGGAGGTCGCAGCAACGATTCGATCAGACTCTTCGTGGGAGACCGAGCCCATCAAGTAAACATTGGCATTTTCAGTGGTCACTTTGATCTTGGAGGAGTCGATGCGGTCGTTGGTGGCGAGTGTGCTTACAACGTTGGTCGTTATCCATGTGTCGGTTAGGCGCTGGGTGGCGGGCAGATTGCCCGCAATGGTGAGTTCGTTATGCACCTGATTAACGCCACGCAGGTTTTGCACAACATTACCCGCTTTCGTGCGTAGTTCTTCGCTGGGGACCTGGCCTACCAATAATAATGTACCGTTATAGCTGTGCGTACGAATGCGGGCATCGGCCAGTCGAGCATCGGCCTGGTCCAGCGCACGCTTGGATTCGCGCTCAATGGTCGCATCGACCGCTTTAACGTCCTTGCTGAGCTGCCCATAGTTAGAGGGGTTGGAAGCACTGTGCGTGGCGCAGCCGCTGATCAGAGCAGCAGCTACTAGTGTCGCAACTAGTAACGGACGAGAGAAAAAGCGCAGGGCCATGTTGGATGACTCCTTATCTTAATGAAAATGATGAGTGGTAGGGTACTGCCCCGTTAGTCAGCGCTGCCGAATAACTGTTCATCAATAAGGTCACATAAACAGTGAATGACCAGTAGGTGAATCTCCTGGATTCTTGCTGTTGATGTGGCAGGGACGCGAATCTCGCAATCATCCTGACCCAGCAAGGAAGCCATGTTGCCACCGTCTCGCCCGGTTAATGCTACAACCGTCATTTCACGGTCGTGAGCTGCCTGGATCGCCTGCACGACATTAGCCGAATTACCGCTGGTAGAGATTGCCAGCAATACGTCGCCTGGCTGCCCAAGGGCGCGTATCTGTTTGGAAAATACTTCGTTATAGCTGTAGTCGTTGGCAATGGATGTCAACGTTGATGTATCGGTGGTTAACGCAAGGGCAGGCAAGCTTGGCCGTTCCCGCTCAAACCGATTGAGCAGTTCAGAAGAGAAGTGTTGGCTGTCGCCCGCACTGCCTCCATTACCGCATGCCAGAATTTTTCCCTCATTAACCAGGCACTGAACCATCATTTGACTGGCGACTTCGATAAAAGGGGGGAGTACTTCGCTCGCATAGGTTTTGGTGTCTATGCTGGCGTTAAAGTGGTTAAGAATGCGCGATTGAAAGTCCATTAGGGCTTCCTGGTTAAAATGGAATTAGTAGGCATCAAAAGCCGCTTTCTCCCAGTGGAACTCGAGAGTGGGCGGAGCGCCCGTAATGGCAAGAATATCAAAGCGGCAAGGCGATGCAAGGCCGAAATTGCCAAGATATAGCTGAGCGGCCCGAATTAGGCGCTTTCTTTTTGTCGGCGTGATGGTTTCCAGAGGGTGTCCGTATCGCGTAGTTACCCGATGCTTTACTTCAACAAACACCAGTGTGTCACCGTCGCGCATCACTAGGTCAAGCTCGCCACCCTTTACGTGATGATTTTGGGTAACGAGGGTAAGACCCCTTTGCTGCAGCCATTGAGCAGCTAACTGCTCAATGGCTGCGCCGCGTTTACGGGCAGTTTGGGCGTTATTTGCCATTATTGCCCAGGGATTAAAATGGGCGCCGGGACACCGTTTTGAAACTTCGCCCAGGGTAGTTCGCGATATATGCGGCCGTCACCCGTCAGGTAGAGCGTTCCTGTGCTGCCGCGTAGGCCATTTAGCGCTGAAATATCTGAAAGCTCGGTCGCAATTTCATAGGCATCTACGCCCATGGCCATTAGGCGGAACATGGAAGCGTCAGACTCTTCGCTCAAACGCTGGTAAGTAGGGTAGAACGGGAGTACTTCTTCACCACCGACAGCGGCGTCAGGAATTTGCCATGGAATATCCATAAACATGACGTCGTCAAGATCCTGGTCACGACGCGCTTGTAAGTGCCCTTCATGCAGGTGGGAAGTGGCGTAAATAGGCAGGTTGGGCGCGTAGTAGTAATCCATGGTGGGCGGGACTTGGCGAGCGTAATCAGGCAAGGCCAGTAGGAACAAGGCATCAATACTGCCCAGTTGAGCACGTTCGCCACTCACGTTTAAGGCTGTCTGAACGGCATTGGTGACCGCGCTGTCCGGGTTGTAGCGTACCGCCGTCGTCACTTCGCCACCCTGGCCGTGAAACTCATTCCAGAATGCTTCGCCGACTCGGCGTCCCCAGTCATTATCTGGCACCATTACCGACATCTGGCGATGTCCGTCCTGGTATGCGCGGCGTGCTGCCTGGCGGGCCTCATCTTCAGCGGAAAGGCCGTACTGGAAAAGACCCGCAGCACGGTTCTGTTCGCCGCTTCCATAGTTCAGCGCAAGGGTGGGAAGCGGTACGCTATTGCGTTGTTCGAGCTGGCTAACCTCGTCTTTGGCGAGGGGGCCGATAATCAGCTGCGCGTTCATCTGTCCTGCACGGCTATAAATCTCATCCATCGAATATTGTGACGCGTCGATGAAGCTGAGCTGTACATTGTCACCGCGAATCTCGTGATGGCGACGCATGGCGGTCGATAGCGTATTGGCGACGCCGCTAAGCGGGCCTGATTCGGGCAGGGCCACAATGATGCGGCTTATGTCCTGACCCTCAAGGCTTGGTAGTGTCAGTTGTTCCATATCGGGTTCATCAAGCGCGGTACGCGCCCAGCGCTGGCGCTCTGTCAGCGTTTCGCGTTGATCATCCTGAATGGGTAGGTCGTCGTTGAGCACTTGCGTGGCACGCAGCACAGCGCGTGGATCATCCATGCCGCGCGCTAATTCAGAAAAAAGCAGTGCCCAGCGAACGCGATCCGTGTCTGAAAGCCTGACTTCATCAAGCGCATCGGCTGTCTCAAAAGCACGTTGCCGCTGCCCTTGTTGGGCAAAAATGGTGGCTGCTTCGAGACGAGTTTTAGCCGCTTGATCCGGGGCCTGCTGTTCTGCCTGATTGAGCAGACGGCCCGCTTCCTGATCGTCCGCGCGGTCGACCACGCTGGGCGATTGCATCGCACAGCCAGTCATAAGAAGTGCCAAGAGGCCTGTGGCGAGTACGCCACGCAGAGACTGTTTCATGTATCCTTCCTTAGTTTTCATTTGCGCTGTCGCCGCATGTCAGTGGGTAAGTTGGCATAGCACAAGCATAGCGCACCGTCAGAGCAAGCCATTAACAAATCGGGAGTCACGATGACACACCACAATCCGGGCACATTGTACGTGGTTGCCACCCCAATTGGGAATTTGGACGATTTATCGCCGCGTGCAGCTCGGGTGTTAGCGGAAGTATCGCGCATCGCGGCAGAGGATACGCGTCATAGCGCCCGCTTATTGGCGCATTTGGGGATTAATACACCCATGCTGTCGCTTCATGAACATAATGAGGCGCGCCGAGTGGATACCCTGGATGCTTATCTGGAGGCAGGCGAAAGTATTGCATTGATTAGCGATGCTGGAACGCCGCTTATTTGTGACCCTGGGTTTGTGCTGGTGAGAGAGCTGCGCGTGCGTGGCCGTCATGTGGTGGCGCTGCCCGGGCCTTGTGCCTTTGTGACGGCGCTTTCTGGGGCGGGTCTGCCGACTGATCGCTTCACGTTTTGCGGTTTTTTACCCGCCAAGCCAGGCCCGCGCCGCCAGGCGCTGGAGCAGTGGCAAGCTCGGGAAGAAACGCTGGTGTTTTACGAATCCCCACACCGTATTGTGCATACCCTGGAGGCGCTGCGTGACCAAATGCCCGAACGTAGCGTGGTATTGGCCAGGGAGTTGACTAAAACGTTTGAGACCTTTCTTCAGGGCACTCCGGAAGCCCTGCTGGCGCAGCTAACAGAAGATCCTAACCAGGCAAGAGGCGAGTTTGTGGTAATGGTGGCAGGTGCCCCGCCCGTCACTCAAAGCGAACATCAAAATATTGGTGCAGATGCGTTGATGAAAGTACTGCTGGATGAGGGCGTAGGTGTCAAGCAAGGAGCAGCGATAGTGGCTCGAATGCTGGGCGGTCGCAAACAAGAGTGGTATGCAAGATTGCAGGCAATTAAAACCGAGCATTGAGGCGAAGCGAGGGCGCTGGTATGCTTGCCGCCGGAGTTGGCCAGACAGTCGCCGCTAACCCATCTTTTTGATGGGCTGGGGGAGGAAAGTCCGGGCTCCATAGGGCAGAGTGCTAGGTAACGCCTGGGCGGCGTAAGCCGACGGAAAGTGCAGCAGAGAGTAGACCGCCTAAGCCTCTTGAAATAAACCTCAAAGGGCCGGTAAGGGTGAAAGGGTGCGGTAAGAGCGCACCGCGCGCCTGGCAACAGTGCGTGGCATGGTAAACCCCACTCGGAGCAAGACCAAATAGGGACCCAAAGGCGTGGCCCGCGCTGGGTCCGGGTAGGTTGCTTGAGCGCTGTGGTGACGCAGCGCCTAGAGGAATGACTGTCCACGACAGAACCCGGCTTATCGGCCGACTCCCCATTTCCATAAGGGGCCCGCAGTAGCGAGCCCCTTTTATTTTTCTATGAGATTTGTGTGAGAGTAACATGCCTTCTCCTGACGCTGACCAGGTCGTTTCACCGTTTCGCCATACCAGCGTATTACTGGAAGGGGCGGTTGATACCCTTGTACATACTCCTGACGGTATTTATTTAGACGGCACCTTTGGGCGTGGCGGTCATTCACGGTTAATCCTGTCTCGCCTTGGCGACCAAGGGCGCCTGATGGCCATGGACCGCGATCCTCAGGCCATTGCCGCCGCCGCTGAAATCGATGATTCGCGTTTTCAAATTACCCAGCGTGAATTTGCTCACTTGGCCGACTATGCGCGTGAGCAGGGTGTGTTTGGCAAGCTGTCTGGCGTGTTGTTAGATATAGGTGTTTCTTCGCCGCAGTTGGATGACCCCGAGCGTGGGTTTAGCTTTATGCGCAATGGTCCGCTGGATATGCGTATGGACCCGACGCAAGGCGAAAGTGCAGCCACATTTTTAGCTCGTGCTAAAGAGGCGGATATCGCTCACGTGTTTAAAGCCTACGGTGAAGAGCGCTATGCAAAGCGCTTGGCCCGTGCAGTGGTCGAGCGGCGTGTTGAAACGCCGTTTACGCATACGGTCGACCTGGCCGAGGTGTTGAAAAAAGCCCATCCTGCTTGGGAAAAGGGGCGGCATCCTGCGACCAAAGCATTTCAAGGGTTACGAATTTATCTAAATGGTGAACTAGATCAACTTGATGCTGCCTTAGACGCAGCCCTTGAAGCGCTGGCGCCCGGTGGTCATCTTGTGGTTATCAGTTTCCACTCGCTGGAAGACCGCCGTGTAAAACGCTTTATACGTCATTATGTGCGTGGCGATTCGCATCTACCGCGTGGTATGCCTATCCGTGATGATCAGTTAAACCGCCGTCTTGAAGCGTTGGGCAAAGGCGTACGTCCTAGTGATGAAGAGGTAGTCGGCAATCCACGTGCGCGCAGCGCCGTTATGCGGGCTGCCCGAAAACGAGTATAACCATGAGCATGGATCGGATTGAGCGTTGGGGCTCAACGCTACGCACCGAATGGCCCTTTAAACTACGTTTTCACACGTGGCCGCTGGTCATTTGCCTGCTTTTTTTTGCCTGCATTGTTAGTGGGTTAGCCACCGTTGTTGTTACTCATTTAACGCGCGTTCAGTATGCTCAGCTGCAACAGCTTGAGCAGGAGAAAAATCAGCTGCAGACCGAATGGGGGCAGTTGCTTTTGGAAGAGGGCGCTTGGTCGACACCCGCTCGTATTGAGCAAATTTCGACGGAGCGCTTGGATATGCGTATTCCTGATGTGCACGATGTTGAGGTGATACGACCATGAGAGGCGAACGTCGGGGAGGGATGCCCCGTCATCTACCTGTTGCCCCCCCGTTAGGTAACGGTCGTTTTTACTTTATATTGATCGTATTTTGCGTAGTGGCATGCATCCTTATTGGGCGCATCACACTGCTACAGGTGATTGACCGACCCTTTCTACAGAGCCAGGGAGATGCGCGAACACTTCGCCATGAAGCCATCCCTGCGCACCGCGGCATGATCACGGATCGAAACGGTGAACCACTTGCGATCTCAACACCGGTTGTTACGCTGTGGGCCAATCCTCAAGAGCTACCCGAAGATGGTATTCAGCGAGTAATGCTGGCGCAGGCGCTAGGCATGTCGCCGGATGACTTTGAAGCACGGGTCGAGCTTTATAGCAGCCGTGAGTTTATGTATCTTCGCCGCCAGATGACGCCACAAGCGGCCCAGCGGATTCTGGATTTACGCACGCCCGGCGTGTATCCCCAGCGCGAGTACAAACGTTACTACCCTGCTGGCGAGGTCGCCGCACAGATACTTGGCGTGACCAATGTAGATGATAGGGGGCAGGAGGGGTTGGAACTCTCTTATCAACCTTTCCTGGCCGGCCATCCTGGCCAGCGCCGCGTGATTAAAGATCGCCGTGGGCGTTTGGTGCGCGAGCTAGGCGTCATACGTGAAGCGCAGCCAGGCGGTGACTTGGTGCTTTCAATTGATCAGCGTATTCAATATATGGCGTACCGGGAGCTTCGAGCGGCGGTGGCTAAGCATGAAGCCGATGGTGGTGTGCTTGTTATGATGGATGCCCGCACCGGCGAGGTGTTGGCGATGGCTAACCTGCCTTCTTATAACCCTAATAATCGTACCGGGCTTGATCCACGTGGATTGCGCAACCAGGCGCTGGTTGATGTGTTTGAGCCAGGCTCTGTTATGAAACCACTGGCCATGGCTGCCATTCTTGAAAGCGGCATTGTTGATCGCGATGCCGTTGTGAATACATCGCCTGGCTGGATGCGTCTCGATCAATTTACCATCCGTGACTTTCGCGATTATGGAGAGTTAACGCTTGCAGGTATTTTGGAGCACTCATCCAACGTGGGTATGTCTCGTTTAGCGCTGCAGTTAAGCGATACGGCTATCTGGGAAAAGTATAACCAATTAGGGCTGGGTCAATCGCCTGGGACGGGCTTCCCAGGGGAGACAACCGGTAGTCTTCCGGCCCCGGTGCGCTGGTCGCGCAGTGAGCGGGCAGCGCTCTCTTACGGCTATGGCCTGTCTGTCTCGGCTGTTCAATTAGCCAGTGCTTTTACCGCACTGGCTAATGGTGGCATGCGCTTACCGCCTTCATTATTACGCCTTTCTGAACCGCCCCAAGGGCTGCCTGCCATTGAGCCCGCCGTTGCCAATGATTTGCTGAATATTCTGGAGACATCCGTTGCCGCCTATACCGGTGGTCGGCGCGCACGCGTTGAAGGTTATCGTGTGGGAGGCAAAACAGGTACTGTGCGTAAGTCCGGGCAGGGCGGTTATACCACGGATGCTTATCGCAGCGTATTTGCAGGCATTGCGCCTATTTCCGACCCGCGTATTGTAACCGTGGTGATGATTGATCACCCTAAAGCGGGTGAGTTTTATGGCGGTGCAGTGGCCGCTCCGGTCTTTTCAAGCGTGACAGGCAACGCATTGCGCTTGTTGGACGTACCGCCAGACCATGAAGTTGACGAGTAAGAATGGCTAAGGAGATGGCATGACGTTGGCTCCCACCGATGTATGGAGCGCGCTGAGCAAAGTATGGCCGGGTGCTTCGTTTGAGCAGCCGCTACCCGAACTGCCCGCGTCTTTATGTCTGACCACCGATTCACGCGCGCTGGAAGTCGGCGATATATTTGTAGCTGTTCCAGGTAGTCAGCGTGACGGGCGCGATTTTATTACCGTAGTGCTTGAGCAGGGCGCTTCGCTGGTGCTGGCGCATACCAAGGAGCGCCATGCTACCTGGGATGGGCGTGTGCTCTACTTACCACACCTGGCTGTCCGCTTGGGAGAGTTGGGTAAGCAACTTTTTAATGTTCCGGATGACCTTGAGGTTATTGGCGTCACCGGTACCAATGGTAAAAGCTCTGTTACTCATTACATTGCAGAACTTAGCGAAGCGCTAGGTATTCCGGCGGGCGTTGTAGGAACGCTGGGTGTAGGCCGCCCAGGCCAGCTAGTGGATACTGGGCTCACCACGCCGGGGCCGTTAGCCTTGCAGGCGGCGTTTGGAGAGCTGGCGCTTCAGGGCATTAAGCGAGTAGCGCTTGAGGTTTCCTCCCATGCCCTTGATCAACATCGGTTAAATGCTGCCAACATAAAGGTGGGCGTGTTTACCAACCTCACGCGAGATCATCTTGATTATCATGGCAGCATGGCGGCTTATGCAGCGGCCAAGGCGAAGCTATTCAGACGTAGCGAGCTTGAGCTTGCAGTGGTTAATGCCGATGATCCTCTGGCGCGATTGATGCTGGCTGGTTGTGATCAAAGCGTTCGCGTATTGGCGGTCGGTCAGGGTGAGGCCGTAACGCTACGGGTGATGGACGTTCAGACAAGCGAAACAGGCCAGCAAGCGCTTATTGCCACGCCCGAAGGCGAACGCATGTTAGTGCTGGGTCTGGTCGGGCGCTTCAATCTGGATAATGTGTTGTTGGCCATGGCGACGCTTTATGGATGGGGCCATTCGATTAACTCACTTTTTGAGGCTGCCGCTGCACTTGCCCCGGTGCCTGGCCGTATGGCGCTTTATCACGCAAAAGGCATGCCGGGCGTGGTGATTGACTATGCCCACACTCCCGATGCATTACACAATGCGCTCACAGCGCTGCGCGCCCATTTAAGTAAGGCGGGCAAGCTGTGGTGTGTGTTTGGCTGTGGCGGTGAGCGCGACACAGGCAAGCGCGCAGAAATGGCAAAAGCGGCTGAGGCGCTGGCTGATGTGGTAGTAGTGACCGACGATAATCCACGGGGGGAGTCGGCAGAGCAGATTCGTCAGCACATTATCGCCGGTCTCGCCTCAACGGCAACACTGCTCGAAATAGCGGACCGTCGCCACGCGATTAGCCAGGTGATTCAACAGGCAGCTCAAAACGATGTGATTCTGGTTGCTGGGAAAGGCCACGAGGCCTATCAGGAGATCAACGGCGTCCGCCACGCTTATAACGATGAAGATGAAGTCATGAAGGCGTTTGCATTGCGGGGTAGTGCACAATGAACTGGACACTGGCCGATGCCGCCAGAGTGCTGGGAGTTACAGTGCCAGCCAGCGATGCATCGCGCGCATTTACGTCCATTGTGACGGACACTCGGCAGATTGTGCCTGGTTGCTTATTCATCGCGCTCAAAGGGCCGCGGTTCGATGGTCATGATTTTATCGAACAGGCCCGCGAAAAAGGCGCGGCGGCAGCACTGGTTGAGGCTACGGTTGAAAGTACACTGACTCAGCTGGCATGCCCTGATACGCGCCTTGGGCTTGGGCTTTTAGCTGGGGCGTGGCGTCGTCAGTGCGCTATCCCGCTAGTCGGTATCACGGGGAATAGTGGCAAAACGACGGTTAAGGAGATGACGGCTGCGCTGTTATCGCCGCTGGGTAACGTGTTGGCCACGGAAGCCAATCTTAATAACGATATTGGTGTACCCCTCACGCTTTTACGCTTAGCGCCCGAGCATCAAGCAGGCGTGATTGAGTTAGGCGCAAATCACTTGGGCGAAATCGCCTGGTCCAGTCGATTAACCGTACCGGATGTGGCGGTGATTACCAACGTAACGGGCGCACATGTTGGCGAATTTGGAGGCATGGGTCATATTGCCCAAGCCAAAAGCGAACTGCTGAATGGCCTAAGCGAACAGGGCATCGCGGTGCTCAATCGTGAAGATCGTTACTACCCCTTTTGGGCTGCCTGTGCGTCGCCGCGCCGTGTGATCAGTTTTGGGTTTGATAGTACCGCGGATGTTCATGCCTCGGCGCTTTCCTGTGACTCTCAGGGGCGGTATGCTTTCACGCTTGTTCAACATGGCAAACCGTTGGGTGATGTGCAGCTTGCCATGCCAGGTAAGCACAACGTTAGCAATGCGCTGGCCGCGGCTGCGGCCGCATTAGCGATAGGCGTAATGCCCACGGATGTGATTGAAGGTCTGCAGACCCTGCGCGCGTTGAAAGGAAGGCTAAGTATCGTTTCGGGGCTTAACGGTGCCACGCTGTTAGACGATACGTATAATGCCAACCCTGGGGCGGTCAAAGCCGCTATGGAGACGTTAATGCGTTTCCCCGCGCCGCGTTGGTGCGCACTGGGCGCCATGGGTGAGCTGGGAGACGAAACGGAAAAACTGCACGCTGAAGTAGGCCGTTACGCGGCTGAGCTTGGCATCGACGGGCTGTTGACGTTGGGTGATAACGCGCGTCCAGCTTGTGACGCCTTTGGTCGCGGGCAGCATTTTGACGACCACGAGACGCTAGTGCGTCATGTCATTAATACTTTGCCGCCCAATGCCACGTTGTTGGTTAAAGGGTCGCGTAGCGCTGGTATGGAAAAGATCATTACTGCGCTGCGCTCGGATGAAATAAGGTAAACGTCGTTCATGTTACTTTACTTGGCAAATTTTTTAGCTCAGTACTATACGGGCTTCCAGGTTTTTAACTATCTCACCCTGCGTGTCATTCTTGCCGCGTTAACGTCACTAATGCTTTGCCTTTGGCTAGGGCCGTGGGTCATTCGACGACTCGTGGAAGGCCAGATAGGCCAGGCTGTGCGTGATGATGGCCCGCAGTCACATCTTTCAAAAGCGGGCACCCCCACTATGGGAGGGGTGATGATCCTGCTGGCCATCGGCATCAGCACCATCATATGGGGTGATTTAACCAACCGTTACGTATGGGTGGTATTGGCCGTTACGCTGGGCTTTGGCGCGATAGGCTGGGTCGATGATTACCGGAAAGTGGTAGAAAAGAACCCGCGTGGTCTGCCTGCACGCTGGAAATACTTTTGGCAGTCGGTGGTAGGCCTTGGCGCTGCGTTAGTGCTGTTTTTCACCGCAACCACGCCCGTTGAAACCAGCTTGTTGGTTCCGTTATTTAAAGACGTCGCACTGCCGCTTGGCGTGTTCTATATCGTATTAACCTACCTGGTGATTGTGGGTAGTTCTAACGCCGTGAATTTAACCGACGGCCTGGATGGCTTGGCCATTATGCCGACCGTGCTGGTGGCGATGGGATTGTCCGTATTTGCCTACGCTAGCGGTAATGCAGTGTTCGCCAACTACTTGCATATCCCGTTTATAAACGGCACCGGTGAACTGGCTATTTTCTGCGCCACGATTGCGGGTGCGGGTCTCGGCTTTTTATGGTTTAACACTTACCCCGCCCAGGTGTTTATGGGTGATGTGGGTGCGCTTGCTTTAGGGGCTGCGTTGGGGGTAGTGGCGGTCATCGTTCGCCAGGAGATCGTCCTGTTTATTATGGGTGGTATCTTCGTGGTGGAGACGTTGTCGGTGATCCTGCAAGTCGGGTCTTACAAATTGACGGGGCGGCGTATTTTCCGCATGGCGCCGCTGCATCACCACTTCGAGTTAAAAGGCTGGCCGGAGCCGCGCGTTATTGTGCGCTTCTGGATCATTACCGTTGTGCTGGTGCTGTTGGGCCTCGCGACGCTCAAGGTTCGTTAATCGGTGCGGTGACGCTGAGCGTTATAGCCTTAAGCGTAAAACGCAAAGGAGCCAGAGATGGTGCGAGTACCCAAGGGTGTCACGGTGGTCGTTGGCTTAGGCCTTTCAGGCCGAGCAATATGCCGCCACCTGGCACGCACGCATACGCCGTTTATGGTCGTCGATACACGCAGCGAGCCGCCGGGGCTTGACGCTTTTTATGCAGCCCATCCAAACGTTGACGTCATATGCGGCCCTCTGACGACGCTCGATTTTACGGACGCTTATGAAGTAGTGCTTAGCCCAGGCGTTGGCCCCGATTCGCCGGGTCTTGAAAGCCTGGCTGGGCGCGCTAACCCGCATACTGGCGAGCCTGTTTTAATTGGTGAAATGGCGCTATTTGTTCGCGCGACCCAAGTCCCCATTGCGGCTATCACGGGTTCAAACGCGAAATCCACGGTTACCACGTTACTGGGTGAGATGGCCAAGGCGGCTGGTGTGCGAGTGGCGGTTGGTGGCAACCTGGGGACGCCCGCGCTGGATTTATTGGCCGAGCAACCGGATGCAGAGTTGTACGTTCTTGAGCTTTCCAGTTTTCAGCTTGAAACCACGCCTGCCTTGGGTGCGAAAGTCGCGGCTTTCTTGAATCTTAGCGAAGATCATTTGGATAGGCATGGTGATATGTCGGTCTATCGTTTGGCAAAACAACGTATTTTTAACGGCGCGCAGTATGCGGTTGTCAATCAGGACGACCCCCTGACCTGGCCTTTTCAAGAAGGACCAGGCATTGTCAGCTTTTCAACGAACCCGCCAACAGACAGCAACTGGGGGTTGGTATGGCAAGGGGCCGAGCTTATGCTCATGCAGGGGCAGACGTCATGGGTTTCGGCGAGTGAATTGAAGATAGCTGGCCAGCACAACTATACGAATGCATTAGCAGCACTGGCAATGGGGCAGGCGTTGGCGCTTGATGCATTTGCCATGGTAGAAGCCTTGAAAGCCTTTATGGGGTTGCCTCACCGGAGCGAAACAGTGGCCTGTATTAATGGGGTGACGTGGATAAACGACTCGAAAGGCACCAATGTTGGGGCAACATTAGCCGCTATTGAAGGGGTGGGCGCCACGTTAACAGGCCGCTTGATTTGGTTGGCGGGTGGTGTAGGTAAAGGCGCTGACTTTTCGCCGTTAGCGGTGCCGTTGGCGCGCTGCGCGCGGCTGGCACTGCTATTTGGTGCTGATAGTGATCGAATTTCAGACGCGGTAGCGGCGCATGTGCCGGTCCAGCAGGTAAACGACTTAACGCAGGCAATGGAGGCCGCATTTAGCCAGGCAGAGCCTGGCGACTGTGTGTTGCTGTCGCCTGCCTGTGCAAGCCTGGACCAGTTTCCCAACTACCAGGTTCGAGGTGATGCTTTTCGTCGCTGGGTGGAAAGCAGTGCGGCGGGAGTATCCTTATGAGCCGATTACAGCGCTTGCATACTGTATTAACGACGCGAAACTCCCCATGTGATATCTGGCTCATTGCAGCCGCTGTGGCGCTTGCAGGCATTGGCTGGGTGATGGTCAGCTCGGCCTCAATAGGACTTCTGGAGAATAGCTTCTACTATTTCCGTCAGCATGGGATTTTCTTACTCATTTCAACGTTAGGCTGCCTGTTTATGCTTAGCGTACCCCTTGAAGTATGGCGCCAGAATGCGGCACTGATTTTTTTAATAAGCATAGCATTGTTGGTAGGCGTGTTGCTGTTTGGTCAGGAAATTAACGGCAGTAAGCGCTGGATAGCGTTGCCGGGCCCGCTGCCTAGTCTTCAAGTATCTGAGCTTGGTAAAATAGGCCTTATCTTTTACATGGCGATGTTTATGTCGCGTTTTACCTATGATTTACGCCGCCGTGTTTTTACCATGTGGCGCCCCATTGCGGTGTTGGCGCTACCAGCAGGACTGCTGTTTTTAGCGCCCGACTTTGGTGGCATGGTGGTCTACACCACGTGTGTCATTGGCATGTTAATGATGAGTGGTGCATCGCTCGTTTTACTTATTGGCAGCGGTGCTGTTTTGGGATCTGGTGCGGTCATGATGGTGGCATTGGAGCCTTATCGTCTGGCGCGTTGGACCAGTTTTTTGGATCCGTGGGCAGACCAGTTCGCAACCGGCTATCAGTTGACCCAAGCGCTGATTGCCTTTGGTCGTGGACATGTTACGGGCACCGGGTTAGGAAATAGTGTTCAGAAACTGCACTATTTACCCGAGGCGCATACCGATTTTATCTTTGCCGTTATTGCCGAAGAGCTAGGCATGATTGGCGCTATTGCGATTATCCTGCTGTTTACCCTATTGATTAGTCGCGCCATGTGGATTGGCCGGAAGGCTGAACTTGCGGGCCATCTTTTTGGTGCTTACGTAAGTTACGGTATCTGTTTTGTTATTGCCTCTCAGGCATTTATCAATATGGCGGTAAGCTCGGGGCTACTGCCCACCAAGGGGCTGACCTTGCCTTTGATAAGTTATGGTGGTTCGAGCTTATTGGTTATTGGCATGATGATTGGTCTGCTTTTGCGGGTTGACGCAGAAACACGACAGCGGCCGAGCCGTGCGCCAACCCCCTATAAACCGCGCCATGAACCGCGGTTATCGAAATAATTTTCAAGGAGTCGTTTGTGACGGTGAACGCACATCGGCGTGTTTTAATCATGGCAGGAGGAACGGGCGGGCATGTGATCCCCGCGCTTTCCCTTGCGCGTGCGCTTATGGCGCAAAACATTGACGTTGAGTGGTTGGGTAGCCCCAGAGGTATTGAAAACCGGCTGGTGCCCGAGGCCGGTATTAAGCTGCATACCATTGCCGTTAGCGGGTTGCGCGGTAATGGTGTGGCCGGCTGGTTTAAAGCGCCTGTGAACCTTAGCCGAGCTATTTGGCAAGCACGTGACGTCATAAAAAGCTTTAAGCCGCAGCTGGTGGTTGGCCTCGGTGGTTTTGCCAGTGGTCCGGGTGGGCTTGCTGCGTGGCTATCGGGTATTCCGCTGGTCGTTCATGAGCAAAATGCAGTTGCCGGCTTAACCAACCGCGTGCTTTCTCGCTTGGCGACGCGCAGCTATGCTGCCTTTTCTGAAGCGTTCGGTACGCGGGCAGACGTCATTGGCAACCCCGTGCGTGAAGATATAGCGACACTTGGCCAAGTGCCGCGTACGATCGAGGCATTACAGGGGCGTCCGCTGCGCTTGTTAGTGGTGGGGGGATCATTAGGAGCTGTGGCATTAAATGAACGCTTGCCCCAAGCGATTGCTGCGCTACCACCCGGCAAGCGCCCGGAAATACGCCACCAGGCCGGGAAGTCGCGGGACGCTCAAACGGCACAAGGGTACGCCGAACATGGCATACAGGCCGACGTTTCCCCGTTTATTGATGATATGGCCGCAGCGTATGATTGGGCTGATTTGGTGGTTTGTCGAGCGGGGGCGCTAACGGTTGCAGAGCTGGCGGCTGCGGCAAAGCCCTCGCTTCTTGTTCCGTTTCCTTTTGCGGTCGATGATCACCAGCGAGTCAATGCCAATGTACTGGTTAATGCGGGTGCTGCGCTATGCGTTGTGCAATCCGCGCTGACGCCTGAGCGTTTAACGCACTATTTAAATGACTTGTTAGAGCCCGCTACGCTGGCGCTGATGGCTTCCCGTGCACGCCAAGCTGCGCACCTGGATGCCACAGAGCGATTAGCCGAAGGATGCCTGGCGATACTACACAAAGGAGAAAACGTGTGACCGACTCAGTAACCCCATCGTCGCTGCAACGCATAAGCTCAAGCGGCCCGGGTATGCGCCGTATTCAGCATATTCATTTCGTCGGTATCGGTGGCGCGGGCATGTGTGGTATTGCCGAAGTATTGGCCAATCAAGGTTACAGTGTCAGTGGCAGCGATATGAAAGCCTCTTCGGTTATTGAGCGGCTTCGCGTGTGTGGTGTTCGGGTTGAGATTGGCCATGCCGAGGAGAATGTCGAAGGGGCCGACGTTGTGGTTGTTTCAAGCGCCGTTGATACGACCAACCCTGAAATTCGCTGGGCACATGAGCACCGTGTCCCCGTGGTGCGTCGTGCCGAGATGCTGGCAGAGTTAATGCGATTTCGTCACGGCATTGCGGTTGCCGGTACCCATGGAAAAACAACCACGACCAGCTTAACGGCGACACTGTTAGCCGAAGGCGGCCTGGACCCGACCTTTGTCATTGGTGGGAAGTTGACCAGTGCCGGTACCAATGCGCGCCTGGGTGAAGGGGATTATCTGGTTGCAGAGGCTGATGAGTCTGACGCTTCATTCCTGCATTTGCAGCCAATGGTGTCGATAGTTACCAATATTGATGCTGACCATATGAGCACCTATGGTGGCGATTTCGAACGGTTAAAAGATACCTTTATCGAATTTCTACACAACCTGCCGTTCTACGGGTTGGCTATATTGTGTATCGATGACCCGCATGTACGGGCACTGCGAACTCAGATTAAGCGCCAGTTCGTTACCTACGGTTTTGCAGAAGATGCCGA
This sequence comes from Halomonas citrativorans, assembly GCF_014898005.1. NCBI lineage: Bacteria > Pseudomonadati > Pseudomonadota > Gammaproteobacteria > Oceanospirillales > Halomonadaceae > Halomonas > Halomonas citrativorans. Next base: position 228,413 of record NZ_JABUYX010000001.1, read on the forward strand.
TTATCGGATTACCGATTTTGTGCAGCAAAGTGGTGAAGTTTCCTTTACGGCTTTGCGGCCTGGTCAGGCTGCGCCCTTAAACGTGCGGCTTGCCATGCCTGGTCAGCACAATGCGCTTAATGCGATGGCAGCGATTGTTGTTGCTACGGATGCAGGCGTGAGTGACGAGGCGATTCTGCGTGGTCTGGCGGGGTTTGCTGGGGTAGGGCGGCGCTTTCAAGTGCATGGCCATTTCCCTGCGCCTAAAGCGCCCGGCAAGATTATGTTAGTGGATGATTATGGCCATCATCCGCGCGAAGTGGATATGGTCATCAGAGCAGTCCGCGCTGGCTGGCCTGAGCGTCGTTTAGTGATGCTTTATCAGCCCCACCGCTACAGCCGGACTCGGGATCTCTATGAAGATTTCGTTCGAGTACTGTCCCAGGTAGATACGCTGGTACTTTTAGACGTATACAGCGCGGGCGAGGTGGTTATCCCTGGCGCTGAAGGGCGCACGCTTGCAGGTTCGATTCGTCAGCGCGGTGAGGTAGATCCGCTTTTTGTTGAACATAAGCAGGAGCTGCCAGCGCTATTAGCCAATGTACTGAGACCCGACGACATTCTAATTACTCAGGGGGCGGGCGACGTAGGTGGTATCTCGCTCAGCTTGGCCAAGGCGAAGCTGCAAATGAGTGAGGTGGAGCTGTGAGCCTGAAAGACATCAATATTGATTGCTCACGTGTGGTGGTGGTTTACGGCGGCTCTTCTGCTGAGCGTGAGGTTTCCCTTAAAAGTGGTGCTGCTGTACTTGAGGCGCTAAAACGCCAAAAGATTAACGCAGAAGGCTATGATTTACGCGACAAGGGGTTAGCTGGACTTGAGGCGATGGCGCCATCGGCGATATTTGTCGCTCTGCATGGTCGTGGTGGTGAAGACGGTACGCTGCAGGGTGCGCTTGAGCTCTTGGACATTCCCTATACTGGTAGTGGCGTTATGGCGTCAGCGCTGGGAATGGATAAGCAGCGCACCAAGCAGGTTTGGCAAGCCATTGGGCTGCCCACGCCGGAAAGCATTATGTTGACGGCTGATGCAGACTGGGCCGGAGTGGTCGCCACGCTTGGGTTGCCGATGATGGTTAAGCCAGTACATGAAGGCTCCACGCTTGGGATCAGTATAGTTAAAAGCCAGGAGGCGCTTGAGGCCGCCTATCGCGAAGCGGCACAATTTGATGCCCGAGTGATGGCCGAGCGCTTTGTGGTCGGTGAGGAGTACACGGTGGCGCTGCTGGATGAGCGTGTATTGCCCGCTATTCGGGTCGAAGTGCCTGGCGGATTCTACGACTATGAAGCCAAATACGTTTCCAATACGACCCAGTACCATCTTCCTTGTGGGCTTACCACAGAAGAGGAAGTGCAGCTGGCAGCGCTGTGCCAGCACGCGTTTGCGGCCATTGGGTGTGAAGGCTGGGGGCGTGTGGACGTGATGCGGGATGCCAATGGCCAGTTCTGGCTATTGGAAGTTAATACCGTGCCTGGCATGACCGATCACAGTTTGGTGCCTCAAGCCGCTGCCTATGCGGGCATCGAATTTGATGACCTGGTGGTGCAGATACTCCACTCTGCCGGAAAGCAGAACGCATCATGATGAGGCCTTATGAAAAGGCGTAATGCCTGGTTTGGTATCCTGCTTCTGGCGTTACTGTTAGTGGCAGGAGGGCGCGCACTATGGCTATGGCTGGATCGGCCCATCGAGCGTGTTTCCATCCGTGGAGAGTGGGATTACGTAAGCGCAGACTACCTACGCACTCAGCTTGCCCCTTTGGTTCAAGGTACCACTTGGTTATCGGCTGATTTAGGCGTGCTGCGTAACCGGGCCCTGGAGATTGGCTGGCTTAAAGAGGTACGTATTTCTCGTGAGTGGCCTAATGCGCTGGTGTTTGAACTGGCGGAACAAGTGCCCGTTGCGCGCTGGAATGATGACTTTTTGCTTAACCCGAAAGGCGAGCCCTTTGCTTTTGCACCTCTGGCGGTGCCTTCAGGTCTTCCTGATCTTGCGGGCCCCAATGGAAGCAGTGAAGAGGTGCTAAGTTACTATCATCGCCTAACACCTTATTTCGCAAACTTGTCGTTGGCACTTACTCAGTTTCGATTAGAACCGCGCGGTGCATGGCGTGTACAGCTAAGTAACGGTGCCTGGATTATGCTGGGCCGGCGCGAGCATGAAGTGCGTCTGGCACGCTTAGCGGCCTCCTGGCAGCGCGAATTATCAAGGTATAGTGAGCATATTCGTTATATTGATTTGCGCTATCCTAACGGTGTCGCTGTTGCCTGGCATGGTCAGAGCGATTTTGAGGCATCAGAAGACTAACTCAAGTTTTAATTAACGCGCTTTAGCCATGATAAGTCGCCGTCAGCGCGTAAAAACGCATTAATGGGGTTTAAATTACACTTCAAGCCCATTATTGTGGGCTTGGGCTGGTCGTATTATGCCAATTGTTTCTATACTATGGGATATCGGTGATTTTGTAGATTTAAACTTCACATCAGCGTACTGCGCTATTGAGCTATCAGCGCTTACCGGTTGCAAGTTATAATAGGCAAAGAATAAGTTGGTTTAAGTATCCCTATTTATTTTAATTTTAAAAAGTTTACAAGGAGAATTCCCGACTCATGGCAGGCTCACCCAATGCATCGAATATGGTGGTCGGGCTGGACATTGGAACGTCCAAGGTCGTCGCAATTGTCGGTCAACCTACCGATGATGGCGGCATTGAAATTGCTGGTATCGGCTCGCATCCGTCACGGGGTATGAAGCGAGGCGTTGTCATTAATATTGAATCAACCGTTCAATCTATTCAGCGCGCTGTGGAAGAAGCCGAGCTTATGGCTGGTTGCGATATTCACTCGGTATATGTGGGCATTGCGGGTAGTCATATTAGCTCGATGAATTCAGATGGCGTGGTCGCTATTAAAGAGCGTGAAGTTACTCCTTCTGATATTGATCGCGTTATTGATTCAGCGAGGGCAAGGGCGGTTTCAGAAGGTCAGCGCGTTTTACATGTACTGCCCCAGGAATTTGCAATTGATGCACAAGGCGGTATTCGCGAGCCCTTGGGCATGTCCGGTGTACGTTTAGAAGCGCAAGTTCATCTGGTAACGGCAGCACTCAACGCGGTACAGAATATTGAGAAATGTGTTCGACGCTGTGGTTTGGACGTCGACTCAATTATCCTGGAGCAGCTGGCATCCAGCATGGCAGTGTTGACCGAAGACGAGCGTGAATTAGGTGTTTGCATGGTGGATATCGGTGGTGGAACCACTGATATGGCCATCTTTACTGAAGGTGCCATTCGACATACGGCCGTTATACCGATTGCTGGTGATCAGGTCACCAACGATATTGCCATGGCGCTACGTACCCCGACGCAGCACGCAGAAGAGATCAAGGTTAAATACGCTTGTGCCTTAACGCAATTGGCCGCAAGCGATGAAATGATTAAGGTTCCTAGTGTGGGTGATCGTCCGTCACGCGACTTGTCGCGTCAGGCGCTCGCAGAAGTGGTCGAACCACGCTATGAAGAGCTATTTACACTGGTTAGAGACGAATTACGTCGCAGTGGCTATGAAGACATGGTTGCCGCTGGTGTTGTGCTCACTGGTGGCACCTCACGTATGGAAGGGGTCGGCGAATTGGCGGAAGAGATATTCCACATGCCGGTTCGTATTGCTTGTCCGCAAAACGTTAAAGGTTTAGCGGATGTCGTGCGAAACCCCATTTATGCGACAGGTGTCGGCTTATTGCACTATGCACTGCAAGAAGCGCGGCATGGGCAGGGTCTAGAAAGCCACGGGGGAGTCATTGCACCTCACAAAGGTCGCAACGAGCTCTCTCGACGTGATATCAAGGAAGACCATTCGGCGCTGGCCAGAATCAAGGGCTGGTTCAAAGGAAATTTCTGACAGGGCCGCAAGCGCGGTTCAGGAGACGGGGCTTATGTTTGAATTGGTAGATAACGCACCCTCAAGTAGTGCGGTCATAAAAGTAGTCGGTGTTGGTGGTGGTGGCGGCAATGCCGTCAATCACATGGTTGAAAGTAACATTGAAGGCGTTGAATTTATTTGCGCCAATACCGATGCCCAGGCGCTTAAACGCGTATCCGCAAAAACAGTATTACAGCTAGGTGGTGAAATCACCAAGGGGCTCGGTGCTGGCGCCAACCCTGAGGTAGGTCGTCAGGCCGCGATGGAAGATCGTGACCGAATCGCTGAGCTGCTTGAAGGCGCCGATATGGTCTTTATTACCGCTGGTATGGGCGGTGGTACAGGCACCGGCGGCGCGCCAGTGGTTGCGCAAGTTGCCAAAGAACTGGGTATTTTAACGGTAGCTGTCGTTACGCGGCCTTTCCCGTTTGAAGGCCCCAAGCGTATGCGCGCTGCCGAAGAGGGAATGAAAGAGCTCTCTCAACATGTTGATTCGCTGATCACCATACCCAACGAAAAGCTTTTATCCGTACTGGGTAAAAGCGCGACGCTATTAACTGCGTTTAGCGCTGCCAACGATGTATTGCTTGGCGCTGTTCAAGGTATTGCCGAGCTGATTACAAGCCCTGGTATTATCAACGTCGACTTTGCTGATGTGCGTACTGTTATGTCTGAAATGGGCATGGCGATGATGGGTACGGGCGGTGCTACCGGCGAGAACCGCGCCCGCGAAGCAGCTGAAAAAGCTATCCGTAGCCCGCTTCTGGAAGATATCGATCTGCATGGTGCGCGAGGCATTCTGGTCAATATTACGGCAGGCCCGGACCTGTCGATTGGCGAGTTCAACGATGTAGGTGCCACCGTTCAAGAGTTTGCTTCACAAGAAGCGACCATTGTCGTGGGAACTTCCATCGATATGGAAATGTCTGATGAGCTGCGTGTTACTGTTGTTGCTGCTGGATTAGATGGCGCGAAAGCTGCCAAAGCGACGACACGTGAACCTGCACGTCGCTCTTCTGCTGACTCTTCTGATTACCGTAAGCTACAGCAGCCTACCGTAATGCGTCAGCAAGCAACTGCCCGTGCAGAGGCGCCTGAACACGCGCCCAAACCGCGTCCGGAAAAGAGTCGCTCAGCCGATGCTGACGACTATCTGGACATACCTGCTTTCTTGCGCCGTCAGGCCGATTGATTGTTTCTATAGGTTTACCGGGCCAGCAAACGAGTGTTTTATTGGTTAAAACGCTCGTTTGCTGTTAAAGTGAACACTGTTTGATAACTTTCCTTCCCCTACGGTACTACCGTCATTAGAGTTCGACCACTGCCCATGATCAGACAACGCACCCTACAAAACGTCATCCGCGCCACTGGAGTGGGTCTGCACTCCGGCAAAAAAGTCCACATGGCTTTGCGTCCGGCGCCGACAAACACCGGGATTGTGTTTGTTAGAACCGATCTGGAGCCTGTGGTACATATACCCGCACGCGCAGAGTTAGTGGAAGACACAACACTTTGCACTGCACTTTCACTCGAAGGTGTGAAAGTGGCAACGGTTGAGCATTTGATGTCAGCGTTTGCAGGACTAGGCATCGATAATGCTTATGTTGACCTAAGTGCTCCCGAAGTACCGATTATGGACGGTAGTGCCAGCCCGTTTGTGTTTTTAATCCAATCGGCGGGTATTCTTGAGCAGGATGCAGCAAAGAAATTTATACGTATCAAGCGTCGCGTCGCGGTTAAAGATGGCGATAAAGAAGCCGTTTTCCTTCCGCACCAAGGGTTCAAGGTCTCGTTCGCCATTGACTTCGACCACCCGGTTTTCGAACAGCAGAAACAAACCGCGCTTATCGATTTTTCGACGACCTCTTTTGTGAAAGAAGTTTCTCGGGCGCGCACCTTTGGGTTTATGAAGGATTTGGAGTTTTTGCGCTCTAATAACCTGGCCCTGGGGGGAAGCCTGGATAATGCGATCGTGGTTGATGATTATCGCATCGTCAATGAAGGCGGTTTGCGTTACGAAGATGAATTCGTCAAGCACAAGGTGCTGGATGCGATCGGCGATTTGTATCAGTTAGGCTACAGCCTGATTGGTGAGTTTCACGGTACAAAATCTGGCCATGCGCTGAATAACCAGCTTTGCCGCGAATTGATGGCACAGCCTGATGCTTATGAAATCGTGACGTTTGAAGATGAAAAAGCCGTTGCGCCTATTTCGTACGCAGCGCCTGCAATGGCCTAACTGCCAAGCAGGAGTGTCAGATATTAGCTATGACGCGCTATCCAGGTTCCACCTTTGGTAGTCAAGCTCGATAACTGGCCTTGATGAAAAAAAGCACCGCTCAGGCGGTGCTTTTGCGTTTCTGGCATTTGAGAAGTGCGCAATGTGCGCGGCGCTTATTTTGGTGCGTGAGACGCAAGGCGCTCTAGCGCTTTACGTAGCGCAGGATTGTGCGTGTCGCTTGCGCACTCGCTGAGCGTTTTTCCCGCACTGGCGGATAAGTGTCGGGTATTACGCAAAGGCGCCTCAACTGGGCGGACGGGGCGCACTTTAAAGGTAAAGCCGTTCACAGCCTCAAAGCCTGGCAGTTGATGTAGCAGCGTCAACAGCCGCTGCTGTTCAAAGCGCAACCATGTCAGCCAGCTTGCCTGTCCACTGATCAGGGTTAAGCGCCCATCGCGAAAGCCGCCGACAAAGATATGTGGGCGCATCTCTTCTGGCAGGTGGGCTCTTAAATGACACTGGGCCTGATCTATCAAGCGAGACTGGCGCATTAATTGGCCAATATCCCCTGACTTGTTTAGCAGACGGGCGATGGGCTGTGCGCGAGAACGCTTAACCTTTATACTCATACGCTTGAATCCTGGGGTAACCCCTCAATATATAGCCAAGTAGCGGCATCTACACGGATGCATTACTTATTTGCAGAGCCTAACACGCTCAGGAGCCAATCCACAGCATGTCCTCCACGCTTAACACCTTTTCTGCTTTGCCGCGACGTAACCGTCGCTATGGCTTGGCGCGTTGGTGGCTGGCAGGGCTCCTGGTAAGCTGCTTGTTGCCCAATAGTTTAGTGCCTTTTGATGCCATGCGGGGGGCTGAGCGTAACGTCTGCGTGTGTTTGTGGGTGCCGGCTATTTTACGTGCTCAATCGCATTGGATCGCCAAAAGGCGACGCGCATTGCGCGGTTGGCAGCAGCGATTTAAACGTATCGCGGTGCAGCGCCACTTTTTACCTGTTTATGATTTTATAAAGCGCCAGGTAGCCGCACACGATGTGCTTACCCAGCGCGGTCCGCCCGCTTAACTCACGGTTTTCTAAAACGTACTTTACTTGCCTTATACGGAACAGGGCGAAGCCCATTGGTTCGCTCAAGATGATTTGGAAATTTCATGATTAATAATTTGTTACGCAAGGTTGTTGGCTCCAAGAACGACCGTGAAGTAAAGCGCATGCACAAAAACGTTCGCAGTGTGAACGTGCTCGAAGCTGAGCTTGAAGGATTAAGCGACGCTGAATTACAAGGTAAGACAGCGGAGCTGCGTTTGCGCCTGGAAAATGGCGAGGCGTTGGATAGTTTGTTGCCTTCTGCGTTTGCGATTGTGCGAGAGGCCAGCAAGCGCGTCATGGGTATGCGGCATTTTGATGTACAGATGGTGGGGGGCATGACCCTGCACCGTGGTCGTATTGCTGAAATGAAAACCGGCGAAGGTAAAACGCTGGTAGCAACACTGGCCGTTTATCTCAATGCGCTGCCTGCAAAGGGCGTACACGTTGTCACCGTCAATGACTACCTTGCCCGCCGTGATGCCGAGTGGATGCGCCCGCTGTATGAGTTTTTAGGGCTTTCTGTTGGGGTTATCTTTTCCGGCCAAACCGGGGAGGAGAAACGCCATGCTTATCGGTGTGATATTACCTACGGTACCAATAACGAATTTGGCTTTGACTACCTGCGCGACAACATGGCGTTCTCTTTGGAGGATAAGGTGCAGCGTGGCCTGCACTATGCCATTGTTGATGAGGTGGATTCTATCCTGATTGATGAGGCGCGTACGCCGTTGATCATATCAGGTGCGGTGGATGAAAATACCAATCTTTATAACGTCGTTAATCAGCTTGCCCAGCAGTTGGAAGAGGGTGAGGTCTCGGAAGATGACGACCAGCCTGCAACTGGCGATTTTGTGCTGGAGGAGAAGCAAAAGCAGGTTGAGCTGACCGAGCAGGGGCATAACAGGGTTGAAGAGCTGATGCAGGCGGAAGGCCTTCTTAAAGAGGGTGAATCGCTTTACGCCGCTCAAAACCTGAATTTACTTCAGCACATGCATTCTGCGCTCCGGGCACGCCATCTCTACAACAAGGATGTTGATTACATTGTAGTGGAAGACCAGGTGGTCATCGTTGATGAGCATACTGGACGGACGATGCCTGGCCGCCGTTGGTCTGAAGGGCTTCACCAGGCTGTTGAAGCGAAGGAAGGGGTGACCGTTCAGCGCGAGAGCCAGACGCTGGCATCCACCACCTTCCAGAACTATTTCCGTCTGTATGAAAAACTGGCAGGCATGACCGGTACTGCTGATACGGAAGCCTTTGAGTTCCGTCAGATTTATGGGCTTGATGTTATCGTCATCCCCACCAATCGCCCGTTAGCCCGTAAAGACCTTAACGACCTGGTCTACCTTAGCGCCGAAGAGAAGTACGAGGCGATTATTAAGGACGTTCAGGTCGAGACAGAGGCAGGCCGCCCGGTGTTGGTAGGTACGGCGTCCATCGAGACGTCTGAATATCTGGCGCACTTAATGCGCGAAGCGGGGCTGAAGTTCAATGTCCTGAATGCCAAGCAGCACCAGAGTGAAGCCGAGATTATTGCTCAGGCAGGGCGTCCTGGCGCGATCACTATTGCCACCAACATGGCCGGTCGAGGTACCGATATTATGTTGGGGGGCAACTGGGAAGCTGACGTTGCCAAGCTGCAAAACCCAAGCCAGGCGCAGATTGATGCATTAAAAGCCGAGTGGAAGCAGCGTCACGATGGTGTGCTGGAAGCCGGTGGCCTGCACGTTATTGGTTCGGAACGCCATGAGTCTCGGCGCATTGATAACCAGTTGCGTGGACGTTCTGGTCGTCAAGGCGATCCAGGTTCAACGCGCTTCTTCTTGTCGTTGGAAGATAGCCTGATGCGGCTATTTGGTTCTGACCGCGTTAAGCGTCTCATGCAGGCATTGGGCCTGGAGCGCGGCGAAGCCATTGAGCACAAAATGGTATCTAACGCCGTTGAGCGTGCCCAGAAAAAAGTGGAAGGGCGTAACTTCGATATTCGTAAGCAGTTGCTTGAATATGATGACGTGGCAAACGACCAGCGCCGGGTTATTTACGAGCAGCGCAATGAGGTTCTGGCCTCTGATGACATTGCAGAAGCTATCGTGGGTATTCGTGAAGAAGTCATGGAAGACACCATTAACGACTTCGTTCCGCCGCAGGGTTTAGCCGAGCAGTGGGATCTGGCTGGGCTTGAAATGCACCTTAAGACAGAGTTCAACTTGGATGCCCCGGTGGTCCAGTGGGCCGCTGATGATGAGCGCTTTAGCGAAGAGAAGCTGCGTGAGCGTCTGCAAGACATGCACCATGACGCTTATGCGGCCAAGGTGGATGCCGCAGGCGCGACCCTGATTCGTCGTTTTGAGAAGCAGGTCATGCTTCAGGTTCTGGATACGCGTTGGAAAGAGCACTTGCAGTCCATGGATCACCTGCGTCGGGGCATCCATTTACGCGGCTACGCACAAAAGAACCCCAAGCAAGAGTACAAGCGTGAATCGTTTGAATTGTTCCAGCACCTGCTGACCAATATTAAAGCGGATGTCACCCGTATTCTAAGCCATGTTCAGGTACGTCAGCCTGAAGAAGTTGATGCGCTGGAGCAAAAGCGGCGTGAAGAGTTGGCCCGCGAAAAAGCCGCGGCCGCTAATCGTCACGATGATGCTTCTTCCAGTGAAAGCGGATTAAGCGGTGAAAACAGTGATGTGGAAAGCACTGAGCAGGACGCACGCCCTGTCCGTCGCGAAGGGCCGAAAGTCGGCCGCAACGACCCGTGTGTATGTGGTTCAGGTAAGAAGTACAAGCAGTGCTGCGGTAAATTAAGCTAATCAGAAGCGGTCTGGATTTAGGTAGAGGAGACGATCATGGCGGTGGGAAATAGTCCCTTTCCGGTGATGCCCCCCTTGGCTGGGGTGCGCTTGGGAAGTGCAATGGCGGGTATTAAAAAGCCGGGTCGTCGTGACATGGTAGTTATTGAGCTACCCGCCTCGGCAACCGTGTCTGGTGTGTTCACGCGAAATGCCTTCTGCGCTGCCCCGGTGTCGGTTGCCAAGGCGCATATTGAGCGCTGCCGCGAGCAGGGCCAGGCACCGCGTTACTGGCTAATTAATACCGGTAATGCGAATGCGGGCACCGGCAAACAGGGGCTTCATGATGCCTACGCCAGCTGTAAAGCGGTAGCAGAGCAAGCTGGCGTTGCCGAGCATCAGGTACTGCCTTTCTCAACGGGGGTTATCGGTGAACCACTTCCCATGGAGCACCTTTTAGCCGGTATCACGCCAGCGCTTGCGTCAGGTGCTGACAATAGTCAGGCGTGGCAACATGCCGGTGAAGGGATTTTAACCACCGACACCCGAGCCAAAGGTGACAGCGTTACCGTGAAGGTTAGTGACGGGTCAGTTACTATCAATGGCATCACTAAAGGCTCAGGCATGATTAAACCCAACATGGCGACCATGTTGGGCTTTGTCGTCACGGATGCTGCTATTGAACAGTCATTACTGGATCGCTTGTTACGCGAGACGGTGGATACCTCGTTTAACTGCATTACCGTGGATAGCGACACTTCAACCAATGATGCGTGCATGCTTGCAGCGACAGGTACGGGAACGGCGATTGAAGACGACGAGGATATCGCTGTCTTCCGTGATGCATTGCAGCAGGTAATGACGAGCTTGGCTCAGGCGATCATCCGTGATGGTGAGGGCGCGACAAAGTTTGTGACGCTCCAGGTTGATGGCGCAGAAAGTCGTCAGGAAGCGCTGGATGTCGCATTTACCGTCGCCCACTCACCCTTGGTGAAAACAGCGCTTTACGCCTCTGATGCTAACTGGGGGCGTATTCTGGCCGCAGTAGGGCGAGCGCCTGTGGCTGATTTTGACGTGGACCGCATTGTCATTGACCTGGCAGATGTTCGCCTGGTTGAAGAAGGTGGTCGTGCGGCTGGGTATACGGAAGCCGCAGGCAGTGCCGTCATGGCGCAAGACGAAATTACGATTCGCATCAGTTTAGGGCGCGGTCAGGAGAGTGCCACCGTATGGACCTCTGATCTTTCCCATGACTATGTGTCGATCAACGCAGACTATCGTAGCTAGTTAGCCAGTCACCGACTGGGTTTGGCAGTCATAAAGGGCTCACGCAGCGAGTAAGCGCCGGCACTGATCCGCCGGTGCGCACACAGTGGATAAAGACGTAATGAATGTAATGGTAAAACGACGAGTTCATGTTGCGGCAGCAGCCATCATTAGTGCCGATCAGAAGCAAGTGCTGATTGCACGTCGGCCCTCGAATGTCGATCAGGGTGGCTTGTGGGAGTTTCCGGGTGGGAAACTCGCGCCTTATGAAACAGGACTTGAGGGCCTTAAGCGCGAGCTGCACGAAGAGCTTGGTGTTGAGATTGTACGTGCGCAGCCCTTGATCCGTGTGCATCACGAATATCCTGACAAGCATATTTTGTTAGATGTTTGGCAGGTTCATGAGTTTGCTGGCGAGCCTTTTGGTCGCGAAGGCCAAGCCGTGCGTTGGGTGCCGATGGAGGAGTTGGCTAATTATCCGTTCCCGGCGGCCAACCTGCCGATCCTGCGTGCTGTGATGCTGCCCACTGAATATCTGATTACAAAAGAAGAGGCTGACGAGGCGCGTTTTGATACGCTCCTGGAGCGGGCCTTGAAAGAAGACAACATTCGCTTGGTGCAGCTGCGTGCCAAGCAGCTTGATGAAGCCGCTTATCTTAAGCGCGCTGAACGCGCTTTGCGCATGTGTCATGAGTATGGCGCCAAGCTTCTACTCAACGGCGAGCCTGCGCTGCTTGAACATGTGGATGCCGATGGTATTCATTTAACCAGCGAGCGCTTGATGCAGCTGGATCGACGTCCGATTGCCGAGCAAAAGTGGCTCTCTGCCTCGACACATGACCAAACTCAGCTCTCCAAAGCGGCGCTGCTGGGGTGTGATTTTGTGACGCTGTCACCGCTTCGCACTACGCCTTCACATCCGGAAGTAGCGCCGATGGGCTGGCATGATTTTCAACAACTGGTTGAGCGTGCCGGAATGCCGGTCTTTGCGCTGGGTGGAATGACACGCTTTGATGCCAATCACGCCCGCGCCGTAGGCGCCCAAGGCATCGCCTCGATTCGCGATTTCTGGAAGTGATAAGTTTGTTACTGCTGACGTAATGGCGTAAGTCAGCGCTGCGGTACGTGCAGAAATAGGTACTAGAAAAAACGCCTGCCAGATGATTTTGGCAGGCGTTTTCCGTCAAAGACCGCTACGTTAAACTGGCCTATAGATCGATAACGCCTAGTCGCGAAAGCGGCGGGTTAGATCGCTATAGGCATCGATACGGCGATCACGCAGGTAAGGCCAGATACGGCGAGTATTTTCGCAGCGCGCCATATCAATGGTCACAACCAGTTGTTCAGCTTCTTCACCGGCATGGGCAAGTAGCTCGCCCTGAGGCCCACAAATAAAGCTGCCTCCCCAAAACTGAATGCCATCGCCCACGCCTGAATGGTCGGTTTCAAATCCCACGCGGTTGGCAACAATCACCGGTAAGCCATTGGCGACGCCATGCGAGCGCTGGATTAACGTCCAGGCATCTTTTTGGCGGGTTTGTTCCGCAATATCATCGTTAGGATCCCACCCAATCGCCGTGGGGTAGAGCAGCAAGTCTGCTCCGGCCAAGGCCATCAGGCGAGCCGCTTCCGGGTACCACTGATCCCAGCACACCAGCACGCCCAAACGGCCAAGCGAAGTATCAATTGGTGTAAAGCCTTCTGCACGGCTCGCATCGTGGTCACCAGGGGTGAAGTAAAACTTCTCATAAAAGCCTGGGTCATCAGGGATGTGCATTTTCCGATACTGACCCACCCGGCCTTTATCTCGGTCGTATACCACCGCCGTGTTGTGATAAAGCCCTGGTGCGCGCCGCTCAAACAGCGAGCCGACCAGCACGATATCCAATTCGCGAGCAAGTGCGGCCAGGTGCTGTCCGGTCGGGCCATCCAGCGGTTCGGCCAGGTCGAACAGGGCCGGATCTTCATACTGGCAGAAGTAGTGGGTAGCATGCAGCTCTTGCAGCATGACAAGCTGAGCGCCACGTTCTACGGCATCACGAATGCCCGCTTCACTGGCTGCCAGGCTCTGCGCTTTATCGGGCCAGGCAAACTGTTGCACTACGCCAACCGTTAGGTCAGAGGTTACCTTGATAGACATCCTGGCTCCTTACTGATGAAAAGAGGTGGTGAGCGTGCCCTTGGGCAACTGCATGGTCAGGCAGTGTAAGCTGCCATGTTGACGAATAACGCTCGAGCACTCAATGGGAATGAGCGCATGGTTGGGGAACGCTTCGGCCAGCGCACTGAGTGCTAACGCATCAGCCGGGTCGCCGTAGGTTGGCACCAGTACTGCTTCATTAATAATCAAAAAGTTGGCATAAGTGGCTGGCAGCCGATGGCCGTCTTCAGGGTCAAAGCATGCTTGTGGCCAAGGCAGCGGGACAAGCTGGTAGGGCTCGCCGTTGCGTTGTCGAAATGCCTTTAACTCTTGCTCCATGGTGTGTAGGGCTGTGTAGTGCGGGTCTTGTAGGTCATCACAGCGCACATAAGCAATGGTCGATGGATTACAGAATCGCGCCAATGTATCAACGTGGCTGTCGGTATCATCACCTTCCAGATGCCCATTGGTTAACCAAAGCACCCGGTCGACGCCGAAATCATCGCCTATCAAGGCTTCAACGTCCTGGCGTGTTAAATGCGGGTTGCGATTAGGGTTGAGTAAGCAGGCTTCGGTCGTCAGCAGCGTACCCGCGCCATCGGTTTCGATAGCCCCGCCTTCCAATACCATATCGCGTGAAGCCACTGGGCATGCCCAGACGCCTGCATCGGCTAACGCCTGCGTCAGCCGATTATCGTTGCTGGCAGGGAATTTTCCGCCCCAGCCGGTGAAGGTGTAATCCAACAGTAGCGGCTGGCCTTCATCATCAACAACGCTAATCGGGCCGTGGTCACGCGCCCAGGTATCATCGGTAGGCGCTATGATCAGCAATAGCTTATGAGCAGGCACACCATAGGCATCGAACGTTTTGCGTACGCGGTCACAGGTGGCTTGATCTGGCATGCTGATCACTACCTGCTGGTAACGAACGGTTGCCAGCACGATGCGCTCAAGCGTTGCTTCTATACGCGATAGAAGCGATGCCCAATCGCCATCAGGGCGTGGCCAGGTCAGCTGTAGACCATCCTGGGGGTGCCATTCCGGCAGCAAGCGATATGTCATATTGGCCAAGGTTAGGAAGTCTCTTGGTAACGTTATTTGAAGTAAAGCGCTCACCGATTTAGCCAGCGCAAATGGGCGCAATGTAGGGCGTCGTCGAAGAACTTGCAAGCGTTACGTGGTTTCAGGGAACGGGCCTGGGGTCTGTTACTCTAATGCCCGTTTGCACATGCAGTATGGCTAAAAAAACCGTACCATGAGCGCTTATTAATAAGGAATGACGCCATGCTTGATCGTTTGCCTTTTCTGGTGGGGCTGCGCTACGTGCGCGCCAAACGCCGGAACCACTTTATTTCTTTTATTTCACTAACATCGATGCTGGGCCTAATGCTGGGTGTGGCGGTACTCATCCTGGTGTTATCGGTTATGAATGGTTTTGACCATGAGCTGCGTACCCGTATTTTAGGAATGGTGCCGCACACTAAAATTGAAGCAACCGATGGCCTGGTGGAGTGGGAGGCGCTGGCAGACCGATTGACGCAGCGTGAACACGTGATGGGGGCTGCACCGTATGTTGAGCAGCAGGGCATGTTTTCCGCGGGTGGTCGCAACCAGGGAGCCATGGTCAACGGTATTGATCCCGATTGGGAAGACCAGGTCTCGATTATTGGTCAGCATATGCGCCAAGGCACGTTGGCTGAATTAGTGCCAGATGAGTGGAATGTGGTGCTTGGCTCTATGCTTGCTCGTCAGCTGGGGGTGGGTGTAGGCGATCGAGTGACGCTGCTGGTGCCGGAAGCTTCTATCACCCCAGCGGGTGTCTTCCCGCGGTTAAAGCGCTTTACCGTTAGCGGTATTTTCAGCGTGGGCGCCGATTTGGACGCCAATCTCGCTTACGCCAATATCGAAGATATGAAAACCCTCGCGCGCCTTGGCGACGCGGTAGGTGGTTTGCGCCTTGAGCTTGATGATCTGTTTATTGCGGGCAGCGAGACCCAGGCCATTGTGAACGACCTGGGACCAGGCTACCGCGGCACCGATTGGACGTACTCGCATGGCAACCTTTTCCAGGCCATTCAGATGGAAAAGCGCATGATTGCACTGCTGCTAACGGTGATCATTGCCGTTGCGGCGTTCAATATTGTTTCTACTCTGGTCATGGTGGTCACCGACAAGCGTGCCGATATCGCTATTTTGCGTACCATTGGTGCTACGCCACGCTCGATCATGGGCATCTTTATCGTACAAGGCATGGCCATTGGTTTGATTGGTATTGCGATTGGCGTTGCTGTGGGCATACTGCTGGCGCTGACAGTATCTGATCTGATCGGTTGGTTTGAAGCGGCCTTTGGGATTAAGTTTCTGGATGCAGGCGTTTACTTTATCAGCGATTTGCCGTCCCAGCTTAGGTGGGATGACGTGCGCAATATTGTGTTGGCGGCCTTCGGTCTAACGTTTTTGTCCACGCTGTACCCAGCATGGCGCGCTGCTCGCGTTCAACCGGCGGATGTTCTGCGCTATGAATAAGGATGCTTCCATGTCTACTACTGGGCCGTTAACGTCTATGCAGTCAACTTCCACGCCGTCCAACGCTACGCCAGCCGCAGCAGGGGGAGCGAACGAGCCGCCTGTTATGTTGGATTGCCAAGGTTTAACGCGGGTATATAGCGAAGGACCACAAGACCTGACCGTGCTTGATAAGCTTGAACTTTCCGTTCGTGCGGGCGAACGGGTGGCGATTGTGGGTAGTTCTGGGTCGGGTAAAACCACGCTTTTAAACTTGCTGGGCGGTCTGGATCGCCCAAGCGATGGTCGGGTGGTGATCGCTGGTGAGCCACTTTCCAACTTAAACGAAGCGGCCTTAGGGACGTTTCGTAATCGCTACATTGGGTTTGTTTACCAGTTTCACCATTTGCTGGCAGAATTTACCGCCGTTGAGAATGCAGCGTTACCGTTAATTATCCGTGGTCAGTCGAAAAAAACCGCTGAAAAACGCGCTATGCAGATTCTTGAGCGTGTAGGGATGAAGGCGCGGGCTGATCATAAGCCTGGCGAGCTTTCCGGTGGTGAGCGCCAGCGGGTCGCCATTGCGCGTGCCTTGGTAACAGACCCAAGCCTGGTGCTAATGGATGAGCCTACCGGTAACCTGGATCAAACGACGGCAGCCACGATTCTAGCCCTGATGGATGAGTTGGCCAAAGAGAGTGCGTGTGCGTTTGTTATCGTGACGCATGACGTGGGGCTGGCTGCACATCAGGACAGGGTGCTTAAACTGGACGCGGGCAAGTTGGTTGAGCAGCCTCGCATGCCTTAATCATCGAACTCGGATTCGATACATGCCCGACGCCGCTGCCTATTTAGGCGGCGGCGTTTCCAATTATGAGAGACATGCCAGCGCCAAATAAGGCGAATGCCGATATTGGCGGCCACTGCTAGCACAATAGCCGTAATAAATGAGCCAACAATCAGTGGCGGTACGATATCGTGCATTTGTTCGGCAATCCAGCGCGTTGAAATACGCGTAGGTGCTTCACGTACCGGGGCTCCAAGCATAAATGTGCCAATTCGATAGTTAAAATAAAAAATCAGCGGCATGGTGAGTGGGTTGGTAATCCAGACAAGGCCTACCGAAAGTGCTAAATTACAACGGCTTAGGCGAGCGCCCACGGCAGCGACTACCATTTGAAATGGAATCGGTAGCATGGCGCAAAACAAGCCAACGCTAAAGGCGTTGGCAACGCTTCGCCGAGTTAAAAGCCACAGCCCGGGGTCGGCAATTAGCGGTGCTATAAAGCGTAGCGACCGCTGTCGCCGTAGCGTGTCGGGTCTGGGCATGTAGCGCTGCAGGAACCGGCGCGGCATGTCAGGTACTCTTGCCTATTAGTGCACCCTATTATCCATATCGCGTAGCGCTTCGGCTATGCCAAGTAGATGAAGTTCTTAAGCCAAGGAGAGTCGTATGCCGTTTGGCATGGCGATACCGGCAGCGCTAGCGGCACTGTTAGGGGCAGTAATCGCGGGATTAAGCGGTATAACGGGGGCAATGAACCCTTTTGTTGGCGTTAGCTTATTGGGCGTGCTGCTACTGATGGCCTGGCGCGCCAAGGCGGCTTTCTGGCTATTACTGGGTGGCTGGGTAATGGTTGGCATTCATCAGGAGTGGGGCAGTCGCTTGCCCGAAGGTCTCAACGGCGAAGATGTCGTTGTAAAAGCAAGGGTGCTGAGCGTAACCCCGTTGGGTGATGCACAGCGGTTACTGTTAGCGGTAAAAACCTGTGAAGGACCTACTCATCACCCCGCTTGCGATACGCTTAACAAGGTCCGTGTAACGGCGTATAACGCGCCGACTTACTATGCGGGAGAGCAGTGGCGAATGACGCTACGCCTGCGCCCGCCTCGCGGATTTGCCAACCCTGGTACGTTTGATTTTGAACAGTGGCTCTGGCGAGAAGGCATTCATGCAACGGGGTATGTACGCCAGGAGCCAGCGCCGACGCAATTGGCCACGGCTGGGTTTTCTGTACGAAAGCTGGCGCTTGATGTGCTGGAGAGGCAGCCACTCGGTGAACGAACGCGCCGCTGGCTCGCAGCCTTAACGCTGGGGGAGGGCAGCCAGCTAACCCAAGAGGACTGGTCGCTACTCAATGCCACGGGAACGACGCATCTGGTGGTTATTTCAGGCTTGCATGTGGGGCTGGTGGCCGGGTTTGCGCTATTGCTGGCAAAGCTCATCGCACGGCTAACAACGCCTTTGAACTGGCGAATGCGCGTGTGGCCCTGGTGGGTGGCCGCGCTGGTCACCATCGGTTATGCCTATCTGGCCGGTATGGAACCGCCCGCCATGCGCGCCATGGTCATGACGCTGGTAGGGCTGTGGGTGCTCAGTGGTCGACACTCCCCAGCCACTTGGCAGGCCTGGTGGCTGGCACTTGCCATTATTCTGCTGCTTGATCCGCTCTCTTTATGGCGCCCTGGGCTCTGGCTATCGTTTGTGGCTGTTGCCTGGTTGATCATTATTTGGCAAGGGCGCACGCGTCCAAAAGGGGTTAAAGGCTGGTGCTGGGCGTTGCTGCGTTCCCAGCTGTTACTGGCCCCGCTAATGGCCGCCGCCGTGCTGATCGCATTTGGACGTATGGCGCCGGGCGCGCCCATTATTAATATAATCGCCGTGCCCTGGGTAAGTTCAATCATGGTGCCGTTGGCGCTGCTGGGCTGGATATTTTCACCTCTGCCGTGGCTGGGCACGGGCATGTGGTGGTTGTTTGAGCAAGCGCTGTCGGTTTTTTACGTTTTTCTGACCGTTACGTCAGAACGATGGCCGCTGTGGGAACCTGATCATGCGCTAGTGTACCCATTAAGCGGCGCTCTTCTTTTGTTGGCTTTGTGCTGGGGTCTGCCTGGCGTGGTGTCCTGGTTGAAAGTGGGGGCTACGTGCCTAGTGGTATCGCTTGCCTGGTGGCTTCCGTTGGAGCAAATACCTAAAGGCACGTTGCGCGTAACGGTGCATGATGTGGGCCAAGGTCAGCTTATCGAGCTACGCAGCCAGCAGTACCGGCTTTTATACGATACTGGGCCACGTTTTCAGGCAGGCTTTATGCCTCTGCAAACATTGTGGTCGCCAGGCCAGCGTTTTGATGAGGTGATTGTTAGCCATGCCGACAGTGACCATGCAGGTGGTATAGGCGCGCTACTGGAGAGCCATGCAGTCACGCACTGGCGTGCGCCTCTAGGTGAAGCTCTACCGGTAACGGCCACCCCGTGCGAGCGTGGCCAGCAGTGGCAGCGCGATGGAATTACGTATCGGTTTTTATGGCCGCCTGCCGGGTCCAATGATTACTCGGCCAATGACCGCTCCTGCGTGCTGGAAGTCAGCGCGGGAGAGCATCAATTATTAATTACCGGGGATGTCAGCCGTGATATAGAGCGGCGTTTTCTAAAAGATATTGATGTGCCGCTCAGCGTATTGGTCGCCGGACATCACGGTAGCCGCACAAGTTCAGGTGTTCAGTTTGTCCAACATACGACGCCTTTGCATGTGATCTTTAGTGCAGGTCGCAATAATGCTTTCCAGCATCCGGTCGATGATGTGGTACGCCGCTTCCGAGCGTATAAGAGTTGCCTGTGGAGTACCGGGCACGATGGGGCACTGCGGTTTTGGCTTCAAAAAGATCATCCTGTGTCTATTACACCAATGCGTTGGCCATCCGGCAGTGTTCAACATGGTGGCGTTAAGCGGTGTTGATGCGCCTCGCCATAAGGTAGAATCCAGCGCATTGCACACTATTGCCAGGAGCGCGTGTGACCGATTCAAGTTGGGTTATTTATAAACGGCTACTTAGCTACGTAAAACCACACTGGCAAGCATTTGGCTTGGCCGCTGTTGGGTTTGTGGTATATGCCGCATCAAGTACGGCACTTGCTGAGATGATGAAGCGGTTAATCGACGGTATCCAAAACCCTGATGCTGCTTTTCGGCTGTTTCTTCCGCTGTTTGTTATTTTGATGTTTGCTTCGCGTGGTGTAGGCACTTTTCTAAGCACCTACTATATGGCGTATGTAGGACGCTATGTGATCCACACGCTGCGCTGCGACGTTTTTGCCCACATGCTGCATCTGCCTGGACGGTTTTTTGACCAGCACTCAAGCGGTCACCTTGTTTCGCGCGTGACCTACCATGTAGAGCAAGTGGCGGGCGCTGCAACGAACGCTGTCACCGTTATTTTGCGTGAAGGCCTGTTTGTTGTGGGATTGGTGGGTTATTTGTTCTGGACGAACTGGATGCTAACCCTACTGTTTTTAGGGGTTACCCCCATTATTGGCGTGGTGGTGAGCTATGTCAGTAAGCGCTTTCGGCGTATTTCAAAACGCATACAAAGCTCGATGGGTGATGTCACTCATGTCGCTTCCGAAGGCTTGTCAGGCTACCGCGTTGTGCGCACCTACGGCGCTGAGGATTATGAAAAGCAACGGTTTGCACGGGTAAGCGAAGAGAACCGTAAACAGAGTATGAAAGAGTCAATGACGCGGGCGATAAGCTCCCCGGTTATTCTTATGCTGGTAGCGATATCCATGGCGCTGCTGGTGTGGCTGGCCATGGCGCCGGCGATAATGGCCAATATGACGCCAGGTGAGTTTGTTGCGTTTATTACCGCAGCGGCCTTGATGATCAAGCCGGTACGCCAGCTCACTGAAATTAACAGTGAAATTCAAAAAGGACTTGCCGCCGCTTCAGAGCTCTTTGGGTTGATGGATACAGCACCGGAACAAGACACCGGCCAGCGTGTGCCCAAGCGTCTAACGGGCGAGCTGATGCTCGAAAATGTTGGCTTTCGCTATGCCGACGACCAGCCAAACGTGCTGCATGACATCAATTTGCACGTCTCGCCTGGTGAGATGGTGGCGATTGTGGGTCGCTCAGGCAGCGGAAAATCAACCCTCGTTAGCCTATTACCACGCTTTTATCGTCTTAATGAAGGACGCATTTTAATCGATGGTGTGGATATTAATGAGTATGCGTTAGGCCCATTGCGTCAGCAGATTGGCTTGGTCACACAGCAAGTGACGCTCTTTAACGCCACGGTGGCCGATAATATTGCTTATGGCACGGCGAACCCTGATCGTCAGGCCGTTGAAGCTGCTGCCAAGGCGGCGTATGCCAGCGAATTTATCGATAAGCTGCCACAAGGTTATGAAACGGTGGTGGGTGAAAACGGGGTCATGCTATCGGGTGGGCAACGTCAGCGTCTGGCGATCGCCCGGGCGATTTTCAAAGATAGCCCAATATTGATTTTGGACGAGGCAACCTCCGCTCTGGATACCGAGTCTGAACGTTACATCCAAAAAGCGCTGGAGCACGTCTGCCAGGGACGCACGACACTCGTCATTGCCCATCGTCTGTCCACGATTGAGCGTGCAGATCGAATCCTGGTGATGGACCAGGGGCGTATTATTGAGCAAGGAGCGCACCAGGAGCTGCTGGACAAAGGTGGTGCCTACTCTGCGCTGTATCAACTTCAGTTTCAGGAAGCATAATGACGCTGGCGCAGCGCTGGCTTGAAGCGGGCTATCACAATAGCCCATGGCTATTGCCGCTAAGGCCATTGGGCGCGCTTTATAAGTATGTCATGGCGCGTCGTGAAGCCGCGTATGTGAGTGGCCAAAAGGCCACATGGCGTGCGCCAGTGCCGGTCATCGTGGTGGGTAATATCACCCTGGGTGGAACCGGAAAGTCGCCATTAGTGGCCTGGTTAAGCCGCTGGTTGGTTGCACAAGGTTGGACGCCGGGTATTGTCACGCGTGGCTATGGCGGTAAAGCCGAGCACTACCCGCTCCAGGTAACGCCCTCGACGGATCCCGCGCAAAGCGGTGACGAGCCGGTTATGTTGGCCCAGCAAACCTTGTTACCCGTGGTAGCAGACCCCAAGCGTGTGCGTGGCGCTCAAGCGTTGGTCGATCTCGGTTGCGATATTATTTTGAGTGACGACGGGCTGCAGCATCTGGCGCTTGAGCGAGACATTGAGATCGTGGTGATTGATGGGGCGCGAGGGTTGGGTAATCGTCGCTGCCTGCCTGCGGGGCCACTGCGTGAGTCGCCCGAACGTTTAGCGCGTGTAGATGCGGTGGTTGTTAATGGTGAAATAGCGAATGGTGAAATAGCGAAGGGAGACATGCGCCAATCACTTTCGGTGAGCGCCACTTCCATGCAGCTAATGCCGATAAGTTGGCGGCGCCTAAATGATGGCAAGCGCTTTCCGCTGACACCGCTACCTTTTAGCGTGCCGGTGTTTGGCGTGGCCGGTATCGGACACCCCGCGCGCTTTTTTACTACATTGCGTGATTTAGGCGTAAACGGTGAGATGCTGGCGTTGGCAGACCATCAGCGTTTTAGTGCGGATATATTTACTCCGGCGAAACAGCGGCCCGTGGTCATGACCGCCAAAGATGCGGTGAAATGCATGGGAATTGCGCCACCCAATAGCTGGATATTAGAAGTGGAGGCAACGCTTCCATTAGAATTTGAACATTGGCTGGCAGCCAGGCTGTCAGCCCTGTCCTGAAGGGGATGCATAAATGGATAAGGAACTGCTGGCAATGCTGGTTTGCCCGTTATGTAACGGCAAGCTTAAGTACGACCGCGAAGCGCAGGAACTGGTTTGTCTTTATGACGGTCTAGCGTATCCGATACAAGAAGGTATCCCGGTTATGCTGCCTGAGGAAGCCCGGGTAATGGACGCTGACGAAAAGCTCCCAACCTCGCCAGGTCGCACGGGAGACCTGTAATGGCGTTTCCTGCATTTATAGCCGTTGTGCCTGCCCGCTATGGTTCAACCCGGTTGCCAGGTAAGCCACTGCTGGATATTGCTGGTGAGCCTATGGTCGCCCATGTGTGGCGGCGTGCCTGTCAAAGCCAGGCGGCTCGTGTCGTTGTTGCGACCGATGATGAACGTATCCGTGATGCGATGCTGCCGTATGGGGCTGAGGTCGTCATGACGCGCGATGATCACGCCTCGGGGACGGATCGGCTTGCCGAAGTTGCCCAGAGCCTTTCTTTGGGTGAAGACGAACTAGTGGTGAATGTGCAGGGTGACGAGCCGCTCATTCCGCCCGCGTTAATTGATCAGGTGGCACTGCGCTTAGCTGATGACGCAGAAGCCTCCATTGCGACGTTGGCTGAGCCGATTAACGATGTAGCATCACTCTTTAATCCCAACGTGGTCAAAGTAGTGCGCTCACTGCAGGGGCGGGCGCTGTATTTCTCACGTGCGCCCATCCCCTGGGATCGTGAGCAGTTCAAGCAGCAGCCTGCACTGCTTGAAACGGATGCATGGCTGCGCCATATCGGGATTTATGCCTACCGCGCGAGCTTTCTAGCCGCCTACCGGGACTGGCCGGCCTCAATGCTGGAGCAGTTAGAGCAGCTTGAACAGCTGCGCGCTTTGCAGCATGGCCATTTAATTCAGGTGGCATTGGCGTGTGAGGTTAACCCGGCAGGTGTCGACACGGCGGAAGATTTAGCTCGTGTTCGCGCGCTGTTAGCGCCATCTGGTTAATACTTTTCAACGTACAGGGAGCGCGTTGTGACGCGGGTACTTTTTGTCTGTTTAGGAAATATTTGTCGCTCGCCCACTGCCGAGGGCATTTTTCGACGTGCGCTGGAAAACGCAGGTATGAGTGAACGTGTCAGTATTGACTCTTGCGGAGTAGGCGCTTGGCACATCGGGAAAGCACCCGATTCGCGCGCTCAATCAGCAGCCAAGCGGCGAGGTATTGACCTGAGCCAGCTATGTGCCCGGCAGCTGACCGCAGAAGATTTTCTGACATTCGATTATGTACTGGGCATGGATAACGACAATCTGCAGGCAATGCGTGCCTTGAAACCTGCCGAAAGCAACGCTTATGTCGGGCTTTTTCTGGAGTTCTCTGGAACGCCGGGAGCAGAGGTTCCAGACCCTTACTATGGCGGTGAGCAGGGATTTGAAGACGTGCTTGATATGATCGAAACGGCGTCACAGGGGTTAATCCAGCACCTGAAAAGTGACCGCGTGTGACAGCTTCAGCCCTTAAAAACTCGGCTTGTCTCATTAACGAACACGTGGATCTGTCATCGTCCAATACGTTACGTTTGCCCTGCGTGGCTGATTATTACGCTGAACCCACCACGCTAGACGCCTTACGTGCGACGCTTGCTATTGCCCAGCATCAGCGCTGGCCGGTAACGCTTTTGGGCGGAGGGAGCAACGTGCTTTTGCCGCCGCGCTTAACAGGGATTGCGATACGCCCGGCACTACGGCAGTGGTGGCTGACCTCGGCGGGTAATAATGTGTTGGCGCATGTGGGGGCTGGCGTTAACTGGCATACGCTGGTGCTCAATATGGCGGCCCGAGGGTTCTGGGGAATTGAAAACCTGGCGCTGATTCCGGGTGATTGTGGCGCAGCCCCCGTGCAAAACATCGGCGCCTATGGCGTTGAGCTTGCCGATAGCCTTCAGGCCGTGCAGATCATGGAGATTGCGACAGGAAGCACGCGTTGGCTTGAGACTGCTGAGTGTGCGTTTGGCTACCGCGATAGCCTTTTCAAGGGTGCGCTGTGTGATCGTGTCGTGATTACTCGGCTGGTATTGCGGCTTTCCAGCCAGCCCGCACCGAAGGTTCACTATGGCGATCTTGCCTCGCGCTTGCCGAATGTGCCCACCCCGTTGGATATTGCAGAGGCAGTGGCAGCTATTCGCCAGGAAAAATTGCCAGACCCGGGGCAGCTTGCCAATGCAGGCAGTTTTTTCAAGAATCCCATTGTTTCAGATCAGCAAGGGCAGGCGCTATTGGCCCGCTATCCTGACATGCCACATTTCCCTTTAGGCGAAGGAAAGACCAAATTGGCGGCCGGCTGGTTGATTGATCAGTGCGGTCTTAAAGGTGTATGTGAGGGCGAATTTGGCGTGCATGACCGCCAAGCGTTAGTGTTGGTTCATTTTGGCGGCGGTGACCGTAAGGGATTGCTGCGCTTTGCAGGCAAGATTATCGACCGTGTGCATGCTCGTTTTAATGTACGGCTGGAGCCGGAGCCACGTTTGGTTCAAGGTTGATAAATACATGAGCACTAACGCATAAAAAAACCCCGCCAGGCGGGGTTTTTTTACGCAGTCAGCAAATTACTCTTTGCTGGCTTCTTGTGCCTGCTTGCGCAGCTCACGAGGGTCGTTATGCGCACGGGTGCGGCGACGACGCGGCTTGGGTGCTTCTTCAGCCACTTCTTCGGCGACAGGTGCGTCTACCGATTTAGCGGCGTGTGGCGCAACGTCAACGTTAGTGGCGTCAGGCTGCACATCTTCCTGGGCAAGCGATTTGTTGGCAGGTGCGTCCGCAGGTGTGTTGCTTTCTGCAGGTTCCTGAACAGGTGTAGCGTCTGCCAACGTATCGACCGGTGCCAACTGTTGGGACTCATCGGCTACGCCGCTTTCGGCCAATTCAGTGGGCGATGGCGCGAGCGTAGTATCGACGTCGCTACTTGCGTCGGTTTCGAGCTTTTCATCGGTCTGCTGCGGAAGAGATATGACATCGTCACGCTTCGCTTCATCTGCCGTTTTCGGCGCATCTTCCGAGACCGGTGCGCTTTCAGGCTCGGCAGCTGCGGGCGTCTCTTGCTGGGCTGGTGCTGTTGCTTCAGCTGACGCAACGTCATGCTCGGCGACTTTCGGAGAGGGCTGTTCCGCTTTAAGTGTTTCGGCGGGTTCAACTGCCGCTACCGGAGTCGTTTCGTCAGCAGCGCTAACGCCGGTATTTTCCGCGTCTTGAGGCTTGGGACTTTCCTGAGCTGCTTCCTGAGCTGGTGCTTGAGATGGTGCTTGAGAAAGTTCCTGAACGGTTTCCTGAGTGTTTTTCTCAGCGGTCGCTTGATGCGATTGACTGTCAGCGTGATTGCTATCTGCAATGCTGCTGGCAGGCGAAGCTTCGGCTTGCGTTTCAGGCAACTGCGCAGAGGCTTCAGAAAGGCTTTCGTGAGCGACTTCCTGTTTCGGCGCTGCAGCTTCGGGCGTTTCCGTCGCTGGGGCTGTAGCGTCTGCGTGCGTTGCCTCTTCGGCTGCCTGGGCCTGCAGCTTTAACTGTTCGGCTTCCGCCTGAGGGCTGACTGCCTGCTTGCGTGAACGGTTGCGCGGGTTGTTGCGCGTACGCTTCGGTTTGCCATCATCCTGGGGAGTCGGCTGCTCTGCGTTGTTTTGCGCAGCTTCTTTTGCCGGTTTATTGTCGCGTTGAGTCTCTCGACGCGACTCTTTTTGAGGCGCTTTCTTCGATGTATCCAGACTTTCGTCTTTTGCGGGAGAGGTCTCTTTCTGATTCTGGCGGCTGTTTTTGCTGCCACTCTCCTGCGTTTTAGCATCGTCCTGCTGCTGGTTCCGGCGACGATTGCGAGTGCGAGAAGGGCCGCTGCGCTTATCGTTGGCTTCTTCGCTGGCATCGACATTGGCATTTCGCGACGGGGTCTGCCGCTGATCTGCCTTGCTGTTTTCGGTGCGCTCGCTACGGGCAGGACGCTGTTTCGTCTCACTGCCTAATGGGGCCGGTTTCTGTTGGCTGCGCTCGGCTTGTTTACGTGGCGCAGGCGCTTCTGGCTTGCTAGCAGGGGCTTCGGCTGGGCTGTTGTCATCGCTGCCCAGTAGCTTTGCAAACCTGCGGATAAAGCGCCCAATAACGCTGGGTTGCTCATCGTTGGTAGCAGGTACGGTGGCCTTGGCTGCTGCTGGCTCGTCCGTCTGTAGCGAGGCGGGTGCGGGGGCATTATGAGCAATGCTCTTAACTGCCGCTTCAGCGCGCTGTGTGGGCGGCGCGAAGTTGGGGTTGGGCTCTTTGCCTACTTCGGTATCGGTAGATAGCTCGAAGCTTGACAGTGTTTGAGTGTCATCTTCATCTAAATGGTCATCGCGTAAACGCTGCACGTCATAATGAGGCGTATGCATTTCCGGATTGGGTAGCAGTACAACGCGTACCTCTTGGCGTGACTCAATATCGGCCAGTACGCTACGTTTTTCATTGAGCAGATAGGTAGCAACAGGTACGGGCAGAATCGCACGAATTTGTGCGCTACGCTCTTTCATGGCCTCTTCTTCGATAAGGCGCATGATCGAGAGCGAGAGCGAACGGACATCGCGGATGGTGCCCTGACCATTACAGCGCGGGCAGACCACACCGCTGGTTTCGCCCAGTGAAGGGCGCAGGCGCTGGCGAGACATCTCCATCAAGCCAAAGCGTGAAATGCGCCCAATCTGTACCCGTGCGCGGTCAAGCTTCAAAGCGTCGCGCATGCGGTTTTCGACTTCGCGCTGATTGCGTGCCGGGCCCATGTCGATAAAGTCAATCACCACCAGGCCGCCAATGTCCCGAAGGCGCAGCTGGCGGGCGATTTCATCGGCCGCTTCAGAATTGGTCTGAAGGGCGGTTTCTTCAATATCGCTGCCGCGGGTCGCTCGGGCGGAGTTGATGTCGATTGAAACCAGTGCTTCGGTATGGTCGATAACGATCGAGCCGCCAGACGGGAGTTTTACCTCGCGCTGATAGGCTGTTTCGATCTGTGACTCAATTTGAAAGCGCGAGAAGAGCGGCACTTCATCCGCATAGAGTTTGATTTTTTGCTGATATGACGGCATTACCTGACGGATAAAGCCTAGTGCTTCAGCATGAATCTCAGGGCTGTCAATGAGCACTTCGCCGATATCCTGGCGCAGGTAATCCCGCATGGCCCGGATAATAACGTTGGATTCGCGGTAAATCAGGAACGGAGCAGGGCGCTTGGCGGCCTCTGTGGTGATTGATTCCCATACCTGGGCCAGATAATCCAGGTCCCACTGAAGCTCTTCGGGATTACGGCCAATGCCCGCCGTGCGCACGATGAGACCCATCTTGTCAGGTACGGTGAGCTGACCCATGGCGTCTTTTAGCTGGCTGCGCTCTTCGCCCTCAATGCGGCGAGAAATACCGCCTGCACGAGGGTTGTTGGGCATAAGCACCAAAAAGCGGCCTGCCAGGCTAATAAAGGTCGTTAAGGCTGCGCCTTTGTTGCCGCGCTCTTCCTTGTCCACCTGCACGATAACTTCCTGGCCCTCTTTCAGTACCTCTTTAATACTGGGGCGGCCAGATACGTCTTTAAGAAAGTATTCGCGGGAGATCTCCTTGAGCGGTAGAAAACCATGGCGCTCTGCACCAAAGTCAACGAAGGCCGCTTCAAGGGAGGGTTCCACGCGGGTAATTTTGCCGCGGTAAATATTGGCTTTTTTCTGCTCTCGTGCACCTGATTCAATATCCAAATCGTACAGGCGTTGTCCATCAACCAGCGCGACCCGAAGCTCTTCGGGTTGGGTCGCATTGATAAGCATCCGTTTCATGTTGTCTCGCATAGCGTTGCGCGCCGACGGACCGTCTAAGGAGTGACGTAGACGAATCGGTGGGTGCTGCGTGCTTGTGCTCGGCGCATGGTTATGCTGACGCGGCAAGCCAGGAAGGTTTTAACCGACCCGGCTGACAGGTTGAGTACGTGGCGGAGGCAGGACGTGTTTCGGTGGCTGTCACGTCCATCCGGCCCTGCTGACACCGCCTACACCTAGCATTCATCGATTCGTCAACGCCGGTCGTCGGCACAGCGTTGAACTTGTCGCCCAGAAGTGACCAGCGCCTTGTGACGAAAAGACGGGGCAGTTCTGGGCGTGGCGTTTTATTCAGCATTCGCTTGCCGTTGTGGGCTAAGCGTTAGCAAATCTGTCGACATCATACGGGCGACAGAGTGACTGCATTTTAATACGTTAAGATTCGGGCAATGCGTACACTGGCGCCGCTTCTTGTGCTCAGGCCTGCGTGTTAGTCGGGCAGGCGCTTTTAGCTAAACGTGGTAGTAGCACTTGTGAAAACTGTAATACTCGACAAGCTGCCCACGCTTAGTAGTGAACGATTTGGAATATAACAGTAAAGACAACTACCAGCAATTGACGCAATGCCCTTGGGTCTACGTTAGAATGCCGTTTTTAGCCTGGCATCATAGAGACACAGCAGGAGTGCGCGGCAATGGCCGAAGGGCGTGAAGTACAGTGGGTGGATATCGCCCCTGAACAGGCAGGTCAAAGAATTGACAATTTTTTGATGACTCGCCTGAAAGGTGCTCCTAGAGCATTGATATACCGCATCGTGCGTAAAGGTGAAGTGCGGGTTAATAAAAAGCGCGTCAAGGTGGACTACCGTCTCCAGGCGGGTGACCTGGTCCGGGTGCCGCCATTACGTTTGGCGCCGCGTGAGGCGGTGAAGGAAGTCAGCGATAATTTGCGTGACGTGTTAGTAGGTAGCGTCATTATGGAAGGCCCTGACTGGATGGTGCTTAATAAGCCTTCTGGCTTGGCGGTGCATGGGGGGAGCGGGGTTAAAATCGGGTTGATTGAAGCACTGCGTCAGGTGCGGGATGATTTGAGCTTTTTGGAGCTTGTTCATCGGCTTGATCGCGATACCTCTGGCTGCTTGTTGCTGGCAAAGTCTCGTGATGCCTTGGTGACACTTAACGAGTCGTTAAAAAAACATGGCATGGACAAGCGTTATCTGGCGCTTGTGAGCGGTCGCTGGCCTGCACGTAAAACCTATGAAAGTGCGCGTCTTGACCGATTCGACGCAGGCAACGGTGAGCGTAGAGTGCGGGTAGATCCAAACGGCAAGGTATCGCGCACCCATTTTGCGGTTGTTGAAACCTTTGAGAAAGCCACGCTGATTGAAGCCGAGCCGGTGACCGGGCGAACACATCAAATTCGCGTTCATGCGACTCATGCGGGGCATGCGCTGCTTGGGGATGATAAGTACTCGACACGTGAAAGTGCGCACTTGACAAAACAGCTAGGCGTTAGTCGTCTGTTTCTGCATGCCCGCTCGCTAACGTTTCCAGAACCTACCAACGGCCGCCCAGTGACCGTTAAGGCGCCGTTGCCAGACGTTCTGGAAGACGTGCTCAAGCGTGCTCGGCAATAAATGTACGGGCAGTGAAGTAATAAGGGGCGGTAATGCGTTACGAGCTGATTATTTTTGATTGGGACGGCACCCTGATGGATTCGGTGTCGAAAATTGTTGCCTGTATGCAGGTAGCGGCCCAGGAGGCTGAGTGGGGTGAGCTGGACGTCGCGGCCATTAGAGATATTATCGGCCTGGGGCTCCCGGAAGCCATTGCCACGCTGTGTCCGGGCATCGGTCCTGCTCAGGCCGAACGCTTGCGTGAGCGCTATGCACATCAGTTTGTGCATGGAAACACAACGCCCATGCCGTTTTTTAATGGGGTCGAGGCGCACGTAGCGCGCCTTCGCGAGCGCGAACAGCAGCGTTTGGCCGTTGCCACGGGTAAAAGCCGCCGTGGCCTTGATCGGGTTTTCACTGAAACGGGAAGTGGGGGCTGGTTTCATGCTAGTCGCACCGCAGATGAAACACGTTCAAAGCCACACCCACAAATGCTGAATGAGTTGCTTCTAGAGCTTGACGTTCCTGTGGAGCGTGCAGTGATGGTAGGCGATACTGAATATGACCTGGAAATGGCGCGGGCCATCGGCATGGATCGTGTGGCAGTAACGTACGGTGTTCATACGCCAGCGCGGCTAGCGGCAAGCCAGCCCAAATGGGTCGCTCATAACGTTGAAGATCTTTTTGGCTGGCTGCATGGATAGAGGATGCGACGTTGGGTGGATGGTTAATCATCTGGCGTCCCTAAACTCAAAAAAGGATGCTATATGAGTGATGATTGGCGCCGCAGTGATGCCAGCGGGTACCAACAGCCTGAGGGCAACCCTGCATCTGATCGTTCAAACCAGGATCGCTGGACGCAGGGTCCTGACGTGGCGGCTTATAAAGATGAGGCTGCTACGGTAGGGGCGGCTGGCGATGATGCTGAAACGCTGCGTGAGCGGCAGCGCCTGGCACAGGTTGAAATGATGGATCGCTGGATTGGCGGCGTGTTAACAGAGCAGCGTCGTACACGGCGTTGGAAGTTGTTTTTCCGTTTTATGACGCTCTTTTTGATACTGGCGTTAGTCGCGACCGTTGTATATAACGCTTTTTGGGCCGCAACGGGCGATGCGTCTACCCTGCAGCGTCACTTGGGCATCGTAGACGTTAATGGCGTTATTGCCAGTGATGCTCCAGCGAATGCCGAGCGTATCATTCAGGGATTAAATCGCGCCTGGGAATCAGATAATACCGAAGCCGTTGTGCTGCATATTGATAGTCCCGGTGGTAGCCCGGTTCAATCGCAGCGTATTTATGCGGAAATCATGCGCCTGCGCGAGCAGGGTGATAAGCCGATTCTGGCGGTTATCGAGGATATCGGTGCGAGTGGGGCGTATTATATCGCTTCGGCAGCCGATGAAATCATTGCTTCACCGGCAAGCCTGGTGGGCTCGATTGGGGTTATTTATGCAGGATTTGGCTTTCAGGATGCGATCAGCCAGATAGGCGTAGAGCGCCGTGTGTTAACGGCGGGCGAGAACAAGGCATTTTTGGACCCGTTTCAGCCGCTTGATGAAGAGGCGCAGGCATTCTGGCAGAGTGTGTTGACGCAAACACATCAGCAATTTATGAATGATGTTCGTGCTGGGCGAGGCGATCGGCTAAGCGACCAGCCAGATATATTCTCTGGGCTTATCTGGAGCGGCGAGCAGGCGCTTGAGCTTGGTCTGGTGGACCAGTTGGCAAGCCTTGAAGAAGTGGCGCGCGATCAGGTGGGGGAGGCGAGTTGGGAAGATTATACGCCGCGTCTTGATCCGTTTGATCGGTTGACGCGACGCTTTACCCAAGTGGCGGCGGAGGTGCTTGGCCTTAAAGCGGCTCACTCACCGCTACGCTACCAGGCACAATAAACCCGAGCTTAACCGTCAAGTGGGTCCATGCCCACTTGGCGTAGCATATTACACAGCGCAATAAGCGGAAGCCCAATCAGGGCGTTCGGATCACGCCCTTCTAACGCTTCAAACAGCGTGATGCCCAATCCTTCCATTCGAAAGCTGCCAGCGCTGTCCAGTGGTTGCTCAAGGGTGACGTAGCGCTCAATTTCGCGTGTGGTCAGCTGCCGAAAGATAACGTCGAAAGGCTCTATGTGGGTGTAGTGGCGTTGCCTTTGGGTATCAAGCAGCGCTAACCCGGTTAAAAAAGTAACGCGCTGACCTGAAAAACGCGCCAGGTTGGCGCAGGCGCGTTCCTGGGTGTGGGGCTTGCCCAGTATGTCGCCTTCAAAGAGCGCTACCTGGTCTGAGCCGATAATGTAGTGATTGGGGAAGTGGGGCGCCACGGCGTTGGCTTTGCTGAGCGCTAAACGATGCACAAGTGCCTTGGGGGACTCATTGGCACGAGGTGTTTCGTCAATATCAGGCGAATAGCACTGATAGGGAAGCTGTAAGCGTTCCAACAGCTCTCGTCGCCAGCGCGAGCTTGAGCCCAGCACCAGCGATGCGTTTTGAGTAAGCGGCACGCCATTTCTCCTAAGCGATTTGGAATAAAAGGGGAGTGTAGCGAAAGCCAGCGGGCGTGCCTAATTTGCGGGTGTGGGCGATAAGTCATGGGGAAATGTGCGATAAACCATGAAGAATTGAGTTGAAGCTTTGACACCAGCGGGGGGAGTGCCTATCATTGCGCGCCTATGTTGACCTCACAACTCCCCAGCCGGGTTGAGCCTTATAAGCTTGCAGCCCGCCGCGAACGACTAGAAGGCGTAGTGGCACTGAATTCGTTGCCACGGCTTGCCGAAGAGGCAGGTGACCAAACGGGCGACTGTCATGTTGTCCTTGAGTTTGGTGTGGATGCCCAAGGTCGTCGTGAAATTCGTGGCCATTTGCAAGCGACGCTGGCATTGCCATGTCGTCGTTGCCTGGTGCCGCTGAGCCAAGACGTGTCCAGTGACTTCCTGCTTGGAATGATCAGTGACGAGGCCTTGGCCGCCGAGCTGCCTGCCAGTCATGAACCGGTGCTGGTGGAAAAAGAACAGCTGGATCTACTAACGGTAGTTGAGGATGAGCTTATCCTCAGTCTGCCGCAGGTGGTCTATCACGATGAGACCGAATGCCATGTCTCGGCGGAGCAGCTGGTCAGCAAGACAGACGGTGCGTCAGAAGAAGCGACGCCGGCCACGAACCCTTTCGCAGTGCTTAATGCCTTAAAGGGCAAAAAGTAAGCGTTATTTACCCTACACACCCTGGAGTAAACACCCATGGCAGTTCAAAAGAACCGTAAGACTCGTTCCAAGCGCGGTATGCGTCGTAGCCACGACGCGCTGAGCGCGCCGACGCTGTCTCAGGACAAAGAAACCGGTACGACGCACCTGCGTCACCATGTCGCTGCAGATGGTTTCTACCGTGGTCGCAAGGTGGTTGAGGTATAAGCCTTAACTATCTTGTTAAGCGGCCAAATAGAGTGGGTGCTGCATGCGCCTAGCGATTGATGTGATGGGAGGCGATCAAGGCTCCCATGCGGTTATCGAAGGCTCTGCAAGAGCAGTGATTGAACATCCTGGTCTTGAATTGACTCTGTTTGGTCCGCGTCAGCATATTATTGCTGAGCTTTCACGCTTGCCGCAGCCTCTGGCTGCGGCAGCGTCACGTTTAGCGGTTAGTGATGCCCCTTTGAGCATCTCTCAGGCCTCCAGTGCTGCCTGGGCGCTTCGTCATGGCCAGGAAAGCAGTATGGCGTGTATGTTGCGGAGTCTTCGGTTGGGCGAGTCAGTCGCTGGCGTAAGCGCGGGCAATACGGCTGCGTTGGTCGCGCTTGCTCGTCGTGAGCTGGGAACGCTTAAAGGTATTTCACGGCCTGCCATTAGTACTGCGATTCCGGCCCGCTATGGCCGTCGCTGCTATTTACTGGATTTGGGCGCGAACGTGGATTCGCCCGCGCACCGGTTGGTTGATTTTGCCGTCATGGGTGCTGCCATGGCGCAGTGCGTTGATAATGTAAGCCTGCCCCGTGTCGCGCTGCTTAATGTGGGGGCGGAAGCTACCAAGGGGAGTGCGAATGTGCGCGAAGCAGACCGGCTTCTGCGCGAATATTCTGATGCGTCCGCCTTTGCCTATCAGGGGTATGCCGAAGGTGGTGATCTTTTTGAAGGCAAGCTTGATGTGGTGGTGTGTGATGGCTTTGTCGGGAATGCCGTACTCAAAGCAAGCGAAGGTTTGACTCGTATGCTGGTTGAGCGTGTCCAAATGGCGTTTGAATCGCGCCTAAGCGGTCGTTTGGCAAGCCTACTGGCCAAGCCTGTGTTGCGCTATCTAAAGCAAGAATTAAACCCTGTACGCTACAATGGAGCAAGCCTGCTTGGTTTGAAGGGCATCGTGGTGAAAAGCCATGGTGGTACCCAGGCAGAGGGTTTTTATTATGCGATCCAGCGTGCTGTACATGAGGTGGAGCATAATCTACCCGCGCGTATGGCAGGGCGTTGGGAGCGCCGTTAATACCATTTTCAGTCATTAAGGAAGGCGCTTATGTGTACACCATGGTGTAGGGTATGGGCGCAGAGTGCTACTAGGTAAAGTGCTCGATAATAAAAGGTTAGAACTTATTTTGCGGGCTATGGGTGACAGCAGGATGTAGCCATAGCCACGCTTATCGCTCAAATGAGCAAATGCCTAAAGAGCAAAGGTGAACGACATGTCTCAACCCCTTGCCCTCATTTTTCCCGGGCAAGGCTCTCAGCAGCTTGGAATGCTGCGTGAGCTAGCCGAACGCTATAGTGTAGTGGGAACAACATTTGAGGAAGCTTCGGATGCACTTGGTTACGACTTGTGGAAAGTCGTCCAGGAAGGCCCCGAGGCCGCGCTAAACGCGACCGCTTGCACGCAGCCTGCGCTGCTTTCTGCTAGTGTTGCAATTTGGCGGGTGTGGCAGGAGCTTGAAGGGCCTCGGCCTACTGTCATGGCCGGGCACAGCCTGGGTGAATATAGCGCCATGGTGTGTGCGGGTGTGATGAGTTTTGCTGAAGGCGTTCAGCTGGTTCGCCTTCGCGGCGAAGCCATGCAGGACGCTGTACCGGTCGGTGAGGGCGGTATGGCGGCTATTCTCGGCTTGGAAGATAGTGCGGTTGAAGCCGCTTGCGCCAGTGCTGCGCAGGGGGATATTGTTTCGGCCGTTAATTATAATTCGCCGGGCCAGGTCGTGATTGCCGGAAGTGCCGCTGCGGTTGAGCGGGCGATTGTGGCGTGTCAGGAGGCGGGTGCCAAGCGTGCAATGGCGCTGCCGGTTTCGGTGCCTTCGCATTGTGAACTGATGCGTCCAGCTGCCGAGCGTTTGGCCACCGCTATGGAAAGTGTCGAATTTCGAGCGCCACGCTACACGGTTATTCAAAACGTAGATGCGCAGGCGCATGCCGACATTGATACGCTGCGTACGCGGTTGATCGAGCAGCTTTATCAGCCGGTGCGTTGGGCAGCATGCGTTGAAGCCATGGCTGCTCAGTCTGTTAATGTATTTATTGAGTGTGGCCCAGGTAAAGTGCTGACAGGGCTTAACAAGCGCATTGTCCGTGGCGCTAAAGGGTTGGCAGTCAATGATCCTGACAGCCTGGATGCGGCGCTTGAGCTGGCACGTGAAGCGCAGACTAGTGACGCCTAGTTCGCTGAAATTTTCGCTATCCTTGCTTATTTACGTGGTTAAGAAGCCAATAGTTAAAGGCAAAAAATTATGACGCAAGAACGCCGAGTTGCGCTTGTTACTGGTGCCAGTCGTGGTATTGGTCGAGCGATTGCTCACGAGCTGGGCCGTCAGGGCCGTATCGTGATCGGAACCGCGACCAGTGAGTCCGGGGCACAAAAAATTGATGCCGATTTGCAGCAAAACGGCATTGAGGGTGCTGGCCTTTGCCTTAATGTGACGGACCAGGCAAGCATTGATGACGTGCTTAAGGTCATCACGGAGCGCTTTGGTGCGCCGACAATTTTAGTTAATAACGCCGGTATTACGCGTGATAATTTATTGATGCGCATGAAAGAGGATGAGTGGGATTCGGTGATGGATACCAATCTCAAGTCTGTCTATCGTGTAAGCAAGGCGTGCCTGCGAGGCATGACCAAGGCGCGTTTTGGGCGTATCGTATCCATCAGCTCTGTAGTGGCGACCATGGGTAACCTGGGTCAGGCTAACTATGCAGCTGCAAAAGCGGGTATGGAAGGTTTCAGCCGTGCGTTGGCGCGTGAGGTGGCTTCACGTGCCATTACGGTTAACGCAGTGGCGCCTGGCTTTATCGCGACCGATATGACACAAGCGTTGCCGGAAGCGCAGCATGAAATGCTGCTGAAGCAAATTCCGTTGGCTCGCCTGGGTGGTCCGGAAGAGATAGCTGCCGCTGTCGGTTTTCTTACCAGTGATGCTGCAAGTTACATTACCGGTGAGACCCTGCATGTAAACGGCGGCATGAATATGCGTTGATGGCCTTAGGCTTAGCGGTTGCGTCTGCCTAAGGGCGTCTATAAACTACCCCGCAGCTTTTGGCTTGCGGTTTCCAAATAGCTGGTTATCCAAAACGGCTAATGTGAACGACTGGAGTACGTTAATGAGTACTATTGAAGAGCGCGTTAAGAAAGTTGTGGCAGAGCGCCTGAACGTTAAAGAAGAAGACATCCAGAACAGCTCTTCTTTCACTGAAGACTTGGGTGCTGACTCGCTTGACACTGTTGAGCTGGTAATGGCTTTGGAAGAGGAATTCGATACTGAAATTCCTGATGAAGAGGCGGAAAAAATTACGACAGTTCAGGAAGCCATCGACTACGTAAACGCCCACCAGTAAGGGCAAGTTGGTGCATCAAACGAGGGTGTGGTGCTAGCACCCCCCTTAAAAGCCGCCCTTTTAACGGGCGGCTTTTTTGCTTTGTGCTTCACCGTAAACATAACGTTCAATCTCCGTTATACTAGGCACCTAATTTCTGCTGAAAATGACCCGGATGGGTCGAGTCACCATGGATGCCTGGAGGAAAGCTAATGGCGCGAAGAAGGGTAGTGGTAACTGGGTTAGGCCTGGTGACCCCAGTGGGCAATAGCGTGGATGAAACGTGGGCGAATATTACGGCCGGTAAGAGCGGCATAGCGCCCATTGAGCACTTTGATACAAGTAGCTTCAATACACGCTTTGGTGGTTCGGTTAAGAATTTTGATATTAGCCCTTATCTGAATCCCAAAGAAGCCCGCAAAATGGACCTGTTCATTCAGTACGGCATGGCGGCTGGCGCGCAGGCAATTCAGGATGCTGGTATTACCTGTACAGAAGAGAATGCACCGCGTATCGGGGTGGCCATGGGGTCAGGCATTGGTGGCCTGCCCATGATCGAGCATAACCACAATGCGCTTAATAAGGGCGGCGCTCGTCGCGTATCACCTTTTTTCGTGCCGGGCTCCATCATCAATATGATCTCGGGCAATTTGGCGATTCAACATGGCTTTCAAGGCCCTAACATCGCTATTACCACCGCATGTACCAGCGGTACGCACAATATTGGCTATAGTGCACGTACGATTGCCTATGGTGATGCGGATGTCATGATCTGCGGTGGTGCTGAAATGGCAACGACGCCACTTGGCCTAGGAGGCTTCTCTGCCGCCCGAGCGCTTTCAACGCGTAATGATAATCCCGAAGCAGCAAGCCGTCCTTGGGATAAAGATCGCGATGGCTTTGTTCTCTCGGATGGTGCCGGTGTACTGGTACTCGAAGAGTACGAGCATGCCAAGGCACGTGGCGCGAATATCTATGCCGAGCTTGTCGGGTTTGGTATGAGTGATGATGCCTATCACATGACGGCACCGCCTGAAGATGGTCGCGGGGCTGCGCTTTCCATGAGCAATGCGATTAAAGATGCTCAAATGGACCCTTCCGAGGTGCACTATATTAACGCGCATGGAACCTCCACGGCCGCTGGCGACCTTGCAGAAAGCCGTGCTGTTGAACGGGTGATGGGCAGTGCCGCTCAGGATGTGGCGGTAAGTTCTACCAAGTCCATGATTGGCCATTTGTTAGGAGCTGCTGGCGCTGTTGAAGCGGTGTTTAGTATCCTGGCCATTCGTGATCAGGTGGCACCTCCAACCATTAACCTGGATAACCCTCAGGAAGGCTGCAATCTGGATTATGTGCCGCACACGGCGCGTAACATGCGCATTGATGTTGCCTTGTCCAACTCGTTTGGGTTCGGCGGCACCAACGGCTCGCTGCTGTTTAAAAAGGTATAACGCAAGATGACCCTGCCTCAGGTGCCGTTTGATGATCGCGGGCTGGCGTATGGGGACGGCGTGTTCGAAACGGTGCTGCTGCGTAACGGTAAACCGGTGCTGTGGGCATACCACGTAGCGCGGTTGGTGAAGGGGTGTCAGCGGCTCGGCATTCCAGTTCCCTGCCAAGAGGAGATTGATGCCACTTGGCAGGGAAACGCCACGGCACCGCTTGAAGTATTAAAACTGATTGTTACACGGGGTAGTGGTGGAAGGGGGTATGCATTACCTGATACACCAACACCCCGTTTGCTAAGTCGGCGGACTTCTTTCGCCCCTATGGTTGAGCGCTGGAAAAGCGGCGTGACGGTGCGTATCTGCCGCATACGCTTGGCTCACCAACCGGCTTTAGCTGGTATCAAGCATTTAAACCGCCTCGAAAATGTAATGGCACGACAAGAGTGGCAGGATGTGTCGATTGCCGAAGGTTTGCTGGCGGACGCTCAGGGGCAGTTGATCGAGGCGACCAGCATGAACCTGTTTTGGCAGCAACACGGTGAGCTGTTTACGCCGCCACTCGATACATGTGGCGTGGCCGGTACATTGCGTGCCGCGTTAATTGCTGAAGGCGCTGTGCGCGAAGCCAATCTAACCCTTGAAGCCTTACCCGCCGTTGAGCGCGCTTGGGTGGCGAACTCCGTACAGGGGGTATGGCCAGTGGCGACGTTATTGTCTGAAGATGCGGATTGTCTGCAGCGTTGGCCGATTAATCAGCCCGATAAGTTCCAAACACAGGCGCATCG
The DNA here is from genome assembly GCF_014898005.1 of Halomonas citrativorans. Classification (NCBI taxonomy): domain Bacteria; kingdom Pseudomonadati; phylum Pseudomonadota; class Gammaproteobacteria; order Oceanospirillales; family Halomonadaceae; genus Halomonas; species Halomonas citrativorans. The sequence continues at coordinate 267,370 of NZ_JABUYX010000001.1, forward strand.
TCTGCTTGGCTATGCGTCAACTTATACCGCAAGCCCTGACCTATTTTGTTGAGGTGATACGTTGAAACGGTTACTGGCCGCTGTTGGAATTATTCTGGTATTGGGCGTCGTTGGCGTCGCAGGCAGCTATTTTTATTGGCAAAGCCGATTAGACGCTCCTCTTGCTTTAGAAGCCCCTGTTTTATATCAGGTGCCTGCTGGAGCAGGCTTTAATCAGGTGGTTGCGCAGTTGGAGGCGCAAGGGATTCTTGAGGATGCCTGGGCTTTTCAAGTATTGGCTCGGGTTCATCCGGAACGTATTCCCCGTCTTCGGGTGGGCGAATATGAGTTAACGCCCGGTATGAATGGGCTTGAAATGCTGGCGCTGTTAGGCAGTAACCGAGTGGTGACGTATCCGTTGACGCTTCCAGAAGGACGCTCATTCAGTCAACTACGCGACCTACTCAATAACGCGCCCAAGCTGGAGCATCGCACGGCGGAGTTGAGCGATGAAGAAATAATGACCTTGCTGGATAGAGAAGGCACCTTTCCAGAAGGCTGGTTTTTCCCCGATACGTACCGCTACCACCTGGGTATGAGTGACGTCGATATTTTGCGCCAAGCGTTGGTGCGGATGGAAAACATTTTAGAAGAAGTATGGGCCGCACGCTCCGATGACCTGACTATTGAGACGCCTTATGAGGCGCTTATTATGGCATCGCTGATTGAGCGTGAAACAGGCGCGCCTGAAGAGCGGCGTGAGATCGCCGGTGTCTTTAAGCGCCGGACGGAGCAGGGCATGCGCCTACAAACTGATCCGACCGTGATTTACGGTATGGGCGACCGGTATCAAGGGCGCATTACCTATGCCGACCTGCGTGAAGCCACGCCTTACAATACCTATGTGATTGATGGCATGCCGCCCACGCCAATTGCCATGCCGGGGCGAGCGTCGCTTGAAGCAGCGGTTGATCCTCTGCCTGGCGAGACGCTCTACTTCGTATCCAAGGGGGACGGCACACACCACTTTTCGCGTACGCTGCGTGAGCACAATAATGCAGTTAATCGCTATATTCGCAACCGCTGACCCAAAGTGTCGGTTTTTCATGAAGTTAATCTCAACGATGCACGCGTTGATTAAGGGATGGCAATGACCAAGCGGGGACGCTTTATTACGCTTGAAGGCGGTGAGGGCGTAGGTAAATCCACCAATATGGCTTTTGTGGTCGCAGCGCTGGAAGCGCAAGGTCTTGACGTGGTGAGTACCCGCGAACCAGGGGGGACGCCGCGCGCCGAGGCGATCCGCGCGCTACTGCTGGACCCTGCTCCCCAGGAGCCATTGCACGCCGATGCTGAGCTGTTACTCATGTTTGCCGCGCGAGCGCAGCATCTGGCCGAAAAAATAGTGCCTGCATTGGAGCGCGGTGCATGGGTGGTATGCGACCGTTTTACTGACGCGACCTTTGCCTACCAGGGCGGCGGGCGCGGTATGTCGGTTGAGCGCATTGCCAAGCTTGAAGCCTTTGTGCAGAAAGGGCTAACGCCAGACCTGACGTTACTGCTTGATATGCCGTTAACGGCGGCGCAGTCGCGCCTGGAGTCACGGCTTAACAGTCAAAATGAGCAGCGTGACCGCTTTGAGCAAGAGCGGGGCGAGTTCTTTCAAGCTGTCCGTGACGCCTACCTGGAGCGTGCCAGTGCTGAGCCTAAGCGCTTTGCGCTCATTAATGCCCATCAGTCGCTGGTTAGCGTACAAGCCGATATTCAGGATGTGCTCGCCGAACGGATAGCGCTATGGCGTTAAGTGGTCTACTGCCTTGGCATGAGGCCACATGGCAGCAGTTGGTGCGGCTGTCAGATGAGGGGCGTATGCCCCATGCCATTTTGTTAAGTGGCGCTCACGGTGTGGGTAAGCAGCAGCTGGCAGAGGCGCTAATTGCCCGCACGTTGTGCGCAAGCCCGAATGTGCTGGCATGCGGCCAGTGTCATAGCTGTTCCATGCTGGCGTCGGGTTATCATCCGGACCTGTTGCGGGTTTCGCCGGAAGAAGGCAAGCGCCAGATACGTATTGACCCTATTCGCGAGGTTAATCGGTTTGTCTCACAGACCGCCCAACAGGGCGGTTATCGTGTGATTGTTCTTTCACCGGCCGAGAGCATGAACATCGCCGCGGCCAATGCGTTGCTTAAAAGCCTGGAAGAGCCTGGCGCTAAAACGCTGTTTATTCTGCTTTCTGATGTGCCATCTCGCATGTTGGCGACTATTCGTTCCCGGTGCCAGCAGTGGTCGTTTCCCAGTGTGCCTTTTACTGCGTGTCGCAGTTGGTTAATCGAACAGTTGGGCGGTGAGGAAGAGGCGTATTTTTGGTGGCGGGTGTCGGGTGGTTTGCCGCTTTTGGCGGCTGAATTAGCTTCGCCTGAAGAGCGGGCATTACGCCACCAGATTCATGACTGCTTTGAGCAATTGGTGCGAGGCGCTGAGCCGGTATCGGAGGCCGCACGGCTGGACCGCCAAGCGATTGACGCTATCTTGTGGTACGGTATCGCATGGCTTGAAGACTTAATTCGCTTGGGTATTTCAGGTGAAGCAAGCGTACTGCACAATCCCGATTTAGAACCCCTTTACCGCCAAGCGGTCAAAAATGGCCGTGCGCAGGATTGGTTTCGTTTGCTGGATTACGCCCGAGAACAGCGGCGCCTGTTAGCGGTTGGAGCCAATCCAAACCCGCAACTGGTGCTTGAAGCATGGCTAGTGCGTTGGGCAGCGCTGCTGCGCTCATAGCGTTATTGCGTTGGCTATGGATTTCAACCATCACCTTCTAGTCATGTCGTTACGATGGTGGTCATGGATTTACCGGCGAGCGAGGTTGATATGAGTATTCAAAAAGCCCTTGCCCTCACCGTGCCTGATGCGTCTACGCTATTTTCAGCTTATATGCCGTTTTTGGAGCGTGGAGGTCTATTTGTACCGACTAAAACGCCCTATGCGCTGGGTGATCAGGTCACTTTATTGCTCACGTTGCCAGGTGAGTGTGAGCGCCTGACGGTTTTGGGTGATGTCGTATGGGTATCGCCTGACGAGATAAGTAGTCAGCGCGTTGCGGGAATTGGCGTTCACTTTAGCTTTAAGGATAGCGCTCTGCGCGAGCACATCGAAATGCTGCTGGAAGCTGATGATCATACGGCTCCTTCATTGACGCTTTAGCGTTATCCCGCCTTTTTATTTCTCTTTTTGGTTGATGAGACGTTCATGTTTGTTGATTCGCACTGTCATTTGGATCGTTTGTCGGAGCACACGCATGGTGGTGATATCGCCGCCACGCTAAACGCGGCTAGAGCTGCAAACGTTAGCCAGTTTTTGGCGATTTCAGTGAGCCTTGAGGATATGCCAGGGCTCGCTGCGATTGCTCGTGAGCATAGCGACGTCGCTATTTCTGCGGGCCTTCATCCGCTGCATACGCCTGTGCAAGAGCCAGTGGCGAGTGATATTCAAGAAGCCGCAGAGCAGTACGGCGCCATTGCCATTGGTGAAACCGGGCTAGATTATCACTATCGGGAAAGCGTGCCGGTTGCGGTGCAGTATGAGCGCTTTAAGCAGCACTTGATCGCTGCCCGCGAGCTTGAGTTGCCCGTTATCGTGCATACCCGGGAAGCCAAGGAAGACACGCTTGCCTTGTTGCGAGAATATAGCGATCCACGCGTCGGTGGTGTGCTCCACTGCTTTACGGAAGACTTGGACATGGCGCGTGAAGCGGTGCGGCTTGGCTTCTATATTTCGTTGTCCGGTATTATTACCTTTAATAACGCGGCGTCGCTGCGTGAATTGGCCCGCCAACTGCCGCTGGATCGTCTGCTTATTGAAACCGATAGTCCTTACTTGGCCCCTGTGCCTTACCGTGGCAAACCCAACGAACCTGCGTGGGTTGTTGAGGTGGCAGAGTGCATCGCCAAAGCGCGGGGCATCAGCGTCGATGAAGTGGCCATGCAAGCGACGGCCAACTTCTTTCAGCTGTTTAAAGCAGCCGTGCCCGATGCGCCTGCGCATGTTAAACAGGCCCTGGCGCAGTCTGGGCTCGTGTCTTCACGTTAAGCGGTATTAGCGCAAGGCGGATGCAATGAATATTGATCGACTCCTGCAGCAGCGTCAAAGTGTGGCCACTATTCCGCCTGTGGATCAATGGCAGCCAGCGCTGTCTGGCGATATCAATATTGTGATTCAAGCAGACGGCACCTGGTTACACGAAGGGCAGCCGTTTGCCCGCCCTGATGTTGCGCGTTTGCTATCCTCGCTGTTGCGCCACGACCCGGAAGGCTACTGCCTGGTGACGCCTGTTGAGCGCTGGTGTCTCCAGGTGGACGATTTGCCTTTTGTGGCTGTTGAGGCCGACTTTCATGAGGATGCCTGGTGGTTTACGACCCAGTTTGAAGATGTCGTGCGCCTTGACGCGACACACCCTCTAGCGTTCAGCGAGACTCAAGGTGGCGAGATGCTGCCGGAAATTGCTGTCCGGTATGGGTTATCCGCCCGATTACATCGCCATGTGTTTTATCAACTGGTTGATGCAGCAAGTATGAAAACACTGGCTAATGGCCAGTGTGAAGTCGGTGTGTGGAGTGCCGGTGAGTGGTTTCCACTCGGCTGTGTGGATGCTGAGGACGCCGCTGGCGGCGATAATGGCGCACCGAGTGAGGCTTTGTGAAGTTAACCGCAGAACAACACGCTGTTGTCCATCATGAAAACGGCCATGCCAGAGTAGCGGCAGTCGCCGGTGCGGGTAAAACCACCACCATGGCAGCCCGAGTGCTGCATCTGCTGGCCGGTGGGGTTGCGCCCAAGCGGATGCTGATACTGATGTTTAACCGCTCAGCACGGGATGATTTTCATCAACGCTTGGTAAGCATGTCCCCCTCCGGGCAGGCGCTGCCTGCGGTGCGTACTTTTCACTCGCTGGGGCATCGATTAACCCAAAGTCTGTGCCGTTGGGGAGTGCTGGCACCACGCCGATTGCTGTCGGCTGACTGGCAGTTGGAGCGCTTGCTTCGCCAGGCCAGTTTACATGTGCTGCGTGAAAGCGTTGAGCGGCGCGATGCGGCCATTGAGGGCGAGCGCCTGGAGGCGCTGGCGCATTTTTGTAATCTGGTCAAAGCAGAAATGGCCGAACCTCAAGCACTTTATGAGCGGCTTAACTACGAGCCGGACACTGATTACTTCCCCAGCGCGTTTAACGAAGCAGAGCGAATGCTCGCGGATGAAGGTCTTATGACCTACGCCGATTTGCTGTATCGGCCGCTCCAGGCGCTGGAAGCTGACGCTACGCTACGCCAGCGCGTGGAAGGCTTTTTGGACCACGTCATTATTGATGAGTATCAGGATATCAACGCGGCGCAGCAACGCCTCCTTGCGGTATTGGCGGGTAGCACGGCGGCGGTTATGGCGGTAGGGGATGCTAATCAGTGCATTTACGAGTGGCGTGGTGCGCGGCCGGACACCATGCTGGAGGATTTTACCGCGACCTTCGGGCGGCCCACCGATTACCCACTATCAACGACGTTTCGCCATGGGCATGCGCTGGCGTTAACCGCGAATCATGCGATTGTTGCCAATCAACGACGCCCCGATCAGCTCTGTTTGGCGGCGGCAAATAATCCGCATACGCGGGTATCGGTCGGGCAGGGAAGTGCTGTCCTGCTGGATACCTTGATGGATTGGAGTGCGCAGGGGCGCGCTTTTCACCAGGTCAGCCTGTTAGTGCGCAGTTGGGCACTTTCCGTACCGTTCCAGCTGGCGTTATTGCAGGCCGGCATCCCCTTTCGCTTACTGCGTGAAGATCGTTTTGTTTTTCGCTTACCGTTGGTGCAGGCGTTAGTGGGTTACTTAAAGCTATCTCGCCGTCCTGAGCTTCTCCACGACCCAGAACACTTGCTGTTACTGCTCTCTCAGCCAACGCCTTTTGTCGCGCGGGAACGGCTACAGCGCTTGGCCTACCAGTTGGCCACTACGCAAGAGTGGCCAGAACGGCATGACCCCGTGCTTACTGAGCTAAAGCCGCTTCAACGGCGTACGTTAAAAAAACGCTGGGCGTTATTGTGTGAGCTTCCCCGGCTACGTGCATGGCCATCCGCTAAATTACTTAGCCATGTGGTGGAAAGCATCGACGCTGAAAAAACGCTAAAGCGTGCCGCAGCCCGGCGGGATAAAGGCGAAGAGGACGTCCGCCTTTTGGATGTGCTGATCGAACAGGCTCAAAGCGTGCCTGATCCGGACGCCTTTATAGCGTTATTAGAGCGTCCGGTTGAAAACCAGGCCGGGGGTGTCCTGATTTCAACCGTGCATGGTGCCAAAGGGTTGGAGTGGCCGCTTGTGGTAGTCGCCGGCGTCAATGAGGAAGACTTCCCGCATTATAGCCGGGATACGCCACTGAGCGATGAGCGCCTTGAAGAAGAACGCCGACTCTTTTATGTCGCGATTACTCGCGCAGAAGAGCAGCTTCTGGTTATGCACGATGGTGGCTCGCATCGTCCAAGTCGCTTTATTGCTGAAAGCGCATGGCAGGACAGCATGCAGGTTGCCGAGTGTCTAGCGAAGAGCGAGCCCACAAGCGCTGTGTTACGGGCGGCTTCGCCAGCGATTGTACAACGCTATCTTGAGCGGTTAGGGCGTGACGATATTACGTTAACGGCGCCCGAGGTGAAGGAGCCCCAGGCCGCTTATGCGCCAGGGGAGCACTTTTACCCCGGACAGCGGCTGCATCACGCCGTTTTTGGTGAGGGAGAGATTGCCTCGGTAGAAGGTAATCCCTCTGATCCGGTCATTGATGTGCGTTTTGTTCAAGCAGGCAGGCGACGTTTAATTGCTCGCCGCGCACCCATTGAGCGATTAGAGCCACCTGTGCAATCCGCCTAACTGTTAGGCGGTGCAAGTGGCTCTGTTTGGCGCCTGCTGTTTACAGCTTACATATTGGGATAGTTGGGCCCGCCGCCGCCTTCAGGCGCTACCCAGGTAATATTCTGGGCCGGGTCCTTAATGTCACAGGTTTTGCAGTGCACGCAGTTCTGGAAGTTGATCTGAAAACGTGGCTGCCCAGCATCATCCTCTACCACTTCATACACGCCTGCAGGGCAGTAACGCTGGGCCGGCTCGGCATACTTGGGTAAGTTGTGCTTAATCGGAATGTCAGGATCGTCCAGGTGCAGGTGGCACGGCTGGTCCTCTTCGTGATTGGTGTTGGAGAGAAACACCGAAGAGGACTTATCAAACGAGAGCTTTCCGTCCGGCTTGGGGTAATTGATTTTTTCAAACTCAGCCGCCGGTTTTAGAGCGCCGTAATCAGTGGTCGTGTCGTGAACATTGGGCAGCTTGTTGCCCAGCAACTGATTAACAAAGTTGTAAGCGCCGCCACCCACGGTGCCGTACTTATGCATGGCGGGTCCAAAGCTTGCGCTTTCTTTAAGCTCTTCGTAAGCCCAGCTGGCTTCCCACTTTTGGGTAAAGCTAGCCAGTTCTTGCGCGCCTTCATCACCTGCTTTTAGGGCTTCAAAAACGCTTTCAGCGGCCACCAGGCCTGACTTCATGGCGGTATGCAGGCCTTTGATTTTGGAGAAATTAAGGGTTCCTGCATCACAGCCAATTAGTAGGCCGCCTGCAAACGTCATTTTAGGCAGGCAGTTAAAACCTCCTTTGGTGAGCGCTCGGGCGCCGTAAGCTACACGCTTACCGCCTTCCAGATATTGGCTAAGCGCCGGGTGATGCTTCATGCGCTGAAATTCATCAAACGGCGAAAGCCAGGGGTTCTGATAGGAAAGATCCATAATCAGGCCAACCACTACCTGCTGGTTTTCAGCGTGATACAGGAACCAGCCCCCAGAGGTATCTTTATCCAGCGGCCAGCCAGAACCGTGAACCACAAGCCCGGGTTCATGCTTGTCAGCGGGAACGTCCCAGAGCTCTTTTAGGCCAATGCCGTAGTGTTGCGGGTCGCGTCCAGCATCAAGGGAAAAATGCTTGATTAAGCGTTTGCCTAAATGACCACGCGCGCCTTCAGCAAACAGCGTGTATTTGGCACGCAGCTCCATGCCCGGCATATAGCCATCTTTCGGCGTGCCGTCAGCGGCGACGCCCATATCGCCTATCAAAATGCCGCGTACGGCATCTTCTTCAATAATGACGTCCTGGGCGGCGAAGCCGGGGAAAATTTCAACACCCAGCGCTTCAGCTTGCTCGGCAAGCCAGCGGCACAGATTACCAGCACTGATCACGTAGCGCGTTTGATCACCGCCGGTATTGTGCATGCTTTTGGGGACCAGCGAATTGGGCAGCTTCTGTGCCTTTTGGGCATCTTTGAGCAGGTAAACATCATCGCGAATGGCGGGAGTGTTCAAAGGGGCGCCACGCTCTTGCCAGTCGGGAAAGAGTTCATTGAGCGCCCGTGGCTCAAACACCGCGCCAGATAAAATGTGCGCACCGACTTCAGAGCCTTTTTCCACGACACAAACGGTCAGTTCTTGTTCGGCTTCATTTGCTTGCTGCATCAGGCGGCAGGCAGCGGCAAGCCCAGAAGGACCCGCGCCTACAATCACTACATCAAAGTCCATGACGTCGCGTTCAACATTTTCCACCTGGTCTCTCCTTATTCTCATAAGTGCAGTGCCTTATAAAAACACGGCCTTAATATAAAACGGTCGTTTGCTTCTGGTTATGCTCCATGATAGGCATAATACCGTGGTCAGGTCACGCCTACGATGCTAAAAGCGCGTTTCATGCTCAGTGGCCCAAACGTAGCCCTGTTTGGTGATTGTTCGACTATAGCGGTAGCGAATGGGTATTGTTGCCATTGGGCAGGCTGTGGCAAATTAACAAGGTTTTGTAACTGCGTGCCTATCAAACGCTTGCATGAATCTCTTCGGCATCGTCATCGCGTATGGCGAGGCTGACTCTTTTATAAGCGGTGTCCGCTGGGCGGGTGCCGACTTTGGTTAACGGCTTTTGCCACCAGCCAAGCGAGGAACCTATGAAAGTACTCGTCGCGGTTAAACGCGTCATCGACTATAACGTCAAAATCCGCGTCAAAGCAGATCACTCTGACGTTGATCTTACCAATGTCAAAATGGCCATGAATCCCTTCTGCGAAATTGCGGTGGAAGAGGCGGTACGCCTAAAAGAGAAGGGCGTTGCTACTGAAGTGGTGGCCGTCACCGTTGGCCCCAAAGCCGCCCAGGAACAGCTGCGTACCGCGCTGGCGCTGGGTGCTGACCGCGCTATTCACATCGAAACCGACGAGCGAGTTGAGTCGCTAGCAGTTGCCAAGTTGCTGGCCAAGGTGGTTGACGAAGAGCAGCCCGGCTTGGTCATCCTGGGTAAGCAGGCGATCGACACCGACAATAACCAGACGGGCCAGATGCTGGCTGCCTTAACCAACTTGCCGCAAGGCACGTTCGCCTCAGAAGTGGCCATTGATGGTGATACGGTTAACGTTACCCGTGAAATCGATGGCGGCTTGCAGACTGTTGCGCTGACGCTGCCTGCCATTGTGACAACCGATTTGCGCTTGAACGAGCCACGCTACGCCAAGCTGCCGGATATCATGAAGGCTAAAAAGAAACCGATGGACGTCAAAACCCCTGCCGATTACGGCATTGAGGTGGCATCCAGGGTAAGCCTTTTGAAAGTCGAGTCCCCGGCAGAACGTAAAGGCGGTATTAAGGTTGCGTCGGTGGATGAATTGATCGATAAACTAAAAAACGAAGCCAAAGTTCTTTAAGAAAAGTTCTTTGAGATAAGTTCTTCAAGATAAGTGCTTTGAAAGGAGCTGATCTAATGAGCATTTTGGTACTTGCCGATATCAATGACGGCCAACTCGCCAGCGCCACCGCTCACGTGGTAGCTGCCGCCAAAGCCATCGGTGGCGATATTGACGTTCTGGTGGCTGGAGAGGGCGTCCAGGCTGCCGCTGAAGCAGCCGCCAAGCTTGATGGCGTCAGCAAGGTGCGGGTTGCAGATAACGCTGTTTACGCTTACCAACTGGCTGAGCCCATGGGCGCGCTGCTGGTGGAGTTAGCCAGTGGTTACACCCATGTGCTGGCGAGCGCCTCCACAACCGGTAAAAATGTGTTGCCGCGTTTGGCTGCCCTAAAAGATGTTAGCCAGCTTTCCGACGTCATTGGCATTGAGAGCGCTGACACCTTCCTGCGTCCCATTTATGCGGGGAACGCCATCGCCACCGTGAAAAGTGATGATGCGCTGAAAGTAATTACCGTACGCTCCAGCGCGTTTGATGCCGTTGCCAGCAGCGGCAGCGCTACGCTAGAAGCGGTCGATGTGGTGGTTGAAAATACCCAGTCAAGCTTTGTTAAAGAAGAACTTGCACAGTCCGACCGACCCGAGCTGGGTGGCGCCAAAGTGGTTATTTCAGGCGGCCGCGGCATGGGCAATGGCGAGAACTTCAAGCTGCTGGACGGTATCGCCGACAAGCTGGGGGCGGCCGTAGGCGCCTCACGGGCAGCGGTAGATGCAGGCTTTGTTCCTAACGACATGCAGGTCGGGCAAACCGGCAAGATCGTGGCACCTGATCTCTATATTGCCGTAGGTATTTCGGGCGCCATTCAGCATTTGGCGGGCATGAAAGACTCCAAGGTCATTGTCGCGATTAATAAAGACGATGAAGCACCGATCTTTCAAGTAGCGGACTATGGTCTGGTAGGCGATTTGTTCGAGATTCTGCCTGAACTTGAGAGCAAGCTGTAAGGCGTTTCTGGATTGACTTGGTTTACCCAAGCCGGCTTATTAAAAGCCGGCTTTTTTAGGAGAGTAAATTAGATAAACTGCCCGTAGTTGGCTAAAGTACGGGCAATGTGAGAAAGTGCCGCCAAAGCGGTTGAAAAAGGTGTGGGCTGACCACACCTATCATGATGAACGCAACGCAAGCCACTCAAGGAGATGATAATATGGCACATACACTTCCCGAACTGCCGTACGCTTATGACGCACTCGAGCCGCATATTGATGCGATGACCATGGAAATTCACCACTCGCGTCACCACCAAACGTACGTCAATAACCTCAACGCTGCACTTGAGGGCACAGGCCTTGAGGACGTTGCGATTGAAGAGCTCGTCTCAAACCTGGACCGTGTGCCGGAAGCCAAGCGTCAAGCGGTTATTAACAACGGCGGCGGCCATGCCAACCACTCCATGTTCTGGCAAATGATGTCGCCGAACGGTGGTGGTCAGCCTCAGGGCGATGTTGCCAATGCTATTGATAGCGAACTAGGCGGCCTGGACTCCTTCAAGGAAGAGTTCAAAAAGGCAGCCGTAGGTCGTTTTGGTAGCGGCTGGGCATGGCTCTCCGTGACTCCCGCGAAAAAGCTGGTTGTTGAAAATACGCTGAACCAGGATAACCCGTTGATGCACGGCAACACGCCGCTGCTCGTCCTGGATGTATGGGAGCACGCCTACTACCTGAAGTATCAGAACAAGCGTCCTGACTACGTTGCTACGTTCTTCGACGTCGTTAACTGGGAAGACGTAGAGCGTCGCTATCAGGCTGCTATCGCTTAATTTAGCGCTATGTCGGGCAGGATGCCAGCCGCTGGCGCCTGCACAATGCCGCCCCCTCTGTGGGGCGGTTTTTTTGTTTCCAGACCGTAGGCTGGGCATGAGCTGTCAATAACCTGTGGATGAAAAAATACTATATATGCTTGAATTGATTTTCCCATGGTCTATATATAGTATGTGTGATGTCTTCAGAGGGGGGGAGGTACTAGATATGCTCTGCCCGAAAAATACCGCTATGAAAAGGGGAAAATGACCATGGCAATCCAGATTTATAGCAAGCCTGCTTGTGTTCAGTGTACTGCTACCTACCGTGCTCTGGATAAACAGGGTCTAGCGTATACCGTTATTGATATCACCGCTGAGTCAGGTGCCCAGCAAGAAGTAGAAGCCCTTGGCTACCGCCAGCTTCCAGTGGTCGTTGCTGGTGATGATCACTGGTCGGGTTTCCGCCCGGACCGTATCCAAGCGTTGGCGTAAAATTGCTATGTTGGTGGACGCCGCCGCTGCAACACCCCAGGTCGGCAGCCTAATTTATTTCTCCACCAAATCAGGTAACACTCATCGTTTTGTACAAAAACTTGGTCTGGCCGCACAGCGTCTTCCGCTAGGGCGTGATGAACCGACGCTACATGCCACAGCACCTTATATATTAATCACGCCCACCTACGGGGGCGGCGAGGCAAAAGGTGCGGTGCCAGGGCAAGTTATTCGCTTTCTTAACGATGAGCAGAATAGACGCTTTATTCGCGGCGTCATTGCTGCCGGTAACACTAATTTTGGTGATGCGTATGGCCTGGCTGGTCGCGTTATTGCAGAAAAGTGCCGTGTGCCATTGCTGTATCGATTTGAATTATTTGGCACCGACGATGACGTGGCCAAGGTTCGCAAAGGAGTAGAAGAGTTTTGGAAACGACAAACCTAGTCACGAAAAACCAGGCTGAACCCAAACGGCCGGCTACGGGAGCTTCCGAAGCGCGTACTTTGGATTACCACGCGCTAAACGCGATGCTTAATTTGTACGGTGCCAACGGTGAGCTACAGCTGGATAAAGACCGTGAAGCAGCACGTCAGTACTTCCTGCAACATGTTAACCAGAACACCGTCTTTTTCCACTCGCTGGAAGAAAAGCTCGATTACCTGATGGAAGAGGGCTATTACGAAGCGGAGATGCTCGGCCAATACAGCTTCGCTTTTGTTAAAGCGTTGTTTGAGCAGGCGTATGCCTACAAATTCCGTTTTCCAAGCTTTTTAGGTGCCTTCAAGTACTACACCAGCTATACGCTAAAAACGTTCGACGGTAAGCGTTACCTTGAGCGCTATGAAGACCGCGTATGCATGGTGGCACTGACCCTGGCGCGCGGCGATGAAGCGCTGGCAAAATCCTTGGTTGATGAAATAATCAGCGGTCGTTTCCAGCCAGCGACGCCTACCTTCCTGAACTGCGGCAAGCAGCAGCGCGGTGAGTTGGTATCGTGCTTCTTGCTGCGTATTGAAGACAACATGGAGTCGATCGGTCGCTCGATTAACTCAGCGCTACAGCTTTCCAAGCGGGGCGGCGGTGTTGCCTTTTTGTTGAGCAATATCCGTGAGTCCGGCGCACCCATCAAGCGTATTGAAAATCAGTCGTCGGGTATTATCCCGATCATGAAACTCTTGGAAGATGCCTTCTCCTATGCGAACCAGCTGGGTGCTCGCCAAGGCGCTGGCGCGGTTTATCTGAATGCGCACCACCCCGATATCCTGAGCTTTTTGGATACCAAGCGTGAAAATGCTGACGAGAAAATCCGCATTAAAACGTTGTCGCTGGGCGTGACGATTCCGGATATTACGTTTGAGCTTGCCAAGCGTAATGACGATATGTACCTGTTCTCGCCTTACGACGTTGAGCGTGTTTATGGCGTCCCGTTTGGCGACGTCAGCGTTACCGAGAAATACCATGAGATGGTCGCGGACGCGCGCATCCGTAAGCACAAAATCAATGCGCGGGCATTCTTCCAGACACTGGCAGAGCTGCAGTTTGAGTCGGGCTACCCGTACATCATGTTTGAAGATACGGTCAACCGGGCGAACCCGATTGCTGGTCGTATCAATATGAGTAACCTGTGCTCGGAAATTCTGCAGGTCAACACACCTACCGAATACGACGATGATCTTGGCTATCGCCAAATGGGGCAGGATATCTCCTGTAACCTGGGATCGATGAACATCGCCAAGGTAATGGACGCCGGCAATATTGGCGAAAGCGTTGAGATCGCCATTCGCGGGTTAACCGCGGTTTCTGAAATGAGCAATCTACGTAGCGTACCCTCTATTGCCGAAGGTAATGCCAAGTCACGCGCTATTGGTCTTGGTCAGATGAACCTGCACGGTTACCTGGCTCGCGAACACATTTATTATGGCTCTGAAGAGGGGTTGGACTTTACCAACCTGTATTTCTACTGCATCGCCTTTCATGCCATCCGCGCATCGAACCGCTTGGCGATTGAGCATAACGATACGTTTGCAGGCTTTGAAGACTCCAAATATGCAACGGGCGAGTTCTTCGATAAATATACCGACCAGGAGTGGCTGCCACGCACCGATAAAGTACGCGGCCTGTTCGAGCGTAGCGACATCACGCTGCCTACTCAGCAGGACTGGCAGGAGCTCAAGGCTTCGGTAATGGCCCACGGCCTTTATAATCGCAACTTGCAGGCGGTGCCGCCCACGGGCTCTATTTCCTATATTAACCACTCGACCTCAAGTATCCACCCGGTAGCGGCCAGGATCGAGATTCGTAAAGAAGGCAAGCTGGGGCGTGCTTATTACCCTGCGCCGTTCTTGAGCGAGTCCACGTTTGATTACTTCCAGGACGCTTATGAAATTGGCCCTGAGAAGATTATTGATACCTACGCTGAGGCTTCCAAGCACGTTGATCAGGGGCTCTCATTGACGCTGTTCTTCCCGGACACTGCGACAACGCGTGATATCAATAAGGCGCAGATTTACGCGTGGCGAAAAGGTATTAAAACGCTCTATTACATTCGTCTGCGCCAAAGCGCGCTGGAAGGTACTGAAGTGGAAGGCTGTGTTTCCTGCACGCTTTAATACCCGTGCCTGGCAAATTGCCAGCATTTGATATTCTGTACTTGATGCGCCGTATGTAATACGGCGCTTTTAATGAGAGTTATTTCATGACTACCACGCAACGCTTATCGCGGGTGAATGCGATCAACTGGAACCGTCTTCAGGATGACAAGGATCTTGAAGTATGGAATCGCCTGACCAGTAACTTTTGGCTGCCGGAAAAAGTGCCGCTTTCCAACGATATTCAATCGTGGAACACACTGACCCAGCAGGAAAAGCAGCTAACCATTCGCGTGTTTACAGGCCTGACGCTGCTGGATACGATCCAAAGCAGCATTGGTGCTCCGGTGCTAATGGAAAATGCTCGCACACCCCATGAAGAGGCGGTATACACCAATATTGCGTTTATGGAGTCGGTGCATGCGCGTTCGTACAGCTCGATTTTCTCGACGCTATGCGCCACGCGCGATGTGGACGATGCCTTCCGGTGGAGTGAAGAGAATCCCACGCTCCAGGCTAAGTCAGAACTGATTCTGGAGCGCTATCGCTCTGATGACCCGTTGATGCGCCAGGTGGCCAGCGTATTTTTGGAGTCCTTTTTGTTCTATTCGGGCTTCTATCTGCCCATGTACTGGTCCAGCCACGCCAAGCTAACCAACACCGCTGATCTTATTCGTTTGATTATTCGCGATGAAGCGGTACACGGTTACTACATTGGCTACAAATTCCAGCAAGCCTTGGCAGAAGCCACGCCCGAGCGTCAGCAGGAAGTCAAGGATTACGCGTATGAGCTGCTTCTTGAGCTGTATGATAATGAAGTGCGCTACACCGAGTCACTGTATGACGAAGTGGGGCTGTCGGAAGATGTGAAGAAATTTCTTCATTATAACGCCAACAAAGCGCTGATGAACCTGGGCTATGAGCCGCTGTTCCCCAGTAGCGTGACCGACGTTGACCCGACGATTATGGCGGCTCTGTCGCCCAGCGCGAATGAAAACCACGACTTCTTCTCAGGCTCTGGCTCCTCGTACGTTATTGGCAAAGCCATTGCCACTGAAGATGATGACTGGGAGTTTTAATAGTCTCATCCGGTAAGCGGTAAAAAGAGGGAAGGGCCATGCCAGATGTAACGCCAAACACGGCCAGTGTACTGAAAATCGCAGCGGCGGTTGTAAGTGACCTGGATGGTCGACTGCTGCTGGTGCGTAAACAGGGCACCGCTTTCTTTATGCAGCCGGGCGGTAAGATCGACCTGGGTGAAACGGCACTGGCAGCACTATGTCGTGAGCTTAAAGAAGAGCTCGGTTTGCATGTCACTGAAGACCGGCTGCTTCCTTTGGGCGTACAGAAGGCCCCGGCGGCGAATGAGCCTGGCATGACGATTGAAGCGCAGCTCTATGGGCTGGTGATTGATGAGCCGGTAGAGGCGGCCGCTGAAATCGCTGAAGCCAAATGGGTAAGCCGTGAGCAGGCGTGGGAGCTTCCTCTCGCGCCGCTAACCAAAGGCTATGTCATAAGGACCGTGTCATAAAGACATGTGCCATAAAGACATGTGTCATGTTGAACGTTTAAGACATCAAGCATCACCATTATAAGCGGGGCGCCATTTGGCGCCCTTTTTTATACCCAAAATAAAGCAAAAAAACGTCTTAATGTTAATGATAAATATTGTCATTTATTGAGATGGTGGTAGGCTACCGCGTAGAATTTAAACGCAAATCGTTCTTATACTTAATTGGTTTCTAGTGTGGCTAATGGTAAAGCTCGCTAGGCAGTAACGGAGAGTCGACGTGCTGAACAGGTCTTTCTTTGCCGTGCGTACGTGTTGCTTAGCCTTCGTGCTAGTCAGCGGTGGGCTAATGGCAAGCGATGAAACAGCGGGCCAGGCGGCCCAGAGCGTAGAAGCCCAACAAACCCAGGCGGCCCTGCAGCAGCAAATTGATGCAGCCGATGAAGAGACCCGGGGCGCGCTAGAAGAGTTACGTCGGCTAGAGCGTGAGACTCGCCAAATGGAGGCCACAAACGCGTCGCTAAGTGCGCGTTTGGTAGAAGAAGCCGAACGTCAGAAGCGTTTAAGTACTGCACTGAATACCCTGGAAGAGACACGCGCGGCGCTACCGCTTATCGAGCAGGATATGCAAGCACAGCTAACGCGCTGGATTGAGCAGGATATGCCGTTCTTGCGCGATGAGCGCTTGGCTCGAGTCGTGCACTCTGATGAGGCGCAGAGCAGCAACACCGTTGAGCGGATCAACGGCTTATTAGAAGCATGGCGAGTAGAGCTTGAATACGGCCGTGACATTGATAACTGGCGCGGACGTTTGCAAAGCCCTGAAGACAATGCTCGGGAAGTAGATTATCTACGCGTCGGTAGAATTGGATTTTACTACCTGACGCCAGACGCTCGGGAAGGCGGTGTTTGGGATGCCGCCAACCATGAATGGCTACCGTTGGATGAGCGAGCACGGCGCGAAGTCCGCAATGGTCTGCGCATCGCCGCTGACCAGCGCACGCCGGATCTATTGAGGTTGCCGCTATCCATTACCGTTGCAGAACAGCAGGGAGGTCAGCCATGAGCGTCAATCGTCAACGTCTGCAACGCCTGGTAAGTGCTGGTTTGTTGGTGGGGCTTGTCGCCGTCAGTTTCGGCGTCTCGGCGCAAAGTGAGCCTGTTTCATCGCTACGCGAAGCACGCCAGGCCGCTGAGGCGCGTGATCAGGAGCGCTTGGCGCGCTTTTTGGAAGATCAGCAAGCGTTAAATGCAGCGCTTGAAGAGGCTCGCGCCGCCCACCAGTCAGCCGAGGAGCAGCGTGAGGCGCTGCAAGCCCAGCAAACCGAGCAGGCTGAGCAGGCCAGTGAGTTAACCGAGCGCCAGAACGAACAGGGTGAAGCGCTTTCCGGCTTGTTGGCCAACCTTGCGCGACACAGTACCGAAGTGCGCAACGCATTGGGTGAAGATAGCTGGTTAACCTTGCAAGAAGAGATACTGCCGCCTCGCCTGGATAACGCGGAAGTGCTTGAGCGTCGTCAGCTAGAAAACGTGGTCGACAGCCTGGCAACGCTGGCTGCAAAAACCGGGCAGGTTGAACGTTTGGAGCTTCCGGTCGCGGATTCCGGCGGCACGATCGCGCCCCGTAACGTGGTTCGATTGGGTGACTTCGCCGCGTTTACGGAAAATGCACTACTTCAGCAAGATGGTGACGTCAGTCATTTGGCCGAAGCGCCGCGTACGCCAGACGAAATTCAAAGTGTGCTCGCGGCGTACCATCAGGGAGAAAGCAGGGAATTCCTGATTGACCCCACTCAAGGCCCCGTTTTACAGGCGCTTTCTCAACGTCCTAGCCTGTGGGAGCGTTTCCAGCAGGGCGGGTACGTCGGTTATGTCATCGTCGTGCTAGGGGTGTTGGGTCTATTGGTGGCGTTGGGGCAATATGCTTACTTGGTGCTACAGAGTCTTCGTGTGCGCCGTCAACGTCAGTCGCTTAACCAGTTGCAGTCGAATAACCCACTAGGCCGCGTGTTGCTTCGCTTTAAAGAGATGGATAAGCACCAAACCCCTGAAGCGTTAGAAGCACGTTTGGATGAAGCGGTACTAGCAGAGCTGCCGCGCATTGAGCGGGGTCAGCCCATTGTTAAGCTATTGGCTGCTATTGCACCGCTGCTGGGGTTGTTAGGAACGGTGACCGGCATGATTGTAACGTTTCAGGCGATTACCGTGTTTGGCACTGGCGATCCGCAGCTCATGGCAGGGGGGATTAGCCAGGCATTGGTCACCACGGTGCTGGGCCTCATTACGGCGGTGCCTTTGCTGTTTGCGCAAACGGCGCTTTCAAGCCGCAGCCGTCACTTAAGCCAGGTGATTGAAGGCGAGGCGAGTGCGACCTTGGCGGATCATTTGGAAGCTCAATCTACTGCTCATGCTACGTCGGTGAATTGATATGCCCACGCTACCTCTCTGGCTTGAACCGGTAGAGCGGTTAGTCGATGCCGGTGGTGCGGTTCTGGTCGTGCTGGCGTTGGTCGCGGTGCTGGTGTTCGGCATGGCGATAGAGCGCTGGTGGTACTACCGCATTACCTGGCGTTCCGCCCGTCGGCAGTTGATTCGTCGCTGGGCGGAGCGCCGCGACCACCGCAGCTGGAGCGCGCGCACGCTACGCCACGTGTGGACAGAAGCACTAGTGGCCAGGCTTCGTCGTCCGCTGCCCTGGTTAAAGCTGCTGGTCGCGCTCTGCCCCTTGCTGGGCCTGCTGGGTACTGTTACCGGCATGATTACCGTATTTGATAGTCTCTCGATGAGTGATACGCATCAAGCGCGCGCGATGGCTGATGGCGTGGCGCGTGCAACGCTGCCTACGTTAACCGGCATGGCGATTGCGGTCGTGGGGCTTCTGTTTATTAGTCGTTTAGAGCACGTGATTCGTCGAGAAGATCAGCGGTTGCATGACCGGCTGGCACGTGCCTTGGAGGAGAGTGATGCGTAGACGCCGTTCAATGGACGCAAACGCAGAAAGCAATGAAGTCAACCTGACGCCCATGCTCGATGTGGTGTTCATTATGCTGATCTTCTTTATCGTAACGACCAGTTTTATTAAAGAGAGCGGTATCGAGATTGAACGCCCGGAATCGAGTGCGGCGAGTCCACGCCCGGAAGCGCAGGTGCTGGTGGCTATTACGCCTGAAGGTGCTGTCTGGGTGGACGGTAAGCCAGTGGATGTCCATCACGTAGGGCGGGAAGTGGCCGGTATGTTGACCGAGCAAGGGTCTGCCGTGATTCAGGCGGACCAGGCATCGACGACCGGGCTGCTCATTGAAGTTATGGATCGCCTTAAAGAGGCTGGGGTAGAGCAGGTGGCCGTCGCTGCGAGCCGGAGTGCGCCATGATGCGTCATGCGGTGTCCTTTCTGGTGGGAATTACGCTGGCAGTGGGTCTATTTTGGCTGCTGGCGCTACTGGTAACGCCGCCAGAAAGCGAGCCTGAAACGCCGATAATGACCATGACCATGAATATGGTGGAAGCGCCAGAAGTGGCGCCTGAGCAAGAGGCGCCAGCGCCGCAGCCTGCGCAAGCCACGCCTCAGCAGGCGCCGCCGCCCATGCCGACACCCGAGCCGCCTCCGGTAACCGATAGTGCTATTACGCTGCCTGATGTAGAGCTACCTGACGTACCCGTCGAGCCGGTGGAGATGGATGATGAGCTGCCGGAGTTAACGGAAATAGCGCCCGAACCTCAACCCGAGCCTCAGCCCGCACCGCAGCCGGAACCTGCACCTGAGCCATCCCCAGAGCCGCCGAAGGAAGCAGCGCCAGTAGAGACGCCCACGGAGGCACCCGCTCAGCGTGAAGCGGCCCCGGTAGCCGAAGCGCCGCCTTCCAACGAGCCAGTAAGTGTCGGGCAGGTGGCGCCTACCAATCGTGTTAACCCCAATTATCCACCGCGCGCGCAGCGCAGAGGTATGGAAGGGTTCGTTGAGGTGGAATTTATTATTCGTCGCGATGGTAGCGTTGACCGGTCCTCCGTTCGAGTAACGAATTCTCAGCCACGGCGTGTATTTGATGACGCCGCCCAAAAGGCTATTGGGCAGTGGCAGTTTGCCAGCAGCCAGCAGATCCGGCGTGCCACACAGCGCATAGAGTTTCAATTGAGGTAGCGGAATGCAGCGTTTAGCATGGATTCTAATGTTCAGTGTCTGGGCTTCTGCCGCCCAGGCCGATGCACCGCTTTCGGGTGACATCATTCGTGATTTGAAAATGCAGCAAGAGCAGTTGCAAAGTGGTGCGTTTGAGACCGTGGCTGAACGCGCCACCGCCCAGGCGAATCGATTGGCTGGAGGAAATGTTTCTGATCGTTGGGCCAGTGCGCTCTACCATCAGCTGGCGGCAAGCGCTTTGGCTCGCCAGGAAAAGCCTGCTCAGGCCGCTGATCATCTCGCATTGGCGCGTCAGACCAGCGGTGTGGGTGCAGAGCAGGCAGCGCGTTGGTTGCGTGAAGAAGCGTCGCTGCGGCGTGTGGCGGGGCAAAATGAGCAGGCCATTGATTTATTGAGCGAATGGCTAGAGAGCGAGCAGGATATCGCCGCGCTATGGCAGTTGGTGCGTCTGATGGCGCAAGAGGCGCAGTGGGATGCTGCCGCTGAGCGGCTGAATCAGGCCGTTGAGCAAACACAAGCGCTTGATGAGAGCCAGCAAGCACTGGCGCTTGCCGTACTACGACATTCAGGGCAAAGCGAGCAGGCGCTTGGCTGGTTGGTTGAAGGCCTGGGCCCACAAAGCGATAGAGACGCGTGGCAGCAGGCAGCGGGGCTTGCCCAGCAGGCAGGCCAGCCAGGCGTTGCCGCTGGCTTGTGGGAAATGGCGTGGCAGTTGGGCAAGCTGGAAACAAAGGATGACTTTTGGCTACTGGTTCAGTTGCATCGAAGCGGAGGAACGCCTGCGCGGGCCGCTGAACATGTGGAAAATGCCTTGGCGAAGGGGGAGCTTGAGCGAGATGAGCACTCGTTACGCTTGCTCGCCACGTCCTGGCAACAGGCCCGGCACGTCGACAATGCGCTAAGTGCCTGGCAGGCATTGGCTGAATATACCCAAGCGGCCAAGGACTGGCGCCAATATGGGCAGTTGGCTTATGCCTGGGGAAATGAAGAGCAGGCCGAGCAGGCACTTTTTCAGGCAGCTGAGTTGGGCGATGAAGAAGCCAGCCAGTGGCTGGCCAATTTCAATTAACGTCAGAAGTACTGAGCGTAATCGCAAAATCGCTCCAGGTCGGTGCATGGTCGGAGGGGCGTTCCATAGCGCGCAGCTCATAATCGATCCCCGCTGCCTGAATGCAGTCGGCAAGCGGCTGTGTTACTAGAATATAGTCGATCCGTAGGCCACGTTTGGGCTCGCGGTCAAAGCCTTTGGAACGATAATCAAACCAACTGAACCGCTCATTGTTCTCTGGGTAGCAAAGGCGATAGCTGTCGGTTAGTCCCCAGGCTTTGATGCCCGCCAGCCATTCGCGCTCAATCGGCTGAAAACTTGCTTTGCCTTCACGCAGCCAGCGCTTGCGGCTTGCCTCGCCAATACCGATATCCTGATCTTCAGGTGAAATGTTAAAATCACCCATAATCGCTAGACGCTCGTCCGCACGGTAATGTTTGTTGAGCAGACTTGTGAGTTGGCGGTAAAAGTGCGCTTTATGGGGAAATTTCGTCGGATGGCTAACGTTTTCACCCTGTGGGAAGTAGCCGTTCCAAACGGTGACTGATTCGCCGTCGTTAGCCAGCAAGCGTACGCCAATCATGCGCCGCTGCGCTTCTTCGCCATCATCGGGAAAGCCATAAAAGATGTCCTGGGGCTTTTGGCGGCACATTAACGCCACCCCATAGTGGCCTTTTTGCCCATGGTAATAGACGTGATAGCCCATAGCCTCTACATCGGCCAGGGGGAACTCGCTGTCCTGTACTTTGGTTTCCTGCAGGCCTATAACGTCAGGCTGCTGGGTATCAATCAAGGCCTGCAACTGATGAAGCCGAGCGCGGATGCCGTTGATGTTGAAAGAAACCAATCGCATTACGATTTATCCTCTGGCGTATGATCCGCCTCTTTGTCAGGATGGATGGCGATACTTTGGCCCTCCTGTTGGCGCGCCAGCTTGCGCTCTGCCTGAAGTTTACGCTGCTGCTGCTTTTTGGCGACAAAACGGCGTGATGAGGTCACTTGGTCGGGGTTATCATGGCGCCACTGTTTATAGTCTTTGCGGCGCCCGGTGCGAATCGTCACCTTGTCAGCCAAAGAACGTGTTTTTTTCTTACGCGTCATGTCGCGCTCCTTATGTCGAATTAAGCCATATTCTAACAGGCTCTGGCCTACCTTCGACAGCAGGACGCGCTCTTAGCGCCAACCCCTGATACAATACGCGCTTCGTGATGCCTAACATTCACAGTAATGGACAGATACATAGCCTATGAGCGAGTCGGAACAGACCATAGCATCGGCCCAGAACCGCAAGCCGAAACGTCGCCGTCGGAAACCGCGTCGCCGCCAGTCTAGCTGGGATCTTCGTCAGTTTCAGGTGCCTGCCGTGGCTGGCAAATGGCGCTTTCATGACTTTGATCTGCCGCTACCGTTGATGCGCGCCATTCATGCCCAAGGGTTTGAATACTGCACACCGATCCAGGCTGAAGCGCTACGTGCAACGCTGCTGGGTGGCGATATAGTGGGTAAAGCGCAAACCGGTACCGGCAAGACGGCTGCATTTTTGATCTCGGTAATGGCGTACTTCCTTGAAGAGCCTGCACCTGATGGTCAAAAGCCCGGTGCGCCGCGAGCACTGATTATTGCGCCTACGCGTGAGTTGGCCCTGCAAATCGAAAAAGACGCCAAGGCGCTTGCTCGCTTTACGCAGTTGAACGTGGCCAGCGTTGTTGGTGGGATGGACTATCAAAAGCAGCGCGAAAGTTTGGGCAAAAAGATTGATATCCTGGTCGCAACGCCAGGCCGCTTGCTGGATTTCCATCAAAAGCGCGATATCGACCTTTCTGAAGTGGAAGTGCTGGTATTGGATGAAGCCGACCGTATGCTGTCGATGGGCTTTATTCCTGACGTAAAGCGTATTATTCGCTACACGCCGAAGACAGAAGAGCGCCAGACGTTCCTGTTTTCTGCCACCTTTACCGACGATATTCTCAATCTGGCCAATCAGTGGACGGTTAACCCAGCCCACGTTGAGATTGAAGTCACGGTTGAAAACCAGGCGGATATTGACCAGCGTGTTTATCTCGTCTCGGACGACGATAAGCAGCGCCTGCTGGTAAACCTGCTTGAGCAAGAGAGCTTTGAGCGTGTGATGGTATTCGGTAATCGCCGCGATTTGGTTCGTAAGCTGGATGACCTGCTGAAAAAAGCCGGTATCAGTGCGGCCATGCTGTCGGGTGACGTACCGCAAAGCCAGCGCATCACTACGCTTGAGCGTTTCCGCGAAGGTGATATTCAAGTACTGGTTGCTACGGATGTGGCAGGCCGCGGAATTCACATTGAAGACGTAAGCCACGTCATCAACTACACGCTGCCTGAAGACCCGGAAGACTACGTTCACCGTATTGGTCGTACCGGTCGTGCAGGCGCCAAAGGCGTTTCCATCAGCTTTGTGGGCGAAGAAGATGCCTTCTCATTGCCTGAGATCGAACGCTATATCAACGGCAAACTGCCCTGCGAACATCCGCCGGAAGGTATGCTGTAAAGCACATGCTTGATGATGCCCTAAAAAGCGATATTCAGGACGCTTATCGTCGCGTGGTGGAAAAGCTTGAGCTGACGCCACGCTACGGGCAGCGCCTGATGATTGCTGAGATTGCCCGCACGTTAGGGGATATCGAAAGCGATAGCGAAGGCAAGCGCACCAGCGACAGCCATGTCTGTGTGCTGGAGGCGGGCACCGGCACCGGCAAAACGCTGGCGTATCTGATCGCTGCATTACCCATTGCGAAAGCGCGTGGTAAGCGGCTGGTCATTTCGACCGCTACGGTTGCTTTGCAAGAGCAAGTGCTGAATCAAGACCTGCCCGCGCTTGCCAGCCATAGCGGTATTGCCTTTCGTTACGCGCTGGCCAAAGGTCGCGGCCGGTATGTGTGTGTGGCCAAGCTGGACCAGGTAATGGAAGGCGCTGAGCCTAACCCGACGCTTTCGCTATTCGAGCAGTCGCTGCAAACCGAAAGCAGCGATTTTACCGTGCTTGCCACTGATATGACGGACGCCTATGGGCAGGGTAAGTGGGAGGGCGACCGCGATAACTGGCCCACCACCATTGATGATGCCCACTGGCGGCGGCTAACGGTAGACCACCGCCAATGCACCGGTAGGCGCTGTGGCCACTTTGGCGCCTGTGCTTTTTTTCGCTCGCGTCGTGATCTTGAAAATGCGGATGTTATCGTTGCCAACCATGACCTGGTGCTGGCGGATTTGGCGCTGGGAGGTGGGGCGATTTTGCCGGATCCTGCCGACTGCATTTTTGTCTTTGATGAAGGCCATCACCTGCCTGATAAGGCGCTTTCGCATTTCGCCCACCGGTTTGCCGTACACGGCTGTGTGCGTTGGTTAAACACGCTTAAAAGCAGTTTGACCGACCTGAATCAGGCGTTGGCGGTGCAGCCCACCATCGCGCGCTTACTGGCAAGCCTGCCCGAGGCCATCCATGGCCTGGAACCTGTACTAGGCGATGTGTTTAGCGTAGGGCACCAGCTGGCAGGGCGGCCCAATGGGCTGTCCGATGAAGAAAACACACTGCAATCGCGGTTTGAAAAAGGCCAGGTGCCTGATGCGCTGCGTGAACAGGCGCAGCAGCTACTGGTGATGTTTGCCACGCTCTCGCGCTGTCTGGAAAGCATCAGCGAGATTCTGCGTGAAAGCCTTGATCCTGATAAGCAGACCGGGCTTGATCGCGAACAAGCGGAAAGCTGGTTGCCACTGGTCGCCCTGCTGCATGGCCGCGCCCTGGAAGCCCACGCCTTATGGCAAGCGTTTAGTGAACAGGATGCCCCTAACGCGCCGCCAAGTGCTCGGTGGCTTACGCTAAGTCGGGTGGCGGGTGAGCCTGAGATTGAGTTTTCTGCAAGCCCTGTATCAGCGGCCCATACGCTTGCCAAGCATTTGTGGGGGCGCTGCCATGGCGCAGTGGTCACCTCGGCAACGCTGACGGCACTGGGTCGATTTGAACGCATTCAGGAGCGTGCCGGGTTGGCTAATCGGTACCGCTACCAGGCGTTGCCCAGCCCGTTTGATTATGCCAATGCGGTGCTGCGTGTGCCAAAGGAGGCGACGGACCCGGGTGATCGCGATGCACATGAAAATGCGATCGCTCAGTTTGTCACGCAATTGACCGAGAAGGAGGCGGCCCTGGTGCTGTTTTCTTCTCGTGCGCAGCTTCGCGCGGTAGAGAAAAGCCTGCCAGCGGCCATCAGAGAGCGGGTGCTTGCCCAGGATGCGCTGCCCAAAAGAGAGTTAATTGAGCGGCACCGCGCGGCGGTCGACAAGGGCAAAGGCAGTATTATTTTCGGACTAGCCAGTTTTGCTGAAGGGATTGATCTGCCTGGTGACTATTTGACCCACGTGGTGATCACGCGGCTGCCGTTTTCAGTGCCGGATGACCCGGTAGGGGCGACGCTTGCCGAATGGATCGAGAGCCAGGGCGGGAACTCGTTTATGCGCATTAGCGTGCCGGATGCCTCGATTAAACTGGTGCAGGCCTGTGGGCGACTGATTCGTAAAGAGAGCGACCAGGGGGTCATTACGTTGTTGGACAAGCGTGTGATTACCCGGCGCTACGGTCAGGCGCTACTGGATGCTTTACCACCATTCAGGCGCGAGATTCATCCATAAGTCATCTGTCATCCTCCCGCTATGGCTGACGCCATAGCGGGGCATGTGCGTGCGGTCGGGTTACTGCGCAATGCGCTTGGCAAGTACCGGTGCCAGCTTGTCGTTCATGCGGGTAAACGTTTCTACCGTCGTATCCCAGTCGATGCAGGCATCCGTAATGGAAACACCGTACTGCAGTTGGCTTAGGTCTGCGGGAACTTTTTGATTGCCCCAGCCGATATTGGATTCCACCATCAGGCCGATGATAGAGGTGTTGCCTTCAAGAATCTGGTTGGTCACGTTCTCCAATACCAACGGCTGTAAGGCCGCGTCTTTATTAGAGTTGGCGTGAGAACAGTCGATCATGATATTGGCAGAAAGGTTGGCTTTCTTAAGCTCTTTTTCAGCCAGCGTCACGCTAACACTGTCGTAATTGGGTTTGCCGTTACCGCCCCGTAGAACGACGTGGCCGTATGCGTTACCTCGGGTGCGAATAATGGCTACTTGACCGGCTGGGTTAATGCCCAGGAAGTTATGCGGGCTCGCCACGGACTGCAGCGCATTGATAGCGACGTCCAGGCTGCCATCGGTACCGTTTTTAAAACCGACCGGTGAGGAGAGGCCTGAGGCCATTTCGCGGTGGGTTTGTGACTCAGTGGTACGTGCACCAATCGCTGACCAACTGATACAGTCTTGCAGATATTGAGGCGAAATGGGGTCGAGTGCTTCGGTCGCCAGCGGCAAACCAATGTCCGCCAGGTCGACCAGCAGCTTGCGCGCAATATGCAGGCCTTCATCAATCTCAAAGGAGTCGTTGAGGTGCGGGTCGTTGATAAGGCCTTTCCAGCCGACCGTTGTGCGAGGCTTTTCAAAATACACGCGCATCACGATATAAAGACTATCGCTGACCTGGTCGGCCAGTTTGCGCAAGCGGCGGGCGTAATCCAGCGCTGCGTCTACATCGTGGATAGAGCAGGGGCCGACGACAACTAACAGGCGTGGATCTTTACCATCCAGAATATTCTGAATGGTTTGACGCCCTTCAATGACCGTACGTTCAGCGGTATCGGTAAGAGGAACCGCCCGCTTGAGTGCGTCGGGTGTGGTGAGGACATCCTGGGCGAGGACGTTAAGGTTATGGACCTGTTGTTCTGACATCTAGCTACCTATGCGTGCGCAGTGAGCGAAAAATAACGCCTACTATGGCGTGTCAGGGTGGTAAAAATCAATTCTTGAGGAACTTGAAAGCGTTGAGCAGTGTCAGCTTCAAGATTTTGCAAGTAGTGTGTAAGCGCTTGATGCCTCGTACAGAACGCGTAACACTTAGCGTTATGAATCATAAACACAGCGGCATATTGGTCGCCGCTGTCATCATTGTCATTAATTAATGCCCAAGGGACGCTATGCTGCTTGCTGTGAAGGCCCGCTCAAAAGGGGTGGCAGAAATAGGGCTCGACGCATGTCGTACGAGCTGGAGGGGCGTGTGAATGGGCACTCGGGAAACGGATCAACAGCTTGTCGAACGTGCCCAAAAAGGTGATACGCGCGCGTTTGATCTGCTGGTAAAAAAATACCAGCATAAAATTATTGGTTTGATCGGTCGCTACGTACACGATCACTCTGAGGTCCAGGACGTGGCCCAGGAAGCGTTTATCAAAGCCTATCGAGCGCTTGGTAAGTTTCGTGCTGAAAGTGCTTTCTATACCTGGATGTATCGCATTGCTATCAATACGGCTAAAAACCATCTGGTATCTCGGGGCCGACGGCCACCTGGTAGCGACCTGGACATTGTGGATGCAGAGCTTGTCGACCAGAGTGGCCGATTGGCAGATGCCGAGTCGCCAGAAGCTGCTATTGCACGTGATCAACTTGAAGCCGCCGTTTTTGAGGCGATTGAAAAGCTACCGGACGATCTACGTACGGCCATTACGCTGCGCGAACTGGACGGCCTTGCCTACGAAGATATTGCTCAGGTAATGCAGTGCCCAGTGGGGACTGTGCGTTCGCGGATTTTTCGCGCGCGTGAAGCGGTGGATGAACACATTCGACCGTTAGTGACGACTGCACGGAACAGTCGCGACGAATAGTGGTCGATAGAACTGAATAAACACAGTGCTGCTGGAAGTTGCAGGTAAAAGTTGCAGGTAACGGTCAGGACACAGAAAATTACGTTTTTCCTTTTTTTGTGAACTGTCTGGCAGGCAAGGCGTCATACTCATCAGTTGCTTTCGTTGAGCGGATGAGAACAAGCAGCCGTGACGCTTTAGAGCTACCATGTCGCATCAAGCGGCTGATGTACCAAAGAATGAGGCAGCATCATGCGAGGTGCGTTGCACTAAGCGAGTTGTTATCAGATCTTGGCCAGTGGAGTTGTTACAGCGGTCGCTGCTTATTTGCCGTGCTGCGGTAAGGCTTCATTTAACACAGTGTGAGGGTGTGAAGTATGAGTCAAAACACACGGGAATCGCTTTCAGCATTAATGGATAGCGAAAGTGATGAGCTGGAACTACGCCGAGTGTTGAAGGCACTGCCAAATGATGCTGATGCGGCAGATACGTGGCGACGTTACCACTTGGCTCGTAGCATGATGCAGCGTGAGCGGAGTGTTGATGTGAGCGCCGACCTTTCCGCCGGTATTATGGCGCGTTTACAGGATGAACCTGCTCCGATGATGGCTGACGCCCCAGCGTCAACCCCTGCTCGGTCAAGTAACATCTCTTTTGCTCGCGGCGCCGGTGTTGCAGCAGCGGTATCACTTATGGTGATTACTGGTGTTCAGTTCTTTGGTGCTGACGGTGAAAGTATTGAGCCAGGCAACACTGTTGCGGCAACGTCCTCGGCGGGCGGAGGTGCAGCGGGTCAGGTTCAGCCTGTCAACCTTGCCGCCTCGCAGCCAGCGTCAATGACCTCTGCCAGCATGCCGATGTTTGAACCAACGCCTTTTCGGGTTAATGGTCAAGCGCAAAACGGGCTAATGAACGTAAGCGAAACGGGCTTTGCTTCAGCCGCCGTGGCTCAAAGTGCTCCCGCACAGCAAGGTACCACTATTGATGTTGATCAGATCAGGCTTCTGCAGTCGTATCTGGAGCAGCATTCTCAGGGTGCCGCTTATGGCAATGGCGAAAGCTGGATGCCATTGATGCGTTCTTCTGTCACTGAACCGCTAGGCCAACGCTAACATGTTATGACAATGCTTTCTGAGTGAGGCACCTGAATACGCATTTTAAACACGTATTCGTAAGGTATAACTCGGGAAAATGCCTTGATTTCGAGATAGGCATTTGAAGGATGGCAGGTAACAGCAGGCTAAGAGTGGCTACCGATAGATATGGGAATAAACCCGCATGATGGTGACCTGGCGAAACAGGTGGATGGCTTCTGCTGCGTTATTGAGCATTAGCCTGTTGCCTTTACAGCTCTATGCACAAACTGATGAACGGGGCATGTGTGCGGATGTGCCCTCTGAAAATGCATCTGGCAATGTTCAGGTGTGGCTGGAAAGAAGTTTACAGGCGAGCCATTGTTATACGTTTCAAGCGCGGGCCGTGGCAATTAATGCCATTGATGTGCGCACGCTAGCGCTTTCTCATCGCATTCAGGATGGTGTTCGCCAGCAAGTTGTTCAGCAGCTTGATGGCCCCTCTGTAAGCGTCGAGCGTCGCTCCCGCGTAGGACAGCTGGCTTGGTCAGAAAAAAGCGAAAACGGTGCGTTCCCTTCTCTGGAAGGGTGGGTTGACCACGCTTCTCAGTTTTACGATATTTCGCTGGATGAAGACGTCCGAGTCGCGGGGCGCGAGGCGGCAACGCTTCGATTTGAGCCGCATGACCAGCAGCGTTATACCCATGAGTGGTGGTTGGATAATGCAACCGGGTTATTGTTAAAACATGTGTTAAGCGATTCAACGGGTCGTATTTTAGAAACCTTTCAAATAACACAATTAAATGAGCCCGAGCGCTATACAGGTGAGGTTGTCATTGATGCGTTGCCCGTCAGCACAGAGCCCGCTTGGCAGCCTTCATGGCTGCCCGAAGGGTTTGTCGCTCAGCCGACATTCTCCCAGGATGACGAGGCGCATCAGCGTTTGTATAGCGACGGTTTGGCCACCATTAGCATTTTTGCCGAGCCTCAAGCGGGGCCGCAAGAGTTGAATCGCGGCGTCCACCAAATTGGTGTTTCGTCGATAGCGGTTGACGAATATGCTGAAGGCGAGCAGTACTGGCAGCTCGTCGGTATTGGTGAAGTTCCCCCTTCAATGCTTCAGCGTATTGTTCAATCGGTTGAGTTTGACTAATTTTTCTTATTTACATTGTGCGCATGTTCTACAGCTCAATCAGTCCAGCCAAGGTATTAATGCGTTGATGAAATCTGAAAGTGATGCCTTGCTGCGTGCCGGTCGCGTTGTTGGCTACACCCCGCGAGGGCTGTTAGTCGATGTGTCGGTTAAAGAGAGTTGCCAGCAGTGTGCCCGGGGCCGTGGATGTGGCATGGGCGTGTTGGCGCGTCAGCAGCACCAGCGTATTGAAGTCAAAACCCCTTATGCCTCCCAACTTTGCGAGCACTACCCGCTTGGTACAAGCGTAACGCTTACTCTTGGCCGTTCCGATATTACCCTGTTAGCCTTGCTTGTCTATGCGCTGCCGTTATTGGTTGCGCTACTGTTATCAGGAGGGGTTGCAGCGTTAGGTGGGGCTGAGTGGTGGGCGCCCGCCAGTTTTTTTATGACGCTGTTCATTGGGTGTGTGATTTTAAAAAAATTGCTTAGCGGGCGAACGGAACGCTTTCGCCCTCAATTGGTCAGTTAGGCGTCCTGCATCTCATGGTGAGTTGCACTTCCTTCGTTTGATGTCTGCTTTATTAGGAGCTCTTACATGAAGCGCTTGGTTCTTCCTTCCGCATTATGGCTATGCATGGCCACATTATTGATGATAGGCCAAAATGCCTATGCCTATAATTTACCCGATTTCACAGAGTTGGTTGAAGAGGCCGCGCCAGGCGTTGTCAATATTTCAACCAGCCGTACCGTGCAACGCAGTAGTGGCCCTTCAATGGGTGGGTTCGGTGGGCAAGAGATACCTGAGATTTTCCGGCATTTTTTCGGCGATAGTTTTCCAGCCCCGCCAGGTAGTGGCGGACAAGGGCGTGGTGAAGAGCGTCAGTCGCTGGGGTCTGGGTTCGTGATTAGCGATGATGGCTATATCATGACTAACGCCCACGTTGTCCAGGATGCTGACGAGATATTGGTGCGCTTGAATGACCATCGAGAGCTTTCCGCTGAGTTGGTCGGTAGCGATGCTCAGACCGACGTTGCACTTTTAAAAATTGATGCCTCTGAGTTACCGGTCTTGAATCTTGGCAATTCTGACGATCTTAAAGTGGGTGAGTGGGTAGCCGCGATTGGCTCTCCGTTCGGGTTTGATCATTCCGTCACTGCAGGCATTATCAGCGCGATTAATCGCACATTGCCGCGTGATGCCTACGTTCCTTTTATTCAAACGGATGTGGCGATCAACCCTGGTAATTCCGGTGGGCCGCTGTTT
Organism: Halomonas citrativorans; assembly: GCF_014898005.1. Taxonomy (NCBI): domain Bacteria; kingdom Pseudomonadati; phylum Pseudomonadota; class Gammaproteobacteria; order Oceanospirillales; family Halomonadaceae; genus Halomonas; species Halomonas citrativorans. The sequence goes on from NZ_JABUYX010000001.1 coordinate 298,833, forward strand.
AACCTTGACGGAGAAGTCGTCGGGATTAACTCGCAAATCTTTACCCGTAGCGGCGGCTTTATGGGACTTTCATTTGCGATACCCATTAATGTCGCCATGGACGTTGCTGATCAACTGCGTGAAGAGGGACGCGTTGATCGTGGTTGGCTAGGCGTCATGATTCAACCTGTATCTCAGGATTTGGCCGAATCCTTTGGTATGGAAAACGCAAGTGGGGCGCTCATTGCTGACCTTGACCCGGAAGGTCCTGCAGCGCAAGGCGGCTTGCGTGCTGGCGACGTGATTACTGGCGTCAATGGCGAAGAGGTTGATCGCTCAAGCACGCTGCCGCGCTTAATTGGCCGTGTTACGCCTGGAAGTGATGTGGAGCTTACCTTAATGCGCGATGGCGAAGAGGTAACGGAGACGGTAGCGCTGGGTCATTGGCCCGATTCCGAAGTAGCCACACAAGGTGATGAAAGCAACAATCAGGTGCGTTTGGGCATTTCGGTTGCCGAGTTGGATGACGCGATGCGTGAGCGCCTAAATATTGAGGGGGGCGTTGCAGTGCGTCAGATTGAGCCGGGTAGCGTTGCCGCTCAAGCGGGCCTCCACGTTGGCGATGTACTGGTAAGTGTTGATCACCGCAGCGTGTCTTCTCCGGATGAGTTGTTAGACATTGTTGAACAGCTACCCAGTGATCGGGCAATTCCAGTACGTGTTTACCGTGAGGGTCGCTCACTGTTTTTAGCTTTACGTCTGGAATAAGACCTTCTCTGCCTACCCAGTCCGGCGGTTCTCGCCGGACTGCTGTTCCTATCCCGCACATATCGCTACAATAGCGCTTATCTTTTTAACGGAAATAGGCAAAGTGGCCAACATGCCAGCTGTTTTCGGGCTTTAAACTCTCGAGGCGGCTGGTAATAAAGCCGCTTACGTACCACTAAGGCAGACCACTCTCGATGTCCCACGACGTTTCTAGCAGTAATTTAAAGAACATAAGAAACTTCTCAATTATCGCTCATATCGATCACGGGAAATCAACGCTCTCTGATCGCTTGATCCAAACCTGCGGTGGATTGACCCAGCGTGAGCTTAAAGAGCAAGTGCTCGACTCCATGGACATTGAGCGCGAGCGTGGTATCACCATTAAAGCGCAATCGGTGACGCTCGATTACACTGCGGCCGATGGCGAGGTATATCAGCTTAATTTCATCGATACGCCAGGCCACGTGGATTTCTCCTATGAAGTATCGCGCTCACTGTATGCCTGCGAAGGGGCGCTGCTGGTCGTAGATGCGGGCCAAGGGGTTGAGGCGCAGTCGGTGGCTAACTGCTATACCGCCATCGAGCAGGGCCTGGAAGTATTGCCGGTCCTCAATAAAATCGATTTACCCCAAGCCGACCCGGACAAGGTGGCGCAAGAGGTTGAGGAAATCATTGGTCTCGACGCCACAGACGCTTGTCAGGTGTCCGCCAAAAGCGGTATCGGCATTGAAGGACTGCTTGAACGTTTGGTGCGTGATATCCCGCCGCCCAAAGGTGACCGGAATGCCCCCCTGCAAGCATTGATCATTGACTCCTGGTTTGATAACTATCTGGGCGTTGTCTCGCTGGTGCGCTTGTTTGATGGCACGCTGCGCAAGGGCGACAAGATCCGTATCAAGTCAACGGGCCGCGACTGGAACGCCACTGAAGTGGGCATTTTTACTCCGTTGCGCAAAGAGACCAATATCCTGCGCGCGGGTGAGGTGGGCTTTATTGTCGCAGGCATTAAAGAGATTCACGGTGCGCCGGTGGGTGACACTATCACGCATACCAAGACGCCCGACGTGCCGCGTCTGCCTGGTTTTCAGAAGGTGAAGCCTCAGGTGTATGCCGGGATGTTCCCCGTCAGTGCTGATGACTACGAAGACTTCCGGGATGCGCTTGAAAAGCTCGCGCTTAACGATGCTTCTTTAGAGTATGAGCCGGAAAACTCGGATGCTCTGGGCTTTGGTTTTCGCGTCGGTTTCCTGGGCACGCTCCACATGGAGATTATCCAGGAGCGGCTTGAGCGCGAATACAATATTGACCTGATTACCACGGCACCTACCGTGGTATACGAGCTTGCGATGAAGAATGGTGATGTCACTTACATCTCCAACCCCTCCAAACTGCCGGATATGGCAGACGTGGATGAGATGCGTGAGCCCATCGTGAGGGCCAGTATTCTGGTGCCTCAGGAGTTTGTGGGTAACGTCATTACCGAGTGTGAGCAGCGCCGCGGTACCCAGAAAGACATGCAGTTCCTGGGTAACCAGATTCAGTTAGCCTATGAGTTGCCGATGTCGGAAGTGGTCATGGACTTCTTCGACCGTCTGAAATCCATCTCCCGCGGTTACGCGTCGCTTGAGTACAATTTCGAGCGTTTCGAAGCGGCCAAGCTGGTGCGCCTGGACGTGCTGATCAATAGCGAAAAGGTAGATGCCCTCGCGGTGATTATTCACCGTGATCATGCCCATAGCCGCGGTCGGCTGCTGGTCGAGAAAATGAAAGAGCTGATTCCGCGCCAGATGTTTGACGTGGCCATTCAGGCCGCTATCGGTGGTCAGGTAGTGGCGCGCTCTACCGTAAAAGCCCTGCGTAAAAACGTAACGGCAAAATGTTATGGCGGTGATGTAAGCCGTAAGAAAAAACTGCTGGAAAAACAGAAAGCCGGTAAAAAACGGATGAAGCAGGTGGGGCGCGTTGAAATTCCCCAGGATGCCTTCCTCGCTGTGCTCAAGGTTAACGACTAGGGAAGGTTTCCTTTATGGATTTTTCATTACTGCTGGTACTGGCCGTTGTAATTTCAGGGGTCGTTTATTTTATCGATGTGATTTGGCTGCGGCCTAAGCGTCGTGAGCGGTTGGCGAAAGCAGAGGAAGCCGCTGCTGGGAACATCGACGCACCAACACAGGAAAAACTTTTAAAAGAGCCTTGGCCGGTCGATTATGCGCGCTCTTTTTTCCCGGTACTTCTGGTGGTATTGGTAGTACGCAGTTTTATTGTCGAACCGTTTCAAATTCCATCGGGTTCAATGCGGCCTACGCTGGAAGTAGGCGATTTTATCCTGGTGAACAAGTTTGCTTACGGTTTGCGTTTGCCGGTGGTTCACAACCGTATTTTGGAGGTTGGTGAGCCTGAGCGTGGCGATGTGATGGTGTTTCGCTTCCCGGATGAGCCATCGGTCAACTTTATCAAACGGGTGGTAGGCCTTCCGGGCGACCGTATTCGCTACGAAGATAAACAGCTTTATGTGAATGGCGAACTGGTCACTAAAACGTTATTGGAAGAAGGCCCCGATGCCTCGCCACAAGAGCTATTATTAGAAGAGCAGTTGGGTAGCGTGCGCCATACTATCTACAACAACCCCCGCGACCCAGGGCCGCAAATGCGCGAAGTTGAAGTGCCTGAAGGTCACTACTTCATGATGGGCGATAATCGCGATCACTCCAACGATAGCCGTTACTGGGGGTTTGTGCCGGAAGAGAATATCGTGGGTCGTGCATTTGCTGTTTGGATGCATTGGGACGGCGGGTTGCCCAGCTTTAATACGGTGCGACGGATTGAATGAATAAGTTTATGTCAGCCCTGGTTAGTCATGTCACTAATAGTTAACGTCAATGACGTAGGAGCCTTGTGAGTAATCCTTTAAACGCTTTTTGCCGACGAATCGGCCATACCTTTGGCGACGAGACGCTCTTGGAACTGGCCATGACGCACCGAAGCTACGGTGGTCGTAACAATGAGCGCCTGGAGTTTCTGGGTGATTCAATTGTTAATTTCGTTATCGCAGAAGCCTTGTTTCAACGTTTCCCTCAAGCGCGGGAAGGGCAGTTATCGCGCCTTCGCGCGCGTTTGGTGAAAGGCCAAACACTTGCTGAGCTCGCCCGTGAAATGACCTTTGGAGAATGCTTGCGCTTGGGGTCGGGGGAAATGAAAAGCGGAGGGCATCGCCGTGAGTCGATTCTCGCCGATGCGGTTGAAGCGATAATTGGTGCCATTTACCTGGACGCCGGTATGGACGTTGTCCGGGAGCGCGTGCTTTCCTGGTACGCCGAGCGTCTAGAGAATATCTCGTTACAAGATACCCAGAAAGACCCTAAAACACGCTTACAAGAGTTTTTGCAGTCGCGTCAGTCAGCGCTGCCGCGCTATGAAGTGGTCTCTGTAAAGGGCGAGGCGCATGCCCAGACCTTTACCGTGGAGTGCTACATTGAGCTACTAAGCAAGCATACCACCGGTAAAGGCCCTAGTCGCCGCCATGCTGAACAGCAAGCGGCAGAAGAAGCGCTTTCGTACCTTGAGAAAAAACCAGGAGACAAATCATGAGCCAATCCTGCGGCTTTGTGGCCATTGTTGGACGGCCTAACGTAGGCAAATCAACCCTCATGAATCGTATTCTGGGGCAAAAAATCTCGATTACCTCGCGGCGTCCGCAAACCACGCGCCATCAGGTAATGGGTATTAAAACGGTTGAAGATACGCAGTTTATTTACGTGGATACACCGGGCATGCACATCATGTCCAAAGACCGTAATAAAGCCATCAACCGCTTTATGAACCAGGCGGCTACCCAAGCACTTCGTGATGTTGACTGTGTGGTCTTTATTATTGATCGTACCCGCTGGACTGACGAAGACCAGGCCGTGCTCAAGCGTCTTGAGCATGTTAAGGCACCGGTTATTCTGGCCGTCAATAAGGTGGATCGTCTACAGGATAAGGGCGATTTACTACCCTGGCTTGCTGAAGTGGGCGCGCGGCGCGAGTTTGCAGCCGTTGTGCCTATTTCAGCCAAGCACGGCACCCAGGTAGAAACGCTGGAAGAGGAAGTGGCTAAACACCTGCCAGAAAGCGTGCACTTCTTTCCGGAAGATCAGATTACCGACAAGAGCCTGCGCTTTATGGCCGCTGAGCTGGTGCGTGAAAAAGTCATGCGTCAGTTGGGTGACGAGTTGCCCTACCAGATGACCGTTGAAATTGAAGAGTTCCGCGAAGCCGGGCGCGTCACGCATATCAGTGCGCTGATTCTGGTGGAACGCCAAGGGCAGAAAGTCATCCTGATCGGCGAAAACGGTGACCGGATCAAGAGCATCGGCCGCGAGGCGCGCCTGGATATGGAGCGCGTGCTGGGTACCAAGGTCATGCTTAATATGTGGGTCAAGGTGAAGCGCGGTTGGTCCGATGACGAGCGTGCCCTGAAAAGCCTGGGTTACGACCTCGATTGAGTGTCGCAATGTCAGCGGAGCCCGCTTTTTTACTGCATCGTAAACCCTACCGTGAAACCAGCGCGTTAGTCGATTTACTGACGCTTAATAATGGCCGTATTCGCGCTGTTGCCCACGGAGGGCAGCGGCCGGGGTCCAAGTCGCGTCAACGACTACAGCCGTTTACGCCGCTGTTTGTTAGCTGGCGCGGCGAACGCGATTTGAAACGCCTCACCTTGATGGAGTCGCGTGGACAAACGGCATTACTGGCAGGAGAGGGGCTCCTATGCGGTTTTTACGCGAATGAAATCGCCACCCGGCTGCTGCCCCTGGAACTCGCTGCGCCCGATGTTTTTGCCTTCTATACGGCGCTGCTTGAAGCGCTGCCAATGCCTTCCAAGCGCGCTCTTGCCTTGCGGCGGTATGAGTGGGCATTGTTGGATGCGCTTGAAGCTACCCCGCGTTTTTGTACGCCAGATAATAACGTGCTGGACCCGCAAGCCCGCTATCGGTTTGATGCACAAAGCCGTGCTTTTCTTCCCGCAGAGCAGGGGCTTGAAGGGCGCGCATTGCGTTATATTGAGCAGGGTGACTGGCAACATGCGGGGCTAGCAAGCGTTCTTAAGTCAGTCATGCGGGCGGCACTAGCACCGCATTTGGGGTCTGCTGCACTGCGCTCTCGGGAGCTAATGATGGCACTGGCCCGCCGGCGTCAGCCATAGTTCATGCTTATGACTTTTTTGGAATGGAGATAGTTATGCATCCTCCGCGTATTCTACTGGGCGTTAATATCGACCATGTCGCCACGCTGCGTCAGGCACGTGGTACCCGCTACCCGGACCCGGTACAGGCTGCTTTGTTGGCTGAAGAAGCGGGCGCAGATGGCATTACGGTGCATTTACGCGAAGACCGCCGCCATATACAGCTTCGCGATGTCAGGCTGTTGGCGGACGTGTTGAATACCCGTATGAATTTAGAGATGGCAGTGACCGAAGAGATGCTCGCGTTGGCTGAAGAGGTGCGCCCTGCACACGTATGCCTGGTACCTGAGAAGCGCGAAGAACTTACCACAGAGGGCGGTCTGGATGTGGTCGGTAGTTTTGATGCGGTTGCCAAAGCGTGCGAGCGGCTGAAAAACGCAGGCTGTGACGTATCGCTGTTTATTGATCCTGATGAAGCGCAAATTGATGCGGCTCATCGCGCTGGTGCCCCAACGATTGAACTGCACACCGGTGCTTATGCAGAAGAGAAGCTGGGGAGTGACGCCGCAAATGCTGAGTATCAGCGCTTAACCGCAGCAGCGACTCAGGCCGTTTCCCTGGGGCTGGTGGTTAACGCTGGGCATGGCCTTCATTACCATAATGCAGAAGCGATAGCCGCACTACCTGGGGTGAATGAGCTGAATATCGGGCACGCCATTATTGCCCGCGCGCTGTTTGTTGGCCTCAAAGAGGCTGTTCAGGAAATGAAGCGGCTTATTATTGCAGGCCAGGAAGCGGGGTTGATGGCGGCTTTAGATGCTCACGATCATGAACATAGCCATGAGCATGCAGGTGAGCATACGCATGGTCATCATTACTGCTGTGGTCACTAACACATGATCGTGGGGATTGGTTCCGATATTGCCCGGGTAGCGCGTTTTACCCGGGCAGTTGAGCGTCACGGGCCACGTTTTGCCCAGCGTATTTTGGGAACTGACGAATACGCGATATGGCAGCAAAAAGGCGAACCGGTGGCTTACTTGGCGAAAAGATTTGCCGCTAAAGAAGCGTTTGTAAAAGCACTAGGGCTTGGCCTTCGAGGCGGCATGCAGTGGGGGGACATCCAAGTGGTTAATGACCCCTTGGGGAAGCCCTTTTTGCAGTTGAGCCATGAGGCCAAGCGGCTAATGCAGGCATCCGGCGCGACGACCAGCCATATCACGCTAAGTGATGAAGCGGAGTACGCGGTTGCCTTTGTCATTCTGGAGCGTTAGACCCATCGGCCAGCCTGCTTCGATGAGTACGCAAGCGTGCCATTGCGGTGTACAACGCTTCTAGGAGGCTCTCCACATGACTGAGCCCGCTGGTGCGTAACCGCGTCTCAAGGGTTTCTACCAATAGGGCTAGCTCAGGTGCGCCGCAGTAACGGCTTGCTCCATTGAGCCCATGCACCCAGTCAAGTAGCATCGCCAGGTTTTTCTGGGCATAGGCGGCACGCATTTGCGTTTCTGTTTCATCCAGGCTGTCAATCAGGCGTATAAGCTGTGCATAGGCAACGCTCTCTTTGCCGCCCGCAAGCTGTGTGCCCATGGTTAAATCGACGGCCGCGAGTGCTTCACTGGCAAATTCAGTAGTGCCTTTTCGTTGCAAGGCTGCCGTTGATGTCACGGTAGGCAGAGAAGGGGGGACGGCCAAAAAACGCAGCAACAGCTGTTGTAGCTGCGCCTCATCAACAGGTTTTATCAGTACATCATCCAGCCCAGCCGCCAGCCACTGCTGACGTTCACTGCTTAAAGCATGAGCGGTTACCGCAATAATAGGGCAGCGTGACCAGTGATTATTGATACGGCGCAGTGCCTGACTGGTTTCAACACCGTCCATACCCGGCATACGAATATCCATTAGCACCATGTCAGCCGTGTAATTAACTGCCAAGGCAAGCGCTTCATGCCCGCTATCGGCAAGCGTAATACGCAGTTGGTCTGTTTCAAGCAGCGCCTTAAGCAGCTCACGGTTGGAGGCATTGTCGTCAACAATCAAAATATCAATGACGGAAGGGTCCGTAGGCGGAGGCGCTTTTGATTGAGCGGACGCTATTTCTTTATCTGCAGGCTGCAGTAAATGGCGCAATGTCGTGACCAGCTGAGCGCGAGTGAAAGGTTTGCAGAGCATTTCCCCGCCATGAGGAAGCTCCCAAGGCGGTAAGTCATAGCTGGTGGTGTTTGCCAGAATCAATACGGGGCAGGCGGCTTGCTCAATCAAATCTCGCCAGTAGTCTCTCCTCTCTATTTCGAACTCATCTTGATCCAGGCATAACATCAGTAGGTCTTCGGGCTCATTAGCGGTAAAGGCGACGGGAATAGCCCCCCAGCGCTCTAGCAAGTACTCAAGCGTATTGCGAGTAGGCGTATGGGTTTCATAAAGACGTACGACTGGGCTTTTCAGAGTAAGCTCTGCGGGGCGTTCGCCGCTTTGGTTAGCCAAGAGTGGAAGGGTAAAGGAGAACGTTGAGCCGTGGCCTACCTCGCTTTCCACGCTGATAGTGCCGCCCATTCGCTCAATCAACTGGCGGCAAATCGATAAGCCCAGCCCGCTACCGCCAAATTGGCGTGAATGGCTGGGTTTTGCCTGGGAAAAAGCGCTAAAAAGCTGTTTTTGATGCTCTTCGCTCAAACCAATGCCGGTATCACTAACACCGATACGCAGTACCACGTGCTGGCCTTCCTGGGTGTCGAGCATCACACGAACAATAACGTCGCCTTCGTGGGTAAACTTGAGTGCATTGCCGACCAGGTTACTAAGCACCTGATGAATACGCAGCGGGTCGCCGCTAAGCGGCGTAGGCACATCATCGTAAATCATTGCCACCAGGTGCAGATGTTTACGTTGCGCCTCAGGCGCATGTAAGCCAATTACTTCATCCAAAAGCGATACAATATCAATGTCGACTTCTTCAAGTGTGAGGCGATTTGCTTCAAGCTTGGAAAAATCGAGCACGTCATTGACGAGCATTAGCAGGTTGTCGCAGGCGCGGTGAACGTGCTCTAACCACCCCTGTTGGCGGTTATCCAACCTGGAGCGGCTCAGTAACCGGCAAAAACCGATAATGCCATTGAGTGGCGTGCGTATCTCATGACTCATATTGGCTAAAAATTCGGATTTAACGGCATTCGCACGGAGCGCGCTGCGGTGGGCCAGGTCGAGCTTGATATTTTGCTCTTCAATGGTTTCCATTGATTCCTGCAATTCGCTGGTCGCCTGCTCAATCTGGGTCTGCATATCGCGTTGCGACTGCTGAAAGTGCTCAGCCAGGCTATTCACATGAACGGCTAGTTGGCGAAGTTCGCTTGGCCGTGCAGGCGTTAAATGCAATCGATAGTCGCCACGAGATAAGCGATATAAAGCCTGGTTAGCTTCCTCAATAGGCCGGGAAATATACCGACTGACAGCAAAGGCACCCAGAAACAGCAGTAGTCCTAACAGCATGCCGCCCAGGCTTAAACTGGCCAACAGTTTGTAGCGTTCAAGCGTCAAAGGGCGGGCGTTTGCCTCGGCTTCAAGCCAGCCCACCCCGGTCGGGTTTATGTTGGGGAGCACGCTATCAAGAGGGACTAGAAGTCGCCAAATATGCTCTTCTTCTTCTATCAGGGGAGCGCTGGGCGCTGTTAAACGTAGCTGAGGCGGGGTGGAGCGGCCTAACACGAACAAACGGTTACCTTGCTCATCGAAGAGGCTGACAGAACTAAGCCCATAGCGGTCCAACAGCCGTCGAGAAAGCCTCTCCATACGCTGGAAGTCTGCGTCTGCCATGGCGAGCTGGAAACTGGGGGTTAATAGCTCACCGGCATCTTTAAGTCGCTCGTGAAGCGCCGCACGTTCAGCCGTATCACTTTGCACCATGAGCAAAATAGCCATCATGGCGTACACCAGAAGTGGAAAGCCAAGTAGCGCGAACAGCAAACGCGTGTTTAAAGACATGGAAGAAACTCGTTGATTCAATGTGGTTGCCTGTCCAGCGTACGACAGCACCGATATAATGCAGCATAACGGTAATGATAAGGAACGTGTGATGAATTATCCCATGCTAGAGGATGTGGTTGGCAACACTCCCTTGGTGCGTTTGAAGCGGATCACTGCTGGGCGCAACAATACGCTGTTGGCGAAGCTTGAGGGCAACAACCCCGCTGGCTCGGTAAAGGATCGTCCCGCGCTTTCGATGTTGAATGAAGCGGAAGCGCGTGGAGAAATAAAGCCAGGCGATACCCTGATCGAGGCAACCTCGGGAAATACCGGTATTGCGCTCGCCATGGCGGCGGCTATCAAAGGCTACACCATGGTTCTGGTGATGCCTGAAAATGCCTCCGAGGAGCGTAAGCAAGCCATGGTGGCTTACGGTGCCACGCTGATTTCTGCCAGTAAGGCCGGTGGTATGGAAGAGGCCCGGGATATTGCCGATGCCATGATTGAACGGGGCGAAGGCAAGCCGCTGAACCAGTTTTCCAATCCAGACAACCCCTTGGCGCACTACCGTACAACGGGGCCTGAAATATGGCAGCAAACCCAGGGGGAGGTTACCCATTTTGTAAGCTCCATGGGCACAACGGGTACTATTATGGGGGTATCTCGCTACCTCAAGGAGCAGAACGACGCTATTCAGATTGTCGGCTTGCAGCCCTCCGATGGCGCCAGCATTCCCGGTATTCGCCGTTGGCCGCAGGCGTACCTGCCCGAGATTTTTGAAGCCCCGCGGGTAGATATTACGCTGGATATTAGCCAGCACGAGGCTGAAAGCAACATGCGCCGTTTGGCCCGTGAAGAGGGCATTCTGGCGGGTGTTTCATCGGGCGGCAGCCTTGCGGGTGCGCTGCGTATTGCTGAGCAAGTAGAAAACGCGGTCATCGTGTTTGTTGTGTGTGATCGGGGGGATCGTTACCTCTCAATGGGCCTATTCGGCCCGGAGCTATAAATGGCCATGCTGGGTAAGCGGCGCCCATCGCGCGCTGCATCAGGCAAATCAGGGCTGGTACGCCAGCCCGCTGCTAAATCAACAAGTGCTTCTGACACGAGTGATGCGCTGGTGGTTGAGCGATTGGCGCATGATGGCCGGGGAGTTGCGCATGACGCCACAGGTAAAACCGTGTTTATTGACCGGGCGCTTCCCGGCGAGCGTGTTGACGCTGCCGTGCATGTCAACCGCAAACGCTTTGATGAAGCGCATGTAAAAGCGCTGCTGCACCGTTCGCAACAGCGCGTTGAGCCCCCCTGCGTTTATTTTGGCCAGTGCGGTGGTTGCCAATTGCAACATATGGCGATTGAGGCGCAGCGCACGCATAAACAAGACGTACTGTGCGAGCTGTTTGCTCGTCAGGGTATTGAGCTTGGCACTCCCCATCTGCTTCATGGTAGTACGGAGCACTATCGCCGCCGAGCGCGACTCGGCGTCAAAATAGATGGGCAGGGTAACGTGTTGCTGGGGTTTCGCGCAGCCCATAGTCATCGGTTAGTCGATATTCATCAGTGCCACGTATTGGTGGAGCCCTTGCAAGCGCTTTTGCCTCCCTTGAGGGCCTTGTTAGCAAAGCTTGAGGCGCCGCGTCTGGTGGGCCACATCGAACTCTTGGCGACCGCGTCGGAATGCGTGCTGTTGGTTCGCCAGTTGAAAGCACATGCGCTGGATGCCGAGCGCTGGCAGGCGTTTGCCAAGCAGCAAGGGGTTGCGCTTGGCGCGTGGCTGGGCCGCGAGTCTGCCTGCCTACACTGGTACAGCGCTGAACCGGTGCTGGAAGAGACCCTGCAGATAGAAGGCCAACCACCGCTCACGCTCACCTTTGCTCCCGGTGATTTTTTACAGGTCAATGCTGACGTCAATCAACAAATGGTGGCGCACGTGGTGAAATGGCTGGCTCCTGCGCCTGGCCAGCATGTTATGGACCTGTTTGCCGGAATGGGCAACTTTAGCCTGCCCATCGCCTCGAGCGGTGCCAGGGTACATGCCGTTGAAGGTAGCGCTTCAATGGTGGCGCGCATCAGCAGCAATGCAGCGCGTAACCGGCTAGAGGTAAGTGCTCAACAGGCTGATTTAAGCGATAGCGCAGCGGTTGAAGCCTTGTTGAAAGCTCAGCAGCACTTGGACGCACTGGTGCTGGACCCACCGCGTAACGGTGCAGAAACAGTGTGCAAGGCACTGGGCCGTTACCCCGTGCCCAGGCTTGCGTATGTGTCGTGTGACCCGGCAACGCTTGCCCGTGATGCGGCGCATCTGGTTCGTGCAGGCTATCGTATTAAGCAAGTAGCAGTGGCGGATATGTTCCTGCACACTGCACATATGGAATCGCTTATGCTTTTCGAGTACGAAGGCTAGTCCGCCTATCGCATCAAGCCACGGTATTCGCCGTCAAGATGAATACCCTGAAGGGATGAGTAAGAGTCATGGTGAAAGTGCGTGAAGACCAGCCGCTAATGGATAGCGGCAGGGTAGACATACAACAATGGTTAACGCGCCTGCAAGAAGATGTGCGTCTAAGTGATCCTGAGCGCCTTATTGAAGCCTGCGAACTGGCAGAGCAACTCGAACGTGAGGCGCCTCGTACTCATCGTGAATGGTTATCTCCTGGTTCAAGCTTTCGTATGGGGCTTGAAATGGCAGACATTTTGGCAGACCTAACGCTTGACCAGGCGACCCTGGAAGCGGCAGTGCTCTATCGCGCCGTGCGCGAAGGTCTGTTGAGTCTGGAGGCCGTTTCCAAGCGATTTGGCAGTGAGGTTGCCAGGTTAATTGATGGCGTCCTGCAAATGGCCGCCATCAGCTATCCACTCGCTCCCAACCACGGTATGGCCCAGCATAACCAGCAGGAAAACCTGCGTAAAATGCTGGTCAACATGGTGAGCGATGTTCGCGTTGCGCTTATTAAAATCGCCGAGCGCACCTGTGCGCTGCGTCAGGTCAAGGATGCTCCGCTTGAAAAATGTCTGCAGGTAGCCCGCGAAGTCGCCGACATTTATGCGCCTCTCGCGCATCGCTTAGGGGTGGGGCAAATCAAGTGGGAACTTGAAGACCTGTCGTTTCGCTATTTGCACGAAGATGAGTACAAGGCGATCGCCAAGCTGCTTGCTGAGAAGCGCCTGGATAGAGAGCACTATATCCACGATGTGGTCGAAACGATTAAAACGTTGATGGAAGCTCAGCATATTACCCATCATGACGTGAGCGGCCGAGCTAAACATATTTACTCGATCTGGCGTAAAATGAAGCGCAAAGGGATCGATTTTTCTGACGTACATGACGTTCGTGCGGTGCGCATTTTGGTGCCAGAAGTCACCGACTGCTACACCGTATTAGGAATTGTGCATTCGCGTTGGCACCATGTTCCAGACGAATTTGACGACTATATCGCCAACCCTAAAAAGAACGGCTATCAATCGCTTCATACCGCAGTGGTCGGGCCTGAGAACAAAGTCCTCGAAATTCAAATCCGCACGTTCGCCATGCATGACGACGCAGAGCTTGGGGTATGTGCCCACTGGCGTTATAAAGGGCACGACACCAACGCGAAAAGCCGTAGCTACGAAGAAAAAATTGCCTGGCTGCGTCAAGTGCTTGAGTGGCAGGACGAAGTGGGTGATTTTGGTGATCTGCGCGAAGGGCTTTCAAGTGACGTGGCCCCCGACCGCAACTATGTCTTTACGCCTGACGGTCATGTGATCGACTTGCCGCGTATTGCCACCCCGATTGATTTTGCGTATCGGGTTCATACCGAAATTGGCCACCGCTGCCGGGGCGCCAAAATTAACGGGCGCATTGTTCCGCTGACCTATGAGCTTAAAACGGGCCAGCAGGTGGAAATTCTTACCGCCACCAAAGCCGGGCCAAGCCGCGACTGGCTCAATCCTAATCTTGGCTATGTGCGCACGTCACGAGCGCGCGCCAAAATTCAGGCATGGTTTAAGCATCAGGCCAGAGGCCAAAACCTGGAAGAGGGCCGGGTACTTTTTGAGCGAGAAATGCGCCGTCTTGATGTCGACCAGTTGGATCTCCCCAAATTGGCCGACGCGGTTAATTATCAAAACGCTGATGATATGTATGCCGCTATCGGGGCAGGCGACCTGCGTATTGGGCAGGTATTGCACCAGGCCCAGCAGTTATTTGGCGAGACTGACGATCAGGAACAGTTGGAACGTTTACTTGCCAAACCGCGCAAGCAGCCGAGCAAACCCTCTAAAAGTGACATTACCGTACTTGGCGTGGGCAATCTTAAAACCAGCATGGCTAACTGCTGCCGCCCCGTTCCGGGCGAGCCGATTGTGGGGTTTATCACCCAAGGGCGAGGGGTTACCGTACACCGTCAGGACTGCAACAATATCCTCCAACTGCGTATGGAAGAGCCCCAACGTATCATCGAAGTAGAGTGGGGCGAACGCGCCCATACGCGTTATCCAGTCACTATCGAAATCCAGGCCTGGGACCGCTCGGGCCTACTGCGCGATGTGACGGGCCTTCTAGGCAATGAGAAAGTCAATGTGCTGGCGGTGAATACGCTAACGGATACCAACGAAGGCATCGCCCGCCTGAGGATTACGTTAGAAGTGGATGGACTTGAATCTTTGGGGCGGCTCTTCTCACGTATTCAGCAACTGCCCAATGTGACCGAAGTGCGCCGCCTGCGAAACGCAGACCCTGAAAAAGGTGCCTAATATGGAGCGGCTTGATGCGCTATGATCTGGATGACCTGCTGACATTAATGCAGGTACTGCGCGACCCCGAGCAAGGGTGCCCGTGGGATATTAAGCAAGGCTGGGATAGTATCGTTCCTCATACGCTGGAAGAAGCCTACGAGGTTGCCGATGCCATTGAGCGGCGCGCCTTTGATGAGCTGCCGGGGGAGCTTGGCGATTTACTCTTTCAAGTCATCTATTACGCTCAGTTTGGTGCAGAAGAGCAGCGCTTTGATTTTCACGATATCGTACATACGTTGACGGCTAAAATGCTGCGCAGGCACCCGCATGTGTTTCCGGAGGGTACGCTTGGCTCGCGTAGGCCGCCAGGTGTTAGCGCTGAAGCGCTACAGACCCAACAGATTAATCAGCGCTGGGAGTCACTTAAGGCGGAAGAGCGCGCCCAACGTGTCATTGAGGCGCCTTCGGTACTTGATGACGTACCTTGCACGTTGCCCGCGTTAAGCCGTGCGAACAAGCTTTCAAAGCGCGCGGCCCGGGCAGGTTTTGATTGGCCCGATACGCAGGGCGTTCTGGATAAAATCCGTGAAGAGCTGGATGAGGTAGAAGAAGCACTGGCGACAGGGGATACACGCCATGCTCAGGAAGAAGTAGGTGATTTATTGTTTGCGGTAACCAACTTGGCCCGCAGCCTGGGTGCTGATCCTGAACAGTGCTTGCGTGGCACCAATCGTAAATTTGAACGCCGTTTTCGCTATGTTGAGCATGCCTTAAACGCGGCCCATAGACCGATAACGGAAGCCTCGCTGGACGAGATGGAAGCTCACTGGCAGGCGGCTAAACATCAAGAATAAAGCATAAATTGATCATTAATAATGACGCGACCCCGCTAGGAGGCCTTGCCAATGAGTCACGACCTGCACGAATCGCTGCGCGATAACGTACGCATTTTAGGAGATAGCCTGGGACGCACCATAGCGGACGACCTGGGACAGGCATTTGTAGATAAAATTGAGACGATCCGAGCGCATGCCAAGCAAGGTCGTCAAGGTGACTCACTCCAGCAGCGCGCACTTATTGAGTATTTACGCCAGTTACCTGAGCGTGACCTGCTACCCGTTACACGTGCTTTTAACCAGTTCTTGAATCTTGCCAATATTGCCGAGCAGCACTATCGCGCACGTTTTCGCCGTGTAGAAGACTACAAACCCGGCACCCAGCCGACTCTCAACGGGCTGCTTGAGCGGGCCCAACTGGCAGGTAATTCACCGCGTAAGCTGGTCGAAACACTCGCCAATATGCGGGTGGAGCTGGTGCTTACTGCCCATCCGACAGAGGTTATTCGCCGTACGCTAATCCAAAAATACGACGCAATTGATGAGTGCCTAACCGCCATCGAAGGTTCTGGCGACTATCCTGAGCGCGGTAAGCGCGCTCACGGGCGGTTAGAAGAACTGATTAGCCAGGCATGGCATACCGATGAAATTCGCCATGAGCGGCCAACCCCGGTTGATGAAGCCAAATGGGGGTTTGCGGTTATCGAGAACTCGCTATGGCAAGCCGTGCCTGACTTCCATCGTGATCTGGATAATTTACTGCTGGATACTGCCGGTGAGCGCCTTCCGCTGGATGCTGCGCCCATTCGCTATGCTTCATGGATGGGGGGCGACCGGGACGGCAACCCTAATGTTACTTCACGGATCACCCGGGAAGTGCTACTTCTGGGGCGCTGGATGGCCGCAGACCTTTACCTGCGCGACCTGGAACAGCTTAAAACCGAGCTTTCCATGTGGAAGGCCAATAGCGCACTTAAAGCAGAAGTGGGCGATGTCGCCGAGCCGTATCGCGAACTGCTTAAACGCCTTTTAGCCAAGGTGGAAGCAACCCGGGACTGGGCCAAGGCGAAGCTGGATGGCCGCAACTACGACGGCGGGCCGATTATTGAAACCCGCGACCAACTTTATGCGCCGCTGCTGGCCTGCTACCGCTCTTTATGCGATGTGGGTTTGGACACCATTGCCAATGGTGCCTTGCTCGATACGCTGCGCCGTGTCGCCGTGTTTGGAGTCACACTGACCAAGCTGGATTTACGTCAAGAAGCCAGCCGCCACGCCCAAGTGATCGAAGAGCTCACCAGCACATTAGGCCTGGGACACTACCAGGAGTGGAACGAAGCTCAGCGCCAGGCATTCCTGCTGGAAGAGCTGGCGTCTAGCCGACCCCTGATCCCACGCCGTTGGGAGTGTTCTGCCGAGTGTCGTGAAGTGCTGGATACCTTTAAGGTCATCGCCCAGGAGCATTCAGAGGCACTGGGTACCTACATTATTTCCATGGCGGGCGAACCGTCAGATGTGTTGACCGTTGCGCTGTTAATGAAAGAGGTGGGTGGCCAAGTCACGCTGCCCATTGCACCTCTGTTTGAAACCCTCAACGACCTGGATCACGCGGGTGCGGTTATCGAACAGCTCCTGTCGCTGCCTGGTTACCGAGCACTGATTAATGACCGTCAGGAAATCATGATCGGCTACTCCGACTCTGCCAAGGATGCCGGGCAACTGGCGGCGGCCTGGGCGCAGTATCGGGCTCAGGAAGCACTGGTGAATGTGTGTGAAAAACACGGCGTTGACCTGACCCTGTTCCACGGCCGCGGCGGCACCGTCGGTCGTGGGGGCGGCCCCGCTCACGCAGCGATCCTGTCGCAGCCGCCGGGCTCGGTAAACGGCAGTTTGCGGGTGACCGAGCAGGGGGAAATGATTCGCTTCAAGTTCGGCCAGCCGGATATCGCGCTGCGGTCAATGGAAATTTACGCTTGCGCGGTGCTTGAAGCCACCTTGCTACCGCCACCGGCGCCTGACCCCCGCTGGCGCGAAGAGATGGATAAGCTCGCCCACATTGCGCACGTCGGTTACGTGGGCGTGGTGCGCGAGGACCCTGACTTTGTGCCTTACTTCCGTGCGGTAACGCCAGAGGGGGCGCTCGGTAGGTTGCCGCTGGGGTCACGCCCCACCAAGCGGCGCCAGGACGGTGGCGTTGAAACGCTGCGTGCGATTCCGTGGATTTTCGCCTGGACCCAAATTCGCCTAATGCTGCCCGCATGGCTAGGCAGTGGCGAAGCGTTCCTGCAGCGCCTGGAAGAGCCCGGCGGACGCGAGCTGCTCCAGGACATGCGCGATCAATGGCCATTTTTTGGCACTTACCTGGATATGTTGGAAATGTTACTGGCCAAAGCTGATGTGGCCATTGCGGCGTACTACGAGCACCGGCTAGTGGATGAACCATCCTTAAAAGCCCTGGGCAAAAAGCTTCGCGAGCGTTTTGAGCGGTTGGAAAACGTGGTGCTGGAAATACTCGAGCAGGATGAGTTGCTTGAGAAGACGCCACTGATCCGCCAGGCCATTGATGTACGTAACCCCTACATTGACCCGCTGCACGGGTTGCAGGCTGAGCTTTTACAGCGTAACCGCGACGCCGATGGTGCGATCAGCGGCGACCTTTCCCGGGCGCTAATGGTGACCATGGCAGGTATCTCGGCGGGGCTGCGCAATACGGGTTAATTAGCGGCAACATTAGAAGTGCGTATACCGCCAGTACGGCTGGCGGCATTTATGTATGTTCTCAGGAGGCGGCAATGAATTTGGATGCTCAAGCGGTGTTGCAGTTCTGGTTTAATGAACTAACCCCGGCGCAGTGGTTTAAGAAAGACGCCGAGATGGACGCCGCTATCATGGCGCGTTTTGGAGAGCTGCACGGCCATGTTGCCCAGTGCGAATGTTATACATGGCGGGATACACCGCAGGGGCGTCTGGCCGAAATTATTGTGCTTGATCAGTTTTCGCGCAATATGTACCGCGATAATGCCCGCGCGTTTGCGTTTGATGCGCTCGCGCTTGCTCTCGCCCAGGAAGCCGTGGCAGCAGGTGCCGACATGGCGTTAACGCCTGAAGAGCGCAGCTTTTTATATATGCCCTATATGCATAGTGAATCGAAAACGATTCATGCCCAGGCAATGGTGCTGTTCGACCAGCCTGGGCTTGAAAACAATCTTGATTTTGAAGTTCGTCATAAGGCGATTATTGACCGCTTTGGTCGTTACCCTCATCGCAATATGCTATTGGGGAGAGCGTCCAGCGATGAAGAAATCGCCTTTCTAGAACAGCCTGGCTCCTCTTTCTAGCGGCGCTTTTATCCACTTTTAGCCTTACGGCGTGTTATGTCATTACGAAAATCGACTCGAATCAATAAATATATTAGTGAAAGCGGCCTTTGCTCGCGCCGTGAGGCAGACCGCTATGTAGAGCAGGGCAATGTCTGGATCAACGGCCGTCGTGCGACAACCGGTGACCAGGTAATGGCTGGTGACCGTGTAAAGGTGAACGGTCAGGAAATTGAGCCCCAGGAGGAAGAGGACTTTATTCTGATTGCGCTCAATAAGCCTGTCGGTATTGTGAGCACGACTGAATCGAGTGAAAAAGACAATATTGTTGAGTTTGTAAAGCATGGGACACGTATTTTCCCCATTGGTCGGCTGGATAAAGACTCCCAAGGGCTGATCTTTTTAACCAATAATGGGGATCTGGTTAATAAAATTCTCCGTGCCAACAACAATCACGAAAAAGAGTACCAGGTAACGGTTAACAAGCCGATTACGGAGGAATTTGTTGAGGGGATGCAAAAGGGTGTGCCGATTCTTGGCCAGGTCACCAAGAAGTGCCAGGTGAAGAAAGTGTCCACTTTTGTGTTTACTGTCACGCTAGTGCAGGGGTTAAATCGTCAGATACGCCGGATGTGCGAATACTTCGGTTATGACGTTACCCAATTAATACGCACGCGGATCATGAATGTGTCTTTGAAGGGGCTGGCACTGGGTGACTGGCGTGATTTAACGCCCAAAGAGGTGGAGACCATCATTGCCCTGACGGAGAGCGCTGACAGTAGTGCAGCGCCTCCTAAACCGGCTAAGCCGAAAGCCAAGCCTCGGGTACCTAATGGGCAGCGTCCACGTAAGGAAAAACCGGGAGCAGGGGAAAAATCCGCTAGCGCTGGCAAAGCGGCGGGCAGTAAAACGCGCTCAAACACCAAGGGCAAGCCCGGTACTTCCAAAGCTCACCCTAATGCAAAAACCGCAGCAGGGGGAAAATCTGCAGCCCAAGGCAAGCGTAGTAGTAAGTCTTTTGGTAAAGGGCAGCCCGGGGCAGGTAAACCAGCCGCGCGAGGAAAAGCGCCGCGCCCCAAAACGAAACGCTAGGCTTTTTAAGCGCTTGCATGGATTAGCCAGGAAACATTCAAAATAAGCGAAGGAGACTTGGGAATCAAAAAATTGCGATAAGGTAAAGTTGCTGAAAACACCTTGTCCCTTCGTGAAAGTGCCAACTAAGGTATTGATACTTGGATATCATTGGAGGACCTTATGATGGCAGAGCATAATCTTCAAGATGCCACCGTTTATACCCAGGACGGTAGTGCGCTAGGCACGGTTTCAGATGACAGTGCTGAAACAAAAGTTGAGATACTCAAGGCCGGGGGAAGCCGTATTTGGGTCGAACGGCATGACCTGAAAGAGTGTGATGGTCAGTGGACACTGGCTGAAAACTACACGGTTTACTCGGCTGATAACGTCAATGGCGACTGGACGGAAGGAGGGGTGGACGACACGGTTGATGACACCTTTCCAGCCAGTGATCCGCCCTCATTTACATTAGGCGATGAAGGTAAGGGGCGTTAAACCTCTCGCCAACATTAAAAAGCGGGAGACGTCATTAAACGGCCTCCCGCTTTTTTTGTGGCGTGTTTTAAGATGAATTATGCCAGCAAGAAGTTGGCAATCAGCTCTTTACCCCCTTCGGTGGCAAAGGATTCGGGGTGAAACTGAATGCCGTGGATCGGATAGTCGCGGTGTTTGACGCCCATCAGCTCGAACTCCCCAGCGGCTTCCCAGTGCTCTCGCTGTTCAAAGTGGGCCGCCTCCAGGCTACCCACCGCAGCGGTCACTTCCAGGCAGTCGGGTAGCGAACCTGCATCAGCAATTAGCGAGTGGTAGCGCATCACCTCAAGCTGGTCCGGCACGCCTTTAAATACCGACTGCTGAGTATGCGTAACGGGGCTGATCTTGCCGTGCATGGGAAGCGGTGCTTTCACCACTTGGCCGCCAAACACATGAACAATCCCCTGCATCCCCAGGCAGACACCTAACAGCGGAGTGGTCTTCCCCAGCTCTTTGATGACCTCTGCGCAGACGCCGAAGTAGCGTGGGTCGTCTGGCGAGCCAGGCCCCGGCGAAATAATAATACGGTCCGGCGCCATCGCCACAATATCGGTAAATTGAATCTGGTCGTTGCGCTTTACCACAATCTCAAAATCATTGACCGCGCCACGGTTTTTTTCTGTGGTGAGAATCTCGCCAATAAATTGGTACAGGTTGTAGGTGAACGAATCGTAGTTATCGATGATTAACACTTTCATGCCAGGCTCTCCGAATCCATAAAGGGGGCTAAGGCTTTACGCGTGCCGGCAAATTTACGGCGTATTTCTTCATACTCATCGGCGGCGTTACTATCAAACACGTTGCCACCACAGGTCTGCACATAGGCCCGCTCGCCGTTGACAAACACGGTACGAATCGGGATCGCAAAAGTGCAGTCACCGTTAAACGAAAACTGGCCAACCGCGCCGCCGTAAGGGCCCCGGCCATCGTTTTCCAGGTCATCGATAATTTTCATGGCTTCAATTTTGGGTGCACCGGTAAGCGTGCCCGCAGGGAAGTTGCTGGCCAAGGCGCTAAACATGTCTTCGCCCTCGGCAATAATGCCGACGATTTCGCTGGAAATATGTTGAACATGGCTAAAGCGCTTAATGTCCATCAGGCTGCGCACCTTGACCGTGCCAAACTGGGCAACCCGACCAATATCATTGCGATGTAGATCAACGATCATATTGTGCTCGGCAATCTCTTTAGGATCGTTAAGCAGGGTACGGGCCAGCTGAGTATCTTCCTGGGGCGTTTGGCCTCGGGTGGTGGTGCCTGCCAGCGGGAAAGTTTCCATTTCACCCTGGCGCAAGCGGAAGAGAAGCTCGGGACTTGCACCGACCAGCTTCTGATCACCAAACTTCATGTAGTACATCTGAGGGGAAGGGTTAATCGTGCGCAGCTGGTCGTACAGAGCGACCGTATCGCCCTCGATACGAAAGCGCTTTTTAAACCCGACTTCACACTGGAACACCTTGCCGTCGATAATATCCTGCTTGACCTTGGCGACCGCTGCGGCGTGTTCTGCTTGGCTCATGGTGTCGCCAAGCGCGGTAATTTTCAGGTCGTCGCTCTCGATATCCTCAGCGTCGATAAGCGTTTGCAGGAAATCAGAGCGGCTATGGTCGTAATAGAAGTAGGTTACCTCGCCGGTCATCTTATCGAGGATAAGCCCATCTTTATAAAGCCCAAAGCGAAACGTATCGAAGTCATCATTGGCTTTTAAGGAAAGCGTAGGCTCGAAATACTGCATCGCATCGTAGCCTAAATAGCCGCTTAGCCCACCGGCATATTTTCGCGAAATAATATTTTGCGGGATCAGGCTGCGCAGTAATTCATAAGGATTATCGCTTGAGTAGTGCTCGGCCTTGCCTGCACGACCCTCGATGGTCAGCGTTTGGCCATTCGCGTAAATGGTATATTCAGGATCAAATCCAATGATTGAATGACGGGCGATGTGGCTGTCTTCACCCAGCGATTCAAGCATGTAACAGGTATCGAACTGCTTCTCTATTTTTTTGAATAGGCCAAAAAAGTCACAGTCTGCGGCAAGCGTTACGTAGTGGGGCTTACGCGACAGAGTAAACGGACGCGGGCTAGCATCTGATTGGGCGTGGATAGTCATGATTCAGCGATCCAGTAATGAGTGAGAAGTGCCTAGCGCGCGCGAGCCGCGAGAAACCGTCGCAATGCCGACTCCCAGCAATTCAGCAATTTTGCGGTGTGGTACGCCATCACGCAGTAAATTAAAAATCTGCAGGCGTTTGCTGATTTCCTGGTACTCTGCAGGCGTCAGAAGGCTTTCAAGTGCTTCATTCATGGCCTCAGAACTATCAATGGCCACAAGGTAATTAATCAATTCAGTTTGGTAAACATCATCGGTAGAACTGGATATAGGCATGCGCGCACCAATAGTTGAATGCCGTACTAGTGTACTAGTGTACTAGTACGATATATTGGTTGGCGAAGAAGTCAAGTCGTTCGAGGGGCAAGTCACTCAAAGAGCAAGTCGTTCGATGGAATAGCCCTACGAGTAATTTGGTGCAGCAAGGGCAGGGCACTGGCGTATCAAGTGCGAAGCATTAACGGGCGCTCATCGTCTAATATAGCGATATCTCGTTTAAGGAGTGCGGTATGACGGCCTATTTTATTCAAGCATTTATCTACCTTTTGGCGGCAGTCATTGCGGTGCCACTGGCCAAGCGGCTGGGTTTGGGGTCAGTGTTGGGCTATCTTATTGCCGGGGTTACCATTGGCCCGGTATTTGGCTTGGTCGGGCAGGAAACCAACACCATTCAGCACTTTGCCGAGTTTGGTGTGGTCATGATGCTGTTTCTGGTCGGTATGGAGCTTGACCCCAAAAGCCTTTGGGCGATGCGGGTTCGCTTGGTCGGCCTTGGTGGCTTGCAAGTAATCATTACCGCAGCGGCAGGTACGCTGATTGCCTGGTGGTTAGGTCTGGTATGGCAAACCGCGCTAACCGTCGGGTTGATTTTTGCGCTCTCTTCTACCGCTATTGTGTTGCAAACCCTCAATGAAAAAGGCCTGGCGAAAACCGAAGGCGGGCGTAGCGCGTTTTCCGTTCTGCTTTTTCAGGATATAGCGGTTATCCCGATGCTGGCGCTTATTCCGCTTTTAGCACTGCCCGAATTAATGGGGGCACCAGGTGGTGAGCCCGACCATGGTAGCTTCAATTTGGTCGCGCACCTGACTGGCTGGACCCATGCGCTAGTGGTGGTAGGCTCCATTGCTGCGGTGATACTTGGTGGGTATTACCTGGGGCCGTTGCTCTTTCGTTATGTGGTGGGCGCAGGGCTTCGTGAAGTATTTACCGCCACGGCGCTGATGGTGGTTATCGGTATTGCAGCACTTATGAGCCTGGTGAATTTATCGCCAGCACTGGGGGCATTCTTGGCCGGTGTCGTGCTTGCCAACAGTGAGTTTAAGCATGAGCTGGAAGCCAATATCGAGCCCTTTAAAGGTTTACTGCTGGGGCTATTCTTCATCACTGTTGGTGCAGGCATTAATTTCGATGTGCTGGCGGCCGAGTGGGCCACCGTCGTGTCGTTGGGTATTGCCGTCATTGCTGTTAAAGCGGTCGTGTTATTGGCGCTTGCCTGGTTGTTCAAGATCAAGGGAAGCAACTTTTGGCTCTTTGCGCTGAGCCTGGCCCAGGCGGGCGAGTTTGGCTTTGTACTGCTGACCTACAGCGTACAAAGCAGCGTGATACCAGCAGATACCGCGCAAGTGCTCTCGCTGGTCGTCGCCCTTTCAATGTTTTTAACGCCGCTCCTGTTTATTGCTTATGACCGCTTGGTGCTGCCGCACTATCTGGTTGCAAAAGAGGGCCGAGATGCCGATGCCATTGAGGAACAGGCGCCCGTTATCATTGCGGGAGTAGGGCGCTTTGGGCAAATCATCTGCCGCCTGCTGCGGGCCAATAATATCCCGATGGTAGTGCTTGATCTTGAGCTGGAGCAGATCGAAAACTCTCGTCGAATCAATATTAAAAGCTACTTCGGCGATGCCAGCCGTTCTGACCTGTTGGAAAGGGCGGGGATTGAAAGCGCCCGCCTTTTGGTGGTCGCCATTGATGATCGTGAGCGTGCTGTACAGATGACTCAACACGTAAAACACTACTATCCCAACGTGTGGGTGCTGGCGCGCGCTTTTGACCGTGGGCATGGTTATCAACTGCGTGAAGCCGGGGCCGATGATGTGGTGAGTGAAACGTATCATTCCGCACTAGAGCTTGGCGGCCATGCACTATCGGCCATGGGCGTACATCCCATGCGGGCCAAGCAAATGACTTGGTCATTTGTACAAAATGAAGAAGCCCATGAAGACGAACTGTTTGAGGCTTGGAAAGAGATCGAAGGCGGCATCAGCTTTAGCCCGCGTTATGGTGAGCTATTTATGAAACTGGAGGAGTCACTGAATAGCGCGATGCAGCAGGACTGGCAGGAACCCAAACGTGAGGATGTGCCGATTTGGACAGCACCCGATAAAAACGAGCATTAAGATAAGCGAAGAGACAGTAATACCCCCCATTTTAGAGGAGTTCAAAAGTAGGGATGGTCTGAGTAATTGCTAGTATTCACCCACTCTCATTTGAGTAGGCAAAAAAATGAAAATTCAGATGCAGTTGACGGTGGCATATTATCGCTGATGTCAGATACTTTTTTAGAGTCTCTTTAAGCCAATCTCTTTGTAAGACATTCGCTATGGCATTTGTAAGCAATATCGCAAATAGCCACTGATTTGTTGATATTAATAAGCATTCCTGTAGTTTCGTCTGGTCGATTTTAGGGGGTGTTCAGCGTTTGCTGTTCGGATTGGTTGCCTGCATTGAACAGTGCGATATCGTTTCCGCTTTGCACTGCCCTTACCGATACGAAAAGGATTTATTAGAGCGGCATCGCTTGGTGGTGGCGCTTACGCTCTGTTTAAGGAATCTCAGGCACATGCCTCTATTTTTTTCTATTATCACTGGTTTTCCAACCGTCATTTTTACCGTGCTGTTAAGCATTGCCGTTATTTATTGGCTTATTTCGCTATCCGGTATGGTCGATAGTGATGTGCCAGAGGGAGACTTGGGCGGTGATGGCGCCATGGGGGTCGGCGGTTTGCTGGCAACGCTGGGTCTTCAGGGTGTACCACTGCCGTTAGTGATTACGCTCGTCGCTTTAGGCGGCTGGTTATTTAGTTATTTTGGTGAGCTTCTTTTAGGCGCACACCTTAGTCCTGGTTTATTACTTTGGCTTTTTCATATTGTCTTACTTCTGGCTAGTTTTGCCATAGGCATCTTCGTCACCTCTTTTGTGGTTCGCCCTTTACGCCCTCTATTTAAACCTGCCCAGCATCTGTCTGCTGAGAAGCGCTTAACCGGTACGCTGTGTACAGTGCGTTCTGGCAGTGTTGATAGAGCGCGGGGCCGAGCCGATGCCTATATCGAAGGTGACCACCTGATATTACAGATTCGCAGTGATACGCCCTTAGCGCGCGGCGACCGCGCCATTCTAATTCACTATCTCGCCGACGAAGACGCTTACTGGGTAATGCCTGAGAAAGACTTTAAAACCGGCTTAGCCGATTAACTGCTTGGATGTAGGAGAAGAAAATGGACTTATCGTGGGTTATGCCGCTGTTAGTAGGCATTGGCGTTATTGTCGTCGCTATCATGGCGCTCTTATCACTGTTCAAGGCGTTTTACCGCAAGATTGATCAGGGCGAGACGCTGATCGTCAATGATCTCTCGACGACACCTAAGGTGTATTTCACCGGCGCGATGGTACTGCCGGTTATTCACCGTGCGGAAATCATGAAGATTTCCGTCATCACCCTTGAGCTAAACCGTACCGGTAAAGAGGGCTTGATCTGCCGCGATAACTTGCGCGCCGATATCAGCGTTGCCTTTTATCTGCGCGTGAATGCGACCGCCGAAGATGTGCTGCGGGTAGCCAAGTCGGTGGGCGTGAATCGGGCGTCTGACCGCGATGCAGTGAATGAGCTGTTCAATGCCAAATTCAGCGAAGCGTTAAAGACCGTCGGTAAAAAGATGGACTTCATGCAGCTGTTTGATGAGCGCCAGCAGTTCCGTGATGCCATCGTCGAAACCATTGGTCAGGATCTGAACGGCTATGTGCTTGAAGATGTCGCGATCGACTATCTGGAGCAGACGCCTAAAAACTCGCTTGATCCACATAACATTCTGGATTCTGAAGGTATCAAGTGCATCACCGAAATTACGGCGAAGCACAATGTTGAAACCAACCGTTTGGAGCGTGATCAGGAACTCGAAATTCAGCGCAAGAATGTCTCGGCCCGCGAAGCAGCGTTAGAGCTTGAGCGTACCCAAGCCGATGCGGAGGCTCGTCAGCGCCGTGAGATCGAAAGCCTGCGTTCGCGTGAAGAGTCAGAAGCCGAGCAGGTGCTTCATCAGGAGCGTTCCAAGAGTGAAGCGGCGCGTATCAAGACGGATGAAGAGCTGGCGATTGCCGACGAGAACAAGCAGCGGCAGATTGAAATGGCCTCCAAGGCGCGCGAGCGTGCCGTACAAATTGAGGAGGTGCGGATCCGTCAGGCCAGAGAGCTTGAAGACGTTAACCGCGAGCGCGCGGTAGAAATTGAGCGTATCGGCATGGAAAAAGCGCTGGAAGAAGAGCGCAAAGAAATTGCCGATATTACCAGCCAGCGTATCGCCGTTGAGCGGAATGTGGCTGAAGAAGAAGAGAACATCAACGATGTGCGCAACCGCGCCGAAGCCGAGCGTAAGAAAGTCACTAGCCTGACGGCGGCGCAGGCGGTTGCCGAAGAGAGCAAGCTCAAGGAAGTGCGCGCAGCCGAAGCGGCGTTTGAGCGTTCTAAACTTGAAGCCGAAGAGACCATCATCCGTGCTCAGGCGGAGCTGGATTCTGCCGAGAAGCGCGCTGCGGCCGAAGAGAAGCAGGCACGTGGTCAGCAGGCGTTGCTGGCAGCAGATGGTTTGGCCGAAGCCCAAGTACTTGAAGCCCGCGCTCACGCCCAGCGTAGCGAAGGCATGGCCTTGGCCGAAGTGAAAACCGCGACGGCAAAAGCCGATGAAGATGCAGGTATGGCGGAAGTGCGCGTGCTTGAACAGCGCCTAGAAGCGGAAGCAATGGGCGAAGAGAAGCTGGGTACCGCTAAAGCCCAGGCCCGTGAAGCGATGGCTAAGGCCGAAGCGAACGGCCTGGTCGAGAAACTGCGTGCTTACGACAACATGTCTGAAGAGGCGCGCCACTTTGAAGAATTCCGCATGAACCTGGAGGTTCATGAGAAGGAAGTCATGGCGCAAATTGAAGCACAGCGCACGGGCATGCTCGAAAATGGCAAGGTCATGTCGGCGGCTCTGCACAACGCCAAGTTCGAACTGATTGGCGGCGACGGCGATATCTTCGAAAAATTTGCCACCGGCCTTGGCTATGGCAAGACGGTGCAGGGGGTACTCGACAAGTCCCCGGCGCTTCAAGCCACGCTGGCAGGCCTTGCCAGCCGTGCTATGGGGTCGAGCAAGTCCTCGGAATCAGCCTGATAAAAGAGGCGGCTCATCAAGAGCCGCTTTGCTTGGCATGATGCAGCCGAATAACCCGTAGCCTTCCCAAGACCGCATGTTCATCACGCTGCGGTCTTTGCTATTTCGCTTGAGCACTTTTTTCAGGATGAACACTATGTCGAAGGACGCTATGTCGAAGGAGCCGTCGTCGGTCGAGAATATTGTTAGAGAAAGCACGGCATTCGAGACCATTCAACGCCGCCTGAGAACTCAGGGCAGTGAGCTGAATACATCCGTCGGTCAGTTGAACGAAGCGCGCGCAGACGTTTTTGGAAGCAGCAGCATGGCGCTGTTAGGCCGTGCCCGGGTGCGTACTGAAAACAACGCTATCGCTCGCGACATGGTGCGCATTGGTGACCAAATTTTATTTGGGTTCAACGTGCAGTTGGGGCTACGTAAAGCCTTGGATGCTAACGATATTTTTTCGCTTTACCATCTCAAGGACGATGAAGACGGATTAGAGCTGACAGAAGCGCCTCTCACGGACAGCTTTTTAACCGATGAGCAGTTCACTCGGGACTTTCGGGAACTGCAGCAGTACTACAGTCACGCCACGCTGGTGCAGCTGGTAACGCTAAATAACAAACTGCTGATTGCTTTTCAGATTGGTGAAAAGCTCAGTGATGTGCGGGTTTTTCGGTGGGAGTTGACGGCTCAGGGTGAGGTAAGCCGTTATATCGATAATCGCGGTGAACGCGATCTGGTGTTTCCAGAGCGGTTCGCTTTTGCCTGGCAAGAGGCGGGGCGCGATTTGCAGGAGCAGGGGCGCGCGCCTCACCTGAATATTCTTGATGCCGTGTTCGTGGATAATCTGCGCGGTAACATTACATTCAAAATCGAAAATAACACCAGTAGCGGCGAAGGCATCTTTACCGATCCGGTCGACTCTGACTCCCAGTCCCTGGACGATGCCACCTTTGAATACGCCGACCTGGGCGCGGTATTGCTTATCCGCATTCTGCCTTTTAGCGAAAAGCAGTGGCGTTACTATCTTTTTAACCGCGCTGAGCAACACGTTAAGCGTGTCGATGCCATGGCGGGGTCGGTGATTGAGCTGCCGGAAAATCATGGCCTGATTTTCCCATCGGGGTTCTACCTGAATACGGGCGAATTAACCACCTATGAAGTGCCTGAAGAGGATCTACGTTTCAAGCGCATGGTGCGCTCGCCTAATGGTGAAGATGTTCTTTACGTCTTCTATGCACCGCAAACCGGGCAGGTGGTGCTGTACCGCTATAACCTGATTCGTAAACAGGTGGATGCACCGATGGTTGGCCACGGAGTGGCACTGCTTGAAAACGGACACCTGGCGATATTCTATGCCGAAGAAGAGCCGACGCTGGTTCATCCCATCCAGGTCTGGGCCACGCCGTTTATGTCGGAGCGATTCCATGCGCAAGACGCGGTGCGTAACGATACGCCGCTTGGGCGAATCGGTAACCCGGAACTGGTGCGCGGTATCGCTGAGCTCAACAGCATCGTTCAGTTATCCAGCGAACAGCAGGCGACCGAGCGGCATTTCAACGCCATTATTCGCCGCGTCGACCGAACGCTGAATCAGTTTTACTGGATTGGCGAACCTGACTTTAGCGCTATCCATAAGGCGCTCGAACAACTCAAGCATACCGCTGAGTTGATGCTCGACGAATACGAAAAAGTACAGGCTATCCGCGCTCAGACCGCTCAAGCGCTTGATGAGGTAGGTAAACAGCAGGCCGATTTACTGCGTGAGCTGAAACCCAGCAGCTGGAAAGCGCCCGATGTCTTCGTGACCTATCTGAAGCGGTTGCGCGATCATCGTGGGCGGTTAATGGCGCTGCGAGAACGTCGTTACCTTGACGAAGAGCGCCTGAAAACGCTGGAACAAGCCTTGGACAAGGCTGAAGCATCGCTGACACAGCAGACCTTTACCTTTCTGGCTCAGCCTGAAGCGCTGGATGGCTACCGTGAAACCCTGGCAGAGCTTAAGGCGCAGGTGGGTGAGGCAGAAACCCGCCAGCAGTTGGCGGAATATGTCGCGCGTTATCGTGAGCTGACCTCAGGACTGGATATGATCCAAGGGCTGCTGTCTTCCATGTCGGGGGGCGATGCCATTGAGCAGACGCGCATTACCGAAAATATTTCGAGTATTTATGCGTCTATTAACCAGCAGCGTTCCGAAGCGGAGATTCGCCTGCGCGAGCAGGGCAGTGCCGAAGCCCAGGCGCAGTTTGCAGCGCAAATCCGTCTGTTCGAGCAAAGCCTTGCCAATGGGGTAGGGGCGTTACGCGAGCCGGACGATTGCGACCAGCTAATGACCCGTATGCTCGACCAACTGCAGGAGCTGGAGAGTCAGTTCGGCGAGTTCGATGAGTTTCTAACCACGATTCTTGAACAGCGTGAAAGCGCTCATGAAAGCATCGAAGGGCGGCGCCAACAGCTCCAGGATGAACGCCAGCGCCGTGTGTCCACCTTGGCCGATGCCAGTCAGCGCATTCTATCCAACGTTACACGCCGCACGGAGCGCTTTGAAACGCTGGAAGAGTTGCATAGCTTCTTTGCCGCCGATGCCATGGTGGGAAAAGTGCGCAGCATGGTGGATGAGCTGCGCAATATAGGTGCCAACCTTGAGGCGGATGATATCGCCGGGCGGTTGCGTGCGTCGCAGGATGCAGCGATGCGCAGTGTGCGAGACCGTGCCGATATTTATGAATCCGGTGGCAACGTCATTCGCTTGGGGCCGCGTCATCGTTTTAGTGTTAACCAGCAGAACCTTGATCTGACGCTGGTGCCCCGTGATGAGCGCATTATGCTGCATCTGACGGGTACTCAATATTACGAGCCTCTTGAAGATCCCCGCCTAACGGAGCTGCATGATTACTGGAACATGTCGCTGCCTTCGGAAAGCCGCGCTGTCTATCGCGCTGAGTACCTCGCCTATCTGTTTATGCAGACGCTGTCGACGCCGGGGGCCAAGCAGGTCAATGTCGAAGATATTGAAGAACTGCAGCGAAAAATCGCCAATTTTGCCTCCCCACGCTACCGAGAAGGCTATGAGAAAGGCATTCATGATCATGATGCTGCGCTGATCGTGCGTACGCTGTGGCCTGCGCGCCAAAGCGCGGGGCTGCTTGGATTTGGACCGCTGCCCAGGTCGTTGGCGATGCTCTTTTGGGCGGGTCGTCTGCGCGATGAAAACGCTGCGCGCAACCTAAGGGCACGCTGTCTGTCAGCCGGTATTTTGTGTCGGATCATGGATAACGACGATTTGATTCACGCCTTGATGCAAGAGGTTGAGCCGCAGTTGGAGGCGTTCCTTAAGACGCATCAGCTTGCTTACTCACCGAGCCAATTGGCCAGTGCCAATGAGTATCTAGTGCGCCAACTGGCAGAAGAGGGCGAGAGTTTTCCGGTTACGCAGTACGCTGCCAGTTTGGTGGAGAGCTTTATCACCACTATGCAGCGCCAAGGGCACTATGCGCATTTTCAAGAGGCATTGGCCGTTGTCACGGGCCAACCCGGCGCACGTTGGACGATCACATCGCACTGGCTTCAAGCCCATGCCCGGCAAGCCAAACAAGAGGCATGGCTGCATTACCTGCCCGAAGCCATTGCCATGCTCAACACCGCTGACCGGCTTAAAAGTGTTCCGCACAGCGTTGAGCTAGCCTTCACCGTTGAGGGCCTGCTGGGCCAGCACGAGCGGCTTGGCCAACAGCAGCTGGCGTTACAATTAGATGATTTTCAGGAGCGGTTACGTCACCACCAGCAGGTCGTTATTCGAGACTGGTCAGCGCTTCAAGAGCGGCGTCAGGGTATCCTCCGCGAGCAGCGCGAGCGCTTACGACTAGAAGAGTACACGCCCAAACCGCTCAACTCCTTCGTGCGCAACAAGCTTATTACCGAAAGCTACCTGCCGATCATTGGCGATAACCTTGCCAAACAGATGGGCACCGTGGGGGATAACCGGCGTACCGACAACAGCGGTCTGTTGATGATGATTTCTCCGCCCGGCTACGGTAAAACCACCTTGATGGAGTATGTTGCCAACCGCTTGGGGCTGATCTTTATGAAGATCAACTGCCCAAGTCTTGGCCATGATGTTACTTCGCTAGATCCTGAAGCTGCTACGCACTCCACTGCCCGCGCTGAGCTCGTTAAACTCAATTTGGCGTTTGAGATGGGTAATAACGTCATGCTCTACCTTGATGATATTCAGCATACACACCCTGAATTTCTACAGAAATTTATCTCACTATGCGATGGCAGCCGACGCATTGACGGTATATGGAACGGGCGCACCAAAACCTATGATATGCGTGGAAAACGCTTCTGTATCGCCATGGCGGGTAACCCATATACGGAAAGCGGGGATGTCTTCAATGTGCCCGATATGCTCGCCAACCGCGCCGATGTATATAACCTGGGTGACGTGTTAAGCGGTATGGAGGAGGTGTTCGCGCTCTCCTATATCGAGAACTCGATGAGCGCCAACACGGTGCTGGCGCCGCTGGCAACACGGGGGCTGGACGACTTCTACCGGTTTGCTGATGTGGCTGCAGGGCGCGAGGTTCCCAGCACCGATTTTGAACACGATTACAGCGCTGCTGAGCGTGAAGAGATCGTAGCCGTGTTGAAAAACATGTTCAAAGTGCGCGAAGTGGTTTTACGCGTCAATCAGCAGTATATCGCCTCCAGCGCCCAGGCTGATGAGTACCGTACCGAGCCTCCTTTCCGGCTTCAAGGCAGTTACCGGAACATGAATCGTCTGGCAGAAAAGATATCGCCTATTCTCAGTGAGAGTGAGCTTGAAGCCATCATTGACGACCACTACGTAGGTGAAGCGCAATTGCTCACTCAAGGGGCTGAAGAGAACCTTTTAAAGCTGAAGGAGCTGCGCAATACGTTGGACGACGAAGAGCGCCAACGTTGGGAGAGCATCAAGCGGGAGTTCCAGCGCCGACAGTTAACGGGCGGAGACGAGGAGACCGGTGCTCTGGTAGTGCGTCAACTGAGTTTGATTGCTGAAGGCATTGGGCAGTGGGGAAAGGCAAGGCCGGAGGAGAGCTAATGTCACTTAACCGTTTTACCTATACGTTTTTCTATTAGATTTAATCAATAAACGTCACCCTCGTCAGGAGCTCTATCATGAGTGGAAAGCCAGCCGCACGTGTTACTGATATGACCTCATGCCCTATACCAGGGCATGGCAAAAACCCATTGGTAAAGGGCTCGCCGGATGTTTTTTATGACAGTTTGTTTGCTGCAAGGCTAGGCGACGAATCCGCATGTGGCAGCCCAATTACTCAAGCAGTTTCATCCACCGTATTTGTCAACGGAAAACCCGCCGCGATGTTGGGTAGTGCTGGCTCCCATGGCAATACCGTTATCACCGGTTCAGGAACGGTCATTATTGGTCAATAACCGTCTCTTTAGGTAGAAGTGCTTATAGCGTTTTCGGTATTGGTCAGTGAACCTCAGAGTCTACAGTGACCGTGAAAAAGCTTAGTTTGGCGGCGATAGTGGTTAGTCAGGTGAAGTATTTCATTTCCCGTGTAAGCTAAGGCAAGGTAGCGCTCTTCCTCATCGAACAGCCTTACCACGGTCTGTTCCGGCGGCAAGTGGGCATAGTCTGGCCGATGGCAGGTGTCGGCCGCTCAACCAAAAGCCGTTGGTCTTCGCGAAGTTCACCATTGCGCGCCCACCGTTGATATGTCCGAGCACTCATGCCCAGTTTGCGGCAGGCGGCCGCTAAACGTGCACCTTGAGCACGGACATTATTGATTAGCGTAATGGCATATCGGCGATCAGGGGTGCTAATTATTCGTCCTCGCCCCCACCAGACCGCCGCTGCTTTTTTTCGCAGCGTTAACAAGACAGCTGTTTTGGCTAACGCACTGGGCTTACGAGTCAGTTCTTTCTCCAGTACTTTGATACGTTTGCGCTACTGTTTGATCTGTCTTACGCTGGCGTTCTGACTGTGACAGACAGGCCGCCTGATCAATGTTTAAGAAAGAATATCAGAGGGGGCGACACTTATCCTGACACCGGGGGACGCCAGCAGAACGCCATCAAGGTCTTGATAAGGATATTCTGGCCAAACGTCATGCCTTGTATCAGCAGGCCCGAGCCGCACAACCGGAACGTTGGTCAAAAGAGACGAGAAAATGGCAGCCTGTTGGGCCAGTGACACTCAACCCTGAAAGGCCTGAGGTAGCGCAGAAGGAAGCTGCATAAATGAATGGTCTACGCGACAACTACGTTGACAAACACCGCAGGGCTGCAACTGTTTATTGAATCCAAGTTTTGAAGCTATCATAGCTTATCTATGAATCCTGAAGATTGCTGACAGTCTTCCAGACATATACTGCACAAATAATTACCATTATATAAATCAAAATTACTGAATAAGTTGTTTTTTCAAATAACAGCTCGCCATCTACCGCTCCTCCAATTAGAAATATGAAAAAAACATCGCTGAGTAGGATAGCAAAGTTATATTTTTACCTAGTCTCCTTGCATTTTCTTTTAGCAATTTAGCTATCAAAAAAACCATGAAAGATATAATTGACAATATAACGTCTATCATCTCTGGTACTCCTTGTTACTTTCCATATAATTATTAATTCCACTAAAAATGCCCATGCCCGCAGAGCCAGCTTCAATAGTTAGACCCGTTGTAGTTGCGCTTTGATAAGCTGGAATGAAGTCTTCAGGTAATCTTCGAAATAGCTGAAAAGTTCCAGGTTTCTGTATCGGCCTTAGAAGCCCGCCAATAGAAGTACCTAAATTCGCCCCATCTATGGCTAGATTTCCCCATTGTTCGCCCAACTGCTTGACGGCTGCTTCGCGTGCAAAACCTCTCCCATTTTCAGAGAAACCTTCTTGAATATTACTAACGCCAAGACCTGCAATAGGCGTGCCCGCTACACAACCTACTACTGTCTTACAGAGAGCCCCTCCCAATAAGACTTGACCACCGCCACCAACAACGGTAGCGGTACGTGTCAACACATCCATACCCTCGTCTCGGATGAAGCGAGGTATCATTTTAGAATGAAACTTGATGGCTTCCCAAGCATTTAACCCTAGCGGATCCACCATCCCTGTTGGATTCGCCACATATCCATACAAATTAATCCCACCCAACAACCCAGTCGGATCTTGGCTAATAAACCGCCCCTGTTGCGGGTCGTAATACCGGTGGCGGTTGTAGTAGAGCCCGCTCTCTTCATCGTGCCACTTTCCTTGGAAGCGAATCGGCTGGTTGGTATTGCCGCGCTGATGTTTCACCGCCGCCCAGTCGTCAGGCTGAGCCTGCCATTAAGTTTTACTGTTAGCATGACTGAGACAAGCATGGTTTTAGTAAGCTACTAGCTTATTAGGAACTCGCTAGACGAATTGTTGCACTGTGAAAATTATTTAATAGTAACGATTCATACGAATGAAACAGCATTCCAACTAGTCTTGAATATAATTTAATATCTTCTTCTATTGTAAATCCAAAAACCAATAATAGGTAAAGCAACTGACAATAGAGATAAAAAAACTGAGGCAGTAGTCTTTTCGAAAACAAGCTCATTATGTACCGCATCAGCATTCAAAGCGGCTGTTATGGTTATAACTATGAATATAAAAGCAATCTTTTTCCTTTTAATCCTTTTAATCCTTTTAATCCTTTTAATCCTTTTGCCATTTGCAAGTAAAAACTTTATCAGCAAAGCTGTAAATACGAAAAAAAACAATGAATAGTATAAACCCATAATTTAATCCTCTTGAAGTAAATTGAGTTGTTTGTTTGCAGCATCACGTAAGCCAATACTCGATGGGACCGTTTCAAGCAATAACGAGTTTCGAGTTGCATTTTGATATGCTGGTATGAAATCCTTAGGCAAACTACGAAACAGCTTAAATGTTCCGGGGCTTTGTACAGGCCTTAATAACCCGCCAACTGAGGTACCCAAATTCGCACCGTCAACAGCTAAATTACCCCATTGTTCTCCAAGTTGATTTACAGCAGCTTCGCGTGCAAACCCATTTCCATTTTCTGAAAAGCCTTCTTGAATATTACTAACGCCAAGGCCTGCAATAGGCGCACCCGCTACACAACCTACTACTGTCTTACAGAGCGCTCCTCCCAATAAGACTTGACCACCGCCACCAACAACGGTTACGGTACGTGTCAACACAGCCATACCCTCGTCTCGGATGAAGCGAGGTATCATTCTAGAATGAAACTTGATGGCTTCCCAAGCATTTAACCCTAGCGGATCCGCCATCCCTGTTGGATTCGCCACATATCCATACAAATTAATCCCACCCAACAACCCAATCGGATCCTGACTAATGTACCTGCCTTGCTGCGGGTCGTAGTACCGGTGGCGGTTGTAATAGAGTCCACTTTCCTCATCGTGCCACTGGCCCTGAAAGCGGATCGGCTGCGCTGTGCTGCCGCGCTGATGTTTCACCGCCACCCAATCATTAGGCTGCGCCTGCCATTTCATTTCGCCATTAGGCGCAACCAACTGCATGGGCGTACCCAGCGCATCCGTGACGAAAGCGCTAAGCACTTGGCCCTGCTGGGTATCATCAATATGCAGCATGGGCACAAAACTGCCCGGCTCATACACGACCGTGGTGCGCTGACCGTCGCTTTCCTCGCGCACGATGCGGTCACCGTCCCATCCGTAGTGGGTGGTGGCGGTGGTACCGTTGGTGTGGCGGACGGTCTTGTTGATCCGGCGGCCCAGGCCATCGTAGCGGTAGGAGGCCTCCGTGGTATGGCCGTAGGCGCTGGTGTGGGTGAGGTGTACCAGACGGTTGGCGCCGTCGTAGCCCATTGTCAGGCGCTCGCCGTCCAGTTGTTGTTGCCCGCGCCATCAAAAAGGTAGCGGGTGCCGTTGAGTTGGCCCAGGCGGTTGTCGGAAAGCGCCTGCTGGCCATCCAGGCGGTTACCGGCGGCGTCTACTGTGTAGCGGTGGGCCTGGTCGCCATGCTGGCTGTCGGTGAGGCGCCCGGCGGCATCATAGCTGTATGCAACCACTTTGGCTTGATCGCCTTGCAGGGCGCGGAAGTTTATGCGGCCCAGGGCGTCGTACTGGTACTGCTGGCCGCCGCCTTGGGGCGCGCCGCGCAGAGTGAGGTGGTCCAGCTGGCCCAGTTCGGTATAGCCGCGCTCTAGAATGAGCGGCTGAGCCTGGTTGCTGCTACCCAAGGCCAGGCGGCGCTGAGTCTCTCGGTGCAGAGCGCCGGGCGTGAGTTCAATCTCGAAGTTTAGCTCGGGCGCGCTCAGGCCGTGCAGGTGGCCACTGCCGTAGGTGTGCCAGTTGAGCGCGGGCAGCTCGCCGAACTGGCTTTGTTGGGGTGCGCCGTTGGCGGTCAGGGTGTGGCGCTGTTGCCACTGCCAACCGCTGTCTCCCTCCATACTGACATGGTGCTGATGTTCACCGACCAGCCGTTGGGCATGATCGTATTGGAACGTTACTTCCCCATGGTCGTTGGTCACACTGACCAGTTGACCGTTGGCGCCCCAGCGGTAGTGTTCGCTGCTGGCCGGGGCGTGTTCGGTGGCCGGTAGATGGCGAGCGGTCAGGCGGCCAGCAGTATCGTAGTCGTAGTGCGTAGCCAGCGGCTGGCCGTCCGGACCTGTGCGGTGGGTTTCGGTGCGCTCGACCAACTGGCCCGCGTCGTCATAGCGGTACTGCTGTTCACGACCATCCGGACCGGTCTCGCTGGCCAGGCGGTCCATGTCGTCATAGGCAAAGCGATAGACTGCACCGTTGCCCAGGGTGAGTTCGTTCAGACGGCCGATGTCGTCATAGGCGGTATATTGATGGCTGCCGTCGGCCTCGATGCGCTGCACCGGGCGGCCGTGATCGTCAAAGAAGAACTGCTGGCGGAAGCCTTGCGGGCCTTCCAGCTCGACCAGCCGGCCCTGCGGGTCATAGTGATGGTGCCATCGGGC
The DNA here is from genome assembly GCF_014898005.1 of Halomonas citrativorans. Lineage (NCBI taxonomy): Bacteria > Pseudomonadati > Pseudomonadota > Gammaproteobacteria > Oceanospirillales > Halomonadaceae > Halomonas > Halomonas citrativorans. The sequence goes on from NZ_JABUYX010000001.1 coordinate 336,676, forward strand.
TGTTGAGTGGCAATACGGCGCTCTAACCCGGATTTCTCATAGTGCTCCAACAACCTTCGCAGACCAAGCTTGGTAGTGCTAGATCCGAGTGGTCATGGCCGAAGTTGGCGATTATTTAGCCAGTTTCCGGCATTCAGGCACAACTCCCCCTTTCCCCCATTGGTGTCGGGCCGGGGGAGCCCGATCATCTATCCGGGCACCAATCGCTGAACCAGTGCCGAGAGGTCCTTCTTGTAAGGGTAGCTATCACTCATCAACACCCGTATTCGACGGGTGTTGCGGATGATGACCGCACCAACCTTGATCAGCTTCAAGCGCAGGGTGCCGGCACTCATACGCTCGAAGGGCGTGTTTTTCAGATGCACCCGCAAACGCTCGAACAACGTGTAGGCGAAGCCGGATAAGATTAGCCGCCACTGGTTGGTCCACCAGTTGCTGCTGGAGGTGCGATCCGCGAACAAATCCAGTTGTTGGTCCTTAATCCGATTCTCCATATCACCCCGTGCGCAATACTGTTCGTAGTAGAGCTTGAATCCCTCATCGTAGCGGGAGCTGATAACGAACCGGGGGTTCGGGCCTTGAGGGCCATATTCCAGACGCGCCACCACCCAGCGTGGCTTGTGCCAGCTTCGGGCTTTGTAGCGGAAGCGGAAAGTACTGGCGAGCTTATGGCCATGGGCCTCGTAGTAGGCCCGGACCTTATCCATGGCCGGGGCAGCCAGTGCCTCCAGTCGCTGGTTGCGGGCCATGCCCACGATGTAATCCACCTGATTGCGATCACACCAGGCCAGCAGTCGGGGCTTGCTGAAGTGGGAGTCGCCCCGGAACACGATCCGGGTCTGTGGCCAATACCCGCGAATAAATCGCACCAGCAGCGCCAGAATGGCCCAGCTGTGCCGGGCATCACCTCGATTGCTGGTGCGCAGATAGCTCACCAGCAAGTGCCTACCGCAGAAGACGTAAAGCGGGAAGTAGCAGTGATGGTCGTAATACCGGTTAAAGAACTTACCCGGCTGGTCGCCGTGCACCGGAATATCGGTGCCGTCAAAATCCAGCACGATTTCCTTGGGCGGCTTCTCATGCTGCTCAATAAAGTGGTGCCAGAGCAGCTCATGAGCATTAACAAGGGTTTGCCGATCCATCGCCTGCTCCATTCGACACAGCGTGGATTTGCCGGCCAGGACGGAGGCGTTACCCGTGGCGGTTTGTAGCGCCTGATCAAAACGCAGTGCTTCATGGTCATTCAGGTCTTCGTAGCCACCGGCCACGCCGTAGACCCGTTGCCGGATCAGGGTCTTGAGCTCATGACGAATCATTCGGGAATCCCGCTGGTCGGTCAGAGTCTCGGCCAGCCGTTGGGTTAACCGGTGTTGTTTGTCGACTTCACGCAGTAACAGCAAGCCAGCATCGGAGGTGATATGGCCTCCGGAGAAATCGGCTTCAATCTGGCGGCGGGAAAGTGGCGAGAAGGTCAGCTTTTGAGGTACCATTCTGGATGCGGCTACTAGTGCTTGGTGGATTGCTTAGACACTTGAAATCATAGCACTTTTAGCCGCTTCTTTTTATCCCTTCATGAGAAATCCGGGCTAACTCGTCGTGCTGAGTGCGGGTGGTTTCCCCTAGGGCGTTAGTGACACTGGCGAGAAAACCGTGGCGGTCGTAATCGTACGCGGTGCGCTGCTGGGAGCAGTCGATCTCGGCGGTGACCTGGCCCAGGGCGTTCCATTCGCGCTGGTGCGTCGCGCCCACCGCATCGGTGACCGTGGTAGGGCGGTCGGGCAGGCGTTCATCGTCATAGGCGAAGGCGGTAGTGCCTTCCGGCCCGGTGATCTCCAACTGCTGGCCGCGTTTGTTGCGGGTAATCTGCCAGCGCTGGTGCTCGGGTCCTTCGATACGCACGGTGTTGCCTAACGCATCGCGCTCCATCGTCCAACGCTGCCCATCCGGCGTGACCTGACCGATCACCTGGCCGTTCTCGTCGCGCTCGAACAGCGTCTCGCGGCCCAGCGGGGTGAGGGTGGCGATCTTGCGTCCGGCGCGGTCGTAGCGGAATTCGATCCGCGAGCCGCCCGGCCGACTCATTACTATTGTTTTTTGTTTTTTAAATCTGGAAGTAAAGCTTTTCAAACCCCTTTTTTCAAGCTATGAAATTAGGTTTATAATCTTGATATCAGCCAAAAATTAATCTTATTAAAACCAAGAGGATTTAAAGATAAATATCCAAAAACATATAAAGAAAATAAACATAATAACCCTAATTGTATCGTGCTTTTCTTTTACCAAGCCTCCCGAGTAAGTTAGCATCGGCATTACCCAGCCAAATAAAAAGGCGATAATTTGATAGTTGGCAAATGCGGCCATATAAAAATATTGCCAATGATCGATCAGGACTCGAAGTAATTGATCTTAAATCTCCAATTAACAGAAGGTTTAATAAAAAAATAGAAGAAACCCTGCGGCTTTTTTGTTTTTAATTGTCATAATCTTGCTCAATGTTACGTTCAGGTAAGACAAAAACATCATTAATCTTTTGGTTTACAAAGCCAACTCCAACGCCAGCTGCGTTACTGATTGAATCGCGGAAGAAAATACTTTTTTCATCATCAAGTTTACTACCTCAGAACCAACGATTGAACTTATGCCTGCAGAAGTATGCGTGTAATTTTCATCAGTAAAATCAATGCTAGCTGCAAAAATGCCAGTTGCTATAGAGGTTGTACCACATACAGTAGTCAGTGGTGGAACTAACGAGCATGCAGCAGCAAAGTTACTGATAGTTTCAGCGCTTTCTCGGGCAGTTGCTTTATCTACTCGCAACATTGCATCAGCAGCTTCTGCTTGTCTTCTGACCATATTCGATTGACTATTAGGCCCTCCCCCCAATCCGTAAGGGCCTGCGCTTCTTAATCCTAGTGCATCCACCATGCCCGTCGGATTCGTCACATACCCATATAAATTCGTACCACCACTTAACCCAATCGGATCCTGGCTAATATATACCGCCCCTGCTGCGGATCATAGTACCGGTGACGGTTATAATAGAGCCCACTCTCGTCATCCTGCCACTGGCCTTGAAAGCGAATCGGCTGCGCTGTATTGCCGCGAACGTTCTTCACCGCCGCCCAATCATCAGGCTGCGCCTGCCATTTCGTTTCGCCATTAGGCGCCACCAGTTGCACGGGCGTACCCAGCGCATCCGTGACGAAAGTACTAAGCACTTGGCCCTGTTGGCTATCGTCAATACGCAGCATGGGCATGAAGCTGCCCGGCTCGTAGACAATGGTCGAGCGCTGACTATCGCTTTCTTCCCGCACGATGCGGTCGCCGTCCCAGCCGTAGTGGGTGTTGGCAGTAGTGCCGTTGGTGTGGCGCACGGTCTTGCTGATCCGGCGGCCCAGGCCATCGTAGCGGTAGGCAGCCTCCGTGGTATGGCCGTAGGCGCTGGTGTGGGTGAGCTGTACCAGACGGTTGGCGCCGTCGTAGCCCATCGTCAGGCGCTCGCCGTCCGGTTGTTGCCGCTCGATCATGTTGCCCGCACCGTCGTAACGATAGCGAGTGCCGTTGAGCTGGCTTAGGCGGTTGTCGGAGAGCGCCTGCTGGCCATCCAGGCGGTTACCGGCGGCGTCTACCGCGTAGCGGTGGGCCTGGTCGCCGTGCTGGCTGCCGGTCAGGCGGCCGACGGCATCATAGCTGTACGCAATCACTTTGGATCGTTCACCTTGCAGGGCGCGGAAGCTCATGCGGCCCAGGGCGTCGTACTGGTACTGCTGGCCGCCGTTGGCTTGCGCGCCGCGCAGGGTGAGGTGGTCCAGCTGGCCAAGGTTGGTATAGCCACGCTCCAGAATCAGCGGTTGGGTCTGGTCGCCACTGCCGAGGCTGACGCGGCGCTGAGTCTCGCGGTGCAGGGCGTCGGGTTCCAGGGCGATGTCCAGGTTGAGGTCCGGGGCGCTCAACCCGTGCAGGTGGCCGCTGCCGTAGGTGTGCCAGTTCAGGGCGGGCAGGTCGCCGAGCTGACTCTGCTGCGGCGCGCCATTGGCGGTGAGGGTGTGGCGCTGTTGCCACTGCTAGGCTGTGTTTTCACTGATAGTGCCCTCCGGCATGCCACTGTTGCTCGCGATCAGTCGCTGGGCGTAGTCGTACTGGAACGTTACGTCACCATGGTCGTTGGTCACGCTGGCTAATTGACCGTTGGCGCCTCAGCGGTATGCTCGGTGCCGATCTGTGGCGAGCGATCAGGCGGCCCGCGGCATCATTACGCGTAGCGCGTCACCAGCGGTTGACTATTGAAGAAAATCTCATTTTTGCAATTTGCCTTTCATTTGGCAACCACTCACGGGACTAAAAAGAAAAACCACAATGTTTTACAACTCCTTGTTTTTAAATATTCTAATTCCAATCTTAATGAGTATCCATACACCAAAAACAATCACTGCTGAAGCTGGGGTTATCCTTTCACTTCCCAATTGCATATTCTTGATCTCACCAGTTGCTAGTATATATATACCAAACATTATGAGAATAATGCTTATAAAAGCATTTAAAGTATTATCCTTAAGGGTTTTGCTCATTTTCCCCATTCCTCAGGGCTAAACACAGAGCCCATAATATAACCAACAATACCAGACTTGTTTGGTGAAGGTGGGACAGGCAAAGAGCTGCCTAAAACATCTAACGCCGCCCCTTGCACAGCCGGATTAGCTATTCCCACAGCCGCCCCTGGCGATACAGTTGCAACGCTACACATAGCTCTTAAGCTGAGTTGGTTAGCGCCAGTCGCTAATGCACTACCAGCACTTGGCGCTGCTAAAGCGGCTGATGCGGCAGGAAGAGTAATATCACTACGTGTTGCGCCCTGATACCTTAGTGCTCTTCCATGATTGGCATCTTTAGATAACGCTGACATGCGTGTTGGAAATATCGAGCCTAAAATACCTGGATTATAATCTCCACCTGTTATTACTTGGCCGCCTTGGACTGGCGAAGGGGATGGTGCAGCGTGTGCTAACGCTTGTCGGCCATATGCGGAACTGAAACTGCCCATGGCTGATTGAAACAACCCCAACGGATCAACCGCACCCGCCGGATTGTCGGGTCCCGCATGATTAATTACGCGCTTCCAAAATAATTCGGGCCTATCAGCCTGCCACTGCTTCATTGCACCAATCGGGGACCGATGGTGCAAGGCCTTTTGATTGATGTGGTGGTTGTACAGCCAGTTATAACGTTTGAGCGTGGTTTCCAGGTCTTCCAGAGAGTCGAACCGGTGTGTGTTCAGGACGTCGCTTATACGGCCATTAAAGCGCTCGACCATGCCGTTCGTTTGAGGCCGATAGGGCGTGATCAGCCGATGATCAATGCCATGCTGGCGACAGAACTTATCGACTTTATGCTTGTCACTGGGCTCCCGTTCACCGCCGGAAGTAAAGCGATCAGTAAATGTCTTGCCGTTATCGGTGAGCAGCGTCTTGATCTTGAAGGGCGCACGCTGATGGACATGGCGTAGAAAAACGTCGGCATCTTGTGCGGACTGATGTTGACGTACCTCAAGATAGACCCAGCGGGTAGCGCGATCGATAGCCACGAAAAGGTAACGCTTGCGGTTCTCGTCGGGCATTTGAGGAGGTGTTTAACGTCGACATGGATATATCCCGGCGTATAGGCCTTGAAAGGCTTATGAGTCGGAGCTTGATCCGCTTTCTCCTGCTTTTTCAGGGCCGCGAGACTGGGTAAGCCACGACGTTTCAACAGGCGCTGTAGGGCGGAACGCGAGAGATCCGGGTGCAGGAATTCTCTGGCGACCACCAACAGATCGTCGACGCTCAGCCGCAGGTATTCCCGCAGGGCCACGACAATTTCTTCCTGGGCAGGAGATAGCGTCGTGAGCAAGTTGTGCCGTGTGTGAGGCAGATCATGTTGCGTCTCTCGATAGCGCCACCGGGCAATCGTGGGGCAAGAAACACGATAACGCGGCGCTAATTCACTATCGCTAATCGAGGCGGGAGCCTGTTGGATCTCGCGGCGAATGCGTGGGGTAGTGGTCGCTGTCTTATGTAGCTTAATGTCCATCTCGCTGCTCCTGAATAAAGTAAGCAATGAGGTCACGTGCTGCCAACAGAGGATAGCTCTTATGATTTAATCTATCATCCGGCCTCTTACACATACCTATTGTTTAAGATATCGGGAAAATTTAACTATAATAGTCAAGTATCACCGATGCAAAAGCAGAAAAATAAAGGCTTATAAAAAATATTACTTTTCAAAAGCTATCATTTATCGGTACTCCCATTACTTGAGGATATAAGAATAAGATTATCATCCATGCCGCGAAATACTCTCTGTATAGAAATAAACCTGACCATAAAAAGAAACAGAAAACTGAGACTAATATTTTCACAGGGGGTTTGGTTTCCATGAAACATTACCTAAAGAGCCCGGTAAACAACGTTCCTCTTGCCTTTATCATATGATCCAAAGAGCTAAATTGCTCCATTCGTTTAAACCTCAGGCTAAACATGATACCTGCCACTTAGTAGCATTAAAAGAGTTGCTAATATTACGAATAAAGAAATAGCTACACAGGTTTTTAAATAGATATTATATTCTCCATGGAAATGCCAATGTGTTGCAGTTATTAATGTTACTCCAACCATTATGTATAAGGCTGCTAAATTTTTATTGATATAAATAACATATGAAAATGAGTTGAATTTTATAGCAAACCACAACCAGTGGAAAAGTTTATCTAAACCAAAATAGCAATATAAAATTAGAGTTAAGCAAGTGAGCAAGTGCGCAAAGTACATATTAATCATTCCCCATCACTGTGATACGACCATATCTTCTTAGTTGCTCTTTTCTTGGGCCAAATGGATTACGACTCTTGGAGTTTACTGTTACTGAGTCAGTTGCTGTAGAAAGTACAGCTTCTCTCACTGTCAACCAGTTGCTAGCATCAGTCGCTGCTATACAACCAATAGTCATGCCCGGCCTATGAAGTCGAAATAAATCTCTACCAGACTCTTCGTGAATATCATCGCCATAATTTGAATCTCGGGATTCTAAACGAAAAAAATCTGGGTCAGGATGTTCTAGGATGTCATACTCTCCATCGGGTATAGGCTTACCAAAAGGCTTTCCTCCGGATTGGAATACTCCCCTTGTTTCTATGCCAGTATTGCTATCAATTAGAACTAAATCACCAGTTGAAACGTCAAATGTCCCAACAACTTCTAACCCCAGCGGATCCACCATCCCCGTCGGATTGGACACATACCCGTACAAGTTAGTGCCACCCCTCAACCCAATCGGATCCTGACTAATATACCGCCCCTGCTGCGGATCATAGTACCGGTGGCGATTGTAGTACAGCCCGCTTTCTTCATCATGCCACTGGCCCTGAAAGCGAATCGGCTGACTCGCACTGCCGCGAACGTTCTTTACCGCCGCCCAATCATCAGGCTGGCCCTGCCACTGAATGTCGCCGTTAGCAGCCACGAGCTGCATCGGTGTACCAATCGCATCCGTGACGAAGGCGCTGAGCGCCTGGCCTTGTTGGGTCTCATCAATACGCAGCAGGGGCACAAAACTACCCGGCTCGTAGACGATGGTCGAGCGCTGACTATCGCTTTCTTCCCGCACGATGCGGTCGCCGTCCCAGCCGTAGTGGGTGGTGGCGGTGGTGCCGTTGGTGTGGCGCACGGTCTTGCTGATCCGGCGGCCCAGGCCATCGTAGCGGTAGGCGGCCTCCGTGGTATGGCCGTAGGCGCTGGTGTGGGTGAGCTGTACCAGACGGTTGGCGCCGTCGTAGCCCATCGTCAGGCGCTCGCCGTCCGGTTGTTGCCGCTCGATCATGTTGCCCGCACCGTCGTAACGATAGCGAGTGCCGTTGAGCTGGCTTAGGCGGTTGTCGGAGAGCGCCTGCTGGCCATCCAGGCGGTTACCGGCGGCGTCTACCGCGTAGCGGTGGGCCTGGTCGCCGTGCTGGCTGCCGGTCAGGCGGCCGACGGCATCATAGCTGTACGCAATCACTTTGGATCGTTCACCTTGCAGGGCGCGGAAGCTCATGCGGCCCAGGGCGTCGTACTGGTACTGCTGGCCGCCGTTGGCTTGCGCGCCGCGCAGGGTGAGGTGATCCAGTTGGCCGAGGTTGGTGTAGCCGCGCTCCAGGATCAGCGGTTGAGTCTGGTCGCCACTGCCAAGGCTGACGCGGCGCTGAGTCTCGCGGTGCAGGGCGTCGGGTTCCAGGGCGATGTCAAGATTCAGGTCCGGCGCGCTCAATCCGTGCAGGTGGCCACTGCCGTAGGTATGCCAGTTCATTGCGGGCAGGTCGCCGAACTGACTCTGCTGCGGGGCGCCGTTGGCGGTCAGGGTATGCTGCTGTTGCCACTGCCAGGCTTGGCCGCCCTCAAGGGACGTATGGCGCTGCTGCTCGCCGACCAGCCGCTGGGCGTGGTCGTAAGCGAACGTGACCTCGCCGTGATCACTGGTCACGCTTGTGAGCTGACCGTTAACGCCCCACTGGTACTGCTCGGCGCTTGCCGGGGCAGACTCGGTGGCGGGCAGATGGCGCGCTACAAGTCGTCCGGCGGCGTCGTACTCATAGCGCGTAGCCAGCGGCTGACCATCCGGGCCTGCTCGGTTGGTTTCAATACGCTCGACCAACTGGCCCGCTTCATCGTAGCGGTACTGCTGCTCGCGGCCGTCCGGACCGGTCTCGCTGGCCAGGCGGTCCATGTCGTCATAGGCAAAGCGATAGACCGCGCCGTTGCCCAGGGTGAGTTCGTTCAGGCGGCCGATGTCGTCATAGGCGGTGAACTGGTGGCTGCCGTCGGCCTCGATGCGCTGGGCCGGGCGGCCGTGGTCGTCAAAGAAGAACTGCTGGCGGAAGCCTTGTGGGCCTTCCAGCTCGACCAGGCGACCTTGCGGGTCATAGTGGTGGTGCCAGTAGAGGCCATCGGGCTGTTGGGTGGCAATCCGCTGCCCCCGCTCGTCGTGCTGGGTGCGGGTGGTCTCGCCTAGCGCATTCGTGACGCTGGCCAGGTAGCCGTGGCGGTCGTAATCGTACTCGGTGCGCTGCTGGGAGCAGTCGATCTGGGCGGTGACCTGGCCCAGGGCGCTCCACTCGCGCTGGTGCGTCGCGCCCACCGCATCGGTGACCGTGGTGGGGCGGTCGGGCAGGCGCTCGTCGGTGTAGGCGAACGTGGTGGTGCCTTCGGGGCCGCTAACCGTCACGGGATTGCCGCGTTCGTCACGTTCAACCTGCCACTGTTGATCGGCGGGGCCTTCCATGCCCACGGTATTGCCTAGCGCATCGCGCTCCATGGTCCAGTGCTGACCATCCGGCGTGACCTGACCGATCACCTGACCATTGCTGTCGCGCTCGATCAGCGTCTCACGTCCCAGCGGGTCCACCGTGGCGACTTTTTGCCCGGCGCGGTCGTAGCGAAACTCGATGCGTGAGCCGTCAGCACGGGTGTGGGCAGTCCAGCGCTGGCCGGGGCCACTGCCCATGAAGTAGTACTGCTCTTCACGGCCCAGGCTGTCGGTGACCTGGGTGTGATCGACGTGATAGGTGTAGCGTCGGGCAAGGCCGCCCACTTCCTGCTGGCCGACCACGCGGCCGTCCGGGGCGTGGCGGTCCCAGGTGTAGCGGGCTTCCATACCGCCGGGCACGCGGTGAGCAATCAGCATGTGATCCTGCCACTCGAACTCGCGCACCACTTCGCCATGGCGGTGGCGTACGGCGAGCAGGTCACCGGCTGCGCTGAACGAGTAGCGCACCAGCCAGTCGTCCTGAGCGCTGCCGTCATGGTCCTGCACCAGTGTGACGCCGGTCAGGCGCTGGCCAGCATCGTCGGCCTGCCTGGGCAGCAGGGCATCGTAGACGAACTGATAATGACGCCCGGCGCTGTCGATGGCGCGTACCAACACGCCATTGTCCCACTGGTACGCCGTGGTATAGCCGTTGCGGTCGCGCTCTTCGATTAGCGGCCAGCGTGTGCTGGCCTCCTCGGGGCGGGCAAACACGTAGTAAAGACCGCTGGTATCGCTGAGCACGATGCGTTCGGGGTCGTCGCGCAGCGTCTCGTCCAGCGCCTGCCAGCGGGGATCGTTATCCACTGCGTGGTCTTGAGACACTACTGTGCCCCCACGGCGTATCCACAGCTGTTCGGTGGGCGAGAAGCGCGCCTGACCGGGGTCGAGGGGGCCAAAGGTAATTTGTCGCCCCTGGGCGTCGTGGATAATGCAGGCGTCATCTTCCAGGGTAATGGCCAGACTTTCGCCGGGCAATGACCAGCCCTGGCCGAGTACGCCGATCCGTGCGTTGCTGGAGAGGTACCCACGGCTGAACACAAAAGGGCGTGGTGCGGGCAGCGCAAAATCGGTTTCGGCGGGGAGCAGCTTGGCGCCTAACAGCGGGTTCACCGGGCTGCCGACGGCGGGTTCACAGGCGCTACAGTCGTCGGCCAGGCCATCGGTGATGTCGATGTCCTCCAGCGCCAGGGGCGTGGCCGCGGCAATGTCGCTGCTCAGCAGTGGCGTCTGGTGCGGCTCGAGGGTGACGTCGTCGCTCTCTTCCGGCTCCGCTTCGCCCGGTAGGCGGGGCAGCACGATCGCCTGCCCCTGGCCACGGCCCGGGCTGCCGCCGGAGTTGATTTTCACCTGCGAACCCACAATGGTCACACCACTGGGATCGAGTTTTACAAAACTGCCGCCGGCCTTGAGGGTGATCTCCGCCCCGGCTTCGATCACGACCTGAGAACCTGCCTTGTAGTGCACTTCACGGCCCACTTCCAACAGCTGCGAATCGCCGTAGAACTCGTGGCGGGTCTGATCCACCTGAAGATGGTCATCGCCTTTTACCTGGGTAAAGCGGTCGTTGTGTACCGTCAGGTGGTCGTCGTTGTGAATTTCGGTCAATCGATTGCGGTGCAGCTTCAGATGGCTGTCGCGGCGAATTTCTTCGGTGCGGTCGTTGAGTGTCAGAAGCTCCAGGTCTTTCTGGGCGTGGAGCCAGATCTGTTCCTCGCCCGCTTCATCTTCAAAGCGCAGTTCGTTGAAGCCGTCGGCCTTGTGGCTCTGGGTGCGCAGCACCGTGCGCGTCTTGTGCTCGGGCAGCGGGTAGGGGGCGGTGTTGACGGCGTGATAGGTACGCCCGGTGACCAGCGGCTGGTCCGGATCGCCTTCCAAAAAGGAAACGATCACCTCGTGGCCGATGCGCGGTATGGCAATGCTGCCGTAGCCGCCCCCTGCCCAGCCCTGAGCCACGCGCACCCAACAACTGGCGGTTTCGTTGGGTTCGGCGTAGCGGTCCCAGGGGAACTGTACTTTTACGCGGCCGTGTTCGTCGCAGTAAATTTCCTCGCCTTCGGGGCCGACCACAAACGCGACCTGGGGGCCGTCCACGCGGGGTTTGGGATTGGGCGTGGGGCGCCAGGTCTGGTCGCGGGGCATCAGCTCGACGCTGTTGTGGTAGCGGGTCATTTGCTCGCCCGCTTGATCCGAGGTGGCGCTACCGCGCGCCATGCCGTCCTCTTCCAGCGCCTGGGGCTGCTCGCCAACATGCACTACACCCAGTACCTGCCAGTCCTGATTGAGGCTCTCCACGTCGTGGTCGGTCAGGGTGAAGCAAATGCCCGGCGCCAGTTCGGGCAGGTCGCTCTCGGCCTCGGCCACCAGTGCATCGGCGCGTAGAGATTCCAGTCGGTGGCGGGTAAACGGCTTGCCGGAGCCATCCTTCTTGTAGCGGCCCGGGTAGTCGAAGTGTTCGTAATCCTCACGCTGAGCGTGCTTGCCTAGCCCTGGCGGCTGATGTTCATGCAATTGGGCGTAGGCCGGGTTTTGAAAGGTGTAGTCCTTGAGCATGGCAGACGCCGGGCGTACCCGGCTGACCTGGCGCAGCTTACGCAGATGGCGCCGGGGCGGCGTGCCGCCCGCGCGGCTGTGGTAGGTGCGCTCACCGACGCTTGGGAGCACCGCGGTGGCATCGGCAAACACCAGCCGGTGGGCGCCGCCTTCGGCGTTTTCGAACTCGTGAAAATAGAAGCAGCCCTCTTCGGCAGCCAGGCGTTCGATAAACGCCAGATCGGTTTCCCGGTACTGCACCAGGTACTCCCGCTCAAGCGGGGTACGCGTGGTGGCAAAGCCGATATCCGTCAGGCCGCGCTCGTCGGCAAGCGTTGTGATCGCATCGTAAGGGGCCGCGTTCTGAAAAAAACGCGAATTGTGGCGTAAAGAAAGCCGCCACAGCGCCGGGCGAATCACCACGTGATAAAACGAGCGCCGGTGGCCGCGGTCACCCTGGGCAAACTCACTCACAATGCCGTGAATACGGCGCAGCGGCTCGCCATCCTGCCAAATAGTCAGGGTAGCGGTCTTATCCAGGCAGTTGACAGGCGAAAGGTCGTGAGCGCGGCTGGCAAACTCGACAGAGAGCGAAAACGGTTCGGAAAGGGCTTCGCGGTGGGTAAAGCGGACAACGGCGGTGTCGTCTGCCCCGGGCAGGGCAAGAGTAAATTGAAGGCCTGTACCGTCTGCCATTGCACCGCTCCCTGGATTCTTCGCTACGTATAAGACGGCTTAGAGTAGCGACATGAGTGGAGAGGGCAACCCCTGAGAGGCAAGTGGCGTTGATCTCTTACAGGGTTGTAAGAGATTGCTTACAAAATTACAGATATTGCGGTACAGGAACGGGACATGAAAACGCCGCCGGATGGTGGGCAGCCAACCATAAAGCTGCCCAACAAGAGCGCACTTGTCAAAACGATAGAGCAGTAAGCGTGCCGGTTAACGCTCATGGCCACGAGGAATAACAGGTGTGAGTCCTTCGGCACGCATTTGCTCGCGCATTTCTATCGGAGAGAGCGGAGGAAATTCAACGCCACGTTCGATCATCATATCGCGAAGCTGAATAAATTGGTCACGCATAGGGCCAGGCTGAATATCTTGAATTTTTAAATGAACGCCCCAGGCAGGTGTAACCCCCGTTCTTAAACGGATATTAGGATCAGCGCCTTGCTCGAGTAAATACATGGCTATTTCAGGTTTAGTGCCTGTTGTACTGCTATCAAAGGGACTGCTGCCTTTTCCATCATTTAGCCGGTAATGTATGTCGGCACCACGTTCCACCAGTAATTTGATATGCTCCAACGTACCACTTGTAATGGTGCTGAATATAAGCGGGTAGCCTGTATCGTTTCCATCGTTACCCGCTGAATCATTGGGAGATAACCCGCCGTCCAGCATGGCGTTGAGATACTCAGTGCCTGGTTTTCGAAGGGCTTGACCAAGAGGCGTGCCGCCGCCCTCAACGGGGCTTTCATTGGGATGTACACCTAGCTCGACCAGCGTTCGGATAGCGTCGGTATTTTCCTGTAGTAGCGCAAACCACATCAAGGTAATTTGCCTGTCGCCGCGAGCGTGAAGGTCGATGCCCCGCTCGACCCCTTGGCGTAAGGCTTCCATATCATTGCGTTCAATGGCTTCGGCCATTGCTAATTGGGGGCCCTGAAAGAAGTCGGTAGCGGTATAGGAACGGGTCATAAAAACGCCGTTGGATGGTGGGTAGCCAAACGTGAAGCTGCCCAACAAGAGCACGCTTATCAAAACGATAGAGCCATAAGCGTACCGGCTAACGGTCATGACCAAAAGGCACAACAGGTGTGAGTCCTTCGGCACGCATTTGCTCACGTACCTCTAGCGGTGAGGGCGGAGGAAATTCAACGCCGCGTTCGATCATCATATCGCGGAGCTGAATAAAGTGGTCACGCATAGGACCAGGCTGAATATCCTGGATTTTTAAATGAACGCCCCAAGCTGGTGTAACCCCCGTGCTTAAACGGATAGTAGGGTCAGCGCCCTGCTCAAGTAAATACATGGCTACTTCAGGTTTCGTGCCTAGTGTACTGCTATCAAAGGGATTGCTGCCTTTTCCATCGTCCAGCCGATAATGTATGTCCGCGCCACGTTCCACCAGTAATTTAATATGCTCCAATGTACCACTTATAAGGGTGCTGAATATAAGTGGATAGCCGGTATCGCGGCCATCGTTACCCGCTGCATCATTGGGAGATAACCCGCCGTCCAGCATGGCGTTGAGATACTCAGTGCCGGGTTTTCGAAGAGCTTGACCAAGAGGCGTGCCGCCGCCCTCAACGGGGCTTTCATTGGGATGCACACCTAGTTCAACCAGCGTTCGGATAGCGTCGGTATTTTCCTGTAGCAGCGCAAACCACATCAAGGTGATCTGTTTGTCACCTCGAGCGTGAAGATCAATGCCGTGCTCGGCCCCTTGGCGCAAGGCTTCCATATCATTGCGTTCAATGGCTTCGGCCATTTCCAACTGAGGGCCCTGAAAGAAGTCGGTAGCGGTATAGGAACGGGTCATAAAAACGCCGCTGGATGGTGGGCAGCCAACCATGAAGCTGCCCAATAAGAGCAGGCTTATCAAAACGATAGAGCCATAAGCGTAATGGTTAACGTTCAAGGCCACTGGGCACAACAGGTGTGAGTCCTTCGGCACGCATTTGCTCACGTACCTCTAGCGGTGAGGGCGGAGGAAACTCAACGCCGCGTTCGATCATCATATCTCGGACCTGGGCGAACCCTTCACGTACAGGGCCACTTCGATTTGAAAGACGATTATGAATTCGCCAAGCTGTTGTGACACCTGTAGGTAGTCGGATGTTTGGTTCTGCGCCTTGTTTAAGTAGATACATGGCGATTTCGGGTTTAGTGCCTGTTGCGCTACTATCAAAAGGGCTGCTGTCCTTTCCATCATTAAGTCGGTAATTTATGTCGGCGCCACGTTCCACCAGTAATTTAATATGCTCCAACGTACCACTTGTAAGGGTTCTAAATATAAGCGGGTAGCCTGTATCGTTGCCATCGTTGCCCGCTGAATCATTGGGGGATAACCCACCGTCCAGCATGGCTTTGAGATACTCAGTGCCGGGTTTTCGAAGAGCTTGACCAAGAGGCGTGCCGCCGCCCTCAACGGGGCTTTCATTAGGATGTACACCTAGCTCGACCAGCGTTCGAATGGCGTCAGTATTTTCCTGTAGCAGCGCAAACCACATCAAGGTGATCTGTTTATCACCTCGAGCGTGAAGATCGATGCCCCGCTCGGCCCCTTGGCGTAAGGCTTCCATATCATTGCGTTCAATGGCTTCGGCCATTGCTAATTGGGGGCCCTGAAAGAAATCGGTAGCGGTATAGGAACGGGTCATGGAAACGCCGCTGGATGGTTGGCAGCCAAACATGAAGCAGCCCAGCAAGAGCACGCTTATCAAAACGATAGGGCCATAAGCGTACCGGCTAACGCTCATGACCAAAAGGCACAACAGGTGTTAAACCCTCGGCACGCATTTGTTCACGTACTTCAGCAGGCGAAGGTGGAGGAAACTTTACACCGCGCTCGATCATCATATCGCGTAGTTGAATAAATTGGTCACGTGTAGGCCCAGATTGAAGATCTTGAGTTTTTAAATAAACTCCCCAAGCAGTGGTAGCACCTGTGCTAAGGCGAATGTTCGGCTCTAAGCTCTGTTCAAGTAAGTAAATAGCGATTTCAGGTCTTGTGCCTAACGTACTATGATCAAATGCACTTTTACCATTTCCTTCGTGAAGCCTATAATTTATATCTGCTCCGTACTCAATCAGTAATTTTACATGTTCCAGCGTACCACTCGTAATGGTACTAAAAATCAGTGGATAGTCAGTATCGTTTCCCTCATTATCCACTGAATCATTGGATGATAATCCGCCGTCCAGCATGGCCTTAAGATACTTGGTGTCGGTCTTTTGAATAGCCTGGCCAAGAGGCGTGCCGCCGCCCTCAACGGGGCTTTCATTGGGATGTACACCTAGCTCGACCAGCGTTCGGATGGCGTCGGTATTCTCCTGTAGCAACGCAAACCACATCAAGGTGATCTGTTTGTCGCCGCGGGCGTGAAGGTCGATGCCTTGCTCGGCTCCTTGGCGCAAGGCTTCCATATCATTGCGTTCAATGGCCTCGGCCATTTCTAACTGAGGGCCCTGAAAGAAGTCAGTAGCGGTATAGGAACGAGACATGGAAGCTCCGTTGAATGATTGGTAGCTAGCTACAGCTAAACCGGTCAACAATAGTGTTACAAGTAATATGAAACCTGATCGTATATTTTGGCCTGTAATGCGCATATCACTGTTTCCTCCGATCAGCAGTGATGTCCAGTGGCTTCGGCAAGATTGCGCTGATCGAAAGACTTTTGCACTTCAAGCCCTTCAATCACTTGCGCCATGCTATGGCGGTCGATGCGATTGATGCCGCGTCCTGGTAATTCATGCGGGGTTCCAACAGCGTTCGGAAGATTTTCAGCAAGTTTTTCGTGAATCCATCCTACAGGGTTCGGTATGGCGAAACCTGAGCTCAACCTGTTTTCTTGTAAGGAAGTCAGAACCTCGCCTTTAACTCGATAAGCAGTGATATTTTCTTGCGCGGAGGTATGCAATGGCCCCCCATACCGTTCAACAGTATTGGGATGCAGGCCAGCAGCATTAAAAGTAGTAGCATCCATGCCACTTGTACGCGAAGCAGCTGATGCTGTACCACCACCTAAAGAATGTCCAGTAATATGAACCTTTGCGCCAGAGCGTTTGATTGTATCTCCTAGCTCGACAGCCCGCTTATAATAATCGGAATATTGGTCACGTCCTTGGGCAATATTGTTGAGCCAATCCTCTCTTGATGTAGTGCCTTTAAAAACCAGCGCTGGTTCAAATACGTTACCAAAAACTTCTGAGTTGGCTACGTACATGCCTGCCCGAAAGTCGCTGTTATCAGGCTTTAACTCTTTAAGGGAACTAATGTCTGCTCGTTTAAGCACTTGTACATTATTACTCACATCTTCCCAGCCCACTGGCGGGGGCTGGCTAGGGTCATATATATGCTGAGCCAGCCTGGCGTGTTCGACGGCCAGATTATTACGTTCAAAGCGTGCTGCACTTGCCAGCAGAGAACTACGCTGGTCATTACGTTCAGGCAATGCAGAGGCTTGCTCCCTTGCAGCCGTTATTTGACCCTGGCGGCATCGCCAGCGTTGAGCTTTTTCGTGAAGCGCGGCGTCTAGCGTGGCCTCTTCTTCAATCTCTTCGTTCCCTTTAAAACTTGTTTCAGGCTCCTCGTTTTCATTTAGCGCTTGATTGGCTGCCCAACCCACTGAAGCGACTACGGCGTCTTCTAGAAGGGGGCTTTGATGAGGTTCCAGGGTGGCATCATCGCTTACCTCAGGGGTTGTTTCACCAGGACTCATGGGCGCTTTTGACTGTTGTCCACTACCGTTGCCTGGGCTACCCCCCGAATTGACTCGCACCTCGGGTCCTACGATGGTGACGCCGCTGGCATCTAGTTTGATAAAGCTACTGCCTGCTTTCAGTGTGATTTCATCACTGGCTTCCAGCACGGCCTTTTGGCCTGATTTTATATGC
This sequence comes from Halomonas citrativorans, assembly GCF_014898005.1. Classification (NCBI taxonomy): domain Bacteria; kingdom Pseudomonadati; phylum Pseudomonadota; class Gammaproteobacteria; order Oceanospirillales; family Halomonadaceae; genus Halomonas; species Halomonas citrativorans. The sequence goes on from NZ_JABUYX010000001.1 coordinate 354,139, forward strand.
AGCTCACGACCACTTTCGCTTAGCCAAGCCTGGCCTGTGTTCACATGCAGGGAGCCTTCAATGCTGAAGTACTGTGCGCCTTTAATCTGCGTATGGCGGTTGCTATGCACCGTCAGGTGGTCGTCGTTGTGAATTTCGGTCAAGCGATTGCGGTGCAGCTTCAGATGGCTATCGCGGCGGATCTCTTCAGTGCGGTCGTTGAGCGTCAGCAGTTCCAGGTCTTTCTGGGCGTGGAGCCAGATCTGTTCCTCACCCGCTTCATCTTCAAAGCGCAGTTCGTTGAAGCCGTCGGCCTTGTGGCTCTGGGTGCGAATGACCGTGCGCGTCTTGTGCTCGGGCAGCGGGTACGGGGCGGTGTTCACCGCGTGATAGGTACGCCCGGTGACCAGCGGCTGGTCCGGATCGCCTTCCAGAAAGGAAACGATCACCTCGTGGCCAATGCGCGGTATGGCAATACTGCCGTAGCCGCCGCCTGCCCAGCCCTGAGCCACGCGCACCCAGCAGCTGGCGGTTTCATTGGGTTCGGCGTAGCGGTCCCAGGGGAACTGTACTTTTACGCGGCCGTGTTCGTCACAGTAAATTTCCTCGCCTTCCGGGCCGACCACAAACGCCACCTGGGGGCCGTCCACGCGGGGTTTGGGGTTGGGCGTGGGGCGCCAGGTCTGGTCCCGGGGCATTAGCTCGATGCTGTTGTGGTAGCGGGTCATCTGCTCGCTAGCCTGGTCTGACGTCGCGCTACCGCGCGCCATGCCGTCCTCTTCCAGCGCCTGGGGCTGCTCGCCAACATGCACTACACCCAGTACCTGCCAGTCCTGGTTGAGGCTCTCCACGTCGTGGTCGGTCAGGGTGAAGCAGAGGCCCGGTGCCAGTTCGGGCAGGTCACTTTCGGCCTCGGCCACCAACGCATCGGCGCGCAGGGATTCCAGCCGGTGGCGGGTAAACGGCTTGCCGGAGCCATCTTTCTTATAGCGGCCCGGGTAGTCGAAGTGTTCGTAATCCTCACGCTGAGCGTGCTCACCTAGCCCCGGCGCCTGATGTTCATGCAATTGGGCGTAGGCCGGGTTTTGAAAGGTGTAGTCCTTGAGCATGGCAGACGCCGGGCGTACCCGGCTGACCTGGCGCAGCTTACGCAGATGGCGCCGGGGCGGCGTGCCGCCCGCGCGACCGTGGTAGGTGCGCTCACCGACGCTTGGGAGCACCACGGTGGCATCGGCAAACGCCAGCCGGTGGGTGCCACCTTCGGCGTTTTCGAACTCGTGAAAGTAGAAGCAGCCCTCTTCGGCGGCCAGGCGTTCGATAAACGCCAGATCGGTTTCCCGGTACTGCACCAGGTACTCCCGCTCGAGCGGGGTACGTGTGGTGGCAAAGCCGATATCCGTCAGGCCACGCTCGTCGGCAAGTGTTGTGATCGCATCGTAAGGGGCCGCGTTCTGAAAAATACGCGAATTGTGGCGTAAAGAAAGCCGCCACAACGCCGGGCGAATCACCACGTGATAAAACGAGCGCCGATGGCCCCGGCCGCCCTGGGCAAACTCACTCACAATGCCGTGAATACGGCGCAGCGGCTCGCCATCCTGCCAAATAGTCAGGGTAGCGGTCTTATCCAGGCAGTTGACAGGCGAAAGGTCGTGAGCGCGGCTGGCAAACTCGACAGAGAGCGAAAACGGCTCAGAAAGGGCTTCACGGTGGGTAAAGCGGACAACGGCGGTGTCGTCTGCCCCGGGCAGGGCAAGAGTAAATTGAAGACCTGTACCATCTGCCATTGCACCGCTCCCTGGATTCTTCGCTACGTATAAGACGGCTTAGAGTAGCGATATGAGTGGAGAGGGCAACCCCTGAGAGGTATGTGGCGTTGATCTCTTACAGGGTTGTAAGACATGGCTTACAAAGCTCAAGATGCAATTGACGATCAGGATTGTGGAAAAACAACCTATAAAAAGAGCAATCGCCCCTAAAACGGCAAATGCAGCGAGGCGCTGAGTTGATTGAGATGGCTTAGCGTCGGCGCATCTACGCGCTCATATTCCAAGCGCGTGACCATCTGGTTAAGCGTCATGGTGGCACCAAAGCCTTGAAGCCAGGCGGTGCCGCCTTCGTCTGCACCCTGAAGCTCATGGGTGTCGCCGCGCCACTCGGTCAGGCCAGATTTAGCGTACATGCTAAAAGCGCCCATACGTACGCCCGCTACAATGGCACCGCCTAAACTAAGCGTATCCATAATCATTGGTGACATGCTGGAGGCAATCGGAACTTCTTCGCTTTCGCGGTAGGCGATTTCAGCGCCAAGATCCAATTGAGGGAGTTGCCAAGGGCTAAAACCAGCGGTTACTCGAAAGCCTGATGTGTAGGTGTCCAGGCTGCTTAAGTCGCTGCCTTCCAGCACCACACCATTGTCCAGTTGCAGGAGTTCACTGTTGGGTGAGGCATACGCGATCACCGGCAACGTGTCATTGGCGGTAGCGGTGAGTAAAGGTAGGGTTGAACCAACAACGCTGTACAGGAGTACCCCAGCCAAGCGTTTCATTGATGTTCCTCATCCTTGGTCTTGATTGTTATCTTAGGGTTTGTACGAAAAGTCGCTGAGCGAAGGCCAGACAAGGCAAAAATCAGCGAAAAAACGGAGTTTACATGAGTAAATGAGTATTTTGAGCTGATTTTTAACGCCGTATGGTCGAGCGCAAGCAGTTTTCGTACAAAGCCTAACCAGCATAGCAAGAGGCTTTAACTTCTACCAAATTAATTGCGCGGTTTTGGAGGTTAAACACCAGATTTTTGCCCATTTCTATAAAGCGCTCACCAAAGACCCATTGGGGGGACAAGACAGATGCCCGGGGCGTTTGCTCCTTTCTTCTCTGGCGTTCACGCCACTCCAGCGCTCTATCACTCCAGTCAACGTTATGCTCGACAATAAAACCACAGCAGCTTAATTGCTCAATGAGCGTTTCATGGCTAAGCAGGCAGGAGTGAACGGGCGTTGCCGCCCAGGGAACAGGGTAGCGCAAGGCCTCTGCATTTTGGCCGCTAACGACTTCGTGCATTACCAACTGCCCACCGGGGCGCAGTACACGGTAGCTCTCGGTAAGTGCCTCGTTAACGTTGGGCATGTTCAACAGGCTGTGCTGAAACACAAGCGCATCAAAGCTGTTATCGGCAAAGGGGAGGGCGCAAGCATCACCGGTTACCCAATTTAGCGAGGCGCTCTGAGAAGATGCCAGCGTGCTAAGCGTTTTATTAAGTGCGTTAAAACGGTGGGTGATGTCCAGGCCGGTCATGTGAAAACCTAACGCCGACCCTTGGCGCATTAATCCTCCCAGCCCCGAGCCAATATCCAATACCCGTAGATGAAGGGCTGGGTCCAGCAGGGCGAGCAGCCGGGCGGAGGCCGTTACGCCGCCTATATGAAGTTGGTCCAGCGGTGCTAACTGATGCAGAGTAGGCCCCGCAGGGTAATAGCGTTGAATCTGCGCTAGCACCTCGGCATCGCGTAGCCCTTGCTGATAATGCGCCGCTAAAGACATTGTCACAATGATGACTCGTCGCCCAACCCCAATTCCTGAATCGAGATTTCGCGCATCTTGAATTTCTGGATTTTGCCGGTCACGGTCATGGGGAATTCATCGACGAATTTAAAGTAGCGGGGGATCTTGAAGTGGGTGATCTTGCCTTTACAGAACTCACGTAGATCTTCACCGCTAATCTCTCCCGCCGTGGCGTTGGGTTTTACCCAGGCAACCAACTCCTCACCATACTTTTTGTCGGGTACGCCGGTGACCTGCACATCGGAAATCGCCGGGTGGGTATACAGAAACTCTTCGATTTCTTTGGGGTAGACGTTTTCGCCCCCGCGAATCACCATGTCTTTAATGCGCCCTACGATCTGAATATAACCCTCTTCATCCATGGTGGCCAGGTCGCCGGTATGCATCCAGCCGGATTCGTCGATGGCCTCACGCGTAGCTTGCTCGTTGTTCCAGTATTTAAGCATGACGCTATAGCCCCGGGTACACAGCTCGCCGATTTCACCGCGAGGTAAGATGGCACCATTGCCGGGATCAACGATTTTGCTTTCCAGGTGCGGCTGGGTACGACCCACGGTGGAAACCCGCTTTTCAATAGTGTCATTGGCACCCGTTTGGGTAGAGACCGGGCTGGTTTCAGTCATTCCGTAGGCGATCTGTACGCCCTTCATGTTCATCTTGTTGATGACTTGTTTCATGATTTCGGCCGGGCAAATCGAGCCTGCCATGATGCCGGTACGCAGTGAAGAGAGGTCGGTGTTGGCAAACTCGGGGTGGTCCAGCTCGGCGATAAACATGGTGGGCACGCCATAAAGCGCAGTGGCTTTTTGTTCGTGTACGGCTTTGAGTACTTTGCCGGGGTCAAAGCCTTCATCGGGGTAAATCATCGCCGCGCCATGGGTCATACAGCCCAGGTTGCCCATGACCATGCCGAAGCAGTGATAAAGCGGCACCGGGATGACCAAGCGATCTTCGCTGGTAAAGCCCATGCTTTCGGCCACAAAAAAGCCGTTATTGAGAATATTGTGGTGGGAAAGCGTGGCGCCTTTCGGAAAGCCAGTGGTGCCCGAGGTGTATTGAATATTGATCGGGTCATCAAACTGAAGGGTGCTTTGCAGATCGTTGACGTCGGTTTGGCTAACCTTGGCCGACTCCAGCATCAAATCTGACCAGCGCCACATGCCGGGATGCTTGTCGACGCTTAAGTTAATCACGCACTCAAGCTGGGGCAGCTTTAGCGATTTAAGCGCGCCTTCCGTACTGGTTTTAAGCTCCGGCGCCAGTTCATAGAGCATGTCGCGATAGTTAGAGTTTTTAAAGCTATCCGCGCTGACCAAAAAGCGCGCGCCGGATTGGTTAAGTGCATACTCAAGCTCATGAGTGCGGTAGGCCGGGTTGATGTTGACTAAAATGGCACCGATTTTGGCGGTGGCGAATTGGGTTAATGTCCACTCGCTGCAGTTAGGCGCCCACATACCGACCCGATCACCACACTTCACGCCAATGGCAAGCAACGCGCGGGCGCAGCGGTTCACCTCTTCGTGAAGCTCGCGATATCGCCAATGAATGTTCTGGTGCAGCACAATCAGAGCGTCGTTATCGGGATATTGCGCGGCGATTTGGTCAAATTTATCGCCGATAGTCATGCCAATCAGCGGTTTGTCAGCGGTACTGCTGGCATAGCTGGGCAGGGCTTGGGTAGATAGGCTGGGGTCATGTAGCGCCATGATGTCTCTCCGTATTTTTTATTGTCTGATCGAACAGGTCGCGTTGATTGGTGTTAGGTTGAGTGTCTGCCTCTGGCCAAGGCAACGTTTGAGGTCGGCTTGCGGCCCAGGGCCTGGGTAATCCAATTGCCGGTATCCAGCACGGCCTGCAAATCAATCCCCGTTTCAATACCTAAACCTTCCAGCAGGTAGAGCACGTCTTCGGTAGCGACGTTGCCGGAGGCACCTTTGGCATAGGGGCAGCCGCCCAAACCGCCGGTCGCGGCATCAATCACGCTAATGCCTTCTTCCATCACCGCGTAAAGGTTGGCAATAGCCATACCGTAGGTGTCGTGAAAATGTGCCGCCAGCTGATCGATCGGCACCTGCACGGATACGGCTTCAATCATTCGTTTGGCCGCCAGCGGCGTACCCACCCCGATGGTGTCGCCGAGGGAAATTTCATAGCAGCCCATGTCATAAAGGGCCTTGGCTACCTGAGCGACTTTCTCAGCAGGAATATCGCCTTCATAAGGGCAGCCCAGCACGCAGGACACGTAGCCACGCACACGCACATTGGCTTCCTGGGCACGCTTGAGTACAGGCTCGAAGCGCTCTAGGGATTCAGCAATCGAGCAGTTGATGTTCTTCTGCGAAAACGCCTCAGAGGCCGCGCCAAATACCGCGACTTCATCAACACCTGCGGCCAACGCATTTTCAAGCCCCTTGAGATTAGGGGTAAGGGCCGAGTAAACCACGCCGGGAGTGCGCTTAATGCCGTGCATTACGTCGGCCGCATCGCCCATTTGCGGCACCCATTTGGGCGATACAAAGCTTGCCGCTTCAATATGGCGGATACCGGCATTGGCAAGCCGCTCAATCAGCTCGATTTTAGTTGCGGTAGGCACCATGGCCCCCGGCTCGTTTTGCAGGCCGTCTCGGGGGGCCATTTCGAACAGGCGTACGCGCTGGGGTAGGCTGGATGGGCGCAGTGCCATGGTAAAGCTCCTTATTCGCCAGGGGCGAAATCGAGTAATACATCGCCCTGGCTAACGGTATCGCCTGCCTGAAAGCGGAAACCTTCCACGCGGCCGTTAGTCGGCGCGGTTATGGTGTGTTCCATCTTCATGGCTTCCATAACCATCAGGGGAATGCCTTTTTCAACGCTCGTCCCGGCTTCAACCAATAGCGCTACCACCGTGCCATGCATGGGAGCGGTAAAGCTCGCCTGCACTTCGTGCTGGCCGTGATCAATCGCATCGATGCGCTGCCAGTAAAGGCGGGTTTCGCCCTGCGGATCGACCATGATTAGCACATTGCCATCGCGCTGGGCCTGCAGGCGGCGGCGGTGTCCGTTAAGGGTAATTGCCACGGCATTGCCGATAAGCGGTTGAAGGCTGGCGCTAAAGGTTTGCCCATTAACGGCGTCGCCATTAACGGTTAGGTGCCACTCCTGATCACCGGGGTGTCGTTTACCTTCTACAATCACCAGAGGACTTGCGTCCTCCAATGCCTGAGAATGCTTGGGATCATGCAAGGCAATACGCACCGTGCGCGGCGCGTTAAGCCGAAATCCATCATGACGATCCCAGGGCGAGTTGCTTTCGCACTCCTGAGCCAGCTGGTGTAACGCCAGTAACGCGGCGCTGGCATAGTCTTCAGGCTGGTAGTGGTGCGCGGCAAACAGGGTAGCCTCGTGGCGCTCGATAAACCGCGTATCCAGCTCTACGTTCTTAAACGCGGGGTGAGTCGCCAGGCGCTGCAAGAAAGCCCGGTTGGTGACCACGCCCTGTATGTCGAGGGCCGCTAGCGCACGGTTAAGCGTAGCCAGGGCGGCGTCCCGGTCACTGCCATGCACAATCAGCTTGGCAAGCATGGGGTCGTAGTGCATGGAAACCGTATCACCGCTTTCCACACCGCTATCCAGGCGCACCTGCTCGGCCTTTAAGTCGGTACCCGCTAAATCGAGCGCAAAGCGAGTAAGCTGCCCCGTGGCGGGTAAAAAGTCCTGATCAGGGTCTTCGGCATAAAGGCGTGCTTCAAAGCTATGCCCGGTGATCGTCAATTGATCCTGCGTGCAAGGCAGCGACTCACCCATTGCCACCCGCAACTGCCATTCAACCAGATCCTGGCCGGTGATCATTTCGGTCACCGGGTGCTCGACCTGCAGGCGGGTGTTCATCTCCATAAAGTAGAACGCCTCGCCTTGGCCTGGCGAAGCATCCAATAGAAACTCAACCGTGCCCGCGCCCACATAGCCAATTTCCTGAGCGGCACGCACAGCAGCATTCCCCATCGCTGTGCGTAGTTCCGGCGTCATGCCGGGGGCGGGAGCTTCTTCGAGGACTTTCTGGTGGCGGCGTTGAACGCTGCAGTCGCGCTCGAACAGGTACACGCCGTGGCCATGGCGATCACAAAACACCTGTACTTCCACATGACGTGGCTGCACCAGGTATTTTTCAATCAGCATACGATCATCGCCGAAGGCGGCCTTGGATTCACGGCGACAGCCTTCCAGCGCCGCCTGAAAGGCCTCGCTTTTTTCGACCACGCGCATACCTTTGCCACCACCACCGGCGCTGGCTTTGAGCATGACCGGGTAACCGATGTTATCGGCCTCGGCCCGGAGCAGGTCATTGTCTTGGTTATCGCCGTGGTAGCCCGGCACCAGCGGTACATCCGCATTGGCCATACGCGCCTTGGCGGCCGATTTATCCCCCATGGCGGCAATGGCTGACGCGGGTGGCCCGATAAAGGTAATCCCTGCTTCTTCGAGCGCTTTTACAAAGGCGCCGTTTTCCGAAAGAAAGCCGTAGCCAGGGTGAATGGCGCCACTGCCGGTGCGCTTGGCGGCGTCAATCACCGCTTCGATATTTAGATAACTTTCGCGCGCGGCGGCAGGGCCAATACGAATGGCTTCATCGGCTTCACGCACATGGCGGGCGTTGGCATCGGCATCGGAATACACGGCAACGGTTTTAAGCCCCATACGGCGTGCGGTGCGCATTACCCGGCAGGCAATTTCACCCCGGTTGGCGATCAGCAGCGTGTCAAAGGGCGTGGTACGCAGGTTAGGTTCAGACGACGTTAGATGGCTCATGAGCGGCGCTCCTTGGCATTGCCGGATAGAGGCGTTTCAGCCCAGGCGGGGCGACGCTTTTCAAAGAATCCAGCCAGTCCTTCCTGGCCTTCCTCGCTAACCCGTAGCTTGGCGATTACCTGGCAGGTTTGTTCGCGCGTGGCGTCACAATCAGGCGACTGGCTGACCGTTTGGAGCAGCGCTTTGGTAGCCTGCTGCGCCTGCGGCGAACCGGCGAGCAGGGTTTCCAGCATGGCATCTACTGCGCTATCCAGTGCGCCGTGTTCAACGACCTGATGGGCCAAGCCCAGGCTGAGCGCCGTAGACGCGTCGATGACTTCAGCGCTCAACGCGTAGCGGCGCATCTGGCGTGCGCCGAGTGCACGCTGCACATAGGGGCTGATAACTGCAGGCGAGAGGCCAATCTTGACTTCCGAAAGGCAGAACCTGGCTTTATCGGAGGCAATAACGATATCGCAGCAGGCGGCCAAACCTACAGCGCCGCCAAAGGCCGCACCCTGAACCCGGCACAGCGTGGGGCAGGGCAGCGTATCCAGGCCATGCATCAGCGTGGCGAGTTTGCGCGAATCGGCCAGATTGTCGTCAACGTCGTAGTTGACCATGCGCTTCATCCAGTTCAAATCCGCGCCCGCTGAGAAGCTGTTGCCTTCAGAGCCCAGCACCACCACGCGTACCTCACCGCTTTTAATCTGCGGCTGAAGCTTGTCGAGGTGTGCATTCAGCTCGGCAATCAACTGGTCATCAAAGGCGTTATGAACGTCCGGACGATTAAGGGTTAAGCGGGCAACACCTGCATCCATGGTTAACGTTGAATTCGTCATGATAGGCCCCTTACATCCGGAACACGCCGAAGCGTGTCTCTTCAATCTCAGCATTCATGGCCGCGGCCAGCGCTAAACCCAGCACATCACGGGTTTGTAGCGGGTCGATCACGCCGTCATCCCATAGCCGGGCACTGGCGTAGTAAGGGTGGCCCTGGTGCTCATATTGTTCGCGGGTGGGCTGCTTGAACGCCTCTTCGTCATCGGCAGTCCATTCGCTGCCTTCGCGCTCATACTGCTCGCGCTTAACCTGGGCCAGTACACCAGCGGCCTGCTCGCCACCCATGACGGAAATACGCGCATTGGGCCACATGAATAGCAGGTTAGGGTCAAAAGCGCGGCCGCACATACCGTAGTTGCCCGCCCCGAAGCTTCCGCCAATCAGCACGGTGAACTTGGGCACCTTAGCGCACGCCACGGCGGTGACCAGCTTGGCGCCGTGCTTGGCGATACCTTCATGCTCGTACCTGGAACCCACCATAAAGCCGGTGATGTTTTGCAGGAAGACCAGCGGAATCTTGCGCTGGGCGCACAGCTCAATAAAGTGGGCGCCTTTGACGGCACTCTCTGAAAACAGCACGCCGTTATTGGCCACAATGCCCACCGGATGGCCATGAATATGCGCAAACCCGGTGACTAAGGTGTCGCCGTAGTAGCGTTTGAATTCATCAAAATCAGAGCTGTCGACGATGCGCCCGATAACTTCGCGAACATCAAAGGGCTTTTTAAGGTCGGTGCCCACAATGCCGTAAAGCTCCAATGGGTCGAGCTTGGGCGGCTCGGGTGCCTGCATGGCAAGCTTGCCGCGCTTTTGCCAGTTCAGACGCGAGATACAGGCGCGGGCAAGCTGCAGGGCATGCATATCGTTTTCGGCATAATGGTCTGCCACACCACTGACTTTGGCATGCACATCAGCGCCGCCCAACGCCTCGGCACTGATGCTTTCACCGGTGGCTGCTTTGACGAGCGGCGGGCCGCCCAGAAAGATGGTGCCTTGCTCTTTAACGATGATCGATTCGTCGGCCATGGCGGGCACATACGCACCGCCTGCCGTGCAGGAACCCATCACCACGGCAATTTGCGGGATGCCTTCGGCCGATAGGATGGCCTGGTTATAGAAAATGCGCCCGAAGTGGTCGCGGTCAGGGAAGACTTCATCCTGACGGGGTAGAAAGGCACCGCCGGAATCGACCAGATAAATACACGGCAGGCGATGCTTACGGGCGATTTCCTGGGCGCGAATATGCTTTTTGACCGTCAGCGGAAAGTAGGTGCCGCCTTTTACCGTGGCATCGTTGGCCACAATCACGCATTCAACGCCTGATACGCGCCCAATGCCGGTCACCACACCGGCGGCCGGTACATCGCTTTCATACACCTTGTGAGCGGCAAGCGCTGAAAATTCTAAAAAGGGCGAGCCTTCGTCGATCAGGTGATCGATGCGGTCACGCACAAACAGCTTGCCACGGCTCTCATGACGCTCACGCGATTTGGTGCCGCCGCCCTGGGCAACGGCGGCGGTGAGTTCATGTAGCTGGGTAACCACGCCGCGCATTGACTGCTCATTGGTCTGGAAGAGCTCGCTACGCGGATTAATCTGAGTGCTGAGAATGCTCATGGCGCGCCTCTACTGGCTTTCGGTGAAGAGTTCGCGGCCAATCAACATCCGCCGAATTTCACTGGTGCCCGCGCCGATTTCATACAGCTTCGCGTCCCGCAGCAGGCGGCCGGTGGGGTATTCGTTGATATAGCCGTTACCGCCTAACAGTTGAATGGAATCCAGCGCTACCTGAGTGGCTTTTTCGGCGCAGTAGAGGATGACGCCAGCGGCATCCTTGCGCGAGGTCTGGTCGCGATCACACGCGGCCGCGACGGCATACAGGTAGGCGCGGCAGGCATTCAGCGTGGTGTACATATCCGCCACTTTGCCTTGCACCAGCTGGAACTCGCCAATCGACTGATTAAACTGTTTGCGCTCATGGATATAAGGCATCACGACATCCATGGCGGCCTGCATAATGCCGACCGGCCCGGCAGCCAGCACGGTGCGCTCGTAGTCCAGCCCGCTCATCAGTACGCGCACACCTTTGCCTTCTTCACCCAGCACGTTTTCAGCGGGGACCTCGCAATCCTGAAACACCAACTCGCAGGTGTTGGAGCCGCGCATGCCCAGCTTGTCGAGCTTCTGCGCCGTGGAGAACCCCGGCATGCCTTTTTCGATCAAGAAAGTGGTAATACCTTTGGAGCCAGCGTCTGGATCCGTCTTGGCGTAGACCACCAGCACATCGGCATCGGGGCCGTTGGTGATCCACATTTTGTTGCCGTTTAAAATGTATTTGTCGCCGACTTTTTTAGCCCGCAGCTGCATGGAGACTACATCGGAGCCAGCGCCGGGTTCGGACATGGCAAGCGCGCCGACGTGCTCGCCGCTGATCAATTTGGGCAGATACTTGGCCTTCTGTTCGGCGGAGGCGTTGCGCTTGATCTGGTTCACACACAGATTGGAGTGCGCACCGTAAGACAGCGCGACAGAGGCGCTCGCCCGGGAGATCTCTTCCATGGCGATGCAGTGGGCAAGGTAGCCCATACCGCTGCCGCCATCCTCTTCAGACACAGTGATGCCTAAAAGGCCCATGTCGCCAAACTTCTTCCATAAGTCGTTGGGGAATTCATTATTGCGGTCGATTTCCGCAGCGCGTGGGGCAATTTCGTTGGCGGCGAAGGCATTGACCTGCTCGCGCAGCATGTTCATTTCGTCATCAAGACCGAAATTCAGTTCTGAGTAGAGAGAATGCATGGTCAATCACCTGTTTATTAGAAATTGTTGATTAGAAACCGTTTATTGAAAAGATTGTTGGGTAGGTAATGAGGCGCCACTAAATCTTAAGTAGACGATGAAGCCTGATTGCGTTCTTCATCGGCTTGTTTTTCGTGTAACTCCTCAAGCGCCTGACGGCAGCGAATCTCGGCACTTTCAAGCTCCAGCTGTACCATGGTGATATCTTTCATCTGCTGTTCAAGCGCTGCCCGGCGCTCGCCGATCTTGTTCAACATAAGCTGCAGCTGTTTTTCACTACCGCTGCGGGTCTCATCCCAAAGCTCAAATAATTCTCGGATCTCCGCTAGTGAAAGCCCCAGCCGTTTGCCCCGTAGGGTCAATTTAAGCCGTACTCGATCCTTACTGCTGTAAATGCGTGTTTGGCCCCGTCGTGCCGGGTGAAGCAGTTCCTGATCTTCGTAAAACCGAATGCTACGGGTGGTGACGTCAAACTCGCTGGCCAGTTCGCTGATCGAGTAGGTTTTGCTCATGGGTTTAATTCTCTTCAAAAGGGGCTGTTCCTATGGAACACTGCTGATGAGGCTAAAACAAGTTTACGTTAACGTAAAGAAGTCATTGCCTAGGTCAATAGTTTAATAACATGTTATAACTCTATGTAAAATAATCGTTTATTGTTTCATTAGCATCTAACGTTATTTTTTGTAGACCAAAGTTGTAATTGTAATTGCCTGCTAGAGATTGCTAGTTTGCACTTAAACCTTACGTATAGGTAAAGATGCATTGCCAGCTAACAATAATAACGAACCTACCTCATTAAAGCGGTAAGGAGCTGGTGAAACGTCAGCACGAGAATCGCTCAGCATAAGAACAACAAGAGGCTTATTGCTCTATGAGTGCAGACAGTACTTCCGCAAACAGTACTTCGACAACAAGCACTTCCCAAGCGCCAGTTCTCGAAACGCGAGGGCTGACAAAAGCGTTCCGTGGCTTTACGGCGGTGGATAACGTTAATCTCAGCGTTCAGGAAGGCCATATTCATGCCCTAATCGGGCCTAACGGTGCCGGTAAGACCACCGTATTTAACTTACTCACCAAGTTTCTTCCGCCAACGCGGGGCGAGATTCTGTATCGCGGTAAACCGATTACCGCGCTTAAATCCAACCAGATTGCCCGGCTGGGTTTAGTGCGTTCATTTCAGATTTCTGCGGTGTTTGCCCATATGACGGCGCTTGAGAACGTACGCGTTGCGCTTCAGCGCCAGCTCGGCACATCCTTTCATTTCTGGAAATCGGAAAAATCCCTGGATCACCTTAACGAGCGTGCCTTGGCACTGCTTGAAGAAGTGGGGCTGCGCGAGTATGCCGACACGTTAACGGTGGAGATGCCCTACGGGCGCAAACGGGCGCTGGAAGTCGCGACGACGCTGGCGCTAGACCCTGTGATGATGCTGCTGGATGAGCCAACCCAGGGCATGGGCGCTGAAGACGTTGACCGCATCGTGGCGCTGATCAAACGCGTTTCCAAAGGGCGGACGGTCCTGATGGTCGAGCACAACCTGAGCGTGGTGAGCCGCCTGTGCGATCAAATCACGGTGCTTGCTCGAGGCGCTGTACTTGCCGAAGGCGATTATCAAAGCGTGTCGCGTAATCCACTGGTGCGTGAGGCGTATATGGGCAGTGACGCCGCTGAACAAGAGAGGGCCAGCGCATGAGTATTGCCGATGCCGCAACCGTTGATACGCAAGCCGCCACGCCCAGCACCCACGCGCAGTCACGCGAGATACTTAGGATAAAAGACCTACACGCCTTTTATGGCGAATCGCACATTCTTCACGGGGTGAATGTTGACGTAAAGCAGGGCGAGCTTGTCACCCTGTTAGGCCGCAACGGCGCCGGGCGAAGCACCACACTCAAGGCCATTATGAACATGGTAGGGCGGCGGACTGGCTCTATCGTCATTAATGGCCAGGAAACGCTGGCGATGAAGCCACACCATATTCCTCGCCTGGGTATTGGCTATTGCCCTGAGGAGCGGGGGATTTTCTCAAGCCTGGATGTTCATGAAAACCTACTGCTGCCGCCCACGGTCAGCTCGGGCGGCATGAGCCTGGACGATATTTATGCCATGTTTCCCAACTTGTATGAACGGCGCAAAAGTCAGGGAACGCGGCTTTCCGGCGGCGAGCAGCAGATGCTGGCCATGGCGCGCATTTTACGTACCGGCGCACGCCTTTTGCTGCTGGATGAAATTACCGAAGGGCTGGCACCGGTCATTGTGCAAAAACTTGGCGAGGTGTTGGTGCTGCTCAAGGCCCAGGGAATGACCATTGTGCTGGTAGAACAGAACTTCCGCTTTGCCGCACCGCTTGCCGACCGCCACTTTGTGATGGATCACGGCCAGATTGTAGAAGAGATTAGCGCGGCACAGTTGCCCGCGCGGCGGGAGCATCTCAATTCGATGTTAGGGGTATAACCAGGTTACGTCGCAACACAACAACAAAGGCCGAAGGGCCAGGAGACGAACATGACGTTGATGAAAAAAACATTGGCTGCCAGCATTGCCGTAGCAGCTGCCTCCAGTATGGCAATAGCGACAGCGCAGGCCGAGATCAGTGACGGCGAAGTACGGATTGGCTACTTGGCCGATATGTCGGGGACCTACCGCGACCTGGCCGGCCCCGGTGGCTTAGCGGCGCTTGAGATGGCGATTGAAGACTTCGGCGGCAGTGTTAATGGCTCGCCCATTGTGGTATTCAGCGCCGACGACCGTAACAGCGCAGACGTCGGTGCCAATACGGTGCGTGAATGGATCGACCAGCGCAACGTGGATATGGTGGCGGGTCTGGTGGCATCCTCCGTCACTATTGCCGTTACCAAAGTGCTCGAAGAGAACAATAGCCTGGGCCTTGTGTCGGGTTCCGCCGCCTCAAGCGTTACCAACGAACACTGCACGCCCAACCATATCCACTGGGTTTACGATACCTACCCGCTGGCCAACGGTACCGCGAAAGCGGTCGTTGAACAGGGCGGCGACAGCTGGTTCTTGCTCACCGCTGATTATGCGTTCGGCCATGCGCTGGAAGCGGATGTCACCAGTGTAGTGGAAGCCAACGGCGGTGAAATTGTGGACGGTGTTCGTCATCCATTCCCTACCAACGATTTCTCCTCGTATATTCTCCAGGCTCAGGGTTCTGGCGCCAAAATTGTCGGCCTGGCCAATGCCGGCGCAGATACGGTTAACGCGATTACCACCGCCAGCCAGTTTGGTTTGACGCAAAGCGGCCAACAGCTGGCGGGCCTGCTGATATTTTTGAATGACGTGCATGCGCTGGGCCTTGAAGCCACCCAAAGCCTGCTGTTAACCACCGGCTGGTACTGGGATATGGACGACCAGGCTCGCGAGTGGTCTGAGCGCTACTTTGAAGAAGTTGGCCGCATGCCCACCATGGTGCAGGCGGGTATCTATTCGAGCACCATGCATTACCTGAAAGCGGTGGAAGCGGCGGGTACCGATGACCCTGAAACCGTGCGTGCCCAGATGGCTGAAGCGCCCATCAATGACTTCTTCGCCCGTAACGGTCGCATCCGCGAAGATGGTCGCATGGTGCACGATATGTACCTGGCGCAGGTGAAAACCCCGGAAGAGTCCACCGGTGAGTGGGATCTTTACGAAATCCTCAGCACCATTCCTGCCGAAGAAGCCTACCGCCCGCTGTCTGAAAGCCAGTGCAAACTGGTACAGAACTAAGCCCCGACTTGGTCATTATTAAGCGTTACCGCTTGGTCGCCGGGTAAGGCGGCTTAAGCGGCGAGGAGATTCGTGCTATGACGATGATATTCGGTGTGCCCATGGCGGTGTTCATGGGGCAGCTTACCCTGGGGCTGGTCAACGGTGCGTTTTACGCACTGTTAAGCCTGGGGCTTGCCGTCATTTTTGGCCTTTTAAAAATCGTCAACTTTGCGCATGGTGCCCAGTACATGCTGGGCGCATTTACGGCCCTTTTGGGGTTTCGCTATCTGGGGATTAACTACTGGCTGGCGCTGATTCTGGTGCCGCTGGTGATTGGTGGGCTAGGCATGCTGGTAGAACGTTTTCTACTACGCCGTATTGCCCATTTGGATCACCTATACGGGCTTTTATTAACCTTCGGGCTGGCGCTTATTTTTGAGGGCACGCTGGTTAACTTCTTTGGCGTGTCAGGTGCCCGCTATGCGACGCCTGAGATACTCCAGGGAGGGTTGGATCTGGGCTTTATGTTCCTGCCCACATACCGAGCATGGGTCTTGGTGGCCGCGCTCAGCATGTGCCTGTTTACCTGGTTTATGATCGAGCGCACTCGGCTAGGCGCCTACTTGCGCGCGGGTACCGAGAACTCGCAGCTGATGCAGGCATTCGGCGTCAATGTGCCGCTGTTGATCACTCTTACCTATGGCTTTGGCGTAGGGCTGGCGGCATTTGCCGGGGTATTGGCGGCACCGCTTTATCCGGTTTCGCCGACCATGGGGTCAAGTCTTTTGATTGTGGTGTTTGCCGTGGTCGTTATCGGTGGGATGGGGTCGATTCTAGGCGCTATTCTCACCGGGCTGGGGATGGGCATTATTGAAGGGTTAACCAAGGTCTACTATCCGGAAGCTGCCAACACGGTGATTTTCCTGGTGATGATTTTAGTGCTCATGTTGCGCCCAGCTGGGCTGTTTGGGAAGGAGGCATAGCTATGACCGAATCACACACCTTGAAAGCGCCTTCCGTGGTGGCAAAACGCCAGCGCCGGGCCAGCCAGCGTCGCACGCTCTTCTATATTGCACTGATAGTGGTGGGATTGGTGGCGCCGTTTTTGGCTTACCCCGTTTTCTTGATGAAAATACTCTGCTTTGCGCTGTTTGCCTGCGCCTTCAACCTGCTACTGGGTTACGCAGGATTGCTGTCGTTTGGCCATGCGGCGTTTTTGGCAACCGGTGGCTATGTAACGGGGTATTTGCTGGCAAGCTACCCGGGGCTTACTCCTGAGCTTGGAATTATTGCCGGTACGCTAGTGGCAACACTGCTAGGCGTGCTGTTCGGCGTGTTATCTATTCGCCGCCAGGGCATCTACTTTGCCATGGTGACGCTGGCGCTGGCGCAACTGATGTTCTTTGTGTTTATCCAGGCACCGTTTACCGGTGGGGAAGATGGCCTGCACGGCGTGCCGCGGGGCTATCTGTTTGGGTTTATTAGCCTGAGCAATAACCTGACGATGTACTACTTCGTGTTTGCGGTTTTTCTGTTTGGGTATGCGCTTATCCAGCGCACCGTGCATTCTCCGTTTGGCCAAGTACTTAAAGCCATTCGTGAGAACGAGCCGCGGGCCATTTCGCTGGGTTACAACGTGGATGCCTATAAGCTGGTGGCATTTGTTATCTCTGCGGCGTTGGCGGGGCTTGCCGGTTCAACCAAAACTGTGGTGTTCCAGTTGGCGTCCCTTACCGATGCTCACTGGCATATGTCGGGCGAGGTCATCCTGATGACGCTGTTAGGCGGGGTGGGCACATTGCTGGGGCCGGTCATGGGCGCCGGGCTGGTTGTCAGCTTGCAGCATATTCTGTCCCAGTCGCCGCTGGGTAACTGGGTGAGCGTGTTGCTGGGGCTGATCTTTGTGGTCTGCGTACTAAGCTTTCGAAGCGGTATCGTGGGGGCGCTTAGCAATATGTATCGTAAAAACTTCAAGTAACTTCAGGCGGTGTAAAGCCGCGCTGTTTTGGTTGAGCAGGCCTTTGAATAGGGCGCCCTTGAGGTGCCTTTTTTGTACATGTAAACGCGCCACTCTACACCGAAGGTCGTGGGCGCCAAATGGTTGCGCAGCACTGGCTTAGGCGATAAGTTAACGTAAACGTCAATTACAACGACAACATCTAATGTGTGCGCACATTAGCGGAGATTGGCCATGAACTTTGAGTTGAGTGAAGACCAGGTAGCCTTTGCCGATATGGCGCGAGCCTTCGCCCAAAATGAGCTTGAGCCCCATGCTGCACAATGGGACGCCGAAGCTATTTTTCCCGTAGATGTTATTCGTAAGGCCGGTGAGCTGGGCTTCTGTTCGCTTTACGCGCCGGAAAGCGTCGGAGGGCTTGGTCTCTCACGGCTGGATGCCAGCATTATCTTCGAGCAGCTTTCAATGGGCTGTACCTCCACCACGGCGTATCTCACCATCCATAACATGGTGACCTGGATGCTCGCGGACTTCGGCCAGCCAGAGGTGGTTAAGCAGTGGGGCGCAAAGCTTGCGACTGGCGAGCTGCTGGGGTCGTACTGTTTAACAGAACCCAATGCGGGCTCCGATGCGGCCTCGCTTAAAACCTCGGCCAGGCGTGAGGGCGATGTGTATGTGCTCAACGGCAGCAAAATATTTATTTCCGGCGCGGGCAGCACTGATTTTCTGGTAGTGATGGCACGTACCGGTAGCGAGGGTGCGGGTGGAGTCTCGGCATTTGCCGTGGATGCCAAGACCGAAGGCATCAGCTATGGGCGCAAGGAAGACAAGATGGGTTGGAACAGCCAGCCCACCCGAATGATTACCTTTGAAGACGTGCGCGTACCCGCGAATCATCTGCTGGGCAACGAAGGCGACGGCTTTAAAATCGCCATGAAGGGGCTGGACGGCGGACGAATCAATATCGCCACCTGTTCTATTGGCACCGCCCAGCAGGCGCTCAATAACGCGCGTGATTACCTGCTGGAACGCCAGCAGTTCGGCAAGCGTTTAGCGGATTTTCAAGCGCTACAGTTTCGCCTAGCGGATATGGTCACCGAGCTGGTCGCCGCCCGCCAACTGGTAAGAATGGCCGCTGCCAAACTGGATGCCGGTCATGCTGACGCTACCACCTACTGCGCCATGGCCAAGCGCTTTGCCACCGATGTAGGCTTTAAAGTATGCGATGAGGCGCTACAGCTTTATGGCGGCAATGGCTACATTAAGGAGTACCCCATGGAACGCTATGTGCGCGATACCCGCGTACACCGCATTCTGGAAGGCACCAATGAAATCATGCGCCTGATCATTTCGCGCCGGGTACTCGCCGAAGGTGCCGCTGAGCTGTAAAAAAACAGGGTTGCCGACATGATCGCGGTCGCCATTTGAGCCGATACGTAAGGATGCTGAATGAGTAGCGTACTGTTTACCGAACACGCCACCCAGGATGGCCACACGGTGGTTGAAATCAAGCTTAATGCTGAGCGTTCGCTCAACGCGTTAACGCTGGACATGATCGACGCCATTCTGCCGCAGGTGGATGCCTGGGAGGCGGACGAGCGGGTTGTTGCCATACTGTTGGATAGCGCTGGTGAAAAAGCCTTTTGCGCCGGTGGTGATGTGGTCACGCTGTATAAAGCGATTAACGGGGAAGCTGACCCGAGCTTTCCCGAGCGCTTTTTTGAAAGAGAGTACCGCCTGGATTACCGGCTACACACTTACCGCAAACCAATTATTTGCTGGGGCAGCGGCATTGTAATGGGCGGCGGTATGGGCCTGCTCAGCGCCAGTAGTCATCGTGTGGTGACTGAAACCTCCCGGCTGGCCATGCCGGAAGTGACGATTGGCCTGTATCCGGATGTGGGTGCCAGCTGGTTTTTAAACCGTCTGCCGAACGGCATGGGGCGTTTTCTGGCCATGACCGGCGCGCAGATCAATGCATCAGATGCTCTTTACCTGGGCCTTGCCGACCGTGGCATTGCCAGCCATCGACGGGAAGAATTGCTTCAGCAACTGACCAGTGCCACTTGGGGAAGCGGTGAGAAGACCGATGCCCATGGCGTGGTCAATCAAGCGCTGCGCGAGCTTGAGCAAGCCTCTAAAGCAGAGTTTGCCGCGCTGGAAACCCCCATACGACACTTCGCGCCATTAATTCGCGAGCTGATGGACCACGATACCGTCGAGCAAAGGGTGGCCGCCGTACTGGCGGTAGAAAGTGAGGATAAATGGTTCAGCAAAGCACAAAAGACGCTGGCGCATGGTAGTCCGGTCTCCATTCGGCTTATCCATGAGCAGCTAACGCGTGCCCGGCACATGTCGCTTGCCGAGGTGTTCCAGGCAGAGCTGGCGCTTTCCGTGCAGTGCTGTCGCCATCGGGAGTTTCCAGAAGGCGTACGCGCATTACTGGTGGATAAAGATGGTTTGCCAGGCTGGACGTATTCAGCGGTAGGGGAAGTGGAAGATCACTTTATGGATGCGCTGTTAGCATCACCGTGGCCCGATAGCCCACTCGCGGACCTGAAGTAAATAAGCCGTACCGCCGGGGTGCTAAAACGGACACTGCCAACATTTCATGATCAATGGTTATTACCAGCAGCTCGTTACTCGCCGTTTGTTATTAGCTGCTTTTATTAACTGTTTGTTATTAACAATAAGGACAATCGTTATGGCTACTGTGGCATTTATTGGTTTAGGCAATATGGGCGGCCCGATGGCGGCTAACCTGGCGAAAGAGGGTTATACCGTGCGTGCGTATGACCTTTCTGAACAAGCGCTTGAAGCTGCTAAAGATCACGGCTGTGAAGTGGTAGGCTCGGCACGTGAAGCGGCTGCCGAGGCTGACTTTGTTATCTCCATGTTGCCTGCAGGCAAGCACGTGAAGGCGCTTTACGTTGATGGCGATGAGGCGTTGTTCGAGGTGATCAAACCAGGCGCTTTGGTGATTGACTGCTCCACCATTGATGCCGACACGGCGCGTAGTGTCGCGGCCATTGGCGAACAGCGCGGGATCGACTTTGTCGATGCTCCGGTATCGGGTGGGGTGAGCGGTGCGCTGGCGGGTACGCTGACGTTTATTGTCGGCGGGTCAAAGGCCCAGTTTGAAAAAGTGATGCCTGTGCTAGGCGTAATGGGCAGAAACATTTTCCACGCGGGCGACCATGGGGCAGGGCAAGTGGCCAAGGCGTGTAACAACATGCTGCTTTCGGTGTTGATGGCGGGTACCTGCGAAGCGATCAACATGGGCGTCAAAAATGGCCTCGACCCTGCGGTGCTTTCTGACATTATGCGAAAAAGCTCCGGCGGCAACTGGGTGCTCAATGTTTACAACCCCTACCCAGGCGTAATGGAGGATGTGCCCGCTGCCAACGCGTATCAGGGCGGGTTCCTGGTGGACCTGATGATGAAAGACTTGGGCCTTGCCATGGATATCAGCCAGCAAAGCGCCTCCCCCGTGCCGATGGGGTCCGCCGCCCGCACGCTGTTTACTCAGCATAAGGCAAACGGCAACGGCCAGCTCGACTTCTCAAGCCTGATACAGTTCTATCAGGATAAAGAGGGTGAGGGGTGAGGGGTGAGGGGTAAGGTGTTGTAGCGCGCGGTAACGCATCTTGTGAGGAACGAACAAATGCGGCACCCGCAGCGGCGGCCCGGCGCGAAAGGGCGGCGAAGCCTCCTCACACCCAAGCTACCTTTATCTCATGGCGTGATCAGGTAAACTCTTAAAAAACCAACCAATAAGGAACATTATGATTACGCTTTGGGGCCGCGATAACTCTACCAATGTTAAAAAAGTGCGCTGGGTGCTTAACGAGCTGGAAGTGCCGTTTGAACAAATTCAGGCGGGGCTCCAGTTCGGGGTCAACAACACACCCGAATACCAGGCCATGAATCCTAATGGGTTGGTGCCGTTACTCAAGGACGACGCCACCGACAGCCTATTGTGGGAATCCAACACCATCATCCGCTACCTGGCCGCGCAGTATGGCCAAGGCAATTTGTGGATTGAGCAGCCTGCCAAGCGCGCCCAGGCAGAAAAATGGATGGACTGGGCCAACAGTACGCTTTCCCCTGCGCACCGAGTAATTTTAATGGGCTATGTGAGAACGCCCGAAGCGCAGCGCGATAACGCCGCCATTGAAGCAGGCATGCAAGCCTGCGAAAAGCTGTTTGAACTGCTGGATAACGCACTCGCCAACCAGGCATGGTTCTCTGGCGAAGCGTTTGGCCTGGGCGACATTGCCGTTGCGCCCTTCGTTTATAACCTATGGAACATCGGCCTCACCTGGCAACCGCGCCCCCACTTGGAACGCTGGTATCAGCAGCTAACCGAGCGCCCCGTGTTCCGCGACGTGGTGATGATCCCGGTTACCTAAACCTAAACCGCCTCATACGAATAGCCGCACCCTTCGCGGGTGCGCTAACGCTTACACCGCGCTACAAAATCTAAAACATGTGAAATCTCAAACCTGTAGCGCGCGGTAACAAGTAGCGAGCGCAGCGAGAAACGCGACACCCGCAGCGGCGGCCCGGCGCGAAAGGGCGGCGCAGCCGCCCCAACTCGAAGTGGCTAAAAACTCGCCTCCAACACCGCCAACTCACCATCCAGCCTCTGCAATACTTCACAATCTATCCCACACCGCTCGGCACGCTCAATCAACTACAAAATCTGAAATATGTGAAATTTCAAACGTGTAGCGCGTAGTAACAAGTAGCGAGCGCAGCGAGAAACACGGCACCCGCAGCGGCGGCCCGGCGCGAAAGGGCGGTGCAGCCGCCCCAGGCCCGCGCAAAGCTTCACAACCCACCCCATACCGTTCGCCACTCTCAATCAACTACAAAATCTGAAATATGTGAAATTTCAAACCTGTAGCGCATGGTAACAAGTAGCGAGCGCAGCGAGAAACGCGGCACCCGCAGCGGCGGCCCGGCGCGAAAGGGCGGCGCAGCCGCCCCAAGCCCGAGCAAGCCTAAAACCCCGCCTCCAACACCGCCAACTCACGATCCAGCCCGAGCAACGCTTCACAACCCATCCCATGCCGCTCGGCCCGCTCAATCAAAGGCCCCAAAATAGCACCACGCTCGGTAAGCCGCTTGGCCTCAACATCCTGCAACATCGACGCCTTGTTATTCGCCGTCTTCTCAATAACATTCCACACCAACGCCAACCACGCGTCCAAACCGCTCCCCCCGCTGGGCGCTTGAATACCTTCGGCCAACATAATCGCCGCCACTTCCTCAGCAACCGCCTCAACACAGCCTGCGTAAGCAGCGCCACGCAACTCGCCATTATAAATCCCATTTAACGCCACCAACGGATTAATCGCCGCATTCACCGCCAGCTTCTGCCACAGGCGGCTACGAATATCATCCACCGCCGTGGCCGCAAGCCCCGCTTGGCTAAGCTGATGCGCTAACTGCTGTGCCAACGCGCCGTGGCGATTCTCCAGATCCCCCACAAACGTATGCCCACGCCCCGCATGCACCACGCCATCATCACCGGTTAGATAAGCGCCCTCCGTCGTGGTCGCGCACAACACCGGCCCCGGCCAACGTTCAGTCAGCCTCGGCTGAGCCAAAAAACCGTTTTGCCACAACACCAGCGGGGTAGTTGCGGGAATAATGCCCGCCACGCTTTCCAGCGCCGCTTCAGCAGCCATCGCCTTGGTGGTGATATGTACAAAAGCAGGCGGCGCTGGCGCATTGGCTACTAGTTGCGAGGTGGTTACCACATTTAAATGCTGGCTACGCGCCTCGCCTTCGGGTGTTGTTATTGTTTGTTGCTCAGGTAGCGCACGGCGGCCGACTAAGGTGATGTCAGCAAGAGGAGAGAGCGAATGGGCTAACAGGCGACCGATGGCGCCAGGGCCGAGAATCCAGTGTGAAGTCATCGAGTGCGTACTCAGGGGCGGTGTTGCCGATCAGCTTACCCTTTTTGTTGCAAGGAAATGAAGGCGAGTAAAAGTGATGGTATGTAAGGCTAATTTCTAGTGACGTGCGGGCGTGCAATCTGCTAGCGTTAGGGCTAATTAGATTTGGTCCTTGTGGCGTGTTGAGTGGGTTAATTGTGGTTTTTGATGCTGCAGTGAATAGCGGCTGACTGCCTGCTTTGACCCAAAGCGGACTTCGCTGAAACCGGATGTTCATAAGTGCCTTTGGCTCACAATGCGCGTTTTTCTGGTAGGATTCGAAATATGAATGCTTGTTTTTCTGGAGCGACTTCTTCAAAGTTTTTATGAAACAAGGTGTTAGGGGAAAGCTATTGACGTTTATGTGCAATATCCAAAGGATGGTGAAAATGTTAACGCACATGCGCATTTTCTGGCAAAGCGCATCGCGTAGGCGGCATTTATTTCACTAAATTTCAATGCATTATAACTATATGGCCAGGATGGTGGTGGCCAGAAAAACATGCATGCGCACTAATAAACTGTTAACACTCTCAAGGAGTGCTGAGTGATATCAAAGAAAGAGCTGAAAGACCTAGCAATCGCTCTTGGTAAAAAGTATTTGTTCCCAGACTTTACTAACAAGCTCACGTGGTTTGTTGTTACAGTTGGTGGAACAATTATTTTGACCCCAACCGCTTTTAAACAGATATTTTATAACTGGCTAGTCGCAAACTTTAACTTGAATTATGGAGCGAAATTCACGTTTTCAGAGCTAGAATCAAGTGCAGCTGACTATACTTTGGGTTTTTCTCTCATCGCATTAGCATTAATTCATAACGTCGCAAACAGGTACTTTATTTATAAAACCGGTGACATCGCAGCAACCGAAGCAAAGGAACTAGAGGCTGTAGATCGTGCGTTGTTTGAGCGATTTCTAGCAGAGTTTCCCTCTAACTCAAGATCGGTGGTTCTTCTAAAAGAGCATGACTTCGGTAATTCCTACCATGACAATAATACCGACGAAATTGATCGCTTCGTAGACACATGGAATACCGCAGAAACAGAGTTTTTAGATCAGGAGCTTGAGGCTGCTCGCAAGGAGCTATACCAAAAAATGCATGGATTTATATATAAGCTAGCGCAAAGCTCTGGGTATATTCACGCAGGCCCTATGCTGTCCGCTGTTCCCGATGCCTTCCGGGGAGCTTGGGATTGGCCTGAACATGTCGATTTACGAATTAAAGAACTTAATGAGGAAAGTACCGAGTGCTATGAACTTCATCAGCAGTTCGTCATGCTTGGGCGGCGTAAACTAAAGTGCTAACACCTATGACGATATTATCTCGAACCTGCCGTCCTAACAAAAAAGCGTCAACGCGGGCCGGCTTCTCCGCCCGAT
This sequence comes from Halomonas citrativorans, assembly GCF_014898005.1. Taxonomy (NCBI): domain Bacteria; kingdom Pseudomonadati; phylum Pseudomonadota; class Gammaproteobacteria; order Oceanospirillales; family Halomonadaceae; genus Halomonas; species Halomonas citrativorans. The sequence goes on from NZ_JABUYX010000001.1 coordinate 379,075, forward strand.
TGCGCTCCGAAGCCGGTCGGTTACGCTAATCGTTATATGAGGAAGTTATGAAGGACCGCTTCTGGTCGAAATAAGTATGATCGAGCATATAGGTGCTATCGACCCAAAGCGGCCCTCCCGGAGAAAGCAGTATGCTAATTCAGCGGTGTTATGCTGCCAGCACGATAATCTATGTTAAACCTCGCCGAGAAAATATTCGCGACTTATGAGAAGAATTTCTGATTTTCTATCAAGAAAGGAATGGGCCGGTATAGGCGTCATTGTGGCTATAATAGGGATTGCTGTAGCGATATGGTTGGCGCCGATCCCAAAGGTTGAACCAAAGATCGAGGAGAAGCCTCAAACAACGGCTGTCCAGAATTCCGTAGCTAACCTGTCTAGTTTAAATTCGATAGTTAATGCAATAAATGCATCGAGCCAAGACAACCTTGATAAAATTTACGAAGGGCTGATTGCTTTACTTGCTGAATCTAATGCAAGTAATAATCTAATGAGCATCGTTGAGCGTTGGAAGGAACCGCTAGCGGCTAAGATTTTAGGTGATATGGTAGTTATATCTACGATAGACCAATATAAAATTGACGGATTTATTCTTTTTTTTGGTTTGGATACCGAATCCCTTATATCGGCCTCTTATGACTTTGGGGTAGGGATTCAAGCAATAAAAGTTTTTGAAACAAAGCAATCATCACCTGAGTATTTAGTAAGCGTAAAATACATGACCCAAAGTGGTACTGGATTATATGGTGAGTCAGTCAGAATTTACGCATTAGGTAACCAGATAGTCACTGAAGCACTTGACAAACCATACTATGAATACATAGATGGTTCGTGGGGGGCTTATAAGTCAGATGTCAAATTCGAACAAAACAATAAAATAATAATGGATGGTGTTTTTCCAAAATTGACCACTATAGGGCGAGTTACGTATACAAAAACAGATAATCAAGAAATGCAGGTTGAACTACCAAAAGAAGAATATACGTGGGATTCTAATAGATCGATATTTAAGCAAGTATCTGGAAGACAAGCAGCAAACCGAAAAACGATGTCAGGGATGTATGCCGACTATGCTGAGCCGAATGGTGATTGGTATGAGGTGCCTCGTGATTCCAATGAAACCGATTTTAGCCCGGAGCAATGGTAGGTAAATTGGGATTTAACAAAGCGCTGCTGTCGGACCAATTTTCCGTTGTGCTCCAAATTATCCGCAGAGCGCAGTGTTAGGCAGCGTCAATAACGGAGATGATTATGAGTGAAACTGCCTCAACAATAATTAAACTTCTTTCAGCATTAACTTCACCGAAAGCGGCAGTGAAGTACCTTTCAGTTTCTGTGTCCATTGTCATATCTTGGAAATACTTTAGTGAGCTTGCGAAGTCCTTAGGAACGCCAGAGGAAAATATCTCTATCGTAGTCTTACTTGCAGGCGTAGGTTTAGGATCAATAGTCGGGCAAATCATTATCTGGTTAGGTGAGATGGTCTGGAGCTTTGTGTCAGGAAAGCTGGAGGCTAGAAAAAATACTCAGAAAGAAATTAAGGAAAAAGCTGAAAGCGACCTAAAAACGGCCAATGATAACGAGGCCCTTTTGCGAAAATATACAGGGTCATTTGAACATTTGGGTTGGGAATCAAAAGAAAAACTGCGCGAATTGACTCTACGGGACATCACGCTAGATTTTTCAAATTTGGCTTTTAAAGCGTTACTCGAAAATAAATACGTCAAACTTATTTCACAAATATCAAATAGAAATTATCTAGTTGCTCTTAATCCAGTTATTGTTGAGGTAACGAAGGCCACCTGGGAGCAAGAGATTAAAGCGAACGTAGATGACTATTTCCTTGAAATGACGTCAGAAAAGAGCAAGGTTTTGGAACTCATGGAATTCAGGAAAGCAGATGATAATTCGCTAATAGATTTCGACATTAGCTCTACGATCTTTCCGTATTATTCTTGCATCAGGAGAGAGGCTGAAGATGAGAACGGGTTCTGGTTGTGCTTCCGTTCATATTATCTCGATGAGTTCTCAAACAGAACGGGAAAGGAGTACCAAGAAGAAACTTGGATCGACAAGGGTAGAATTTTGCCCTCAGCAGAAAGCGAGGCTGAAAGTGCCTAACAAAGCCAGTCAGAGGAACCAAAAAACCGTCGCTTGCTGTGGTCTTTCGGCACCTGCTGGCGGCGATATATCAGCATTCCCTCAATGGCCGCTTTTGGCCGATACCAGAAGCTAGCCAGAAACCCTGCCTAGCTTCCATCCAACCTAAATCCCTAGTCAGCCCACCCCGCAGACAACACCGGCAGCCAAAGCGCCAAGGCAACCAGCGTTGCCAATAGCACCGGCGGCGTAATCAGCAGGCCGATTTTCATATACTGGCCCCAGCCAATTTTGTATCCCTTGCCCGCTAGTACGTGTAGCCAGAGCAGGGTGGCGAGGCTGCCAATGGGGGTGAACTTGGGTCCCAGGTCATTACCAATCACGTTGGCGTAGACCATCAATTCCTGAGTGACGGCAGGCACGTTCGCTTGATCAATTGCCAGCGCGCCGACCAGTGTCGAGGGCATATTGTTCATTACCGAGGCGACGATGGCGGAAAGGAAGCCGGTGCCCAGCGTGGCAATAAAGTCACCCTGTTGTGCCAGCCACTCAAGCGCCAGCGCGCCATAATTTGTCAGCCCTGCATTACCCAGCCCGTAAACGACGAGATACATGCCGATTGAGAACAGCAGTATCTGCCAGGGGGCGCCACGTAACGCATCTGATACGGAGACGATGGCGCCACGGCCTGCTTGCCACCAGCGTCCGGCAATTGCCATTAGCAGCACGGCGGCTGTTCCCGTTACAAAGGCGATGGGAATGCCCAGCGGAGCGGTCACGAAGTAGGCGATCAGCAGCGTTGCCAGCAACGGAAACGCCACTCGAAAGATTAGCGGGTCCTTTATAGCTGAGCGCGGTGGGTCGAGGTTTTCGACAGCGTAGTGTTTAGGAATGCGGCGGCCAAAGGCTATCCAGAGCACGGCAAGCGTGGCCGCTACTGACACCAGATTCACCGGCACCATGACCGCCGCATAGCGATCAAAACCAATATCAAAATAATTAGCACTGACGATATTAACGAGGTTAGAGATCACCAGGGGCAGGCTGGCCGTATCGGCAATGAACCCTGTGGCGATGATGAAGGCCAGCGCCGCAGGCGGCTCAAACTTCAGGCGCAACAGAATAGCGATCACAATGGGCGTTAGCAGTAGGGCGGCGCCATCGTTAGCGAAGAAGGCGGCAATGACCGCGCCGAGTAACACGACCAGCGGGAAAAGCAGATGCCCGCGTCCGTTGCCCCAGCGCGTCACGTGCAGCGCGGCCCAGGCGAAGAACCCCGCTTCGTCTAAAATCAGGGAAATAATGATCAGGGCAACGAACGTAAAGGTGGCATCCCAGACGATATCCCACACCACAACGATATCAGCCAAATGCACCACGCCCATAAGCAATGCTACTAAAGCGCCGCCCAGTGCGCTCCAACCGATACCCAAACCTTTAGGCTGCCAGATCACCAGCACCAGGGTGACGACAAAAATGGCCAGTGCCAACATGAAAAGACCTTACGTCAGTGAGTGTTTTGGTTAACGCGGCGAGAGAGTTCTTCAGCACTCTCGACACGCTCTGAATAGCGATCGGTAAGATAAGCGGACTTGTCGCGCGTCAACCAGGTGAATTTCACCAGTTCCTCACACACATCGACGAGACGCATATAAAGAGGTGAGGGCTTCATGCGCCCGGCATCGTCAAATTCGGTGAACGCTTTAGGTACAGAGGATTGGTTAGGGATGGTGATCATGCGCATCCAGCGCCCGAGGATTCGCATCTGGTTAACGGCGTTAAAACTCTGGCTGCCGCCAGACACTTCCATCACCGCCAGCGTTTTGCCCTGAGTAGGGCGAACACCGCCGAGCGATAGCGGTATCCAGTCGATTTGCGTTTTCATAATGCCCGTCATCGCACCATGCCGTTCGGGGCTGACCCACAGCATGCCTTCGGACCACTGAGCAAGGTCGCGCAGCTCTTTTACCTTCGGGTGATCGGCCTCTGAATCATCTGGCAGCGGTAAGCCCGAAGGGTTAAAGGTGCGTACTTCACAGCCGTACCAGCGCAGCAACCTCGCCGCTTCTTCGGAGGCCAAGCGTGAAAAAGAGCGTTCGCGCAGAGAGCCGTAAAGCACCAGAATCCTGGGGGAATGACGCGGCGCATCGGGCCCCGTCAATACGTCCACGTCAATCGGCTGAAGCTTTTGGAGATCAATGTTGGGCAGGTCGTTGAAACTGATAGGTTCGCTCACGGGTGGCTGCCCTTAAGGTGCACTACCTCACCATCTTCTTTGGTAAACGTCGTTACGGGGTTGGCCAATAATTCGAGTACACGCTCTGAAGGGCGGCACAGGCGTGCGCCTTTTTCCGTTACCACAATGGGGCGATTGATCAGGATGGGGTGCGCGATCATGGCGTCTATCAGTTGATCATCGCTTAATGCTGGATCATCGAGATTGAGCTCTTCAAAGGGCGTGCCCTTGCGGCGCAGTAGCTCTCTTGGGGTAATCGCCATCATCGAGATCAGTTCGACCAACCGCTCGCGGCTGGGTGGTGTTTTCAAGTACTCGATGACGTGCGGTGTCTCACCGGACGCTTCGATAATCGCTAGCGTATTACGCGAGGTGCCGCAGGCTGGGTTGTGATAAATCGTCGTTTTCAAAAGGGTTATTCCTTCTCGGTAGTGAGAGAACAGTCAGTAAAGGCCGTCAGAAGCGGCTCACAAATCTCTGGGTGCCCCGCACAACAATCGCGAACCATAAAGCCCAGGATTTGTTGCATATGGCCGAGATTAGCGCGATAGATAATGGAACGACTCTGCCGATGGGAGCTGACCCATCCTGCCCGTGAAAGCACTGAAAGATGCGCCGACATCGTGTTATGGGGCACCGATAACTGGCGCGCAATTTCCCCCGCAGGAAGGCCTTCGGGCTCATGGCGTACCAAAAGCCGAAAGGCTTCAAGACGCGTTTCCTGAGAAAGGGCACTAAAACTGGCCGTGACGTTTTTAATTTCCATATGTCCAGTATTATAGACATATTGGAAAATAGCAATCACATTAGCTTGTGTGCAGTGTTTGGAATGTTAGATCTAAGCGTTGGTCGTCAGGCGTTGCCACCGAAGGTTTTGCGCCAATCGCGTGGACTAACTTGATGGCGCTGCCGGAAATGTTGGCGGAAAGACGTCGCTGTATGAAAGCCCGCCTTTTCTGCAATCGCTTCTACCGACAACGAGGTGGTTTCCAAAAGCTCACGCCCACGCCGTAACCGCTCGCTCACCAGCCACGCCACGACGGTCATGCCGGTGGCTTTTTGGAAGTTTCGCGTAAAGGTACGGCGGCTCATGGCGGTGCGCTCAGCAAGCTCGTCAATCGTGTGCGATGCCGATAAGTTTTCTCGTAGGTAGTCGAGCAGGCGATTGATATGCGCATCTTGGGTTGAGGCGGCAACAGGCTGCTCTATGAACTGCGCTTGTCCACCTTCCCGATGGGGCGGAACGATCATGGCACGGGCCACCTTGTTGGCAACCTGCGCGCCATAGTATTCGCGTACCAGGAATAAGCAACAATCCAGCCCAGCAGCGGTACCGGCCGACGTCACTAGACGGTCTTCCTCCACATAGAGCGCATTGGTGTCTAGCTTAACGTTTGGAAAGCGGCCACTAAAATCTTGCTCGGCCATCCAGTGGGTCGACGCCCGCCTGCCATCCAACAGCCCGGCGTAAGCCAGTGCATAGGTGCCGTAACACAGGCCCACGACGTGAGCGCCACGCTCATGACAGCGGACGAGCGCCTCTGACAACTCTGGCGGCGGTGCTTCATTCAGGTCATGCCATCCAGGCACTATCGCAATATCCATTTTATCCAACAGTTCTAAACCACCATCGGGCTTCACTGTCATCGACCGTTCGCCTTCGATGGAATTTCCCCCAGGCGCCACAATGGAAAGATTGAACAGCGTGCGATCAGACAACGCTATACCAAACACCATATAGGGCACGGAGAAGTGGAAGGGGCTGAAGTGTGGGTGAAGGATTAGGCCGACATTGGGTAGAGGCAAAGCGCGACTCCTGCTATGCGTTTTATAAACAGTAGCATCATGGCCCAAAAGTTTCGATAAATGTCTTTCAGGCCAATTCTTTTGTTGATTGAGCCTCTCTAAACTACTTGCCATTACCCGTAACGAATTTAAGGAAGTACACAGATGCTCATCAAGACCCTCGCTAGTTCTCTCGCTATCGCCACGGCTCTTATCGCCCATAGCGCATCCGCAGGCTCGCTCTCTCAGGAGGCAACGCAGCAGGTGCAGCAGATCCGCAATGCGACGGTGAAAATCACCTATGGGGACACCACTTTCCTGATTGACCCTATGCTGGCCGAGCAGGGCGCCTATCCGGGGTTTGAAGATACCTACCGTAGCGAGTTGCGTAATCCGCTGGTTGGGCTGCCAATGCCGGTGGAAGATGTGATCGGCGATATAGACGCTGTCATCGTCACTCACACGCACCTCGACCACTGGGATGCCGCCGCGCAGGAGCAATTGCCAAAGGACATTCCCTTGTTCGCTCAGAATACCGCTGATGCCGAGCTGATTCGCGCTCAGGGATTCAGCGATGTGCGCATCCTTGAGGCCAGCGCCGAGTTCGGCGGCGTGCAGCTTCACAAGACGGGCGGCCAGCATGGCTCCGATGCTCTCTATGCTGTTCCTGAGCTGGCGCAATCACTAGGTGAGATCATGGGTGTCGTCTTCGAAGCTCCGGGGCAGAAAACGACGTATTTAGTCGGCGATAGCGTATGGCGCGATGAGGTCGAACAGGCAATGGAGCGCTACAACCCAGAGATGATCGTGCTGAATACCGGTGCTGCCGAGGTAGACGGTTTCGAAGGTGATCCCATCATTATGGGTAAAGAAGATACCCTGCGTACCCACCAGAAAGCCCCGAATGCCACCATCATCGCGGTGCATATGGATGCCGTAAACCATATGACGCTAAGCCGTGACGAACTGGCCGATTACGTGCAAAAAGAGGGAATTCAGGAACACGTACTTATTCCTGCCGATGGTGAGGTCATTTCCTTCTAATCCCAAGGGCCGCTTCTTTATATAGCGGCCTACTTCTTCTTGCCAGCCTATTGGCAAACGCTACTGAAAAGGATTGATAATATGAGTCATCGCGCAATCATTGTCGTCGATATCCAAAATGAATATTTCCCCGGCGGCAAGCTGCTGTTGAACGGTATTGAAGAGGCTGCCACGAACGCAGCTAACGTCATTGAACATGCCCGGTCGGCAAACGATCTTGTCGTCTATTTTCAGCATGAATCTGCCGATCCAGACATTCCTTTTTTCACCCCTGGTACGCAAGGGGTAGCCATTCACCCCATAGTCGCGCCGTTGGGCGAGGAAACGGTATTAGTGAAGCATTTTCCTAACTCGTTTCGTGAGACCGGTTTGCAAGAGCTGTTGGACCAGCAAAATATTGAGGAGGTCGTCATTATTGGCGCAATGAGCCACATGTGCATCGATACCACCAGCCGTGCAGCGTCGGATTTGGGTTACAAGACGACGATTATCCACGATGCCTGCGCCACGCTGGATCTTGAATTCGATGGCGTGACGGTGCCAGCGCCTCAGGTTCACGCAACGATAATGGCAGCCTTGGCCTTTGCTTACGGTACGGTCACTACAACAAAGCAGTATATTGGCTAACGCCATCGCTCTACGTGGCCGCCTCATCGCCGCCTTCGAAGCCTCTTGTATCCAAGGCATTACAACAAGGCTTGGAAGACGCCACGGCGGTCTTACGCACGGTTCTCCTGCTAACTGTTCAGCACCTGTTAACCGTGCGGGTTAACCAGACTTGCCCGCTAACGTCGATAACACATTTGGCGCAAGAATCTGTGAAAGGACTTCAGGCTCGTTTTGGTCTGGCGTGTACCACAAGTAGAGAGGTACCCCTGAGCGGCCGTGTTGCTCCAAAAAAGCGGTGATGGCTGGGTCACCATTGGTCCAGTCACCTTTCATGGTGATCACATCCGCCTGCGCAAATGCTTGTTGCGTGCTGGCTGTATCAATGGCTCGCTGTTCGTTCATATGGCAAGTGACGCACCAGTCTGCGGAAAAGTAGACAAAGATGGTTTGCTCCTGTTGCCGAAGTTCGGCCAAGCGGTCCGCGTCAAAGTCGAGTGTGCGTGTGGTGGGTGAATTTGCGGCGGCATTAATGGGCGCCTCGTGGCCCGCAAAGGAGCCGGGAACGAGGATGCTTCCCGCCAGCGCGAGTACGGCCGCGAGTGCTGCCGGTATCCAGACCAAGCGCTTGCCGTTGCGTTGGCGCAGGCCGGTGAACCAAAGTCCTATCGCCAGTAGTAAGATCAGAGCGAGGCTTGCAATCATGCCGTTATTGCTGAGCTGGCGGCCAAGCACCCAAGCTAACGCTAAAGCGGTTAGGAACATTGGGATGGCCATGATATGCCGAAAGGTCGCAAGCCAAGGGCCCGGCCGAGGAAGGCGGCGACGAAGCATTGGTATGAAACCAAGCAGCAAAAACGGTAAGGCAATGCCCAAGCCCAAGCCCACGAAAACCGTCAGTGCGGCAACCGTAGGGAGTACCAGGGCGGCGCCAAGCGCTGTGGCCATAAATGGGCCGGAGCAAGGTGTTGCGACGAAAGCGGCAAGTACGCCCGTCCAGAAAGCACCGGCCATGCCCTCCTGGCTAGCCAGTTTGGAGCCAGCATTGATGGAGCCTAGTTCAAAAAGGCCTGCCAGGTTAAAGCCAATCGCGGCAGTCAACAGTGTAAGCACCACAATGACCCGTGGGTCTTGCAACTGGAATGCCCAGCCAACGTGAGTACCGGCTGCGCGCAGAGCAATAATCGTTGCGCCCAGGATCAAGCAAACGAGGACCACACCGGCGGTATAGGCTAGCGCCTCACGCCGGGCTTCGCGTTGACCACCGGACAGGCGTGCAAGGCTAAGAACCTTAAGGCTGAGAATAGGGAAAACGCAGGGCATGATATTGAGCAGAACGCCGCCCAGTACGGCGCCGAGAAATGCGGTCAGTAGTAATGTAGAACTACTTTGTACGCCAGCTGTGCTTGTGTTTGGTGTTGGCGCACCATCACTACGGCTAACCAATGCTAAACCGGTTCCATTGCCCAGCGACAGAAGTGCTTCGAACTTGTCAGGTGGATTGTCTGTCTGCCAGTATTTTGCCAACTGGGTTTCAATAATCAATGTGTCGCCTTCACGACTAAAAACCTGCTCAGACGCGGGATCAGCCACGTTATCGGTGGCAACAAACAAGTGTGGATCGTTGAGTTCCACGCTGGTGGGTAAGGGGATGCTTAAGCGCAGTTGGTTATCATCGGTCGTCACAAAGCTGGCTTGCGAACCGAGAGGCCTGGGAAGCTCGCGCCGCCATTCATCGAAGCGTGCTTTGCGCTCAGGCGTAATGTGGCCATCGCCTGCGACCAGCGTAGTGGCAAGCGATGCCTCCTCCGGAATGCAGGCATCAGCGCGGCAAGCCAAGTAGTTGAAGTCAACGCTAATCGGCAGAGAGGTCCCTGCGGGCACAGAGGCGTCTATTTCAATGGGCAGCAATAGTACATAAGGGTGCTCGTAGACATGGTTCATCAGATCGCCAGTCATTAGCGTCTGCGGTACTGGGTAAGCGGCATCGCCTACGCTGACACCTTCCGGCAATTGCCAATTGAACTGCGGTGGTAGGCCAATACTACCCGGCTGTTTCCAATACCCATGCCAACCTGATTGCGGCTCCATGAAAACGGCTAAGGTGCTGGAGGAACCAGGTGCCGGTTGATCTGTTTCCGCTATCAGAGTGCTCTTAATCAGTACTTCGCCCGAGATGCCGGGAAATTCTTGCGCAGCGCCAATCTGGGGAGTCAGCATTACAACCAGGCAAAAAAGGACAAAATAGCGATAAAGGAACGTGGGCATTGGTTATCAGCCCGCGTGAGGCGGGCTGCTCCAGTAAAAAAAGGGGGGCCGCGCTATGGCTTGCGCGGAGTGGCTTACGCTTATTGGCTGAGGCGCTCGACAGCTTCGCCTAATGCGGTGTCTTGTGGTCCAAGCTTGTCGGTTATCTTGCCGTCAGCATCAATTAATACAACGGTGGGTATCTGCTGAACGCCGAATGCACGGTGTATATCGCCCTCGGCGTCAAGCAACACCGGTATCGCCGTCTCGGTGGTATCAAGATAACTTTCGACATCGGACTCTTGGGTCCAAAGACCAGAAATAATGCCTACCCACTGTACGCTTTGGTCTTCGCTCAGCTGGTTGACGGTTTCGCGTACGCGGCGGCAGGCGGTGGAGGTTTCTGGCTGGCTCTTGGCAAGATAAGGCTCACACCAGGTGGCAAAAAACACCACACCCAGTGGCTTGTCTGTCGTCTTCCGAGTCAGGTCGATGGTAGTGCCGTCACGCGTGGTGACATCAAGGTGAGTCACCGTATCGCCCACCGTTAAAGCGTTGGCGTCGATATCCTTGACGGCGGCTCCTTCGGTCGCTGCTGAGTTGGGATCAGCGGGTTCAAGCACGGCCTGTAGCGCCTGTTCCAGGGCTTGATCGTCACGATGACCAATGTGAGTGATGTGACCACTGCGATCAATCAGAACGTGCTGCGGGGTAACGCGTAGATTCAGCGCTTCGGCTAGCGTGCCGTCATCTACCGTGATGGGCATGGTCAGGCCCATTTCCTCGCGATAGACACGTGCGGACTCTTCGGTGTCAGCGTAGCCGGTGTTCACGGCGATGACTTGGATATCATCACCATGCGCTTCTTGAAATGCCTGGAACCCGGGCATCTGCTGGCGGCAGGGCACGCACCAGGTTGCCCAGAACTTTATATACACGGGTTTTTCGCCATATAGCGCGCCTAGATCAATAGTCTCACCATCCAGCGTGGTAATGCTCAGCTCGGGGCCTGGCTGACCAATTAAGGACTCGCCAGCCGCTCTGGCACGCTGTTCACCATCGGCATCTTGATCATAGGCTTGATCGGCGTCTGGTTGCTCAGTGGTCTCGGTGGCGTGTGCCGAACCGAAGCAGCCGACCAACATGGCGAGCAGTATCGCCGCTGAACATTTCGTGTTTACTATACGCATTGGTTTCATCCTTTTGGCAAATCGTTCTGAGCTAACGTAAAGAGCTAAGGTAAAGAGCTAACTCAAGAACCGGCATAAAGAACTAGCTCGAGAACTGGCACAAAGATTTAGAACGGTAAAAGTGTAGAGTAGATAGTGATTGTGAAAGGCTTCATGGTCTAAAAAAAGCACCAAGACTGATAGGTTTCTATGTACCATGGAGGGATGAGTAAACTTCGTTTTTCACTTAATCGCCAAGGCGAGCAGTCTTTGTCAGAGCAGGTGCGTTCGAGCATTGCTGATGCCATTCGACAAGGGCATTTATATGAGGGCGCACGGCTGCCTTCATGGCGTGATCTTGCCACGCAACTGGGCGTTTCACGAGGCACTATTAAAACGGCTTATGATCGGCTGAGCGATGATCAGTTAGTCATCTCAAAAGGGGCCGCCGGTACGTTCGTTAGCGCCGTGCTACCCGCGGCACCAAAAGTGGTGGTTGAGGCCTCTCGGCTGCCACTGCCTGATCTCTATCAGGACTTGGAAAGCGCGCCCAAGCTTTTTCAAGTGGGGGTGCCTGCGCAAGATGGCTTTCCCTTTAAGCAGTGGTCTCGCATCATGCAGCGCGGTTCACGCCAGGCGGTGGCCGAGTCACTGCGTTACCCTGACCCACGCGGAGAGCAGACACTACGCAAGGAAATTGCTGCCTATCTGGCCGTGGCTCGCGGGCTGCTTTGCTCTGCAGACCAGATCATCATCACCAATGGATATGCGGGTGCGCTGGGCTTGGCATTGCACTTGTTGCGCCCGGATTCAAAGCGGGTGTGGGTTGAAGACCCTTGTTATCCACTCAATAGGCACGCTTTGTCTTTGGCAGGCTTTACCTCGGTTCCTGTTCCGGTCGATGACCAAGGGATTTGTGTGGAGCAAGGGATAGCGCTTGCTGCGGAGGCGCGGTTGGCGATTGTGACGCCAAGCCAACAAGCACCGCTGGGTATGCAGTTGTCGCTGGCTCGCCGTCAGGCGTTGTTAGCATGGGCTAAAGAAAACGATAGCTGGATCATCGAAGATGACTATTTAAGTGAGCTGCAGTTAAGCGGCCAGGCAACGCCCGCACTGGCCTCGCTGGACCATGACGAAAGAGTGATTCACATGGGTACTTTCAGTAAAACCATCAGCCCACGATTGCGGCTTGGTTTCATTGTGGTGCCTGCGAGGTTGTCGGAGCGCGCGGGAGATACGGCCGCTGCATTGTCACCCGCGTCTGCACTGCCTAGCCAGCTAGCCGTTGCGGAGTTTTTGCGCGACGGGCATTACTTGCGCCATATTCGGCGTATGAAGCGTTTGTATATACAGCGCCGGAATGCGCTGCTTGCACTCATGGACAGCACGGTTTCAGTCAATCATATGGCGGGCTTGTCGCTGTTGCTTGCCCTGGCTGATGACACCGACGATGTTGGCATTGCCGAAGCGGCGGCGGCCTTTAACCTTGCCCCGGCGCCGTTGTCTCCCTGGTACGCCACGCCAGCCAATGCGCGAAAAGGATTGCTCTTAGGCGTCACTAATCTATCGAGCCCTGCGCTTGAAGAAGGCTATCAACCGTTGGCGGCACTGATTGCTCGTCATCGCCAATAGTGTGCCTGCAGTTGAAAAACCACTCTTATTGAACGTCGGCTTCGCCAGGTCGCTTGCTGCGTGTTCTTATCTTAATATATGCTTTATATACGTTTCATATATCAAGGCATTCCATGGGTATCGTAAAAATCAACGACCAGCTACACGAAGATATTCGTAAAGCCAGCTCGGTCATGGTGCGTTCGATCAACGCACAGGCGGAGTATTGGATTAAAGTGGGCATGCTGGCAGAGGCTAATCCAGGCATGACCTTCACCGACATTATGCGCGAGCAGATGCAACAGGCAGACATTGAAGTAAGGCAGGTGATCGGTGGATAACGTACCGCTGAAAAGTGCAGAAGAGTTGACGCTGATGCGCGAAGCAGGACGCTTGCTGGCTCAGGTGTTTGGTTATCTTGATACGTTAATCGAGCCGGGTGTCACCACCATGCAGATCAACGATTGGGCCGAGCGTTATATCGTTGATGAGCTAAAGGCTCGCCCGGCCAGCAAAGGGCAATACGATTATCAATATGTGCTGAATGCGTCTGTGAACCAGGTGGTGTGTCATGGCGTTCCCTCCGAGACACTCACGCTAAAATCGGGCGATATTGTTAACATTGATATCACGCTTGAGAAGAATGGCTATATTGCCGATTCAAGCAAGATGTACATGTTGGGTGAGGTAAAGCCCATTGCCAAGCGCCTGGTCGATAAAACCTATGAGGCGCTGTGGAAGGGCATTCACGCGGTTAAGCCGGGGGCAACGCTGGGTGATGTAGGCCATGCGATCCAGCGGCATGCGGAACAGAACGGCTACTCGGTGGTGCGTGAATATTGCGGCCACGGCATCGGCCAGGAGATGCATGAAGAGCCGGAAGTCGTGCACTACGGAAAGCCAGGGCACGGCGTGGTATTGAAAGAGGGCATGGTATTCACCATCGAACCCATGATTAACCAAGGCAAAGCCAAGGTAAAAATCAAAAAAGATGGCTGGACAGTCGTGACCAGTGACAAGTCGTTATCCGCGCAGTGGGAGCATACAGTGGCAGTGACGGCCGAGGGTGTTGAGGTGCTTACTTTGCGTGATGAAGAGCGTGTTTAATTTTAACCAGTTAGGCGATGCAAGGTGACCTATCAAGTCATCTGAAAACTAGCCGGGCGGACGTGAAAGCAGGCTTTTGAGAGACAGTGGTATTAAAAACTCCATGCCGTCGCTAGAAAGTAACGGCGTGGTTATTGTGAGCTCGGCTAGCGCTTACAAATACTCCAGCACATCAAAGTGATCGCACCCCGGCAGCTCAATTAGCTCTGCTTGGACGTTGGCTGCGCGTAGCAGCGCTATAAAATTGTGCCCCTGCTGATGAAACGCGGGCGGGTCGTTTTCGGCAATCACAACCTGGCAGGTGGGCAGCGCGGTCAGCTCGCCAAACTGAGGGCTAAGTGCGCGTGCCTGTGATTTGGTCAGCTTTAGAGGGTCGTTAACGTAGGTTTCTACCAGCGGCGTAAGGTCATAAACACCGCTGACCAGCACCAGCTTATCAATAGGAACCCTGCCGCTAACGGCTACCCAGTAAGCCAGTTGGGCGCCCGCGCTATGGCCTCCCAGGGTGATGGACCACACGCCGCCGCTTTCTGCCAGCGCGTGGTAGGCCGCTTCTAGCCCCTGAATGCACTGAGTCATCATGTTTTCAATGGTGTGGGTCGGGGCCAGGCCATAGCCAATTGAGGCGAAGGCTATTCCCCGTGCCAGATAGCGCTCGGCCAGAAAATCCGTGGCAGTGTGGTCAAGCTCCTGCCAGTAGCCACCGTGAATGAATACCATCAAAGGCCACGGGCCTTCTCCCTGCGGAATAAACAGGTTAAGGCACGCCGCCGGGTGGTCGCCATAGGCGACCGTTATCGGTGGGTGGCGGTCCCTTAGCGTGCGTCCGGCATCCGCCTGACGTGTAAGAGTGGATTCAAACTCTGACGCAAAATGGCTCGGTGAGTAGGCCAGATCCGGCGTTAGCTTTGTCATGCGTGCTCTCTATCAGGTGACGGCGCTAAGCACGTGAAATTCAGGATTTTGATACTCGCCGCTTTCGACTACCTCGCGGAAGTGCTGCGCGGCCTGCCACACATCTTCGTAGCTTAAATAGAGCGGGGTGAAGCCGAAGCGCATCAAGCCCGGCTCCCGATAATCACCAATCACGCCACGCGCGATCAGCGCTTGCACAATGGCGTAACCGTTTTGGGCATCTACCAGTGATACCTGGCTGCCACGCTGGTCGGCTTTCGGGGTAATGTCCTCGATACCGTGGGCCTCAAAAATATCTGCCAGGCACTCGCGGAACAGATTGCTCATGGCCAGGCTTTTTTCACGCACGGCCTGCATATCGACGTCAGCCCAGATAGCTAACGACGCTTCGAGGGCTGCGTAAATAATCGCTGAGTGTGTACCGGTACGAAAACGCGAGATGTCATCGGCGGGTGCGTAGTCGGCCTGAAAGGCGAAAGGTGAGGTATGGCCATGCCAGCCCGAGAGCGGTTGCCACGTGCTATCCAGGTGGTCGCGGTGCACGTAAAGAAAAGCGGGCGCACCGGGGCCGCCGTTCAGGTATTTATAGGTACAACCTACAGCATAGCGTGCGCCCACGCCGTTAAGATCGACAGGTAGCGCGCCAGCAGAGTGGGCTAAATCCCAAATGACCTCGGCGCCATGTTCATGAACCAGTTGAGTAGTGGCTGCCATGTCGCGCAGTTTGCCCGTGCGATAGTTGACCTGGCTAAGCACCACCACAGCCACGCCTTCCAGGTGCGCAGCCAGGTCGTCACCTTCGGGCATAAAGCGATGTTCACAGCCGCTAACCCGGCAGTAGCCTTGGGCAATGTAGCCGTCAGTGGGGAAGTTGCCGCCTTCACTGAGTACCGTGCGGCAATCATCCTGGCGCTTGTCGAGGATATAGCCCAATAGTTTGAAAATATTGAGCGTGATGTTGTCCGTGACCACCACTTCACCGTGCTGAGCACCAAGCACCGGGGCGAGCAGGTGTCCCAGCCGTTCGGGCGCATCAAACCAGCCCTGGTTCCAGCCTTTAATCAGTTGGGTACGCCACTGCTCCATGGTGTCATCAACCGCTTGCTTGGCCGCGACCGGTTGCGCACCAAGCGAGTTGCCATCCAGGTAGAGAACACCTTCTGGCAGGGCAAAGTGGCGTTTGAAATCTGCCAGTGGGTCTTGGCGGTCCAGCTCACGAACGGTATCCAGGCTCACGCGCATATCGGTACTCCAGCAAAAATGTCGTCACACAGGTGAAAAGTGGGGTAAGGCTTATTGGGCTCTTGCTGTTAAATAGATGTCCTTACGCTCCAGAGTTCCGGGAAGAACTGCAGGTCGAGTGCCTTGACCAGGTAGCTCACGCCCGACGAACCACCGGTGCCACGCCGGTAGCCAATAATGCGCTCCACCGTTTTCATGTGGTTAAAGCGCCAGCGCTGGAAGTTGAATTCGACATCCACCAGCTTTTCGGCCAGTTCGTATAGGTCCCAGTACTTTTCACTGTTGCGATAGATCTCCATCCACACCGCTTCGACGTCGCTACTCGCGGTGTAGGGAATGCTCCAGTCGCGCTGGGTGATGTTGTCTGGAATATCAAAACCCCGGCGGGCCAGTAGCTGCAGCGAGACGTCATAAAGGCTGGGCGAATTAAGCGCATGCTGGAGTTTTTGGTAGTGCTTGGGCTTTGAACGGTGAGCTTCGATCAATTTGGCGTTTTTGTTACCCAGCAAAAACTCAATTTCCCGGTACTGATAGGACTGAAAGCCCGAGCTTTGCCCAAGGCTGTCCCGAAAGCTCAAGTAATCGGCGGGCGTCATCGTTACCAGCACTTCCCAGGCGTTGATGAGCTGTTCCTGGATGCGAGATACGCGTGAGAGCATTTTGAACGCAGGGCTCAGGTTGTCATCGGCAATATGCCTGGCCGCCGCGTGGGCTTCGTGCAAGCAGAGCTTGATCCATAGCTCCGACACTTGATGAATCATGATAAAGAGTAGTTCATCGTGCTCTTCAGAGGCCGGGTTCTGGCAAGCCAGCAAGGGCTCAAGGTCAAGGTATTGGCCGTAGCTGATATCCTGGTCCCAGTGGATGGCTTCGTTATCAACGCTGTTCTTTTTTGGAGTTTCCATCACTTAATATGCCTTTGCCGCGTCATGAGTGGTTAGCGCTTGTGCTTGAGGTTCGCCTAAATCCCAGAAGATCCCGGCGGCTAGTTTTAGCCCTTGCTCGACAATGGTTTCCAGCAAGTGCTCATCGGGGGCGTGCTGATTGCATGACGGGTAGGAGTGGGGCAGCCAAACGGTGGGCAGATTAAGCACGTCTGAAAAGCAGTGATTGGGAATCGTGCCGCCCAGGTTGGGTAAAATATGGGGCGCTTCATTCAGGCTGTTCTCGGCCGATTGAGCAACAAAATTCACCCATGGGTGATTGGGGTCCAACCGAGTCGCCGCGTAACCGCCTAAGAACGTCAGTTGGATATCGTTAAAGCCATGGGCATCCAGGTGCTGGCGCAGGTTACTCTCCACCGCTTGCCAGTCGGTGCCTTTTACAAAGCGCAGCTGTAGTACCGCTTCCGCGTGCTCTGGAATCGCACCGACAGGCTTGTCGGTTCTGCCCGCACTTAAGCCAAGAATTTCAAACGTGTTGGCCCCGTATAAACGCTCGCCATCCGCCAGGGTTTCTTCACCCCACGCTGGGTTAATCGTGGGGTCGGAGGCACCGCCGCCTACCGGCAAGTCGCGCACTAACCGGGAGACGTCTTCTGTAATAGACGGTGCCTTGAGAAAGTCGGCCAGAATTTTGCCACTTGGGGAAAGTAGCGTGGCGAGCGCATTGCACAGCACAACCGCCGGGTTGGTAATAACCCCTCCCCAGTTACCAGAATGGCGGCCGCCATTGCCGGTGTTAAGCGACAGTTTGAGCTGAACAACGCCGCGAGAACCCAAAAAGAGGGTAGGCATGTCGTGGCGGATTCTGGGGCCATCAGAGGCCAGAAAAAGGTCGGATTTAAGCGCTTGCTGATAGGCAGCACAGGTTTCTTCCAAACCCGGTGAGCCTATCTCCTCGCTCATTTCAAACAGCATTTTTACGTTGTAGCCTAACCGACCCTTACGAGCGTTAATCACAGCTTCCAACGCGGTTAAATTGACGCTGTGCTGGCCCTTGTTATCGGCGGTGCCGCGGCCATAAACACGGCCTTCTTTAAAGGTTAGCGCCCATGGATCAATACCGTTCGCCCATTGGTCTTCCTGGCCGTCGGTAACGTCACCATGGCCATAAAGCAGCAGCGTGGAGTAAGCGGGGTCTTCAATGCGCTCCCCAATCAGCAGGGGAGGAAAACCGGGTTTCGGGTTCTCGATAATCTGGCAGGTGAAGCCCAGCCTTGAAAGCAGCGGGCCAATTTCTTGTTCAAGGTACGCGTTGAGTGTATCGGCACAGGCGGGGTCCTGGCTGACTGTGCGCATGGCAATACGTTTTGCCAGCGTCTTATAAAAATTACCGTTTGAAAGCTCATCACTCGCTAGCTGAATCGCCTGTTCCCGTTTTGAACGCTGCGGTGTTGTCATGGCGTGCCTTTTTATCATTGGGCTTTTAGTGGTCGTTGAGATGAGCCTAGCCCTTGCTCTTGTTTGCAGCAATCATTAAGATTTCAAACTACCTTTCTAACTATTAGCAATCACCGGTAGATGTTTGAACTGCTGCCGATAGCGCTATTCACCCTGCTAGGGTTTGTACGAAAAGTCGCTGAGCGAAGGCCAGACAAGGCAAAAATCAGTAAAAAAACGGAGTTTACATGTGTAAATGAGTATTTTGAGCTGGTTTTTAACGCCGTATGGGCGAGCGTAAGCAGTTTTCGTACAAAGCCTAACAGGCAGGTCATCAATGAGGCCGTTATGCAGGATCTCCACTTGCGCTACTTTCAAAGCGTTGCGAAAGCGGGCTCGTTGTCCGCTGCCGCTGAAGAGTTGCACGTTGCTGTTTCAGCGGTTAGCCGCCAAATCACCAATCTTGAGCAGCGCCTGGATATCAAGCTGTTCAACCGCCAGCCGCGGGGTATGCAGTTAACCGAAGCAGGCAAACTGCTGAACGCCTATGCACTGCGTAACCAGTTAGAAGTTAATAGCGTTATCGATGAGATGCAGGATGCAATGACACGCCAACGCCAAACCATTGTGGTGGCTTGCCCTGATGGCATGGCGTGGCACTTTCTTCCCAGTGTTATTTCGCGCTTTATTACTCAGCATCCTGATATTCGGTTTGATCTGCAGATGGCCGATTCAGCGCGTGCTTCTGAATTGGTAAAAGAAGGCAGTGCTGATATCGCCTTAACCTTTAGCCTCTCGCCGGATATTGGCGTAAAGGTGGTTTCAAGCCATAACGCCGCAATTAGTGCCCTTATGTCGAGTGAGCACCCGTTGGCAATTAATGACGTTTTGTATGTAAAGGATTTATGCGACTACCCGCTTACCATGTCGCTTAATGGCTCGACAATGCGCTATCTGTTTGATGTCGCCTGTAGCTTGTCCGGTATTAAGGTATTCCCAAGCTTCTCCTGCAATTCACTGGGCGCGACCTATACCATGGTCAGCGAGCATCCCAATATGATCGGGTTGTGTAGTGCCGTAGCGGTAAGCGGTAAAATGCATAAGGATGGGCTGGTTTTAAAGCCGCTACACGAGCCCCAGCTTTCTCAGCGAAGCCTTCAAGTACAGGTGATGGCTGAACGCTACCTGCCTGCTCATATCGAGGCGTTTTTAGTTGTTCTGGAAGAGAAGCTGACGGCCGTTGTCTGTTGAGCGCATACCCGTTAGATGCCAAGCCACCCATTATGGGTGGCTTGGAAGCGAACCTGCTTAAAACGGACCGTAGTTAATCGCAACGGCAACCCCGACAAACGCGCCGCCGATGACAATCCAAATCAATACCAGTGGTAGCACGAATTTGAACCACTCCACGTAAGAAACGCGGGCGATCGCCAGGCACGCCATCAAGGTGCCAGAAAGCGGAGTAATAATATTGGTAACGGCATCGCCCAGCTTGAAGGTGATGAAGGTCGACTGGCGGGTGACTTCCAGCATATCGCCAATGGGAACCATAATTGGCATCACGATAGCGGCCTGGCCGGTACCCGAAGTAATCAATCCGTTAAATACCAGGTTAAACACGTATAAAAGCTCCATGGCGACAATCTTGCCATGACCATCTAAAGAGCTTGCGACGCTATGTACGAGGGTGTCGATGAGCTGTGCTTGTCTAAGCAACACGATGACAGCGGCGGCGACACCCACCACCAATGCACCGTACATGACTTCGCTTGCGCCATTCATCAGGCGTTTTACAAAATCGTTGGGAGACATTCTGCCGATCAGTGCCGTGGCGATCCCCACCATTAAAAACGTGGCAGAGAGTTCGGTGATTCCCCATCCGAAGTTAAAACCGCCGTACAGGAAAAACACAAAGGAAGCGGCAAATATCAGCAGCACTAACTTATGAGAAAAGGTAAAGGGCGGCAGAGCGCCAGGCTCATGTGTGGCTTCGGTGTTATCAAAGGCGTCTGCTCCCATCACGCTATGGGCCGGGTTCTGCTTGATACGTTTGGCATAGCGGCAGATGTACACCGTGGTAACGGTCAAAAAGACAATAAAGATAACGCCACGGTATATAAATCCGGAAAACAGCGGTAGCTCGGCAATGGTTTGCCCGGCAACGGTAACGGTCGGGTCAAAAACGCCTGCACCGAAGCCTGCGTAGGAGCCTAAAAAGATAATGGCCACGCCTACAACGGGGTCAAGCTTCATTGAGCGGGCAAGAAACAGTCCGATAGGAATAAAGGCAATGGCCAAGTTGGCACCTACCCCAACCGATGCAAGCGTTGAGAACGTAGCGCAAAAGATAAAAATAAGAACATTTCGACGGCCATTGGCCTTGCTAATGAGTTGGTGAATACCTGCGCTGATGGCGCCTGTTGACTCAATCACCTTGAGCACGCCGCCGACCATCATGATTAAGAAGATCAGTGGAGCCGCCGCCACCAGGCCTTTTTGAATAGCGGTAAACAGGTCCATTACGTTCAGGGGCGCTGCAGTAATGTACTGAAAGCTATCGGTGGCGACCTGCGTCAGGCCATTGTTGTTGGTTCTTTCGTAGCTTCCTGCGGGGATTATATAAGAGGCGAGCAGTACCAGTACCATAAAGCTAAACAGGATGATGAACACATCCGGCATAGGGCGTTTTTTCTTCATTGTTTGTGCCTTTTCTGGCGCGCCTTTACTCAGCTTCGTTGTCATATTCGTCTTCGCGGTCAGAGGGTTATCGTTTTATTGGTGGCGCTACTCTAGGCAGTATGTGCGACTCAAACGCTCAACGACAAGCGATACGGGTAGTTATCACTGTCGTATTTTTTAAACCGTGTGCATGGCCGAGGGGGTAGGTAGGCCGAAGCGGTTTAGTGTGAGGCGTAGCATCGGGTGGTGACGTTTTGTGTACTTCCACGAAATAGGTTAGGTAGAAGGTCCATAGCGCCTGGTTCGCAGGTGGTGAAAGGGCCACCTTTATGTTGTTTTAAATCAACCTACCAAGGAAGCCCATGGCTAACAATTGTGCATTTATCAAATGTGTTTTCTATTTTAGGCAAGCACGCTTGGCAGTCAGAAGGAAGCATCCGAGCAACCCAATAAAGCCGCTAAACGGTCGATTCAAAATGCCCGCTCAACGATGTTTTATGTCGCTGTAGATAACAGGTCTGCGGGCCATATCGCGCAATTTTACGCGTTAACAGCGCATAGCCAAGCGGCCTGCTACTGTCTATATAGAACCTGCTACTGTCTATATAGAAAAGGTGGGGTTTAGGGTTCGCTCTATTAAGCATGAATAGACGGTGTTACGTATCTAACGGAGGATCATATGCAATCCAACATTGAGCATCGGGGTAGCTGTCTCTGCGGTGAAGTGCAGCTTTTAACTCATTTAGACAGTCATCATGTGGCGGTTTGCCACTGCAGCCTTTGTAGAAAGTGGGGTGGAGGGCCGCTGTTTGCGGTTGAGTCCCAAAACGAGGTGGATTTCCAGGGGGCTGAGCATATTGCTATCTTCAGCTCCTCAGAGTGGGCCGAACGCGGTTTCTGCAAGCAGTGTGGGACGCATCTGTTTTATCGGTTAAAAGAGGGCGGGCACTATGCTATCCCTGTGGGGCTTCTGGAGGATAACGGCCAGTGGCAGCTTGAGGAGCAGATATTTATTGAGCAAAAACCAGCGTTTTACTCGTTTTCTCAAGCTACCAGAGATTTAACCGGCGAGGAGGTTTTTGCTCAGCATACTGGCAACTAAGAGGTTTCGTGGCCACCGCAAACACTGGCTACCTCCTCTGCCTATGCTTCACTTGGGAGAGATATGGCCCCTTCACTACTTCTGCTCATGGCGGATGCGATATTAGTCGTTCATGTGCTGTTTGTTGTCTTTGTCGTCTTCGGGTTGCTGGCTATTTATGCCGGTTATTTTTTAAGGTGGCGATGGGTGCGAAATAAGAGATTTCGTATTTTGCATTTGTCCGCTATTGGGTATGTAGTGGTGCAGTCCTGGTTGGGCGCGGTTTGCCCGCTTACTACGTGGGAAATGGCCTTGAGAGAAGAGGCCGGCACAGCCACCTATACGGGGTCCTTCATTCAGTACTGGTTGCAAAGCCTGCTTTACTACACGGCGCCGGAGTGGGTGTTTGTGCTGCTTTATACGGTTTTTGGTAGCTTGGTGTTATGCAGCTGGTTTTTAGTGCGGCCAAACCAACAGAAAGGAAGCGATGATGGCTAATAAATCTAAAAGCAACGGAAGCGAAAGCAACCCCTCTGGCAAGAGTGGCTCATTAGCCACAATTTCGTGCGGTGCTGAACGGCTGCTTGTGGCTGCTCTTGAGCGAGGCGCTAATTGTCTTGAAACCGGGCGTTTTCTTATCAGTTATCGTGAAGGGCGAATGGAAGAGGGCATTAAGTCTCTTAAGGATCAAAAGTTTCGAGTGGCCGACGCGCGTGACTTTGCTGACCAAGCCGTCAGTTTGGAAGACGTCGGTGATGCGGAGGTTGTGGTGTTCTCAGAACTTGGGGTTGCGCTTGTTGGCAGTGACGCTTTACAGCTGCATGGGATGAGTCTCAAAGACCCTATTTCAGTCGATAGCCCAATAGAAATTATTGAGCCAGAGTATTTTGCCTTTTCCGAAAATTCAGAGTATCTGCGAGGTTTTTTGCGGGCTGCGAGTACGATTGCTCGCGATCTTGGCGCTGATGTGGATCTGGATGAAGCCCAAGACAAGCCTGAGCCGGGCAAGCCAGAAGCGACCTGGGGATTGATTCAATGCAATGTGTTGCAAAGCCGATGGAGTGGGGCTGGTATTAAAGTAGCCGTGCTGGATACCGGGATGGACCTTGGCCATCCTGACTTTGTAGGTAGAGAGTTTATTACCCGCTCATTCGTAGGAGAGCCGGTTCAAGATATCAATGGTCACGGAACACACTGTATTGGCACGGCCTGCGGCCCCAGGGTGCCTTTCGAAAATGCTCCTCGCTACGGTATCGCGTCCGACTCACAGGTGCTTGTTGGAAAGGTGCTCACCAACTCGGGTAGCAGTACGGGGGCGGGAGTACTTGCGGGAATGAATTGGGCGATCGCCAATCGATGTGACGTCATTTCGATGTCGCTGGGCAGTCAAAGTCCTGTGCAAGCTGCCTACACCCACGCGGGTGCTGCGGCTCTGCGTAAAGGGTGTTTGATTATTGCTGCCGCAGGAAACTCTTCTGCCCATACGGGAGCGCCTGCCAACTCACCTACTGTCATGTCGGTTGCATCTATTGACGCCAACTTAAAGCCTTCGAGCTTTTCTAACGCAGGCAAAATCGAAATTGCCGCGCCGGGCGGCGACATTTTTTCGTCCTGGCCCCGGCCGGTACACCATAAAACGATTAGCGGAACCAGTATGGCGACGCCCCACGTTGCAGGCTGCGCCGCCCTTTGGGCTGAGTCAGATGCCTCGCTGCGCGGTATGAAACTCTGGCAACGGCTGTTGGATTCTGCAAAGCCTTTACCATCTTCTGGTTCCCGTGTTGGGGCCGGGTTGGTACAGGCACCTTAGATGAGGATGATCGATGCCGACAATAGCGCTTTGGATAATCACGATTTCTGAAGATCAATCGATCAATGACATAGCTTCGCGCCTTAGTGACGAAGGGCTCACCATCAGAGAGGTGTTTGAGGAGATTGGGTGCATCACCGGGGCGGCAGATGACGTTACCGTTGAGCGGCTTAAAAAGGTCAACGGAGTGGTGGATATTGCCCCTGATATGCAGCTCGATATAGGCCCGCCAGGTGCTGATAAGACTTGGTGATTCCTCAGCAATCATCTTGGGAGGAGCTGTTAAAGGAGGCTGGGGTGCGCCGCATTACAATGTCATACCCATCATTGGCTGTTTCGTTTTCATTGGAGAAGCATCATGGCAACACCAGCAAAGAATACGGTTTGTCTTTGGTTCGATGGTCGTGCAGAAGAAGCCGTACGCTTTTATGCAGATACCTTTCCTGATTCGTTTGTTAGCGCTGTTCACCGCGCGCCGGGAGACTTTCCATCCGGTAAGGAAGGGGATGTGTTGACCGTTGAGTTTACCGTGCTGGGCATTCCATGCCTGGGGCTTAACGGTGGGCCTGGGTTTACGCATAGCGAAGCGTTTTCCTTTCAGGTCTCAACCAATGATCAGGCCGAAACGGACCGCTATTGGAACGCGATAGTGGGTAATGGCGGGCAAGAAAGCGCGTGTGGTTGGTGTAAAGATAAATGGGGCGTGTCTTGGCAGGTAACGCCTGTGGCGCTGATTGAAGCGATCACTGCCGCGGACCCTGCCGCTGCTAAGCGCACGTTTGCAGCGATGATGCAGATGAAAAAAATCGATATTGCCACCATTGAGGCAGCACGTAACGGTTGAATTAGATAAAAGATGTTCACTCATCGCGCGTTAACGACAGGGCTGAGGCAATGGAGTCAGTGAGTAATATTGTTATTTCTGAATTTTCTGATTTTAATGACCTAAGTGAATTTATTATTGTAGTGACTCGGTTGCTAATGGCTGCTTTTCTCGGTGGCCTCTTGGGGCTTGAGCGTGAACAGAGCGGTAAGCCAGCTGGAATACGTACCCACATGCTTGTGTGCATGGGGGCGGCGTTATTTATATTAATTCCGCAGCAAGCAGGCATTTCAGATGCAGAGATGAGCCGGGTCATTCAAGGTGTTATTAGCGGCATTGGTTTTTTATGTGCTGGAAGTATTATCACCCGTAAGAATGATCTATTTGCTACCGGGCTTACCACGGCGGCTGGCATTTGGTTTACAGCGGCTATAGGTGTCGCCGTTGGTCTTGGGCGTGAGCAAACGGCCGTTTTGTGTACCGTGCTGGCCTGGACAGTGCTGTATGTGGTGCCTTTCTTCTCGCGCGCAATAACCAAGAAAAGGCCTGTACCTTCAGGATCGAAAGAAGATGATTCTGGTAACAAATAAGCGTGAGACGCACCCCGTTAATTTGCGGCATTCATGGCCTTATGGACCTTCATAAGCTGAACAAACGCAAGGGACGAAAAAGACACGGCTCGGTCCTCTGAAACGCTAGGGAGGCAGCGAGAAATACCGGACAAACCGGTGAACCAACGATGGTTGAAAAGAGGCTGATCTGACATTTTATGGCTGAAATTATCACTATCCTTCTTTTATCATTAATGGCAGGTGCCGCAATGCCCATCGGGGCATTATTAGCTAAGTTTGACCTGGTTCATCCCTCCCTTTTAGGGGATTCCTGGCGACATTTCATTATTGCTTTTGGTGGTGGAGCGCTGATGTCAGCGGTTGCTCTGGTATTGGTACCTGAAGGTGCTAGTAAGTTACCGCTTGTACCGGCCGCCTTGTGTTTTGCTGCTGGTGGGGTATGTTTTTACTTCCTTGATGCCTACTTAAAAAAACTCAATAGCTCGGTAGGCCAACTGGTGGCAATGTTATCTGATTTTATCCCTGAAGCGATTGCCTTGGGTGCTGCCTTTGCAGCAGGCGAAGGCACAGGGTTGCTGCTTGCACTATTAATGATTTTACAAAATCTGCCTGAGGGTTTTAACGCTTACGAAGAACTGAGCAATAATAATACTCAACTATCTTCCAATAAAATCATACTGGCATTTAGCGGCTTGGCATTAGTGGGGCCCATCTCAGCAGCAACCGGCTATTACGTATTGGCACAGTACGATGTGTTAATGGGAGCGCTAATGCTATTTGCGAGTGCAGGTATTTTGTACCTTGTTTTTCAGGATATTGCCCCTGGGTCCAAGCTCGAACAACATGGAATGCCGGCAATCGGTGCTGTCGCTGGGTTTCTGCTTGGGTTGATGGGTAACATGGTACTTCTTGCTTCCTGATGGCAAATAACCGCAAGCAGCGCAATGCTATGACCATGCGGTTTAATGGCGAAGAATATGAGTCTTCGCCTCGCTTTTTCTTTCTTTAATAGCTAGCCATGAACTGAATTAGCAGTGGGTTTTTATTCTTAAATGCAGGATAATTAATAATCATTTTTATTAAGGATAGTGATATGCCCGCAACTTCCAAGACGTTAATTTTGACCGCTGCTGGTGTTGTAGTGCTCGGGGCAGGGGGATATATAGGCGCCCAAGCAGTGGTGGGTAATGAGGTGGAAAAAGCGCTAGCCCAAACCTTTGCGCAACTGGATGATTCTGTTTCCTGGTACGCAAGCGACGTAACGATTGATAAATCGTTGTTCAATACAACGGCGACGGCAACGATCGGTATGGAAGGTGTTGAAAACGCCAATGCCCAGGTAAATCTGCTGGTGGATCACGGCATTATCAATAGCCCGATTACCGGCACGATTCATCCCAACGAGCAGTTTCTAAGCGGGGATATCGACGTTGATCTGGTCGCTACTCGCAGCGCCGTCACGGGGCAGTTGACGGCCGGTTCGTTAAGCGGTGTTGAGTTTGACGGCACTCTGCACGACCTGGTAGTGGATCTTGATCTTGAAGATGAAGATGTGTGGAAGGTAGACGGCCAGGCACGTGAAATTGTTGTCAATGACGAGAACGACTCGTTTCGGATTGTCTCGCCACGCTTTGAAAATAGCTCACAGGAAGCGTCTAGCCTGATACATCAACGCCTGGAAATACCCAAAATTGAGTTTTTGGCGGAGGGCGTCAATGTTTATATAGATGGCATTGAGCTTGAGGCCGAGTCTGAATCCGTAGGTGATAGCCAAATCGTCAATTCAGGCGGCCGTTTTAAGATAGCCGATATCGGCGCCGACGGCACCTCAATGGGCAGCCTGTCACTTGATATCGATGCCAAGAACTGGGATATGTCAGCATTTCAGGCGCTTCAGGAAGCCTATGCACCGCTGGAAGCCATGCGTGCAGAGTATGAAGAGACCGGTGTACGCGGCGATGAGCAGGAGGAGCGTGAACTACTGATCCAGTCTATCGAACGAGGCTATGATGTTCTGATTGCGAGTCCCTCAATGGCGTTCCAACCGCTGGAAGCGCACGTTACGCTGCCCATGCTGGGTATCGATTTTAATCCCCGCATTACGGCGGATATCCGCTTTGATGGTGAAGAACTTTCCAAGGAGGCGCTATACAGCGCTTTATGGGATAACCGTTTGCCGTTACCCGAGCAGCTTCAGGCATCGCAAGATAGGATGAGCACACCGGAGGCGCAAGAGTACCTCCAAAACCGCTTGAGTCTGGATATTGGCGTAACGACACCTCCCCAGATGGTACTTTCACTCATTCCCATGCCTTATGCTCTGTTAATCGATCCGGACTTTGAAGAGCAGACGTTGACCTGGCAAGACGGCGTCCTGACGGTTAATGGTGAAGAAGTGATGTAAGCAAGGCTTGTATCATAAGCACTACGCCATATGGAGTGGCGTAGTGTTAAATCAAAGGTATTAAGATCACTGCACTCAACAAATTTGTACCGTATTGAAACTTTCGGTCAATGGAAAACATCCTTATCAGGTGATAACGCAGTGGTTGAATCCCGCTACCATGCAAGTACATGTGTTTAAAAGCCAGAACATCTGGTTTGACCCCTCGCCTTATATCAATACGAATACGATTGCTGTCTTTATCGAGCAGAATGATCCCCAGAAATATCACATGGATATAGAGTTTTTGCCTAAACTCGCCAAGTAAAGCCGTCAGGTTGTGATGCGTAATAGTTTTTTGTTAACCACAGGAAGGATCAATTATGGTTTTAACTATCATTATCGTAGCGATAATAGCGGTTATCGCGTTCTACCTTATCGGTGTGTACAACCGACTTGTCTCACTGCGAAACCGTTTTCAAAACGCCTTTGCTCAAATTGAAGTGCAGCTAAAGCGCCGACACGACTTGATACCTAACCTGGTCGAAACCGCCAAAGGGTATCTCAGCCACGAGCGCGAAACGCTTCAGTCGGTGATTGAAGCGCGCAATTCAGCAGCGGCGGGGCTCAAAGCGGCGGCTGCCAACCCAGGAAGCGCCAAAGCGATGGCCGAATTGGGCGGGGCAGAAGGTGCGCTAAGCCAAGCGATGGGGCGGCTTAATGTGGTGATGGAAGCTTACCCGGACCTCAAGGCCTCTGAAAACATGCAGCAGCTCTCTGAAGAGCTTACCAGTACCGAAAACAAGGTCGCTTTTGCCCGCCAGGCGTTCAACGACGCTGTCATGCAATACAACACTTACCGCCAGAGCTTCCCTCCGGTGGCCGTAGCTGGCCTGTTGGGGCATGGCGAGGACGCTTCCTTCCTGGAATTCGAGGACAGCGCCCAGATTCAGTCAGCGCCTAAAATATCGTTTTGAAGCGTTCTTGAACCGACAAGGGTAGATGTGCATGGATTTCTTTACGGCTCAGGACAACGCCCGGCGTAAAACCGGGCAACTGGTTGTTTTATTGATAGCGGCGGTAATCGCCCTGATAGCGGTCACCACTGTCGTGATCGCAATCGTCGTGCATTTCATGAGAGATGACCGAGGCAGCGTGACAGCGAATAACCTGTTGGCTGCGCTATCCCCAGAACTGGTAGCCGTGGTTGCGCTTGGCGTGGTGGCGTTAGTGGGGCTCGGCGGGCTTTTCAAGCGCTCTCAGCTGCGTCGAGGCGGCGGTAAAGTAGTGGCCGAGGCGCTGGGCGGACGAGAAATCAGCCCCAGCACCGAAAACGCTAACGAGCGCCGTATTCTCAACGTGGTGGAAGAAATGGCAATTGCCTCGGGCACGCCGGTTCCACCGGTTTATCTGCTTCAGGAAGCGGGTATTAACGCTTTCGCCGCCGGGTATGATACCAGCGATGCCGTGATCGGGATCACCCAAGGGGCGATCAATCACCTCAACCGCGAGGAACTACAAGGCGTGGTTGCCCATGAATTTAGCCACATTCTGCATGGCGATATGCGCTTGAATATGCGTTTGATCAGCGTACTTCACGGTGTGCTTCTGATCGGCCTGTTAGGCTATATTCTGCTGCGCAGTACGACGTCGCGTGGTCGAGCTGTGCGGCGCAACAATTCAAATAGCAAAGGCGCTGTCGTCGTACTTGCCCTGGGTGTTGCCCTGGCCGTCATTGGTTATGCGGGCACGTTTTTTGGCAACTGGATCAAGGCGGCAGTGAGCCGCCAGCGAGAATACCTGGCCGACGCCTCCGCCGTTCAATATACGCGTAACCCCAATGGCATCGGCCAAGCGTTAATCAAGATAGGCTCCCTTACGCAGGGGGCCAGAATCGAAGCCTCCCAAGCGAGCGAATATAGCCACCTGTTTTTCGGCCAGGGCATGAAGCTTGGTTTCACTCGCTTATTGGCGACCCACCCGCCGATACGCCAGCGCATCAAACGCGTTATGCCAAGCTGGAACGGTGAATTTAACGCGCCGCTCAGTGCGCCTTTTGACGGTGACATGGAAAAAGCGGGAGGTGAGTCAGTGGTTGGCTTTGCAGACACCCCCTCCGGCCACGCTTACTCCAGCGCAGCAACCATGAACGGCACCTCGGCCCGCATGGCGATTGCCTCAATGGGGCAACCCGGCCCACGCCATTTGGCCCAGGCACGTACCATGCTCAATGCATTGCCTACGCGGCTCGTCGATGCCGCCCACGATCCTTACGCAGTGCGCGCATTAATGTACGCACTGCTGCTGAGCCAGAATATCGAGGTGCGTAAGCAGCAACTGGCATCACTTCAGCAGACAGCCTTGCCCGATGTGTATCGTGAAGTCATGAATCATGCCGGCGATGTGTTAATGCTTAGAGACCAGCTTCGCCTGCCGTTGATGGAATTGGCGTTGCCTGCGTTAAAAAACCTGTCAGTGGATCAGGCCACGCATTTTCGGCACTGCATGGTAGAACTGATCAATGCGGATAGTCAGGTCAACCTGTTTGAATGGACGCTGTATCACTGGCTGGTTCATCACCTGGGCTTGGGCAAGAAAGGTAGTGGCTCTGCTGTTCGTAAGCTGAGCGATTTACAGCAGGAGTGCCAGCGGCTGCTCAACGTGCTGGCCTGGGCAGGGCAGAGTGACCCCGAAAAGGTAAGCGCTGCGCTAGATGCCGCTGAAAAAGAGCTGCCGTTTGCACTAAGCGCAAAAAGAGAGGCCCCTGATATCAAAGCCCTGGGCCCCGCAGTCAGCCGCTTGCGTCGTTTACGACCGCAACAAAAGCCTGCTGTTCTGCAGGCCATGGCCCGCTGTATTGAGCATAGCGGGCAAATAAAGCCCGCAGAGGCCGAGCTGTTTCGCGTCATCGCCGATATGCTGGAATGCCCCATGCCGCCGCTGTTGATAGAGAGTGATTGAGCGTCGCCATTCTCAAGGCGGGGAGTATCCATAGCATGAATGAGGCAGAGTCCTTGAGCCGAGCGATTAACGAGAAGATAGTACTCTGCTCATACAGTACTGATTGGCCAACTCTGTTTGAAGAGGAGCGGGCTCGGCTGCTGCCTCTTTTCAACTTCCATGGAATATAACGCCCCTCTGATCGATAGGCGTTGGGCGGCGAAATATAGGTTGGATAGAGAAGCGCATACAGCAGCAAAAAGGGACTTTATTTGCGAAACACTGAATGGTGGTCTCTAATCAATACAGCAGTGAAGCGTCATTGATTTAATAGAAATTAAATTTCTGGAGAGTTATTGTCAGTTAAATTGATATAGTGATAAGTGGGTTCGTTATTTAAAGTGTTTGCTCTAGGCTTTCGTTGTTTAGAAAATTATTTCGTCTAATCAAGGGGGGATGATGCCTGCCTACGCTGTTGCTCTCATTCGAGAAACTCGATTCGATCCAGAGGTTAAACACTATTTAGAGCGTATCGACGCAACGCTCGCTCCTTTTTCAGGTAAATACCTCGTGCATGGTGGGCCATACACGCCACTTGAGGGCGCGTGGGCTGGCGATATGGTCGTCATTGAGTTTCCTACTATGGAACAAGCTCAAGGGTGGTATGACTCCGATGCTTATAAGACGATTCGCCCATTTCGTACCCGGCATACCGAGGGCGATGTACTGTTGGTTCAGGGCGTGCCAGAGGGGCATAAAGGTGCGGATATCCTGGGCTAGCGATACCCGCGCCTAACGCGCCGACCTTGATAGTAAGAAGCTGCTTCCTGCTTTTAAGCCGGTTCAGATATTTGTGTGTCTCGCCATGTCATCACCTGCAACTCATCAACGAGCCGTTCGACTTTCCTTATTGCGTCAGCAACTGACTTCGCCAATACCTCCCCGCCTACTTCCTGCCCTTCAATGGCGATATAGTGAATTTTAGTGATGCCAATAAACGCCAGTGCAGTGGCTAAATTGGGCTCCAGGTGGTTGATGTGCGCCATCTTTCCACCGATATCAAAGCCTATCCCGCCTCTGGCAGTAAGAACAACCGCATGCCTTGGCCGGTCAGAAAGCTTTGGAACGTAAGGATCGGTCGGGTTACTCTCATCGATATCCACCGTTCGACCGGGGCGTACTACTTGGTCGATCCACGCTTTGAGGGCGGCAGGCATGCCGAAGTTGTAGAACGGCGTGCCGATCACTACGACATCCGCGGCGATTAATTCATCAACCAGCTGGTCGCTTTCTGCTAGTGCATCCTTCATCCAGGGTGCCCGCTGTTCTTCAGGCGTGAAAGCCGACGCGATCCAGTCGTGGTTGAGAAAGGATGGCGGGTGTTGGCCTATATCGCGATAGGTGATCATGTCTTGCGGGCGGCGTAATTGCCATTGTTTGGCAAACTGATCGGTAAGGTGACGGCTGTGAGAGCCATGATTGTCTGTTCCTGCAATCCCCGGGCGAGCGCTGGCGTCTATATGTAGGATATGCGGCATGGATAGTCTCCTGTTCTGAGCTGAGCTCATCTATGATTAACGACAGACGTAGCTTAGACTTGGATTATGAGCCGTAACAAACGACCTTTTCTTGCAGGTATAGGTGAGTAAAATTCATTCATGAATTCTCGACGATTACCCTCGCTTTCGGCACTTCGCGCTTTTGAAGCGGCTGCTCGCCATGAAAGTGCCAAACAGGCAGCGCAGGAGCTCTCGGTAACGGCCACGGCCATTAGTCACCAGATTCGTGGGCTTGAAGAGGCTCTGGGCATTGCGCTGTTTGTACGCAGGCCCAGGCAACTGGAATTGACGCCGCAAGGCCGCGAGCTGCAGCAGGTGCTGGAATCTTCATTCGACAATATCAGCAACACCATTGAGCGCCTGAGTACCATGCCCGAGCGCAGGGGCATTACGCTGACGACCACACCAGTGGTGGCAGTACGCTGGCTGCTGCCCTGGGTTTGCATACTGCGCGAATCTCACCCAGACATTGACCTGCGAATCCATGCGTCCCACGAGCCCGTTGCGTTAGATGGGGTAACCGCCGACCTTGCCATTCGGCATGGCGATGGACGCTGGCCAGGGTTAGTAGCCGAGAAGCTGTTTGATACCACGTTGATTCCGGCTTGCAGCCCACAGCTTGTTCAGCATGCAGGGGAGGATCTATCGAAGTATCCGCTGATTCACTTTCGACCTCAGG
This sequence comes from Halomonas citrativorans, assembly GCF_014898005.1. Taxonomy (NCBI): domain Bacteria; kingdom Pseudomonadati; phylum Pseudomonadota; class Gammaproteobacteria; order Oceanospirillales; family Halomonadaceae; genus Halomonas; species Halomonas citrativorans. The sequence continues at coordinate 411,984 of NZ_JABUYX010000001.1, forward strand.
GCGTATTTATATCGCCCATGGATTGGCCGGGTTACCAGAAAACCGCCCAGATTCCAGGGTTGAATGTCGGCGCCGGGCTGGCTTTTTCTGACGAAAGCCACGCTATTTCAGCGGCTGTGGGAGGGCAGGGTGTCATGCTGATGAGCCGTCAACTGATTGAAGATGAGCTGGCCGAAGGGCGCCTGGTACACCCTTTTGGCCCTGAACTTGAAGACCGTGCCTTCTTTTTGGCCTACCCGGAAAGCCGCCGCAACGATCCAACGATGTTGGCGCTTCGCGACTGGGTGATGGCAGTGCCTGGCAGGATATCAACGCCTTCGGCTTGATAATGTCGTATTTTATACCGTTATCTTACGTGACCTGATGCTTCGCCGTCTGTGAGTTTCATGGCGGAGTCTGGTTTGGCTCAAATAGCGAGGCTGGGGGAAGAGTCAAAAAGAGTGGCGGAAGAGCGTGGGAGTCGAACCCACCAAAGACTGCTGGCAGCCCCTGCCAGATTTGAAGTCTGGCCGCCCCACCGGGGGTCGATCCTCTTCCTTGAGCGGTTGCCTAGTTCCACAGGGCAGTACGGCGAATGCAGCGTTCATCTTGCACCCGGCGTGTAAAACCTATCCTATCAAAGAATTCGAGAATATGAATGGCCAATTTGCGTCCGGTACCGATGCGGTTGCGAAATTCTGCGACGCGAATAGTGCCGTGCTCGTCCATCAGCTTACGCGCGATATTGGCCAGTTCATGTGTCGCTGAGGCGAGGTAGAAGTGGTCCTTGCGTACCTGGTAGAGCCTGCCGAGGCGAGCGCAGGCTGTTAGTACCTGGCGAACACGCTGTTCATCAAGCCCACCGCTTGCTGCCAGGTCGCGAACCCGGGGTGGCTGGAAGGGGACTTCCGCGAGAAGAGGTTCGAGCCGTTGCCAGAGCGCCTCGTCGTGTTCATTAAGTGCTGCGCGATGGCCAGGCAGAGAAATGAAGGGCCCATTGCTATCAAGCTGGCCCGCCTCGATCAGTTGTTTCAGCAGGCCGCGGAAGAGGGGAGCCGGTAACCGAGGGGCGGCCTGGCGATTTAGTCGCTCGCGCTCGGTCCCCAGCATGGCGGGTTCGTTCTGGTGATTACTGGCGACTACTTGGATAATCCGCTCTCTAAGTGATTCGATGGCTTCCCGGGAGAAAGCGCTAACTTCGCCTTCGGCAGTGAGGACTTGACCTGCGGATGCCTCGACCAGCGGCGCTAGATCCTGAACGCTGATATTAAGATTACGCGCCATGCCAGTAAGATCCAGGCCTTCGGGATGGAGATCAAGCGCAGCACTCAGCGGTTCATGAAGATCATAAGGGGGCTTGGTGTTTGCGCATTCCGCCAGTGCCGCCAACCAGGCCAGGCGAGCGGGAGCGCGCTGACCACGGCGGGGTGGTTCGCCGTCCAGTGCGATTCCGCCGCCGAGAGTAATATGCCCACCATGATCACGGATGACGAAACGATCCCCCAGGCAGGCGTGTACCGGGCTATCACAGACCAGTTGGCCCAGCATGCTTTTGCCTGGTTCGAGTCGTTGCCCTTCGAGAAGCGAGACCCGCCCCATGAGATGGGCGGCCCCGAGGTGTATATGGACTGGCGTCCAGTGCTTGAGCGGTGGGGTAGAGTCGAGCAACCTTAGCTGGACGTCGAGGCGTTTGATGGGCGGCGTTTCCAGTGCATCGGCGACCACCCAGTCGCCGCGACGGATGCGATCCCGTTCCACCCCAGTGCCTGAAAGGTTGAGCGCTACCCGGTCACCCTGGTGTGCCTGATCGCTCTCGCGGTGCTGGCGCCGCAGCTGGCGTACTCTGGCCTTATGGCCGTCGGGTACCAGGCGCACCATGTCACCTTTGGCAATGTAGCCGCTGAGTGCGGTGCCGGTCACTACCAGGCCGGCTCCCGGCAGCGCAAAGACGCGGTCCACGCTAAGGCGGAAATGCCCATAAGCAGAGAGCGCATGCTGTTCGGCCGCCTGGGACCATAGCGTGTCACGCAGTGCTGCCACGCCTTCACCGCTATGGCTCGAGACGTCATACAGCGGCGCCTTGGCGAGCTGGGTACCTGCCAGCAGTTGGATGATCTCTTGTCTGACTTCCTGTCGCCGTAGTTCGTCGACTCGGTCGATCTTGGTCAGTGCTACCACGCCGTGGTCGACGCCGAGCAGGTCGAGAATTTGGACATGTTCGATTGTCTGGGGCATTACACCATCGTCGGCGGCTACCACCAGCAGGGCCGTGTCGATGCCAGCACTGCCCGCGAGCATGTTATGCAGGAACCGATGGTGCCCGGGCACGTCGACAAAGCCGAGCTCGACGCCTGACGCGACTTCGGGATAAGCGAAACCAGCTTCGATGGTCAACCCACGTGCTTTTTCCTCTTTGAGGCGGTCGGTATCGATACCGGTCAACTGCTGGATCAAAGCGGTCTTGCCATGGTCGACATGGCCGGCAGTGCCGACGATCATGGCAAGCCCTCCTGGTGCTGGTCTCGGTAGCTCTCGTAGCGCTGCTTCAATATCGAGAGTTGTGACGCGAAGGCGTCCACGTCTTCAGGACGGTATAGACAGCGCAGATCGAGATAGAGGGCACCTTCGTTAAGGCGGCCGATGACCGGACGGGGGAGCTGACGAAACGCTGTCTCGATGCGTTTGAGGCACCGTTCCCTGGCGCGGCGGTCACCGTTTAGTGGGCGCCAGACCAGCGCGTAGCTTGGCAACCGGTCGACGGGTAGCGAGCCGCTGCCAAGCTGACTCACGCAGGGGGCCAAGGTAACATCGATGTCGTCGAGCAAAGCCTGGGCGGAGGAGAGTAAGCGCTCGCCGGTCGCCGCAATCTCGACGTCAGTACGCGTCAACATTGCCAACGTGGGAATGTCTCGCTGGGGCGCGTCACTGCCACGATAAAGACGCAGAGTGGCTTCTAGAGCGGCCAGGGTCAGCTTGTCTAGGCGCAGGGCACGTTTTAATGGATGGTGCTTGATCGTATCGATAAGGTCACGGCGGCCAACAATGATGCCTGCCTGCGGGCCGCCCAGCAGCTTGTCGCCGCTGAAGGTGACAACATCGGCTCCGGCGGCGATTGCCTCGCGAGGTTGCTCTTCATGAGGTAGTCCAAGCGCGGAGAAGTCGGCTAGTGCGCCGCTGCCCAGGTCAACCATGAAGGGGACCCCCTGCGCGTGTGCAATACTCGCCAGTTCGCGCTCGGGCACGCTCTTGGTGAAACCGGTGATGGCGTAGTTGGAGGTGTGTGCCTTGACGATCAACCCGGTGCTCTCGCCCATGGCGGCCTGGAAATCCTTGGCATGGGTGCGGTTGGTAGCGCCTACCTCATGCAGCCGACAGCCTGCCGCGGCCATGATGTCGGGCATGCGAAAGGCACCGCCTATTTCAATCAGCTCGCCGCGTGAAATGACTGCCTCGCGGCCATTGGCCAGAGCGCTCAGAGCCAGTAGTACAGCGCCAGCGTTATTGTTGACCACGGTGGCTGCTTCGGCGCCGGTCAGCTCGCAAAGCAAGGGTTCCACTAGGCGGTCGCGGTCGCCACGGCCGCCGCCCTCCAGGTCATACTCAAGTGCCATGGGATGGCGGGCGGCTTCGGCCATGGCCTCAATGGCGGGTTCGGCAAGTGGTGAGCGGCCGAGGTTGGTATGAATCACCGTACCGGTCAAATTGAACACGCTGCGGCTATTAGGCCGTACCAGCTGTTCCAGGCGTTCAAGTACTTGGGCAGTGAGTGTATCGACAGAGAGGGCGGCAAGTTGATGCTCGGTAAGCTCCGAACTCCCCGCAAGGCGAGAGCGCTCGCTCTCAAGGGTCAGGCGAATGGCTTGCCTGACCAGCCGCCCACCATGGCGCTGCTGGGCTTGCTGCAGAGTGGGGTGGGACAGCAGAGTGTCTACGGCGGGCAGGCTGCGTCGAACGTCCATTGTTGTTTTCAATCCATGCCGGGATTCAAATCCCAAGGTATAGCATGGCTGAGCGCGGGTCGTCCATGGTCGCTCGGGGATGCCCTTATTCGCCAACGATCAGCAGCGGGTTGAAGCCGCTACGAAAATACTGCTTTTCCTCAGCAAGCAGAAGATCCAGCGCCAGGCTCGCAAGGTCATCAGCGAGGGGTTCAGCATGTGCATCGAACTCACGTGGCATGATTTTGAGATAGGAGTGACAGTCGCCACAGGCCTCGGCCTGAGTGGGGAGCAGGCGCTCGCCGATCTCGTCCTCGAGGCTCAGGTAGTCAAGCTTGCCGCTCTGATCGCAGACACTGCACTTGGAGCGCTCCAGATACCATTGTGTCGCGCATAGCCCACATTGCAGGTAACGCACCCCGCTGCGTTTAGAATCGATCTGAATGATGCTTGCCACCGGCAATGAGCCGCAACAGGGGCAGATCGAACGGGCCTCGGCGGAGGGGCGCTTTGGCGGTTGGGGCAGGGTGCGCGCCAAGCGCAGCCAGGCCACTTGCAACGCTGCCGCTATCAAGGGCATCAGTCCACGGCTTGATTCAGGGCCGGGGCGCGCTTCCAGCACTTCCTGGGCAAGGCGGTCGATTTCCTCCCTGGGCAGCTTACGCAGGGTGTCGAGCAGCGGCCGCTGCGCCTCCCCAATATGCAAATCTAGGCCATCAAGAAGTGCTGCGAGCTCACTATGAAAATCGATGTCGCGGCAAAGCGCCTGAGTACCCAGCGGCGGCATGCCGTGCTCCAAGGCCAGCGCAAAGGCGTCCGGCTCGGGCAGCCACGCTGGGGTATTGTGCTCGAGTGCTCGCTGCTGTGCTTGGGAGAGCTGTGCCATAAAGGCCAAGAAATCACGCAGCGGTTCGATACGCTCGGAGAGGTCACGCAGGCGCTGTGCACGCTGGGCAAAGTGCTCCTGCTCGGGCAGCACCACGGAGGGGGGATCAATAACGCCCATCGGGGCATTGCCATATGCGTGATTCACTTGGGCTCCTCTCGTGTCATGGTCGTGTGCGGCTGCTTGGTCATCTCGCGCTCCTTGCGCTCTTTGTCCATTTCCTCCTCGTACCATAAATCATGATGATGTTTCGCCCAAGGCTTGCTGACCCGGCCACGAATCATGGCGGTGAACGACCCCTTCACCCAGATACCCGAGTAAATGTGGATGATCAAGGTAATGATCGCGAGAAAAGCCACATAAGCATGCCCAACGGCGGCCAACCGACGTAGTGTGATGGGGACGGCATCGGCAAAGTAGGGTTGCCAGATGAGCAGACCGGTTACCAGCAACAATGGCACGCAGAGCACCATGATCCAGTAAACGAGCTTCTGCCCGGCATTGTTCTTACCTACCGGCGGCAGACGCTCGTCATGATTACTCAGCACGTCCTTGATCTGCTTGAGCCACTGAATGTCATGGCGCTTGATCAGACTCACCTTGAAGAAGCGGATCACCATGATCACGAAAAATAGCGTCATACACAGCCCAATATACGGGTGCAGGATGCGCGTCATGATCGGTCCGCCGAACAGGCCGGTTAACGACCAGAAGAAGGGGTGAAAAAAGGGCAACCCACTGAGCACCAGCATCACGAAGCTGATCGCGACGAGCCAGTGATTGATGCGTGAAAACGCATCATATCGCAGGATGCCTGGATCGGATTTGGCATGCGGTTTCGGCTCATTCATGGCTGTTTCTCCTCAGGCTCCTCGTCCTCCACTCCTTCTTCCACCTCTTCCGGTGTTTCCTTGGGGCCTGCGGTGAGGTAGTGGAAGAACCCGGCAAATGCGGCAAGCCCGATAGCTGCTGAGGCCAGCGGCTTGGGTATACCTTTCCAGCCCTCGACCAGAGGACTAATGCGCGGGTCTTTGGGCAAGCCGCTGTAGATCTCCGGTTTGTCGGCATGTTGCAGCACGTAGATCACATGGGTGCCACCCACCCCCTGAGGGTCATAGATACCGGCATTTTCAAAGCCGCGCCCTTTGAGAAAATCGGTGCGCGTCTCAGCGAGATCGAGCATGTCCTCCTTGGTGCCGAACATGATCGAACCGGTAGGGCACGATTTTACACAGGCTGGTTCCAGGCCATGAGAGACACGATCAGAACACAGTGTGCATTTATAGGCCTTGGAATCCTTTTTCGAAATCCGTGGAACATCAAAAGGGCAGCCAGTGACACAGTAGCCGCAACCGATGCAGTGCTCGGAGTTGAAGTCAACGATGCCGTTGGCGTACTGGACGATAGCACCAGGTGCCGGGCATGCCTCAAGGCAGCCCGGTTCGGCGCAGTGCATGCAGTTGTCCTTCCGGATCAGCCACTCCAGGTTGCCTTGCTCGTTCTCGTGCTCGTTGAAACGCATTACCTGCCAGGAGTCGGGCGTAAGGTCAGTCGGGTTGTCGTATTCGCCGATGCATTCACCCACCTCGTCACGCAAGTCGTTCCACTCAGAGCATGCCACCTGGCATGCCTTGCAACCGATGCAGCGGGATACATCAATCAGCTTAGTGACAGTTTCAACGCTGCCGCTTCGCCTTTGAGGCGAGGGTACTGAGGTTGCTGAGCGGGCGATGATATTCTGCGAGTTGATTTGTTCCCCACGCATGCTCTCCTCCTTGCGTTATAGCTTTTCGACCCGTACCAGAAACGACTTGAACTCCGGCGTCTGGGTATTGGCGTCACCTACAGATGGCGTCAGCGTATTGGTCAGGTGAGCCTGCTTGGTTTCGCCCAGATAGCCCCAGTGAATCGGGATGCCTATCTGGTGCACCGTGCGTCCCGCTACCTGCAATGGACGAATGCGCTTGGTCACCACCGCCACCGCTTCGATATGGCCGCGCTTGGAGCTGACGCGGACTCGGTCACCTTTACCAATGCCCAATTCGTTGGCCAGGGTTTCGCCAATCTCTACGAATTTTTCCGGCTGGGCGATGGCGTTCAAGCGGTTATGCATCGTCCAGTAGTGGAAATGTTCAGTGAGACGATAGGTGGTCGCCGCATGCGGAAACTCCTCGAAGGTACCGAAGTTGGCCCGATCCTGCTCGAACACCCGCGCGCCTGGATTGTTCTTGGCCAGTGGGTTGTTGGGGTGCATCGGGTTGTTGGCGATGGGCGTTTCAAATGGTTCGTAGTGTTCCGGGAAAGGCCCTTCGACCATACGTTCACGGGCAAAGAACTGCCCTCGCCCCGTCTGGTTCATGATGAAGGGGCCCTGAGCTTCTGTCGGTGCGGATTCCACCGGAAAGTCGGGAACGTCATTACCCACCCAGCGATTGCCGTTCCACCAGACAACCGCCTTGCGCTCAGCCCACGGCGTGCCGTCGGGGCGTGCGCTTGCCCGGTTGTAAAGAATTCGCCGGTTGGCCGGCCACGACCAGGCCCAGCCCAGCGTCTGGCCGACGCCGTAGGGGTCGGAGTTGTCGCGGCGGGTCATCTGGTTGCCTTCATCGGTCCAGCAGCCGGCAAATATCCAGCAACCGCTCGCCGTGCTGCCATCGGCACGCAGCATGCCGAAATCCTCGATCTGCTCGCCCGCCCGGCAGACAATATTGCGCTGTTCATCAACCACGTCCTCGAGTGCCCAACCGTTGTACTCCCGGGCTATTTCGTTGGCGCTGGGTTCTGCCGGGTAACGATAGGGCCAGCTTAGATTGAGCAGCGCATCTGAAAAGGCGCCGCCTTCGTCACGATACATCTGCTGCATCCGCAAGAAGATGCCCGCCAGAATGGCGGTATCGGGAATCGCTTCGCCCGGGGGCGGTGCCGCTGCCCAGAACCATTGCAGCCAGCGTGAGCTGTTGACGATGGAACCGTCTTCCTCGGCAAACGCGGTGGTCGGCAAACGGAACACTTCAGTGTCGATCTCGGCGGTGTTCACATCGTTAAATTCGCCATGGTTCTTCCAGAACTCGGCGGTTTCGGTTCTCAGCGGGTCGATGACGACCAGATACTTCAAGCGGGAAAGCGCCGCACTAGTCTTGGCCTTGTGCGGAAAGGCGGCCAACGGATTAAACCCTTGGCAAATATAGCCGGTGATGTCGCCATGGCTCATCCGCTCGAAAGTATAAAGCACGTCATACAGGGGCTCGCTGAGCTTGGGCAGCCAGTTATAGCACCAGTTGTTCGCTTCGGTGGCCGCATCGCCGAACCAGGCCTTCATCAGGCTGACATGAAAACGCTCGTAATAGCGCCAGTAGGACACTTCGCCAGGCAGCAGGTCCGGGCGTGAGCGGTCAAGGATATAGGCGTCGTAATCCTGCTCATCGGCCTCGGGCAGCGACATGTATCCAGGTAGTAAGTCCGAGAGCAGTCCAAGGTCGGTCAGCCCCTGGATATTGGAATGCCCACGCAGAGCGTTGACGCCGCCCCCGCGCATGCCCATGTTGCCAAGCAACAACTGAAGCATCGCCGCAGTGCGAATGATCTGCGAGCCGATCGAGTGCTGCGTCCACCCCAGTGCGTAGAGGATCGTCATGGTCTTGTCGTCCACGACGGTCGCGGCGACCATGTCCCAGACGTGCAGAAGCTTGTCGCGGGGCGTACCGCACACTGAAGAGACCACATCAGGGGTGTAGCGGCTGAAATGCGCGCGCATCAATTGGAATACGCAGCGGGGGTGCGTGAGCGTATCGTCACGCAGGGCGTAGCCTTCGTCGTCGTACTCGTACCGCCAGGTCTCTTTGTCGTAGTCGCCATTCTCGGCGTTGTAGCCGGTGAACAGGCCATCCTCGAAGCCGAAATCCTCGCGCACGATGAGGCTAGCGTCGGTGTAGGCGCGCACATACTCATGATGGATCTGATCAGTTTCGATCAAGTAGCTGATTAGACCGCCCAGAAAAGCGATATCGGTGCCGGTACGAATTTCCGCGTAGTAGTCCGCCACCGCTGCCGTGCGGTTGAAGCGAGGATCGACCACCACTAAACGGGCATCGTTATGCTCCTTGGCTTCCATCACCCAGCGAAAACCAACGGGGTGCGCCTCGGCGGCATTGCCACCCATGACGAGAACAAGATCAGCGTTGCGGATGTCGACCCAGTGGTTGGTCATGGCACCGCGACCGAATGTTGGGGCAAGACCTGCCACCGTCGGTCCGTGTCAGACGCGCGCCTGGTTGTCGAGTACCACCATGCCAAGGCTGCGGACTATCTTCTGTGTCAGGTACGCCGTCTCGTTGGTCGAGGCGGACGCCGCTAGCATCCCGGTCGTGGTCCAGTGGTTGACGGTATTGCCTGCATCGTCCTCGGCGACAAAGTTGGCGTCGCGATCATCCTTCATGTGCCGGGCGATACGTGTCAGCGCGTCGTCCCAACTGATGCGTTTCCACTCATCAGTACCGGGTTCGCGTACCTGAGGGTACCTAAGGCGCGATTCACTCTGGATGTAGTCGAGCAGCCCCGCACCCTTAGGACACAGCGAGCCGCGACTGACCGGGTGATCCGGGTCGCCCTCGACATGGTAGATGCTATCAATGCTGTTGATCGCCCCATCGCCGCGGCTATAGAGCAGCACGCCGCAGCCCACCGAGCAGTAGGTGCAGTTACTGCGGGTTATCTTGGCGCCGGTAAGCTTGAACTGGCGAACTGAGGCGAGCGCGGGCTCAGGTGCAAAGCCCATCATGGCCATACTGGAGGTGGCCATGCCGACTGCCCCGAGTTTAAAAAACTGTCTTCGCGTAACCTTCAGAGTCATCCCGGCCTCCTATCGTTTTGTTCTGAATGTCGTCACTTCCTGAGATGGCATATCCGTTAAGCATAGTGCGTCTGTTCTTGTTTGTCGGTGCGTCGCGGTGTCGTTTGTCCAATGAGAAGGTTGCCACTAGGGCTTGCTGTTAACGGCTTATTCGGGCGAATCGGACGTGCTGCCCTGAGATTCACCGTCTTCCCGGCGCCCGCTGTCGTCGGCACCCAGCGGTTCATCCGGCAAAAGTGCTTCCTCGCGCTCAGGTGTCTCGGTTTCGTAGGTGGACCCAGCATCGGGCTGAGAGTCCGACGTCTGGAACATGGCATCGCCCCGGGATTGACCACCACCGGTGGTCTCATCCTCCTGATCCATATTCGCCCCGGTAATGCCGCTGGTGGTACCCGCCGTGCCGGTATCTATATTCGGCTTCTCGGGCATGGCGTTGGGAAGTACGCCGCTTTCATTCTGAGGCGCTGCTGGTTCGGAGGCCTGAAGCGTGATGGCGGCGCCAGTGCTTAGCAAGGCAACAAGGAGGGGGAGCGTGCGTCGAATCATGCTTGAACTCCTCGAATGAGCTAAGTCGAATGGGTCAAGGCCTCTGCCGCTGAGCGATCCATGCTGGCTACTATTTAAGGGCAGCGATGCCGTATCTACCTTCTGTATAGACAGTCGCGCCGCTTGGCGCAAGAATATGGGTTAAGAGGTGTTCATCCCGTCATCGTTATTCTACTTCTTACTCCCACTGGTACTTTTTCTCTTTGTATAGCTCTTTTTTGGCTTGCTCGTAAGCTTTGCCGGGCTACCCGCTGCACCCTGAGCCGTTTGCAAACTCTGCCTGAGCTTTCCCGCGTCGCTTTGATGAAGCAGGGCGCGAAGGTCTTCCAGCAGGGCCTGCTGAAAAGCGCCCGCACCATCCTGCTGTTCTGAAATGGCCCGCAGGCGCTGCTCCCAAAGGGCGGTGCGTTCCGGCGTGCTGACGGCGCTGGGTAGGGCGGTAAATTGGGCTGCTAGGATTTGATTAAGCACCCAATCGTCCTTGAAATAGCTGTGGGGTAAGGGGAGCGAGAAAACAGCTATTTTGTACACAATGTTGAACTGAATAGTGCTCGTATAGGCACCGTTATTTTCGTATATCACCAGCAAGAACAAAGCGACATTCTTTGATAATAGCCATGAACCCGATACTTGGTGATATCTGAACGACAGCAGTTAAAACTAAGCACTCGGTCTTAGCCGAGCACACTTGATTTTAAAGAGTCGTTAAGCAACCCATTTTCGTCCGCTCGCCGCGAATTCAACGACCAATTCGAACACATTATCGCACTTCTCTTTAAACGCCACCCGGTCATAACTCTCCGGTAAATCTTTATCGAGAACTTCTTCAATTGCTGCTTTTACTGCTCGTTGTGTTTGGCCGTCCTTCCACCAATCCTGAACCAAAACTTTGGGATAGCCTTCAAGCAGCCGAATGATTAAATCTTTGGCTGCCAACTTGACTTTCTGCTCCTCGGCTTTGGTCAGTTTGTCTTTCTTTAAAAGGTCATAGAGCTCAAGTTCTGCCTCCGTCAGCCCTTCACGAGTGTGGCGCTCGGCTTCATCTGTCAAGTTACCGACGTATTTCACTAAGTCTTCATAATACGCATCTGCTGAAGAACTACCGGCATTGTATTGATCGATGATTTCCTGAAGGCGTTGGGCAAAGTCTGTTCGGGTGTGGTTTTGCTCCAGAAGCTGCTGCAACTTGTCTTCAATAAATGCCCGAAGCTCTGCGATCTCAATGTGCTTGTATTCCGTCTTTTTGAAATCTTCCCGTAGCTTGTCGTAGTTGATTTTGCTTAAATCCCAGCCTTGTCCTTTCTGGACAAGTTCGTATTCCGCTCCGTGTTCCTTGATATTGAACGCTTCTGCGTTATCAACCACCACACTCTCATCGAGAAGCTCAGAGATCTTCTGACTGATCTCGTCAATATCCGCCTTTTCCACCAAAGCATCGACGACACCACGAAGATACTGGATAGCCGCAATCCTCTGGTTATCATGTTGTTGGAAAACCTCTGGTTTACACGCCTCATAAAGGGCGGTCACTGTGTTCTCATAGACATTGAACTGCTTGCGCCATTCTTCATTGCTCAGCAACGTATCCGCCGCGTGAGAGAAGAAGCTTATATTTTTAAAGGTATCCTGTTTCTCAAATACTGAGGCCAGCTCAATATCCCGCTCTCTGCAGAATTCTAGCGTTTGGGCAACGGCATCATCCAGCAATTTAAACAGCTCTGACTTTTCCTGAACTGGCGGCTCATCGCCATCCGCCCCCTGCGCGTAGTCTTTTAGTGCTTTGCGCATGTTGCGGAAAACATTGTAGTAATCGACGATTTCGCCACTTTTCTTTTCTACTAGATCACCGCTGTGGCCTTTAATTCGGCAGGATGCCACACGGTTGGCTCGGGCAATTGTCTGCATCAGACTGTGGCCCTTCATGGGTTTATCCAGGTAGAGTGTTGAGACGGTAGGTGTGTCAAACCCGGTTAGCCACATGGCACACACAAACACCAGTTGAAGGGGATGTTCCGGATCTTTGAAGTTGTACTCCACATCGTGCATTTGTGCATCAAGCTGATCTAGCCGCTTGATGTGAGGCTTGATATTAAGTCCCTGTTTCTCGAATTTTTCTTCGTCTGCTTTCGGGTCACTGATCACCACGGCCATTTCGACCGTTTTCATGTAATCCCGGATCTTTTTGAAGCGGGCTTTCTCCACTTCGTTGGTCGATTCTTTGATCAGTTTCAGCAGGCGCTTTTGTTCATCCTTCCAGTGCTGCTGCACTTTGTCGTACATACGCACGGCGGTGAATTTGTCCAGAGTGACCACCATACCTTTGCCGAGATAACCACGGCGGGGGAAGTGATAAACGATATCCTTGGCGATGGTATCTAGACGATCGTTCCGTTTGATGACTTCCAATTCGCGGGCATACTTTTTTTCCAGCTTTTCCTGCTGGGCTTCGTCAAGGTTCTCGTCTTCCAGCAATTCATAGAACTCGTCGCCCAGATCGTCATTCTGGATGAGCACTTTCGGTACGCGTTTTTCGTAGAACAACGGCACCGTGGCGTTATCCTCCATCGCTTGCTGGAAGTTATACTCGGACACGTAATCGCCAAACCAGTTATTGGTTTTGCGATCACGGCCCAGCAATGGCGTACCGGTAAAGGCCAGGAAGTGGGCACCTCTCAGGCCCGCACGCATATTCTCTGCCAAGTTCTTGTATTGGGTACGGTGGGCTTCATCCACCATCACAATGATTTCACGATTTTCCTTATCCGGATCGAACAGCCGTGGGTATTTGTGGCCCTTGTCATACCGGAACTTCTGAATCAGGGTAAAAACGACCTTCTTGTTCTGCCCCAGAAACTTGCGCATTTCCTCGGCATTGGCCGGCTGGGCGGCATCCTCTTTGCGAACCGTCTCAGTATTGAGGAAATTGCGGTAAATCTGTCCATCCAGGTCCTGCCGGTCGGTCACCACCACAAAGCTGAAGTTGCCGGTAGCCTTGCGGAAAATCTTGCGGGCATAGAAGATCATTGAAAAGCTCTTGCCCGAGCCCTGGGTATGCCAGAAGACGCCCAGTTTGCCGTCATGCTCCCGGCGATTTTGGAACCGCTCAAAGGCGTTATTGACGCCCAGAAACTGATGGTTTTGGGCGATAATCTTGGTTTCGCCCTTATGGAACAATATGAAGTTCTCGATATAGTCCAACATTCGCGAAGGCTCGCAAAGACCGTTCACCGCTTGCTCCAGGCTTGTGGCCTGTTCGGTAATTTTCTTGCGATCTATCGCTTCATTTTCGCTTTTTACCCGGAACCAGTTGAAAAAGTGTTCCCAGCCAGCCGTGAAGCTACCCATCCGAGTTTCCAGTGCATTGGAAAGAATACAAAAAGCGTTGCAATGAAAGAGCTGGGGGATATCGTGACGATAGCTGCGAAGGTTATCCTCGAAAGCATTGCGGAGCTTTACGTTAGAGTTTTTCAGCTCCACAAACACCAACGGCAAGCCATTGATATAAAGGATTACGTCCGGGCGACGGTATGCAGATTTTGGTGCCTGGCCTACCGATTTAACCCATAGCTGGGAGACCGCCAACCAATGGTTCTGCTTTGGGTCATCAAAGTGAACAAGGCGAACTTTTTCGTACTGCTTAATACCTTGCTCATCATCAAACTGGACGGGGACGCCGTCCCGAATCAGGTCGTATAGCTCACGGTTTGCAGCAATTGGTGACATGGCTGTGCGTCGATTCATCACCCGTTCAATGGCGTCATCAATGTTGCGTTCTGGAATGGTTGGGTTCAGTGCCACGCAGGCTTCTTTCAGCTGCACTGGGAGTATCACATCACGTTTATCAGTGCGCTGGGAGCCATCGTTCAGGTTTTCCGGCTTTGCGGTATAGCAATCCAGTACATCAAAACCGTGGATATGCTGAAGGCGCTGTAATAACGCCTGTTCAAGATTGTCTTCTGAAATAAAGCTAGCCATCGACCTGCCGACTCCATGGTCCGGGTGGGTGCCAAATTTTCTGCACGGGGTCGGCGGCTGTTTTCTCTATGATGGGAGCAAGAAATTCCAACACCGCTGCGACAACCTCCGAAAACGCCTCCGGCATATGGTCTTGGCCCAGACGCTTACGGAAAGCCTGCCATTGTGGCTGCTTGCTGTCCATAAAAGCGGTAGAAAAAGGATTGGTTTCAGGGAGTTCCGTATCTCGGTGAGCAAAGGTTCTTGTTACAGCGCCAGTCAGGTCCGAAAGCGTGAAAGAGTGCTGCCGTGAAAGTATCCAAATATCGTAAAAGTCTTTCATACGGCTGTTTAATTCGCCAAGGTGGACCATCGCCTGAAATTTCTCAGCAATGGATGATTCCGGTGTGTAACAGAGAATTTTGTCGGTGGGGAAGTCTAGTAGGCCAGGAAAGGTCTGCCAGGAAGGCAGCGGGAAAATAATGTCGCCAAAGCCAATATCCAATTGCATTGGAATTTTGGCGTTGCCTAGAAACCCTGTAAACGTCACCCTAATCCCTTGATAGTCGGCGTCTTCGGTAATGGTTTCGGCTTTCAACGTATTTGAATCAAACGATAAACCATCATCCATAACGCCCGTGGCCAGTACATCACTCACTTGGGCCAGAATAGCCTCTGGGCGATTGCTTGTTTGGCCCAGCATATCGATATCACGCGTCGGTCGAATATCAGGCCCCCTGCATAACCCATAGCAGCAGGGCACCCTTAAGGGTAAAACTGCGGTTATGAGTCGATTGGCTAAGCCGGTAAAGAAAACGCTCCATGGCGTAGTACTGCAGTAACTCCTGAAAAGGGCGTTTTTCTTCTCGTGATTTATTCAGCAACCTCTGGCGAACAGATACAGCGATGTTTTTGGCCACCGTGGACTCCTGTCATTTTGTTGGTTTCGTTGACTGCGTGATTCCATTCAAAGCTTGGCCTCTACATAGGGTGCCATCACCTTCGCAACGCGGCAGATTTTGGCGTATTCCATCAGCTTTCCAGGCCGGAACGTTTTACGTGTGCGGTAGAGCTCAAGAGCCTCCAGCACCACGTCCATGCCGATGCGGTTACGGAACTTGAAGCAGTCCGCCAGAGTTTTCTCGGGGTTATAGACCTGCAGCGTGATGCCGTCTATGCCTACTTGCTCGATGCCTTCGATGAATGCCGACCCTGAGAACTGGTAACCGGCCACCGGCGGATAATCCAGGACCGGCAGGCGGGCATCCCGCTTCACCGCCAGATGCACCTGAAGGGGAATCTGCGTGGTAATGCCATGCCAGTCCAGCGCGGAAATCAAGCAAAGCACCGCATTAGGAAAACGGGTAGCGGCGGCCACCAGATCCGGATTTTCGATGGCCGGAAGATCCGCCATTCGGTATAGACCACGGCTGATCGGCTCAATCAGCCCTTCATCCCGGAGCCGATAGAACTGGTACCGACTATAGCCCTGGGCCAGCGCTTCGCTCAGGCGGAGCTGGCCGCCGTGCTGGCGGAACAGGGTTTGGAGCTGTGCCCGGGATAGCCAGGCGGAACCGGGGTCAGACAAACCGTCACCACTTATTGATATCTGGTGACAGTTTGTCTGATTAGCGTTGAGGGTTCAAGCGGCGGCTTCGTCGGCGCTGTGTGACTGGTCGCTTTGCATGGAGGGCGGAAACTCAATATCCAGATTTTCCACGGAAAGTTTGCCTGAAATCAGTCGGGGAAGGAGTTGGCTCTTCGTCTGTTCTAGCTTCAAATTAACCATTGCCAAATAATCTAGCTGAGCAATAATCGGCTCAACTACTTCATCAAAACCCTTGGGAATCGACTTTTCGGGGACAAGCACAAGTTGGTTATCGAGGAAACTCTCAAACTGATAATTACTGATTCCAGTCGACTGAACCTGATAGATGCCAACCAAGTCCTGTTCATAGAAGAGTTTTAAGAAATACTTCATGAAAAGAGGCGACACTTTTTCTCTATCGAATCGAATGTGCTTGCAAAAACTGGCACAAATTATATCGTTGTCAAAAACAGACAGCATTCCTCGGGTTAGCATCAAGTTGCGACCTAGCAACTGATCTTTACTCCCGCCAGAGGCTTCAAAAACGAAATCATGTTCCTGCATCCTGCGGCTTTTCAGATTTGAGGGTTTGTGAAACCGGAATTTTTTTGGACTGAAATCACCAGAGGCAAGTTTGGGTATATCTGTCCCTCTAATGACGTAAGCACCTTCCGAAAAGACAGCACCTTGCTCGTCTTCTCCCCAGCCACCTCCAATATAGTGGGTAACCAAATCTCTAAATTTTCGGTATTCCCAACCTTTTGGGCTACCTTTCTCAAACTCAGCCTCTTGCCACCCCGGAAACCGGAACCGCACAAACCACTCGCGGTAGATTTCCTCGGCCATGTTTTCCAGCAGGGTGATACGGCGTTTATTGTTTTTGATCAGATCGTCGTAGGCAGAGAGCAATCCCACGATCTTATTTTGAATATCCAGTGGCGGAACCGGGACGTTTATTAGTTTCACAATGTCCTGATTCAAGGAGGCCATGGTCGCCCCGAATGCACACACGGCCATCATCCAATCCTGATGAGCTTTCGTTCGGAAAAAATAAGAAATGAATTTAGGATTTATCCTGAGTGAGTTGAATCTCAACCTCAGACAGTCAGAGCCCTGATACCAGCCTTCCTGTGCTTCAGTGATTAACCCATGCCTTTCTACAGCCCCTTTCCGACCGAACACAATGTCGTTATGTAGCAACCTATGGGAAGACAACTTCTCCGCAATCCTGTCGTCAATAAACTCCAGGTTTTCTGAGCGGATATCGCCAAAGCCTACATTTCTAACATTGATTACCGGGTACCCTTCAGCAGAGTAATCACTGGCTTTTAACTGTGTGCCAAAAGGGCCAGTTTGAATTTTAGCTTCACCGGAATTGATCAATTCACCTATTTTGATCATGGGGAAATCAATCATTTGCTCTCAACCAACGTCGACATATTTTTACTGATTAAAGAGGCGAGAGCCTCTGCATAGGAATTTAATGACGTAAGCTCATCATTCAAGTCTTCTATTCCTGTCAGAAATTCTTCCTCAGTTTTCCCATCCTCCTCAATCACAACCCCCACATACCGCCCCGGATTCAGCGAATAATCCTGCTCTTTCACTTCCTCCGGCGTTGCTAGCTTGCAAAGTCCCGTCACATCCTCGTACTCAGCGTTCGGGAAACGCTCCTGGAGCCAGTGGATATGCTGGTAATAGGTTTCCGAGCTGCGAACTTCCTTGTGCAGCTCTTCCAACGCCTCTTTCAGGCGGCGGGCGTAGCGGTCTGTGGTGGTGCGTTTGCCGGCTTGTCTGGCTCCTTCGGCTTTGGCCTTTTCGTGCTGGCGGACCACTTTGTCCAGTTGTTTTAGGCCGGTGTGGAGTTGCTGGAAGAAGGGACCGAATTTTGCTCTCAGTTCCTGCTGGTTGCGGTTGGCGGATTCGATGGCCTCCGCGCCGGTCAGGTGCAGGTCGGCGGTTTCTATGTAGGTATTGCTGGCTTCCTGCAGAACTTTGAGGCCCTGCCACTGACTGATCAGTTCTCCCACAGCCTGCTTGCCCTGCGTGTCATCCAGTACTTCGAGCAATTGCTCGCATACCGGCCCGACCTTTTCTTGGTTGGCCTTAAGCTGTTTCATGCCGTCGAGGAAATAGCTGTGCACCAGCCGAATAAAGTCCGCCCGCTTGCCCTTATGCAGTTTGCTGATAATGGCGATGTTTTGGACCTGTTCTTCGCTGAACTCCCGGTGAGCACGGTCGATCTGGGTGAAGATATTGCGGGCGTCAATAAACAGGATACGGTTATCCTGCTTGTTCTTATCAAAGAACCAGAGGGTAGCTGGCAAGGTGACCGTGTAGAACATATTGGACGGCAGGGTGAGCATGCCGTAGATCAAGTTATTCTCGATCAAAGTTTGACGAATGTGCGCCTCACTGTGACGGGCATCAGAGGCGGAGTTGGCCATGACCAGCGCCGCCCGGCCACTATCCGTGGTGTTGTTTTTCAGGGAAGTGGCGAACAGGTTGATCCACAAATAGTTGGCGTTGGGGACAGTTTCCTTTCCCTTTTCACTCGCTTTGGCCTTGGTTTTCTTGCGCGGCAGACCGTAGGTGTTGAAGCGTGAATCATCTTCTACCGTTGCAAGAGGCACATCGTCCACATTGAACGGTGGATTGGCCATCACAAAATCGAATTTTCCGAAGCCACTAAAGGGGTCTTCCGAATAACTGTTGGCTTGACGGATCTCGCCCCGCAGGCCGTTGACTGCCAGGTTCATCTTGGCCAGCTTGACGGTGTCTAGGGTTTTTTCCTGGCCGTAAACATAAAGCTGATCTTCGTTGTGAGCCTCGCCTCGTTCGTCCAGACTTTTGCGGCGGCGCTCCACAAACTGCTGAGACTGTACGAACATCCCGGCAGACCCGCAGGCTGGATCGTATACCGTGCCATGATGGGGCTCGATGATTTCCACCATCAGCTTGACCACTGAGGTGGGTGTGAAAAACTCACCGCCTTTCTGGCCTTCGCTCAAGGCGAATCTACCCAGGAAAAACTCGTAGATTTTGCCGAAGATATCGCCGCTGGCATCCTGCGGTATATCTGAAAAACTCTTCAGTAGCTCACCCAGCAAACTATTGCTGGTACGGGTAAGAGCAACGTACTCGTCCTTTGGGAGAATGCCATCCAACTCGGGCTTATACTCCTCGATCGCCTCCATTGCCTGTTTGATCTTTTTGGCAAGATCCTCGCTTTCCGGGAGACCAAGCAAATAGCTGTACCGCGCGTGGTCCGGTAGGTAAAAACCGCATTTTTGAATCGCTATATCGGAAATCGATTTCTCACGTCGGGTACCCAGGAGCGCCGCATGCTCTTTGGCAATGGTCTTTGCAGCTTGTTCGTATTTGTTGTCGGCAAATTTCAGGAAGATCAACCCGAGCACCGGGGTGGCATATTCGCTCGACTTGAGATCCGAGTTGGCACGCAAATTGTCGGCGGCGGACCAGAGGTCATCTTCAAGCTGTTTAAGTTGATCAGCATTCATGGCGTGCGTGAACTTCCTATACGGGCGATAACAAAATTGGGGCCTGACTCTAATAAAAAAAACGGGGGGATGACAGGCTTTATTGAAAGAAGGTGCCTTCTAGGCGTGATGGGGCCGTGTTTCACTAACTCGCTGGCGTAGCCATAGTTCAACCCCGGTCAGCGTTGTTTGGCAGGTTTGCGTTTTACATAGCTGGCGCGTTTGGTTTTAGTGCTTTTCCTTGGCTTTGCCGGGCCTCCCGCTGCACCTTGGGCCGTTTGTAAACTCTGCCTGAGCTTTCTCGCATCGCTTTGATTAAGCAGGGCGCGAAGGTCTTCCAGCAGGGCCTGCTGAAAAGCGCCCGCATCATCCTGTTGTTCGGAGATAGCCCGCAGGCGCTGTTCCCAAAGGGCGGTGCGTTCCGGCGTGCTGACGGCGCTGGGTAGAGCGGCGATTAACGCGCTCCCCAGTTTGGTGGCACGTAGGGCTTTTTGTTGGCGCACCAGGTAGCCGCGCTGTACCAGGGTTTCGATGATACCGGCGCGGGTGGCTTCGGTACCCAGGCCATCGGTGTCCCGTAAGGTCTTGCGAACGTTCGGGTCATCCACGTAGCGGCCGATGTTCATCATCGCCTTGATTAGGCTGGCATCGGTAAACGGCTCGGGTGGGCGGGTTTCCTTTTCCTCTACGCCTGCACCCAGCGCTTTGCAGTGTTCATTTTGGGTAAGCGATGGCAGCGGCGGCGCTTCTTCTTTTGTAGTGAAGAGCGGTTTCCAGCCAGGGTCGAGAATGCTTTGACCGCGGGCACGGAACGCCTCGTTTAACAGGGTGAACTCGGCTTTCACTTCAAAGGTGCGCAAAGGGCGATAGAACTGGGCCATGACGTTTCGCACCACCAACCGAAACACGTGGCCTTCGGTGGCCGAGAGCTGGCTGAAATCAGCAGGCTTTCCGGTGGGTGCCAAGGCGTGGTGGGCACCCACCTGCTTGTCGTTCCACGCCTTTGAGCGCAGCGAGAAATCGGCACCATTCAGCCATTGACTGAGCGTGTCATCATTTTGGCAGGCGCCGGTTAAGCTGCGCTGGGCAAGGGCCAAGTGCTCTTCGGGCAGATAGCGACAGTCGGAGCGTGGGTAGGTGATCAGCTTGTGCTGCTCGTAAAGGCGCTGGCAAATATCCAGCACCATCTGTGCGGAAAGCCCAAAACGTCGGGCGGCATCTACCTGAAGTGCGGAAAGCGAGTAGGGCAGCGGCGGCGCCTGACGTTTTTCCTGCTGGTCGAGCTTGGTGAGCTGGCCGGTAGCCCCCGGCAATTGGGCGGCCAGCGCATCGGCCGGCGTGCGATCAATCAAGCGGCCTTGATCATCCAGCGGCTGGTGTTCCTTGGGTGCCCACCAAGCGCGTAGCTGACCTTTTTCAACCTGTAAGTCCACCCAGAGCGGATAGAACGGGTGCGGCCTGAAATCTCGAATGGCGTTATCGCGGCGCACAATCAGCCCGAGTACCGGTGTTTGCACACGGCCAACGGAAAGTACACCATCGTGGCCCGCCTGGCGGCCGGTGAGCGTCCAGGCACGGGTCAAGTTGATGCCATACAGCCAGTCAGCGCGTGAACGCGCTTGCGCTGCCTGAAAAAGTGGCTGGAACTCCTGATTGGAGCGCAGTTTGGCGAGGGCGCGACTGACCGCTGGGCGGTTCAAATCGCTGATTAACAGACGTTGAACCGGGCCGCGGTACTTCAGGTGCTCGATCACTTCCTGCACCAGTAGCTGGCCTTCTCGATCCGGATCGCCAGCATGAACAACATCAGTGGCCTGCTTGATTAACTTGCGAATCACCGCTAGCTGCCCACGCGCTTTATAACGCGGTGCCAACTTCCAGGTGCCGGGCACGATGGGCAAACGGTCCAGCCGCCACTGTTTATCGGCGGGGTCGTAGGCCTCAGGTGGGGACTGCTCAAGCAGGTGGCCCAAACACCAGGTTACGGTGGTATCACCGCACACAATAGCGCCTTCCTGGCGTTTGGAGCTTCCCGGCAGCGCTTCAGCAATGGCCCGGGCAAGGCTGGGTTTTTCGGCAATAATCAAGCGCATGCGAAGCGTGGCCTTAATGTCTGTTCGAAATGCGCCTATGGTAACAGTAGCGGTGACTTATAGGGCAGGGCAGTGGGGATTGATATGCGCGAACGCGGTAGAACACGCAGGTTAGTGGGCCTGGGTGCACGCACTGGTGGTGCGCTGCTTAAAACGCGCTTGGGCGGCCAGGCGGATTGGCGTGCGTTAGGTGAGGCGCTGTTTGAAGGGCTTTCCGAGCTTAAAGGCCCGGCAATGAAGCTTGCTCAAATGATGTCGCAGTGGGATGACCTGCTGCCGCCCGATTTAGCCGATGAGCTGGCGCGCTTGCAGCGTCAGGCAGAGCCGATGCCTTGGTCGCGTATCCATGAAGCCTTGGTGCTTCAGTACGGCGATATCCATGAGTATTTTACCGAAATTGAAGAGCGGCCTTTTGCCAGCGCTTCCATGGGCCAGGTGCACAAAGCGGTCACCCTTGAAGGCGAAACGGTGGTGCTGAAAGTGCAGTACCCCGGCTTGGCGGATGTACTGGAAAGTGATTTAAAACAGGTGCGACGCATTATCGGGTTGGGCCGTTGGTTCAAGGTGCCTCAGGCGCGCCTGGATGCGCTGTTTGAAGAGCTGGCGGCGGGGCTTCGCGACGAGCTGGATTATCAGGCGGAAGCAAATGCCCTGGCGCGGTACCGAGAGCGCTACCAGAGTGATTCTCGAATCATCATACCCAAGCCGCTGTTTGAGCTTTCGGGCCAACATGTTCTGGCCATGTCTTACGTGCCCGGTACGCCGCTACGTGAGCTGGAAGGCGCCGATGATACAGTGCGCCAGAAGGTGGCCACTACGCTTGCCGACTGGATTACCCAGGAACTGTTTACCCACGGCGAGCTGCATGCCGACCCGCATGCCGGCAATTTCGCGGCAGATGAGCACGGTCGGCTGATTATTTACGATTTTGGCGCTGTGATTGCGGTGCCCGAAGCGCGAATTGAGGCGATGATGCAATTGCTCAGCGCCACGCTTGATCACGACCCCATGGCCATGGATGACGCACTCGTCAACTTGGGTGGCCGTCAAGGTCAAGGCGCACCGCTGGCGCTCTACCGCGAGGCTGCGGAAAGTATTTCTCCACTGTTTGAACCGGGGGAGCAGGATTTCAGCGATGTGCGCGTGCACCGCCGCCTGCGTGAGCTGTCGCCCAAAGTGTGGGCGGCGATGGACCGTTTGCAGCCTCCCGCGGATACGCTGCTTCTCTCGCGAGCATTGAATGGCCACTACTGGAATCTGGTGCGTTTAAAAGCGCGGCTGGATATGCACGCACGGACTGCGCCGTTGCTTGAGCGCCCAAGCCACCTATAAGCAGTTCACCGCTGCGGCCATGCCCACCTTCATGGTAAGCTATTGCGCTTTTAAACACAGTGGAGACGGCAATGCTAGCGGTATGGGTCGATCAGCTGCTGGGATTTGCCTCCGGGGCACTCTCGGCAATCAGGCAGCAAGAACACTATCCCGACTTTATGACCTGGGTGCGCGATGAAGGCGCCAAGTCATTTAACGGTGATGTCGCCACCGCCCAGGCGCTGGCCCCTATTTTATGGTCACAAACGCCGTTGGCCAGGCTGGATTTTGCCAGTGAGCCGCTGGCGACGCCAGGGCGTAACGAGGCTTGCTGGTGTGACTCTGGGCGCAAGTATAAGCAGTGCTGTTATCGCGTTGATTTCCCCACCGACATTCCAGAGCAGATGATGTGGATGTTGTCGCTGCGTGAATGGAAGGGTGCCACGCTGAAGTCTGCGTTGGAGAGCCGCCAAGCGCCGCCCCAAGCACTGCTGGAAGCGGGGCTTATTGCCGCCGAAAGCGGCCAAACGGGCCGGGCGATGCAGATTCTGGAGTCACTGTTTGATGGTAGTGACTGGTCGCGGCTGCCAGAGCAAGCCGAGCCTGCCTTTGAAATCCTGCTGGATATCTATCAGGAGCGTGGCTTTACCCGCAAACGGGCAGACCTTCTGGATGAAGTGATGGAGCGTGGGCCGCTGTTTTTACGCGGTGTTGCCCTTGAACGGCTCTGCTTAATGCATTTGGATAATGATGATTTGGACAGCGCCCGAGCAGCCTTTGTCAAAGCTCAGCAGGCCCTGCCTGATTCGCCCACGCTTGCGTATATTGAGGCGATGTTGCTGCTTCATGAAGGCCATGAAGAAGAAGCCAAAGCGCGGGCTAATTTCTGGTATCGGCGCTTGGTGCGCCAGGGGGATCTTGACGAAGAGCAGTTGGATTTTCTTGCGGCACTTGCTGATAACCCCGGGGCGACGCTTGCGGATCAGCTGTTAAGCGCGGAAGAGGATCTGGCCACGCCGCTGGTATCCTTGCAAACACTGCTTGCTGTCCTTCCGACAGCGCCCAAACTTGATATTAGCAGCGACCCGGAAAGCGGCCATTTGCAGTATATGACCACCGCCCGTGAAGCGACCTTGTTCGCCGCTTGGCATGAGCAGTTCCAGGTAATGGTCGATGAAGAGGTGGCCTTGGGCTTTCGCGATGACCCGTGGGGCAATGCAGAGGAGTGGATGTCAGCGCTCTGCGCGCACCCTGAGTGGCTGGATGCGCCTCAGGTCGTTCAGGATGTCACTCTCGCGCTTACCAGCCGTTTTGGAAGCCTTCCGTGGATGGCGCCAACCCTGCTGGAGCCACTGGCGGTGCGTCTTTCACGCTGGCTGGAACAAGCCCGAGCCGCAGGCAACGGCAGCCTGTGCTGGGATGATGCTGACAATGCCATGCTGCTGCGTACAGGGTTGGCGCTAGTGGTCGGCATGGAGCGCGGCGCACGCCAGCATTCACGCGAGCTAGCTGAAGAGTTGTTAGCCATCGACCAGGAAGATAGCCTGGGTCTTAAAGAGTTGGTGCTTGACCAGCTACTGCGCGATGACCGCAACCAGGAAGCGCTGGCACTCACTGAGGAGTCGGAAGACGATGATGGCTCACTGGTGCTGGGGTTACTCATGGGGCGCACGTTGGCGCTTTACCGCTTAAACGAGCATGAGGCAGCCGAACGGGCGCTTGGCGACGTCACCGCGCATAATCGTCATGCGCTTGAGATGATCTGTGCGGAAAAACCGCGCCCAGCGACCCCCTATGCCGATGGCCAAGTGGAGCCAGGTTCACGTGCTGAGGCGTGGCAGTACCGTACGCTGATGCGTGATCAGTGGCGTACCACGCCAGGTGCGCTTGAGTGGCTGGATAGCCACCGCTAACCCTCTTCTTATGTACGCAAGCTTACTCTTCCCGCAGCCGCTCAGCGCGGCTGTGGGGTGGGCACCAGCTGCTTGTCGCGGCTAATCCAGATAGCTAGCAGAATGGCGGGTAACCCCAGCAACGTAGCAACGATAAAGAACGTGACATACCCTTGGGCGCTAACCACTAGCCCGCCAAAGCCGCTTAAAAACTTCCCCGGTAGCGTCATCAATGATGAAAACAACGCGTACTGCGTTGCCGTATATGCACGCGATGTGAGCGTAGAGAGAAACGCAATAAACACGGCGCTTGCCAATCCATTGGCCAGGTTATCGCCGATGATGGTGACCACCAGCATGGGGACCTGATTGTCGATCAATGCAAGTACCGAGAACAGCAAATTGGTGAAGGTGGCGGCAACGGCCCCCAGTATCAGCACCGGCCCAATACCGTAACGTGCGACCAGTAACCCGCCCAGAAGACCGCCGCCAATACTCATGGCAATACCGAAGATATTGGTCACATTGGCAATCGTTGCCAGTGAAAAGCCAAGGTCGATATAGAGCGGGTTAGCCATCGACGCCATGGCAAGATCGCTTATTCTAAACACTGCAATGAACACTAGAATGCCCAGCGCTTTTACCCCATAACGACGAAAGAAATCGGTAAAGGGGCATACGATGGCGCCGATAAACCAAGCGCCCATGCGGCGTAGCACTTTAGGTTGGCCACGGCTAGCGCGAATAAACGCACGTACTTTGGGTTCATGAATTAACTGCACCGAGAGCGACGCCCGCTTGGGCTCGGGGCGAATCAGCACGGTGAGGACACCCACGCCGACGAGCGCCGCCATGGTTAAGTAGGCCACGTCCCAGGAAATGGCTGACGCTACATAGAGCGCCCCGGCGCCTGCGGCCAGCAGGCCACCCCGGTAGCCGATAATGTAGGTAGATGCCATGGCGGCCTGGACGTCGTCATCGGCGGACTCAATGCGGTAGGCATCAATCGCTATATCCTGGGTAGCTGAGCCAAACGCCACCAGCAGCGCAAACGCGGCTACCACGCCAAGGTTACCTTGGGGATTAACGCCTGCAAGACCCACAAGCCCCGCTGCAATCATCGCTTGGGCCAGCAGCATCCAGCCTCGCCGCTGCCCGAACATGCGCGTGAGGACCGGCAGGGCGAGCCTGTCTACCACGGGCGCCCAGAAAAACTTGATCGAGTAGAGCATTCCTATCCACGCGAAAAAGCCGATGGCGGCGACGTCAATCCCGTCGCTGCGTAGCCAGGCCGACAGCGTAGAAAAAACCAGTAAGAACGGTAAGCCCGCGGAAAACCCCAGAAACAGCATGGTAATAACAGGTGCCCGAAAGTAAATCGCCAGCGCGGCTAGCCAGCTACGCCGGGGTAAAGGGGTGGGCATATCGTTCAACTCCAGAAAAGACGTTGGCTTGAGCCAAGTGATAAACTGCATCAATGTTTATGACAATGTTGATAGCTTACCGGAGAGGAGTTTTCCATGTCGATCACGGCACATCAGGTCGTTACGTTGCACTATGTGCTTAGCGATGTTTTAAGCGATAACAGTGAGCAGGTATTGGATGATTCACGCGCCCGCAATAAGCCCCTTGAGTATCTGCATGGCCACGACAATATCGTGCCTGGGCTTGAGCGCGCATTAGCTGGCCTAAAGGCCGGTGATGAAGTAACAGTGATGCTTTTACCTGAAGAGGCCTATGGCCTGCGCAATGAAGGCCTGGTACAGGAAGTCGGCCGTGGCTCGTTTGGTAACGCTGACTTAACGCCGGGCAGCCGCTTTCAAACCGAGGGCGAGGCCGGGCCGCAAATTGTAACGGTAGTGAGCGTGGCAGGAGACCGAGTTACCGTAGATACCAATCATCCGTTGGCAGGGCGTACGCTGAGCTACCAGGTAAACATTCTGGAGCAGCGTGAAGCAACGCGGGCGGAACTGGCAAAAGGGCATCCGCTTCCACCGGGAACCGAGCATGCCAAGGTAGAGGATCGTAAAGTGCTTTAAGTTGAGCTGCGTTAAGCGCGTCTCAGCGTGGGTGTTTAAGGGCTGTATTAAAATGATTTAAAAAGGTTCGTGGCACCTTCTTAAAATTTGACCCAGGTCAGAGACTGATAGACTGCGGCTCGATAAGATGATGACCAGTTAGCGCACAGAAGCCGCTTTAGGCTGGGGAGTCCCAAGCGGTGTGTCAGTGACAAAAATGCGAGTATTGTCACTCATTTTCTTGGTTAGTAGGCGCGTGGCGACGCCCGTTATTGATGCAGCATGCCACGCAAGCAAACGCCTGCTAAGCCTTGCGTCAGGGGAGGGGGTTTACTTTAAGAAGTAAGCTTCCTTTTTACCGGCCCACTGGGCCGGTTTTTTTTGTCTGCGAGATAGCGATGAGTACGTACAAGCGTTGCTAAGCCTGTGCGGTTGAAGTCGAGGATCGCCGCCGTGTTGAAACACGGCGGCGGGACGAGATGCTGCTTTACTGAGCCGTGGGGTGTGCGCTGGCTTTTTCGAGCAGAAAATCGACAATGTCATCTGCTAGAATCATGGTCGCTTCACTGTCACGGCGGCCCTTGTATTCAAGCTCGCCGTTATCCAGGCTACGGTCGCCAATTACCAAACGATGAGGAACGCCCATCAGTTCCAAATCAGCAAACTTAACGCCTGGCCGTGTATCGCGGTCATCAAGCAGTACATCCAGGCCTGCAGCTGTTAACGCTTGGTAAAGACGCTCTGATTCTTCGCGAACGCGCTGGGATTTATGCGCATTCATGGGCACTAGCGCGACCTGGAAAGGTGCAATCGCGTTAGGCCAAATAATACCGGACTCGTCGTGGTTTTGTTCAATCGCTGCCGCCACTACACGAGTAATGCCAATGCCGTAACAGCCCATCCACGGATGGCTGGTTTTGCCGTTGTCGCCCAGCACGCTCGCATTCATGGCTTCAGAGTATTTTTGACCCAGCTGGAACACGTGGCCGACTTCAATACCGCGCTTGATCGACAGCGTGCCTTCACCATCCGGTGACGGGTCGCCTTCAACCACTTTACGTAAATCGGCGACCTGGGGCAGGGCAACGTCGCGCTCCCAGTTAATGCCAAAGTAGTGCTTGCCATCAATGTTCGCGCCCGCGCCAAAGTCACTCATCAAGGCAACGCTGCGGTCAATGATGACCGGCATTTTAAGGCCGATAGGACCTAGTGAGCCAGGCCCCGCGCCTACAGCAGCACGAATTTCTTCTTCGTTTGCCATGGTGAGCGGCGTCGCTACCTGGGGAAGGTTTTCTGCCTTGACTTCATTAAGCTCGTGGTCGCCGCGCACCAACAGCGTAATCAATCCGCCTTCAGCAGCATGAACCATCAATGTTTTTACGGTTTTTTCGATAGGCAGCTTAAACTGCTCAACCAGTGCTGCGATGGTTTTGGCGTTGGGCGTCTCTACAACGCGCATTTCTTCACTGGGCGCTGCGCGCTGTACATCGCTACCTAACGGTGCCGGTAAGGCTTCGGCTTTTTCCATGTTGGCGGCGTAGTCAGAGGCATTCGAGAACACGATATCGTCTTCGCCGGAGCTTGCCAGTACATGGAATTCGTGAGAACCGGTGCCGCCGATAGAGCCGTTATCCGCAATCACCGGGCGGAAGTCCAGCCCCAAACGGGTAAAAATTCGCGTGTAGGCGTCGTACATGGTCTGGTACGTCTCTTGCAGCGACGCTTCATCCAAATGGAAAGAGTAGGCATCTTTCATGATGAACTCGCGCGAGCGCATCACTCCAAAGCGTGGGCGGATCTCATCACGGAATTTGGTTTGGATCTGGTAGAAGTTAATCGGCAGCTGCTTATAGCTTGCTATCTCTTTGCGCACCAGGTCCGTAATGACTTCCTCATGGGTCGGGCCTACGCAGTAGTCACGATCATGGCGGTCTTTTACGCGTAGTAATTCAGGGCCGTACTGCTCCCAGCGACCAGACTCCTGCCATAGTTCTGCCGGCTGAACGGCGGGCATCAGTACTTCTTGGCCACCGGCACGGTTCATTTCTTCGCGAACAATCGCTTCTACTTTACGCAGTGTACGCAGACCCAGTGGGAGCCAGGTGTACAGGCCAGAGGTCAGGCGGCGAATCATCCCGGCACGCAACATCAACTGATGGCTAATGACTTCGGCGTCGGCCGGGGTTTCTTTTAACGTAGCGATTAATAATTGGCTGGCGCGCATGGGAGATAGCATTCCTTGATAGTATAAAAGCCGCTGGTTTAGCGTTGAATGAGGCTATTGTACGGCTTAGCGGTTAGCGCGGCAAAATACTGCCATCAGCATGCCCGTCATCCAGGGGGCTGTTTGTGTTAATATGAACGCGTTTTCACATGTGCTCGCGGGCAGTTTTTCTGTAAAGCTATCTTTTAAAGCTACCTTTTTGCCTGCGCGCTGTTTTAAATTTTGAGAGAATCTTGATGAAGCAAACTGTACGCCGTTGGTTATCGGGAGCCGTTGTGGGCGCCTCCATTATTGCATTGACTGGTTGCGGCACCCTGTTTCATCCAGAGCGGAAAGGCCAATTAAGCGGCCAAATTGACCCGGTGGTGGCCATTGCCAACGGTGTGGGTCTTCTGTTTTTCATTGTTCCCGGTGTTATTGCCTACGCGGTCGACTTTTCAAATGGCACGATCTACCTGCCCAGTAATAACAGCGCTTCTGTCGATGTTCTACACCTTGATCGTGACTTAAACTTGGCATCACTTGAAAAGTTGTTGTCCGACAAGGCGGGCCAGCCGGTTAGCCTGGAAAGCGAGCTGGTAATGATTGAAGAAATGAGTAACCTTGAAGAAGCGCTGGCAATGGTGCGGATGTCGGGTGTGATGGATGAAGAGCGTCTGGCGACGATGTAACGTTTAAAGCCCTGCATCAACAAACCTTCATTGAAAAAACGAGATCCCAGGGCTGTACTGTAAGCCTGCTTGGGGATCTCGTTTTTTATTGGTTGTTGGTTATTAATGATTAGTTATTGGTTGGGCGCCGTCAGCTTTAAGGTGATTAAACCCGCGATTAACCCCCAAAATGGCCCCGCAATACCCAATAGCGTAATGCCTGAACCGGTCAACAAGAAAGTGACGATGGCGGCATCACGGTGTCGGCTATCGGCAAAGGCACTGGCTAGCCCGCCTGCCAGTGTGCCAAGCAGTGCGATACCCGCCAGGGCAATCACCAGTGCGCTGGGTAGGGCGTTAAACACGCCGGTCACCGTCGCGCCAAAAATCCCCATAATGGTATAAAAAATGCCAGCGGCCATGCCTGCCGTGTAGCGGCGACGTGGATCAGCGTGGGCATCAGGGCCTATGCAGACAGCGGCACTGATCGCCGCCATATTGAGCGCAAAGCCACCAAATGGCGCAAGCAGCAGGCTTGCGCCGCCTGTCCAACTGATAAGCGGTGAGCTGTCAGGTTGATAGCCTGCCGCGCGTAAAACCGCCACGCCCGGTAGATTTTGGGTCGCCATGGTAATGATAAAAAGTGGAATGCCCACGCCAATCAGGGTCGTTAAGGAGAATGCCGGCGCAGTAAAAACGGGCATGGCCGGAGTCAATGGAATATCGTTTAAATTGATTTGCCCTTGCACAAATGCAAGCCCTAGCCCGGTGACGAGCACGCCGGGTACCGCAAGGGTGGGCCATAAGCGACGGCCTGCTATCCAGGCGGCCAGCATAACGAGTGGGATTAGCCACTGTGTCTCGATAACGTTAAACAGCCCCAGCCCAAAGCGCAGCAGAATGCCAGCCAACATGGCGGCTGCTATCGCGCCTGGTATATAGCGCATTAAGCGATCAAACAGCCCTGTTACGCCGCATAGCGTAATAAGCAGCGATGAGAATAGAAAAGCGCCAATAGCTTCATCAAGTGGAATACCCGGCAAACTAGTGGCCAGAAAGGCGGCGCCTGGCGTCGACCAGGCGGTTAGCATCGGCATGCGGTAACGCAGCGAAAGCCCGAAGGAGGTAACGCCCATGCCAATTCCCAGCGCCCAGAGCCAGGAACTGATTTGCGCTGCGGATGCGCCGCTAGCCTCTGCGGCTTGAAAAATAATCGCCGCTGAACTGGTATAGCCAATGACGACGGCAACAAACCCAGCCGTCACCGTTGATAGGCTAACGTCCCGCCAGGCCGAGTAGTGTGGCCGTGGCGAGGTGGCATGCTCTTCGCTGGATGGCGCCTCCATGGTATCTCCTCGCTAACGCTTATTATTAAATGTGCGTTATAGCGCACAGTTGTGTAGGCTACCACCGTGCGCTATAGCGCACAACGCCATTAAGAAGGCCTTACTCTAAAGAGATATGCGCCGTTTAAGGAACTCTTACTCATGAACTTGAGCGGCGATACGTGGCTAAAAAAAGCAACAGAACATGCCGGCCCGAAGGGCTGGCGAAGTGAAAGTAATCAGTAAACTTCTTTTATGGCGTTAAAGGGGAGACCTATGGCGAGTGAAGTTCACACCATTGCTGAACATATAGCCAGCACGGTTAAGCAGTTACGCAATAAACAGGGCTGGAGCCTGGACCGCACAGCGGCTGAAACAGGCGTAAGCAAAGCCATGTTAGGGCAAATCGAGCGTGGTGAGTCGAGCCCGACCGTATCAACGCTGTGGAAAATCGCCAGTGGCTTTCGAGTGTCGTTTTCTACCCTATTCGACAGCCAAAAACCGGTTCAGGGCGAGCTGCGCCGGGATAGCGGAGAGTCGGTATGGGGAGATGACAGTGCAGGCATGCAGGCACGGCTGATTTTCCCTTATGATCCATTGTTGGGCTTTGAAATGTTCATGATTGAGCTGGCGCCCGGTGCGATCAGCGAGTCAGCGCCGCATGCCGAGGGCGTGGTAGAACATATTGTGGTGGTTGAAGGGGAGATGGAGCTGCGCATTGATGACCGTTGGCAAACGCTAAAGGTAGGCGAGGGGCTGCGCTTTTTTGCTGACCGCCCCCACGCAATGCGCAATGCCACGGCCACGCGCTTACGCTTTCATGATGTGATTCACTATTTGCCGGGTGCGGCTTCTTCTGCTTGAGTGCGCAGCCAGCTGATTTCTTCAGGCCAGATATCAGGCTCTACGGTTTCTAAAATCATCGGGATCCCATCAATGCGGGCATCCTGCATGATGGTGGTAAAGGCAGGCAGGCCAATATTGCCTTTTCCTAAACTGTGGTGGCGGTCAACCCGGCTGGCAAACGCACTTTTGGCATCGTTTAAATGCATACCGCGCAGATACTCAAAGCCTACGATGCTGCCAAGCTCATTTAAGGTTGCCTGTGTCGCTTCGGCGGTTCGTAAGTCATACCCCGCCGCAAACGCATGGCAGGTATCGATACATACGCCAACGCGTGACTTGTCATCGACATGGCGAATGATTTCCGCCAAGTGCTCGAAGTGCCAGCCAAGGTTAGTGCCTTGCCCTGCGGTATTCTCGATAACGGCCGTTACGCCTTGGGTATGCACCAGCGCTTCGTTAACCGATTCCGCAATACGTTTTAAGCAATCCGTCTCGCTGATTTTGTTTAGATGGCTGCCGGGGTGAAAGTTAAGTAGCGTCAGGCCTAGTTGTTCGCAGCGCTGCATTTCATCCAAAAAAGCCGCACGGGATTTCTCAAGCCCCTCGGCTTCCGGGTGCCCCAGGTTAATCAGGTAGCTATCGTGGGGAAGAATTTGCTCTGGGCCAAAGCCATGCTGGCGACAAGCGGCTTTAAAAGCCTCAATTGCCTTATCGGTTAACGGCTTGCCTTTCCACTGGCGCTGGTTTTTAGTGAATAGCGCAAAGGCATTAGCGCCTATTTCCACCGCACGTTGCACGGCCTGGTCGGCTCCGCCCGCTGCGCTAACGTGTGCACCTATGTATTTCATGAACCCCCCTTGTATTCCATGACATCCCCCTGATGACTCTATTTTGAACGCTGGTTATCCAAAAAACGTTTAAAAATAGCAGGTTCGTCGGTAATCACGCTAGCAATGCCCCATTCCCAACGGTTATTAAAAGCGCTTGGATCATTCGCGGTGTAACACAACAGTTGATAGCCCGCCTGGTGCATGGCATCGGCCTGGTCGCGCTTTAAGCGTGGCCAGTGGGGGTGAATGCTGAACGCATCAACCGCCTCGCAGAGGGTGCGCCACTCCCTGGGCGTGTTACCAAACAAGACTCCCAGCGCCAGCTCTTCTTTTGGTGCCAATGTGCGGCAATGTTTAAGTGCATCGACATCAAACGAAGACACAATCAGGCGCTCTGGCGATAGGGCATCGCGCATGTCTGGTAGTACGCGATTAACCAATTCGATTGGGTCGCGGCCTTTATTGACTTTTATTTCCATATTGACGCCCATCTCCAGCTCATTGAGCAGCGCCAGCATGGCCTCCAGGCTGGCCATTTTTTCACCCGCAAAGGCATCGCCAAACCAACTGCCGACATCCAGAACGTTGGCCTGTGGCCAAGTGAGCGTGTTGAGGTTCCCCCGCCCATCAGAGCAGCGGTCCACTTCCGCGTCATGCCAAATCACGGGGGTGCCGTCGCCCAGTAATTGAACATCCAGCTCAACCCAGCGCGCACCTGCCTCATACGCGGCTCGTACGGCGGCTAGCGTGTTTTCAGGGGCGGCGGCGGAATAGCCGCGGTGAGCAATTAGGGTAGGGAGGGTAATAGCAGGGTGGGTCATCGCACATCCATAAGGCGTCACAGATTGAGTAAAATCAGTCTAGCATGCGCAAGTGACATCAGCGTGTCAGGTCAATCGCAGTGAATGCCGCTCGCTTAGAACTAACGGCTTGATTTCTGACGCCTAAAGCGTTTGGATAGCCGTTAGCTCGTTTACAAAATGTCTGTCTGCCAAAATAAAGTACAAGGAGTTTATATGTCTCAGCGTATCGAGTTTGCCCGTACCGGCGGTTCCGAGGTACTTGAAGTAGCGACGGTTACCCCGGCAGCGCCCAAGTCAGGTGAAGTTCGGGTCGCCAATAAAGCCGTTGGCCTCAACTTTATTGATATTTATTTTCGTACCGGCCTTTACCCAGCACCGTCGCTGCCTGCGGGCTTGGGTACTGAAGGCGCGGGTATTGTTGATGCGGTTGGCGAAGGGGTGACTCATCTAAGTGTTGGGGACCACGTTGCCTATGCGCAAGGCCCGTTAGGCGCGTATGCGGCGCACCATACGCTGCCGGCTGAAAAAGTCGTCAAACTGCCTGACTTCATCGATTTTGAAACCGCCGCGGCGAGCATGCTGAAAGGCTTAACCGTGCAGTATTTGTTACGTCAAACGCATGAGCTCAAAGGTGGCGAGACCATCTTGTTCCATGCTGCGGCGGGTGGTGTAGGCTCGATTGCCTGCCAGTGGGCCAAGGCGTTAGGTGTGAAGTTGATTGGTACGGTTAGCTCTAAAGAGAAAGCCGACTTGGCGCTGGCAAATGGCGCATGGGCGACCATTAATTACACCGAAGAAGACGTGGTTGAACGCGTCCGTGAGCTTACTAACGGCGAAATGTGCGATGTGGTTTATGATTCGGTGGGCAAGGACACGTGGGAGATGTCGTTAAACTGCCTGAAGCCTCGCGCGTTAATGGTCAGCTTCGGTAATGCCTCCGGCCCGGTTGATGGCGTTAATATTGGAATTTTGAATCAGAAAGGGTCGCTATTTGTTACCCGCCCCAGCCTGAACGGTTATGCCGACACGCGCGAGCGCCTGGAAATGATGTGCAAAGATTTCTTTAGCATGATCGAGAGTGGCAAAATCAAAATTGATGTTGCCAACCGCTACCCGCTGGCCGATGCGGGTAAAGCCCAGGATGCACTCCAGAACCGTAAAACAACCGGTTCAACCGTACTGCTGCCCTGATCGGTAGCGAGCAACAAAAGCCGCAAACGCGGCTTTTGTTGATTTTAGCTTTCAGACTAGCTCCTCTTTACTGCTTATTTGTACCTTTTTCAGATTACCGTTCTGGGAAGCGCAGCCAATGTGTCGTCCCCATGCGGCTTTATCAGCAGTTCCAGCCGGTCGGCTATCCTCTAACGTTTGCACACGCTATACGTCTGTATAGATACCGTCTAATGTGTGAAGGTTCTTCTCATTCTTTACATGGGTTGTGGTTTACAAAGGCAAGCCGGAAGGGGTAAGCAGGCCGGGTAGCGTTACAGGAGATGATTCGCATGGCGATGGAAGCAATCGGCTTGGCACCCAGCACACTGATATTTATTGTGCTGGGATTAACGTTGGTGGCGTTCGTATGGGGGCGTTTTCGCTATGATTTAGTGGCATTAACGGCGCTTTTTGCATCGGTGATGCTAGGCCTTGTTCCGGCTGATTCAGCGTTTGCCGGGTTTGGTCATCCCGCCGTCATTACGGTGGCTGCCGTGCTGGTGTTAAGCCGTGGTTTTGAGCGTTCTGGCGTAGTGGATATTATCTCCAACCAAGTGCTCAAGGTGGGTGACCGGCTGATACTCCAGCTTTTAGCGCTAGTAGGAACCGTGGTGGTGTTGTCCGGCATTATGAATAATGTGGGGGCGTTAGCGCTATTGCTACCCGTTGCCATGCGGCTTGCCCGCGAACATAACACGTCTCCTTCCCTGCTTTTAATGCCGCTCGCGTTTGGTTCGTTGCTGGGGGGCTTAACCACCCTGATTGGCACACCGCCCAATATTATTATCTCCAGCTACCGTGGCAGTGTAACCGGGGAAAATTTTGGCATGTTCAGCTTTTCCCCTGTCGGGGTTGCGGTAGCTGTTGTAGGCCTTGTGTTTATCGTGTTAATTGGCTGGCGCTTAACGCCTAAACGCAATGCGAAGTCATCAACTGAAGAGATGTTTGATACCGCCAATTATCTGGTAGAGCTTAACGTTACCAAGGACTCTAAAGCCAACGGCTTAACGCTGCCGCAGTTACGCGATGAACTTGAGGAAACCATTCCTGTATTGGCCGTAGTGCGCGACGATAACCGTCGGGCGGGCTACTCCTTTCATGGGATCTTGCAAGAGGGCGATATTTTACTGCTTGAGGCGGGCCCGGATGATCTAAAGCTGCTTGAAGATAAAGTAGGGTTGAGTGCGGTTGCGGAGCCTGAGGAGAAGGATGAAGATGCCTCAAAAGAGGATGAGGGCGAAGCAGACAGCAGTGAGGGCCGGCAGCCGGTGGATACCGAAGGGCTGCAACTGATCGAAGCGGTCGTGCGTAATGATTCGATGATGAATAATCGCAGTGTCCGACAGCTGCGATTAAATCAACAGTTTGGTCTACATCTGGTGGCGGTTGCTCGTGACGGTAGTCGTTTGAAACAGCGCTTGCGAGATATTCGTTTTCAAACCGGCGATGTACTGCTGCTTCAGGGCAGCGAGAACGAAATTAGCGATAGCCTTTCTACCTTAGGCTGTTTGCCGTTGGCTAATCGGGAGCTGCAGTTAGGCCAGCCGCGTAAGTTGGTTATCTCAATCGGGATTTTTGCGCTGGCCATTGTCGCGATGCTGCTGGACCTTCTGCCCGCAGCGGTCGCAATGGGCTGTGCCGCGCTTATTTCGCTATTAATTGGGGTATTGCCACTGCGGGATGGCTACCAGGCCATTGATGGCCCTGTGATTGTACTGTTAGCCGCCATGATACCCGTAGGGGAAGCCTTGGAAACCAGCGGTGGAGCCACGATTGTAGCGAACATCTTGCTGGACTTTGGCGCGCAGTGGCCCATCTTTATTTCCTTAATCGGCCTTTTCGTGCTCACCATGCTACTTTCAAATGTGGTCAATAATGCTGCCGCCGCATTGTTAATGGCACCGATTTCCGCCAGTTTAGCCCAAGGCTTTAATGTCTCCCTTGATCCGTTTTTAATGGTGGTCGCGGTGAGTGCTTCATGCGCGTTTTTAACCCCCATCGGCCATCAGTCCAATACACTGGTGCTGGGGCCAGGCGGCTATCGGTTTGGTGATTATTGGAAGCTAGGTTTGCCGCTTTCGATCGTTGTGCTGGTGGTTGCCCTGCCGGTTATTTTGTGGGTATGGCCGCTGTAAGTAACGACAGCAAAAGATAGTGCTCGGTGGCCCCTCCGTGGGCCACCGAGCTTTGTTGAGCTTCGTCGTGTGGATCAGGGCTATCAGATTTTGTTACCCTATTACGCTTGGCGATAAATAAAAGTGAACAGGCTAAGCCTATGAATCAACAATACCGTCAGGATGCGATTGTCGAGCTGGTTCGTCAGCACGGTTATATGAGCATTGAGCAACTGACTGATCATTTCGCAGTAACGCCTCAAACGATTCGGCGCGATCTCAACACGTTGGCGAATGAGGGCCGAGTGAGGCGGGTGCATGGTGGCGTGGGAATTGAGTCAAGCACCGTTAATACGGCCTACAGCACACGTAAAACACTCCATCTTGAAGAGAAAGAGCGCATTGCTCATTGTCTGGCGCAGCATATTCCTAATCACTCATCGCTGTTTATCAATATTGGTACCAGCAATGAAATCATTGCCCAGGCATTGCTGGAGCATCAAGGGTTGGAAGTGATCACCAACAACCTGAACGTTGCCGCTATTTTGCAGCATAAAGAAGACTTTAACGTCATCATTGCGGGTGGCCAAGTGCGCTCTCGGGATGGCGGCATTATCGGTGAAGCCACCATCGACTTTATTAATCAGTTTAAGGTCGACTACGGCATTATTGGTATCAGCGGTATTGATGAAGATGGCTCTTTGTTGGAGTTCGATTACCAGGAAGTACGTGTGGCCCAGGCGATCATTGCTAATTCGCGACGCGTGTATCTAGCCGCGGATTACTCCAAGTTCCATCGCAACCCTGTGGTACGCCAAGGGAATCTTTCCCAGCTGGATGCGTTGTTCACTGACCGTAAGCCTCCCGAGTCTATCCAGCAGTTGCTAACCCAATATGATGTGGCGCTCTATATCGCCTAAACGGGCCAAGGCTGCTTTGTAGAGGTATTTTCGTACTTGAGCATCAATAAGGCTTAGCGTAGCCTTATTCATAATAAAGCGAAAATATTCACCTCAAAGCGAACATCTAATGTCCCGTTATCTACTTTCTATTGATCAAGGTACCACCAGCTCCCGTGCCATCTTGTTTAACCGACAAGGGGAAATTGCGGCCGTTGCCCAGCAAGAGTTTACCCAGCACTTTCCCCGTGATGGCTGGATTGAGCATGATCCTGAAGATATTTGGGAATCAGTAGTTGCGACCTGCAAAGAAGTGCTGGTGAAGGCCAGTGTTTCTGCAGGTCAAGTGGCGGGTGTGGGTATTACCAATCAGCGCGAAACCACGCTGTTGTGGGACCGCGCAACAGGTAAGCCACTTTATAACGCGATCGTATGGCAGGATCGGCGAACGTCTGATACCTGCCAAACGCTGCGTGAAGCTGGGCATACCGATAGCGTTCAAGCAAAAACCGGCCTGTTAATTGATCCCTACTTTTCGGCGACGAAACTGGCGTGGTTGCTTGAGAACGTGGAGGGTGCCCGTGAACGCGCTGAGCGTGGCGAGCTGGCATTTGGCACCGTAGATAGCTTTCTGATTTGGCGGCTGACAAACGGTAAGCAGCATGTCACCGATGCCACCAATGCCTCACGTACAGCGCTCTTTAACATACACACCCAGCAATGGGATGAGGATTTGCTGGCGCTGTTCAACATACCCGCCAACCTGCTGCCCAGTGTGAAAGACTCCAGCGATGATTTTGGCATGATGGAGGCAGAGTGGTTAGGGGCTGAGCTACCGATTGCCGGTGTGGCGGGCGATCAGCAGGCAGCGCTAGTAGGGCAGGCATGCTTTACGCCAGGTATGGGTAAAAGCACCTACGGCACCGGCTGCTTTATGATTGTAAACACCGGTGACACGCCCGCGCTTTCGCGTAATCGCTTGTTGACCACCATCGGCTATCGGCTTAACGGTAAGCCTACCTATGCGCTGGAAGGCAGTATTTTTGTCGCAGGTGCAACCGTACAGTGGCTGCGGGATGGCTTGAACCTGTTTGCGGATGCGGCTGAAACCGAGGCGCTTGCCAAGGAGACCCGACTGGGCCATAGCGTCTATTTGGTACCTGCCTTTACGGGGCTTGGGGCGCCGCACTGGGACCCTAAAGCGCGGGGAGCAATCTTTGGCCTGACACGGGACACCGGTATTGCAGAAATCGTTGCGGCAGGCTTGCAGGCAGTCTGTTATCAAACTCGCGATTTACAGCACTGCATGAACGACGATATGGACGCAACACCAAGCAAACTGCGTGTGGATGGCGGCATGGTTAAAAACAGCTGGCTGATGCAGTTTTTGTCCGACATGCTGGATGTTGAGGTGGACCGTCCCACTATTTTAGAAACTACTGCACTGGGAGCAGCGTACCTGGCAGGCTTACGCTTAGGCTGGTATGACTCTTTGGAAGAAATTGAACAGCTCTGGGACTGTGAAAAGAGCTTTATGCCGACCATGGAGGATGCGTCTCGCGAGCAGCTGTACCAAGGCTGGCTGGATGCCGTGTCGCGCGTACGTTCCGGCGAATAAGGCCATCACGTAGCCATCGTAAGGTGGCTGCGTGCACTTCTTGATTCTCTTCTTGTTGTAAGCTTTTAACACGTTTAACCCTGGGCGGCGGCCAATGTAGTCAAGCTACAACGGGGCGTGCGTCCAATGATGCATTGTTGGCTGATCGTTCATGAACCATAGTCAGGGCATGGGATGGAGTGATGCTTCGTTACCCCGACACATCGCACTATGCCTTGCCATATAACCTTTGTGCGTGCATACAGCAGGCGCTAAAGAGCGAAGATTTTATCTGTTTTTTGACCGTTCGCAGTCACCGAACCAGGTGCTTATCCGACCTGGCATGAGTAGCAATGCCACCATACGTATAGGGCGGCTGGCTTTGCCAACGAAAGCCCTTTGTGAGACCGGCAACGGATAACCATACCATGAGGTACTGAATATGAACTGTATTGAACTAAGCCAGCAAGCTAACCAGATTGCCAGTACATTTAGCAAGCAGGACTTGGCTAAACTGGTACTTGCGCTTAAAGATAGCCCGAGGTCGCTTCAATGTGCCGTGGAAGTGATCGATACGCTCGATAGTCGGTCTGGCTGTACGCTGGATGAAGCCTGGGATGAAGTGTTGGAAGGCGACTCGCAGCTACAGGTTGCTAACGAGGAGTAAGGTGTTAAACGCTTAGAGGCTTTGGTGGTGGATGTACACAAAGCTCCCTTAACAGTTTTAAGGGAGCTTTTTTAGCACGATAATTGGGATATGTCCGTTTGGTTATGTGCTTTTAGCAAGCACTAGGCGTCTGCCATTGCTTGTTGAATTGCCTCGCCAGAATTATTTTCGAAGTAGGCATTAAATCGTTCATTGGCCTGGTCACCGAAAAGCATCCGGCAAGCCTCTTTAAGCCCTTCAGAGTGGCGTAGCTGCTCATGACGCACCACAAGCGATATTTTGGCCCGGCGACGCAGGAAGTCTTCTAGTTCAGTGATCATTTCATAATCGCGGGCGTGTTCAAGCTCAACGCGAATATATTCGGTACCTTCAATAAGCAAGGCGGCCTGGTCATGGTCTGCTTCGATTTTTTCAAGCATCGCAAACGCTTTATCCGCGTAGCGGCGCCACAGGCGTTTTGTCAGTAGCTCTGAAGAGGTGCTGGGCGTCATCGCATCAAGGCCGATACGCTCGGCCTGAGCCATAAATTGCTGCTTAATAGAATCAGCAGGTTCGCCGTACCACTGGAACCTGGGGTTGGTTAACGTCACGCCTAGCTGGGTTACCGCATCCGCAATTTCATCACCGACGTTTAAACAGTCGGTGAGCTTGCCACCAAAGATACTGATATGTGCCGTATCGTCATGTGTATCAATAATGTGCTTGCGTGAGAGCTGCAGGAAGTCACGGTCACTGCCCTGGTTGGCCTCGACGGCCAAGGGGCGCACGCCACAGCGTGTTGAAATAATATCGTCAGGTGTCAGGGGCTTCTCAAGCGTTAAGCGCTTGTTAATGTTCTCCAGCACGAAGCTTACGTCTTCATCGGTCACTACCGCATTAGGGTGGTCCATGTGCGTATCGGTAGTGCCAATACAGGTACGATTGCCCATGGGGATAACAAAGAAAAGCCGCCCATCATCAGCAAAAAACGCCAGTACACGCTTTGACTCTGTTAACTGCGGCACGATTAAGTGGATGCCCTTTGAGTAAAGGTGCTGGTGCGATGTCTGCTGGTTGGTCAGCTTGTTGTGATGGTCTACCCATGGGCCAGCCGCGTTAATCAATACCTTGGCTCGTATCTCAAACGTGCTGCCATCCATGGTGTTGCGGGCTTTCGTTACCCAGACACCATCTTTACGCTCAGCACCCAGCGACTCCACATAGTTGGCGGCTGTCGCACCGAAATCGAGCGCGTGGCGGATAAAATTAAACACAAACCGGGCATCATTGTCGTGCAGGTAGGCATCCGAATACTCAAAGCCGCCCACCGATGTATCGACATTAATGATCGACTCTTCTTGCTTGATGTTTTTTGGCGAAAGCAGGCGGGGCGTTTTGGTAAAACCATTTCCCATTAACCAGTAAAGCCAGGTGCCTGCCCAAAGATAGCGAGGGGAGTGGCGAAACCCTTTGGTAATCGTGGTGAGAAAACGTATTTCCTCAACCGTGGAAGGGTAACTCTTGATCAGATGATTGCGGCTTTTACAGAGTTTACGCACCAGGCCAAAGTCATTGCTTTCCATATACTTGATGCCCCCCCACACCAGGTTGGAGGAGTGCATGCTGGTGCTGCCTGCAAAGTCGCCACGATCAATCAAGGCGACTTTGGCACCTTTGCCTGCCAGTGCCGCCGCACTGGCCGCGCCATTAATACCGCCACCAATTACCAGCGCGTCAAAGGTGGTACTTGTCAATTGACTAACGTTTTGTTCACGCAGGGTCATGATAGCCTCATTAATGGAAAATTAGGTTTGATAACCAAAGCAAAGCACAGTTATTTTCATTTATGAAGAATATGTGATCGTTTGCGATCTTTCAAGTTTGAAAACGAACATTGAGCGCCTATAAAAAAACCGGCTCCATTGTGGAGCCGGCTTATGGCAATCCTGTTTCCAGGATGTGTTATTCGACGTGGGCTTCCTCAGGATTAATTGGCGCTGCCTGCGTAGCATTATGGTTAATGAGCGTGCCTTTATTCTTTGCGAACGCATCGTAGGCAAAGTCATCGACCGTTAGCATCTCCAGCACGTTCTTTTCGAATTCGCGCATAAAGATCGTTTCTTCTTCACTAATCAGGCCTTTCTCAAACGCTACCTCAACCCGAGCTTCAGGGTGAAGGGCCGTTTGAGGCAGCTCACCTTTGGCGTAGGCTTTGTTAACCGTACGATAAATGGCTTCAGCACGGTCATAATCAACCAGCAGTGCGTTGTAGCGCGCCAATGGGTTGGGTTGTTCGCCGTCGTCG
The DNA here is from genome assembly GCF_014898005.1 of Halomonas citrativorans. Lineage (NCBI taxonomy): Bacteria > Pseudomonadati > Pseudomonadota > Gammaproteobacteria > Oceanospirillales > Halomonadaceae > Halomonas > Halomonas citrativorans. Next base: position 453,989 of record NZ_JABUYX010000001.1, read on the forward strand.
GTATCCCAGGTGTTGGAAAGCAGTTTGGTACGCAACGCAGTGTGGGTGGAAACCCGTTTAGCAATGTCGCGTGCCAAATCGTCATGGGGTTTATCCCAACGACGGCCGGTTGGCATTACCACGGCGTTAAGCACACGGCCGAGTGCCCGATTAGGCAAGTTGTCGAAAATCTCCACAAAGGCTTGTTCCGCACGGTGCAGCAGGAAGCGGCAGCTGTAGTGAAGCAGGGCGTCTTCGCCTTCCACTTTGTCACCTGCTTGCCACTGTTTGAGCACCATGGATGCGAGATACAGGTTAGAGAGCACATCGCCCAAACGGGCAGAGAGCATTTCGCGTTTTTTCAGCGCGGACCCCAGGCTTGCCATGGCGGCATCCGCACATAGTCCAAAGCCTGCCGAGAGGCGGGCAATATCTTGCGCATAAGCCGCGGCTGGCCCGTCAAATGGCACGCGTTCTTTACCAAACCCTAGCCCCATGGTGAACGCACGTGCGGCGTTACCAAAAATCAGGCCCGCATGGCTGAAGAAGGCTTTATCAAACGCGTTGATGTCGTTGGCATCCTTGGCGGCCAGCTCTTCCAGCACGTAGGGGTGACAGCGGATCGCCCCTTGACCAAAGATCATCAGGTTACGCGTCATGATGTTGGCGCCTTCAACGGTAATCGCAACCGGGTTGGCGCTATAGCCAATACCTAAATAGTTGCGTGGGCCCAATGTGACCGCTTTACCGCCATGCACATCCATCGCATCGCTTAACAAATCACGTTGAAACTCGGTCAGTTGGCTCTTCAAAATCGCTGAAGGAACCGCCGGTTTCTCACCATGATCAATCAGGTTAGCCGTTTGATAAACGGTTGCCTGGGAGATGTAAGCCATCGCTGCCATGCGTGCCAGCGGTTCTTGAACGCCTTCCATTTCGGCGACAGGCACGTTGAACTGACGACGAACACGCGTAAAGCCACCGCTCCAGCCCAGTGCGTAGCGGGCGGTGCCGGTCGCGCCGGAGGGCAGCGTGATACAACGACCAATCGATAGGCACTCAACCAGCATGCGCCAGCCTTGGCCAATCATCTCCTGCCCGCCGATGATGGTATCCAGCGGGACAAAGACATCCACGCCTTTAATCGGGCCGTTCATAAACGGGCTGCCGATGGGGTGATGGCGGCGACCAATGTCCATGCCTTTCGTGTCGCGCGGTATAAGTGCCAGAGTGATGCCCCGGTCTTCTTCGTCACCCAACAGCTTTTCAGGGTCGAATAAGCGGAAGGCTAAACCCACAACCGTGGCAATGGGAGCCAGCGTGATCCAGCGTTTTTCAAACGTCAGGCGCAGGCCTAGCGTCTCTTTTCCATTAATAATCTCTTTACACACTACGCCAGTATCAGGCAATGACGTTGCGTCAGAGCCCGCCCGCGGGCCTGTTAGGCCGAAGCAGGGGATTTCGCGGCCATCGGCCAAGCGGGGCAGATAGTGGTCTTTCTGTTCCTCAGTACCGTATTTAAGCAGCAGCTCGCCCGGGCCGAGGGAGTTGGGTACCCCAACGGTCACCATTAACGTTTCGTTGGCGGAGAGTTTTTGCAGTGCCATGGATTGGGCTTTTGCTGAGAAACCCAGGCCACCGTACTCCTTGGGAATAATCATCCCAAAGAAGCCTTCTTTTTTCAGGTAGTCCCATAACTGCTGGGGCAGGTCGGCACGCTCTTGAGCAATGTCCCATGCGTTACACATGCCAGCCGCTTTAGCGCACTGGTTATCAAGAAAAGCCTGTTCATCTTCGCGCAGGCCTTCATCCTTGTAAGCCAGCAGCTTATTCCACTGTGGCTTACCGGAGAAAAGCTCCCCGTCCCAGGAAACGCTACCGGCTTCTAGCGCCGTGCGCTCGGTGGCGGAGACCTTTGGCGCGACCTTTTTGAAAATTTTAAAAATCCGCGGTGTCAGCCACTGTTTGCGCACTGCTTCAAGGCCCGTCACAGCAACGACCAGAGCAGCGATTAGCAGCAATACGCCTATAACGGCGGCGTCAAAGAGTAGGCCAACAAGCCCTAATATACCCAACAGTGTCAGGGCTGCTGGGGCGCCTGCTTCGCGGCGCATAATAATCAGCAGGCCAACCACGGCCAGGATAATCAGTAGTAGGGTGAGCATAGAACGTCTCCATGTATTATTAGGCACTGTCCAGTTCTGGTCTGCATTGCGCTTGGCTCAGAACGTTGATGTCTGATCCATCGATGCAGCCTTGCCGTCGTGTGTAACGCTTGAAGTGATGATTAGAACGCAAGCCATAGGCATTCGAACAGATGTTTGAATATTGGCAGACGTACGCTATCCCGCGCAAGTCGTTACGTCTTTTTATCCTGCTTATTAATAGTAGCTTAGTAAAAAAAAGCCACGGCAGTTAGCCGTGGCGCTTGGATGAACGGGGATTCACGTGTGAAAACGTCATTCACCCATGTTGGGCAGCCGCGCCGTTAGCTACAAAATAGGTAACTTGCGCGCGAGGCAGCGGTTCGTGTCCACGGATGTGGTCGGCAATCTTTTCGGCCAGCATGATGGTTGGCGCATTCAGGTTGCCGGTAGGAATTAGAGGGAACAGTGAGGCGTCAACCACCCTTAAGCCTTCTACGCCATGAACGCGGCCCTGGCCATCTGTCACGGCCAGCGAATCGTCTCCCATACGGCAACTGCCACAGGGGTGATACGCCGTTTCCGCGTTTGCTTTAATAAACTGATCCAACGCTTCATCGCTTTGTACATCAGGCCCTGGGGAGATTTCACGGCCTCGGTACTTATCGAATGCGGGCTGTTCGATAATGTTACGCGTTAAGCGAATGGCATCACGGAACTCCTCCCAGTCTTTTTCATGCGACATGTAGTTGAATAAAATACTGGGTGCCGCGTGCGGGTCTTTTGAGGTTAGCCGAATGCGGCCTCGGCTTTTGGAGCGCATCGAGCCCACGTGCGCTTGAAAGCCATGCGCTTGAACCGCGCTTTTGCCATTATAGCTAATCGCAATAGGTAAAAAGTGATACTGCAGGTTGGGCCACTCTTCCCCGTCACGGCTGCGAATAAACGCACACGCTTCAAACTGGTTGCTGGCGCCAATGCCCGTACCCTTGAGTAGCCACTCAGCGCCTATCATGGGCTGGTTGTACCATTTTAGAGCGGGGTAGAGCGAGATGGGTTCTTTACATGCGTACTGAATGTACATCTCTAAGTGGTCTTGCAGGTTTTCGCCGACACCCGGCAGGGCATGAACGGTCTTGATGCCTAGCGGCTCGAGCACTTCAGGATGGCCGATGCCCGAGCGCTGCAAAATTTGAGGTGACGCAATAGCACCACCACACAGCAGCACTTCCCGTTTGGCGCGGGCGGTCTGCTGTTGCCCTTTGTGCTCGTAGCGCACACCCACAGCGCGCTTGCCGTCAAACTCAATGATGTCGGTAACGGCGTGGGTTTCTATGGTCAGGTTGGTGCGCTGTTTGGCGGTGTCCAGGTAACCCCGGGCGGTAGAGGCGCGTCGCCCCTTGGGCGTAACGAACCGGTCCATGGGGCCAAAGCCTTCTTGCTGATAGCCGTTAACATCGTCTGTTTCGGGGTAACCTGCCTGTTTGCCTGCTTCAATAAAGATGCGATACAGCGGGTTGTTACCGTTTTTGGGAGTAGTGATGCTGACCGGGCCGCTGCCACCGTGGTAGTCATTGGCCCCGGTGTCGCGGGTTTCTGACTTTTTAAAGTAGGGTAGGCAGCTTAAGTAATCCCAATCTTCCAAGCCTGGCTGTTGAGCCCAGTTATCGTAATCCAGTGCATTGCCGCGGATATAGCACATGCCGTTAATCAACGAAGAACCGCCCAACCCTTTCCCGCGCCCGCACTCCATGCGACGGCCATCCATATGTGGTTCCGGGTCCGTTTCAAATGCCCAGTTGTAACGCTTTCCCTGAAGTGGAAAGGCGAGGGCTGCTGGCATTTGGGTACGAAAATCAAGCCGGTAGTCCGGCCCGCCGGCCTCTAACAAGAGAACGCGGACGTCGCTGTCTTCCGTTAAACGCATAGCCAGCACGCTTCCCGCTGAGCCCGCGCCGATAATAATGTAATCAAATTCATGCGGTTGCGGCATAGTTACACCTTGAGAGAGTAGAATAGCTGGCGTGTTTGCTGTTTCGCTTTAAAACACCGACTCAAAGGGGCCCATCTCGATTTGTACCGACTTGGTTTGGGTATAGTGGTTAAGCGTATCGATACCATTTTCACGGCCAATCCCCGACTCTTTATAACCGCCAACCGGCATTTCAGAAGGCGATTCACCCCACGTATTCATCCAGCAAATACCCGCTTCCAACTGATGAATAACGCGATGCGCCCGGTTTAAGCTTTCGCTAAATACGCCGGCTGCCAAGCCATACCGGGTGTCGTTGGCGCGACGAATGACGTCAGCTTCATCATCAAAGGCCAGCACCGACATCACCGGGCCGAAAATTTCTTCCTGCACAATGCGCATATCATCTGTGCAATCGGTAAATACGGTAGGTGCTGCCCAAGCGCCGTTGGCCCAGTCGCCGCTTTTCCACTCATCACCACCCACCAGCAGGCGGGCGCCTTGCTGTTTACCCAAGGCAATATAGGAAAGCACCTTTGCCTGGTGCTCAAAACTGACCAGAGGACCAAAATTAACGCCAGGATCCATAGGGTCGCCTGCTTTGATGCGCTCAACACGCTCCACCAGCTTGGCTTCAAATGCGTCTTTCACACTGCGTTCGATAAACACCCGCGTACCGTTGGTGCAAACTTGGCCACTGGAGTAGAAATTGGCCATCATGGCCGCATCGGCGGCGCGGTCCAGGTCCGCATCGGCAAAGATGATCAGCGGTGATTTTCCACCCAGTTCCATCGTGACGTCTTTAAGCGATGAGCTAGCGGCTGCGGCCATCACTTTTTTGCCGGTACCTGCTTCACCGGTAAACGACACTTTGGCAATGCTCGGGTGTGCCGTCAGCATCGCGCCTACGTCGCCATCGCCTTGCACCACGTTGAAAACACCGTCTGGCAGGCCAGCTTCAGTAAAAATCTCAGCCAGTTTAATTGCGCTCAGCGGTGTCACTTCACTGGGTTTAAAGACAACGGCATTACCTGCAGCCAGCGCTGGCGCGGCTTTCCAGCAGGCGATTTGAAGGGGGTAGTTCCACGCACCGATGGCGCCAATGACGCCCAGCGGCTCGCGGCGGGTATACACAAAGGAGCTTTCGCGCAGTGGAATTTGGCTGCCTTGAATAGCGGGGGCCAGCCCTGCGAAGTACTCAATCGCATCAGCGCCTGTCACGATGTCGACACTTGCTGTTTCGCTAATCGGCTTACCGGTGTTGCGGGTCTCGAGCGCTGCCAGCTCGTCATTGCGCTCACGCAGCAACGCAACTGCGCGCTGCATAATACGGGAGCGCTCCATGCCGGTCATGGCAGCCCATTCGCGCTGGCCTCGCTGGGCCGCTTCAACGGCTGCGTCAACGTCCTGTTGGCTTGCTTGGCCAAGTGTCGCAAGCAGGCTGCCATCAAATGGGTTAGTAACGGTAAAAGTAGTACCTGACGTGGCAGCGACCGGACGACCATCAATATAGAGAGGCTGTACATCTTGAGCGGACATGTTGATCTCCTTTATAACCTTAATGAGCGGGTGCTGAGTGTTGATATTTGTGATGGGCCAAGAGTTGATCAAGATAGTGGAGCGCTAGATGGCGGGCTTTGTCGGCATCAAGCCCTTCGGGCGTTAATGCACCGCGTAGCCATAAACCATCAATCATGGCGGCCAACCCGCGGGCCGCATTGCGTGCCTCAACGTGGGGGAGCACGCGTCGAAACTGACAACATAAATTGGCGTAAAGGCGTCTATCGTTCACATTTTGCAGGCGCTGAAGCATCGGCTTGTGCATGCTGCTGGCCCAAAAGGCAAGCCATGTTTTAGCCGCAGGGCCGGTCACTTGAGTGCGATCGAAGTTGCCTTCGATAATCGCGCTGATGTGCGCTTTAGGTGAGTCATCGTTCAACGCCCTGCGTCGCGCAGAAATAGCGTCACTAAGGTCAGTCAAGATCTGGCGCATAGTGGCTTCAAGAAGGCCATCTTTCCCGCCAAAGTAGTGACTGATGATGCCTGCAGAGACGCCCGCGTGACGGGCAATCCGCATAATGGTTGCTTCTGCCAATCCCACTTCGTCAATGGCCGCCATGGTGGCGTTGATTAACTGCTGGCGGCGTATCGGTTCCATTCCCAGCTTTGGCACAGCTGTCTCCTGATGACGTTGAATGCCTAACTTGAAACATGCGGTTAGTCATGATTACCTGTATATCTTAGTAGTTGTTTATTGAACGTTCAATCAATAAACGCTGGTGCATGTTGCTGCGCTTGGCGTTAAAGGAATAAACATGCCCATTTACGTAAAATAGAAGGGGAGTTGTAATGAAACGTGTCCAGGTGGTGGGATTAAGCGCATTGGTGTTGGGGGCTGCTATGCCCATGATGGCCCAAGCCGATGAGTGTTCGCGTGTGCGTTTTGCCGAAGTGGGCTGGACCGATATTACCGCGACGACGGCGCTGGCCAGCGAAGTACTGGAGGCGCTAGGCTATACGCCAACCGTCGATACGGTGTCAGTGCCGATTGCCTATGCGGGTATGCGTAACAATGATTTTGATGTCTTTTTAGGCAACTGGATGCCCTCTATGGCGTCCATCAGCGACCCGTATATTGAGAGTGGCGATGTTGAGCGGTTAGTTGTCAATTTAGAAGGCGCCAAATACACGCTGGCCGTACCGCAATACGTGTACGATGCAGGTGTTACCTCTGTGAGTGATTTGGCGGCTCACGCTGATCAATTTAACCATCGCGTGCATGGTATCGAGGCGGGTAACGATGGCAATGAGCTTATCCAGCAAATGATTGATGATAATGCCTACGACCTGGGCGATTGGCAGGTGGTGGATTCCAGTGAAGCAGGCATGCTTTCAGAGTTGACAACACGCGTCCCCAATGAAGAGTGGATGGTCTTTCTGGGCTGGGAGCCGCATCCCATGAATACCAACTTTGATATGGCCTACTTATCCGATGCGGATGATTACTTTGGACCTGATTTGGGTGGCGCCACGGTGCACACCAATACGCGCGCCGGGTTTGTCGAAGCGTGCCCGAACGTGGGTACACTACTTGGCAATATGACGTTTACGCTGGAAATGGAAAACCAGTTAATGGGCGCCATTATGAATGAGGGTGTCGACCCTCGCGTTGCCGCTAATCGTTATTTAAAAGAGCACGACGATTTATTAGCCGCGTGGCTTGAGGGTGTGACAACCCTGGATGGCGAGCCTGCACTGCCAGCAGTTCAGACCGCTCTGTAAATCTGTCATTGTCTCATTGAAAGGTAAGCCTGTTTTCGGCTTGCCTTTTGTTTCGAGAATAGGCATAATCTGCACCCGCTGATGTCGGAAAGGCTACGTAGCTCAGCTGGTTAGAGCACATCACTCATAATGATGGGGTCCCCTGTTCAAATCAGGGCGTAGCCACCAAAATCAGCGCCGCAGTACATGGATATTCAAGTGTATTGCTATGGTGGCCCCTTAGGTCCTCCCGCAACGCTATACTGCAAACCCCGCCAGGCCCGGAAGGGAGCAACGGTAGTGGTGGCTGCGTGTGCCGGGATGTGGCTTTTGGGGCCGCCTCCATTTCTGTCGTTTCCAACCTGTTGTGACATAAATTCCAGCCAAAATGACATAATTTGCGGTTTATCGTGACATAACCTGTTTTGTAGTAATCCTACGAAATGGGGTGTTGTCATGTTTAGCGCAAGCTCCGTCACCCTCGTGTAAAAAACCTCTACAAATTTGCTAGTGTTAAAACAAGCTGTACTCGCATTGTTGAGTCTTCCTTGACGGGTTGTGATCAGCACGCGTGCTATGACTACTGGGAACATGGCGATTAAGCAGCTAAAGCGAGTAGCGCCTTTATCTTATGCGATGGCATGCATTTTCTTATATCCATCCAAGGCTTTGAAGAACTCAGTAGCGGTGATGCCTAAGGCCAATGTGTGCTTGGGCTCAGGTAGCGAATAAATCATTGGTCTGTTAGCGACAAGCGCGTCATTGTGCATGGACTCACGACGACTAGATGAATTGTTTTAGCATTGGTAATCCCTGCCTGAGAGGTTTCTGCATGAAAGCACCCCAGTTAGAGATAAGCCAGCCCCTTGGCGCGCCACTCAGGACAACTGACTATTCCCAGCGTAGCTGTTGTCTTGGTGAGAGGGGGCTAGAGCATAAGAGTGAGGAGGAATCCCCTAGGGCGCCAGCAGAGGCTAGCTGCCTGGGCGCATTACTTGATGAGAGGCATTGCCAGGGTTTTCCTGCATGACGTTTTTCTACATAACAACGCTTCGAGCAGCAAGCCATTTCGCTTTGCAGCCCAGTCTTCAGTGCCCAAGCGAGAACAATGATAAATCAATCACTACAATAAGGAGATACATCGTATGGGCTTATTAAATAAACGGGCCTCGTCGACGTACGACGACAGCGACATGCAGACGGATTATGTTGTAGGGCAGGACAACATCCAGGGAAGTATGGGACCCATCGGTTTTGACATTCATAACCGCGTCTTTGTCCTGTCCGCACTCGCCTCGTTGATTTTCATTGTGTTGACCCTGATGTTCCCGGCGCAGGCAGGGAAGCTGTTCCAATCTATCGTTGGCTTCTCGACGCGCACGCTGGACGGGTACTTCATGATTCTGGTGGATTTTTTCATTGTCTTCTGTCTGGCGCTGATTGTGCTTCCCCATGGCAAAGTGAGGCTAGGCGGCCCGGATGCCCGGCCGGAACACAGCTACCTGTCGTGGTTCGCTTTGTTGTTCACGGCGGGTATCGGGATCGCCTTGCTGTTCTTCAGCGTGCTGGAACCGGTTTATCATGCAAATGTGTCTTCGCCCTTAGGCACTCCTTCGCCCTTTGGTGCCGACGGTGCGCTAAATATGGCCGCGGTTGACGAAGCCTCGGCCATGGGGCTGGCGGGGACGTTTCTGCACTGGGGACTGCACGGCTGGGCCGTATACGCGGTGATGGCGCTTGCCCTCGCGATCTTCAGCTATAACAAGAAACTGCCGTTTTCTATTCGCTCGATCTTCTTTCCTATCCTGGGGGATCGCGTATGGGGTTGGTGGGGGCACTGGATCGATATCCTGGCGGTGTTTTCCACCTTGTTCGGCTTGGCCACGGCACTGGGCCTGGGCGCGCAGCAGGCCAACGCGGGACTGAATTTTGTTTTCGGTATGGCCATCAATACCACGACACAGGTCATCATCATTGCACTTGTCACTGCGGTGGCGCTGGTATCGGTGTGGCGCGGCCTGGAAGGGGGCGTAAAGCGACTCTCCGAGATCAACATGATCGCGGCCTTGATGTTCTTCTTCTTTGTGCTATTCGCTGGCCCGACCCTGATGGCGATCAGCGGCATGTGGACGGGAATCACCCATTATGTGACGGAGCTCATTCCGCTCTCGGCGCCCTTTGGACGTGAAGATGACGCCTATCGTCAAGACTGGTCGGTGTTTTACTGGGCGTGGTGGGTCAGCTGGGCGCCTTTTGTCGGCATGTTTGTCGCGCGCGTGTCCAAGGGTCGTACGGTGCGTGAATTTCTGCTCTGCGTGCTGATTGTGCCAAGCCTTTTTATCTTTATCTGGATGGGGGTATTCGGCAGCATTGCACTGGATCAGCTTTATACCAATCCCGCCGCCAGTCTGGTCAAGGAGTACGTGATCGATAGCTACCGTCCCGAACTAGCCCTATTCGGCATGCTCAATGAGCTACCGCTGACGGGCTTGATGTCGAGCCTGGGGATCATTCTGGCGCTCACTTTCTTCGTGACGTCATCGGATTCCGGCTCTCTGGTGATCGATACCATCACCGCCGGCGGCAAGATCGAAGCGCCTCGGCCTCAGCGTATGTTCTGGGCGACGGTAGAGGGGTTGATTGCCATCGTGTTATTGATCGGTGGTGGGTTGTCGGCGCTTCAAGCGGGTGTCACGGCGACGGCTATCCCATTTTCCATCTTGATGCTGCTGATGTGCTACTGCATCATCCGAGCGCTGAACGGCGAGCTGCGCCGCATGCGCAACGGAAAGTAACGTGTTGACCCTTTGCCGGGCGCGATGTCCGGTAAAGAGAAGTTTTTACTGTCCCACATGAAAGAAAAACGCCTGTACCCCAACAGGTACGGGCGTCCGCGTTGCTTGTGTAATCCCCCCGAAAATCCGATTCGGCTCAGATGAGGTGAGTCGCCATGAGCTTACTCGCCGCGGGGGTAGCGCTGGGCTTCTTCGACTTCGTTCAGGTCCATGTGATTACGCATGTAACGCTCGCAAGCGTCCTGCAGCGGCTGATAGTCCCACGGGTAGTAGTGGCCATTACGCAGGGCTTCGTAGACGATCAGACGCTGTGCCTGGGAGGCGCGCACGTCGGCATCGAAGGCTTTCATGTCCCACTGCTTGTGTACCTTGGCCTGATAGTCGGCCACCACCTCGGCGTAGTCGGGATGCACCGCCAGGTTGTGCTGCTCCAGCGGGTCGGCCTCCAGGTCGAATAGCTGCGGTGGGTCAATCTCGCAATAGTTGAATTTCCACTTGCCCTCGCGGATGGTCACAATTGGCGAATAACTGGCCTCGGCGGCGTATTCCATGTACACCGGCGCGTCGCGCTTCTCGCCTCTGGTCAAGGGGAGCAGCGACTGGCCATCGGTGTAGGGCGCGATCGAGGAAAGGTCGATGCCGACCAGGTCGGCGATGGTGGTGTTGATATCGATGATCGATACGGGGTCCTCAACATTGCGCGGTTCGATCCCCGGTGCAGACAGCATCAGCGGTACCCGCGACGAGCCTTCATAGGGGCTCATCTTGAACCACAGGCCCTTTTCGCCAAGCATATCGCCGTGGTCGGCACAGACCACGATAATCGTGTTGTCGAGCATGCGGGTGCGTTCGAGCACGTCTAGAATGCCGCCGATCTTGTCGTCGACATAGGAGATGTTGGCGAAATAGCCCTGGCGAGCATTGCGCACGTCTTGGGGCTGGATGTTGAACTTGGTGTAATCGTTGGCTTCGAAAATCCGCTGGGAGTGCGGATCCAGTTCATCGAAGGGTATGGGCCCTTGCTGGGGCTCAAGATACTCGCAGTCGTTATATAAATCCCAGTATTGGCGACGTGCTACATAGGGGTCGTGCGGGTGAGTGAAACTGACGCACAGCGCCCAAGGCCGCTCGTCGTGACCGCGCGATAGGTCATATAGCCGCTGCTCGGCGTGAAACGCGACTTCGTCGTCGTATTCCATCTGATTGGAAATTTCAGCAATGCCAGCGCCTGTCACCGACCCCAGATTGTGGTACCACCAGTCGATACGTTCCCCGGGCTTGGTGTAGTCAGGTGTCCAGCCGAAATCAGCCGGGTAGACATCGGTGGTTAAGCGTTTCTCGAAACCGTGGAGCTGATCTGGGCCGACGAAATGCATCTTTCCCGACAAGCAGGTGGAATAACCTGCGCGACGCAAATGATGCGCCCATGTCGGCACGCTTGAAGGAAATTCCGCTGCGTTGTCATATACCCCGGTGCGGCTCGGCAACTGGCTCGACATGAAGGCGGCTCGCCCCGGTGCGCAAAGATAGCTAGGTGTATAGGCATTGTTGAAATTGACCGAGCGTTTGGCCAGTTTCTTGAGGTTAGGCGCATGCAAGAAATCGGCGGGGCCATCCTTGAACAGTGTACCGTTGAGTTGGTCGGCCATTAACACCAGTACATTAGGTCTAGCCATATAGAAATCTCCCTGGCGAGTATTGTTGATATTCGAAGCTGCCAATAGGCGCGACTTCAATCCCTTACAATGACGTGCCAGGAAGTAGTAAACCAATGATTTATTTGCCCCCTAAGCCCAAACTCACATTGGCCTTAGGTATAAACGACGATTTAGTGGATAGTGCCTGTTACCGCCATCAACCTGGTTCTACTGTGCCCTATATTAATGCTACTGCTAGGTGATAATCATACGGCCTACCTGCCGGTTGGAGGCTGAGCGCTATGTGTTTCCATCGTTTTTAAGGTGAAGGTAGAGTGGGTCGAACTCGCCAGCTTGCTGCAGCTTGTCCCAGTCAGGTATGGTCATCCGGCTTCTTTCGGTGATGATCAAGCCATCTGCGCGTAGTGCCTGAAAAACGCGGTTTACGTGGACGGGCGTCATCCCTGTCGCATCTGCTATTTCTGCTTGGGTCGTTGGCATATAGAACGTGTTCCCCTCAGTTAAGCCTACTGTCTTTAGGCGCACCATGAGTTCGCAGATAATATGCGCAATGCGGGAGTAAGCCTCGCGTTGTCCAATATTTAACAGCCATTCACGGAAAATAGAGGCGTAGACAAGTGTCTCGCGCCAAAAGGCAGCAACAAGCCTGGGATAGCGCTCACAGAGTTGATGCAGATCTTTATGCTGAATGAAGCCGAGCTTGCAGGGGCTGATAGAGGCAATATTAATATCTATTACTCTCAAGTGAAGGCTTTGCAGGTCGGGTATGTCGCCAGGAACATGCAGGGCCATGATCTGGCGCTTGCCTTCAATGGATACTTTGTTGACGCAGGTAAAGCCCTCAACTATCAAGCAGCACTGGTTTGGCTGATCGCCCACTTTAACAATGTCTTGATTGCTCTTGATTTCTTTTGTGTGAATCGGTAACCCCATCAGTGCCTGCTTCTCTTCACTGGTAAGCGCGAAAATATTTTCTAATTTGCGGATCATGATGTGATTGGGCGAGAAGGGCGCTGTGGTCATGTTTGGCTCCGAGGTTTGCAGAAATAATGAAGCCTGATGCAACATTTCCTGCGCACTATATGGTTTGGTAATGCCAGTCTCAAGCATGCTCCACGTGAGGTGAAATAGCCAGGTTACGCGATTTATCGTATTGAATTTTATTTATTCGGAAGGAGACTTTAAAAAAAATTAAAGTTCTGTGGCAGGTATTTTCATCAGTGACGCTAGGCTGGTGTGTTGGCCTTGCAGCAAATCGGCCAGTGTATATTGATCCAGAACGCCCAAAAAGGCGTCTAGTGCATCGTTAAGGATAGGCTTTAAGCGGCATGCGGGGGTAATGATGCAGGCGCTATCGTCTCGAAAGCACTCGACGAGCGCCATTTCCTGCTCGGTATCTCTCACCAACGTCCCTAATCGAATGTGTTCGGGCGCCCGGTTTAGCCAAAGCCCGCCATGCTTGCCGCGGATGGCTTTGAGGTACTCTTTTTGATGTAGTTCCTGGACAATTTTCATCAAGTGATTGCGCGAGATCGAGAATGTCTCGGCAATTTCCGTGATTGTTGCGCGCTCTTCTCCCTTGGCTGCCAGGTAAATCAAAACGCGAATAGAGTAATCCGTGAAGCGGGTTAGGTGCATGGTTTGCCAAGTGTGGACTAAACACTGCATTGTACGGGGTTTAAAAAGGATGGGGAATGATTCGGCTACGGGCCGCGATAATAGAAGGAAGGTGTTTGATAGAAAATGAGCGTTATTAATCATTTTTGCTCATCGTTAATGTCGTTAACATGGGGCAGAGTAATTGCCTGGTAGCCTGTATAGCATGGGTAGGGTGGATGGGGTGTTGTTAAAAAAGCGGATCAGGGAGGTCATATGAACTACGAAATAGTGCTTAAGCGCGTCTATTCAGCGTTTGAAGACGACGAGGGGGCACGCGTCCTGGTTGACCGTTTATGGCCGCGTGGAAAAGAGCGTGCTTCGCTGGCGCTAACGGAGTGGTATCGCGATGCCGCGCCTTCATCATCTCTAAGGCGTGACTACCACCAGGGCAAGATTAGTGAGGCTTCCTTTCAGACCCGCTACCGTTTGGAATTAAAGGAGTCTGATGACGCATTACTACCGCTGATGCGTTATGCCAGGCAAGGTAAGCTGACGTTATTAACGGCTTCACGCCAACTGGACCATTCACATTTGCCCACTCTGCGTGAAGCGGTGCTGGACGCGCTGGATATAGAAGACCGAGCAGACCAAGAGTTAGCGTCCTCACCGTGTTACTTAAATAGCACTTCTCAGGATAGTGAGTAGCGAGGGATGTTATCACTAGGCTGGCTATCGGTCGTGATTAACGCGTTGTTTGTTCGTCAATAAAGTGCTGCATAATCGCCAGAGTTTCATTGCTGACATGATGCTCCATGCCTTCAGCATCAATGCGTGCGGTATGATCATTAACGCCCAGCGCGCGTAAAAAATGTAGCACTATATCGTGCCGTGCCCGGGATGTTTCTGCCATTTTTTGGCCTTCCGCTGTTAGAAACAGGGAGCGGTAAGGCTTGCTGGTGACCAGTCCCAGCTCATTTAAGCGGCGGATCATCTTGGATACGGTCGCTTGACTCACCCCCATGCGGCTGGCGATGTCGGCGGCGCGCGCTTCTCCCCGATGGCGAATCAGGTCGCCGATCAGCTCAACGTAATCTTCGATTAGCTCGGTTTCATGCGCATTGCGCACGGTTTCATATTGCCGTGTGTGCTCTTCAATGGGCGGCAATGCGTCATTGCAGTAACTTTTACTCATACATTTGGCGTTATGGGGAAGCGGCTGATCGTTATCACTCATTGGCAGACTATATCGAGGTGAATGGAAAACTCTAATGGATCATGGTAGCGCATATTGTAGAATAATTGTTAGCCAAGGCTAAACTATTTGCACAATGCTTTTTTGTTGAGCTAAAGTTGTAATTAGCGCAAACCAAATTCACAACGGGGGACGTCCATGAGCCAACGAAAAACATGCTTGATGATAAGTTTGTTGCTTGCGACGGCGGGCAGCGTTACGACGGCCAGTGCCCAGACGCTATCGCCGCCGATTAATGTTGTGGCGACGTTTACAGTATTGGGCGATTTGGTGGCCCGCGTGGCAGGAGACGACGCCAACGTATCAGTGCTGAGCCCTGTTAATGCAGAGGTGCACGAGTGGGAATTAACGCCCAATAATTTTGCCGCTCTGGAAGAAGCCGATATTGTTTTTTATAACGGCTATCAACTGGAGCAGTGGATGCGCCAAGTGGAAGCGACTACCCAAGGCGATGTGTCCTTGGTCGCCGTTGCCGAAGCGTCTGAATACCCCACTCAACATATTATGATTGGCGATATGCAGGGCGATGTCGACCCACATTTGTGGACAGACCCGCGTGCGGCAATGGCCTATGTTCATGTGATAGCGAATGAGTTGGAAGACCTTCTGCCAGAGCAGGCAGAGGATATTCAGGCGCGTGCCGATAACGTCGTGGCAGAACTTCAAGACCTTCACTTGGAGCTTCAACAGACGCTAAGCGATATTCCGGAAGAGCGTCGTGTTTTGCTCTCAAGCGAAGCAGCATTTTTGTATTTCTCTGATACTTATGGCTTTGAACATGACGGTATCTGGGGAAATAACGCCGAAACGGAAGGCTCGCCGCAGCAGTTAATGCGCGTCATCGACTTGATTAACGCACGCCAGCCTGCAGCGCTTTTTTGGGAAAGCACAACGTCGGATCGTTACGTTAGTAGCCTTTCCAGAGATACGGGAATTCCCACCGCGGGCCCTTTATACGTGGATTCGTTAAGCGAGCCAGAGGGCGAGGCGGGAGACTATTTTGCCATGTTGAGGCATAACGCCGATATGCTGCGCCAGTATTTAGCCGTTGAGTAGTGCACCATGACAACCAGTTTACCGAGCACGATGGCCGCCATTGAAATAACCGGGCTGTACGCTGCTTATCAGCGCCAAACCGTGCTGGAAGATATACACCTCACATTTCCCGCTGGGAAATGGACGGCCATTGTCGGGCCTAACGGTGCGGGTAAATCGACACTTTTTCATGTGTTGACCGGCAGCATGAAGCCGCTGCAAGGCAGCGTAAAAGCCTTTGACGAGCCCATAGCAAAGCATCGTCGGGCGGGGCGTATCGCGTATATGGCTCAGCGTGAGGCGATTGAGTGGGATTTTCCTGTCTCGGTATGGGACACCGTTATGGGTGGGCGCTACGGACACATGCGCAGCGATGCGTTATGGCGCCGCTTATTGCCAGCGCGCTGGCATCACGCTCGACATAGCGAAGCGGTGCATGATGCTTTGGTGGCAGTCAATATGCTCGACCTGGCTGACCGACCTATTGGCGCGCTTTCCGGTGGTCAAAAAAAACGTGTGTTGCTAGCACGCGCGCTAGCGCAGCAGGCCAGCATTTTGTTGTTGGATGAGCCACTGGCTGGCGTTGACCCGCCCAGCGAGAAGCTCATCTTGTCGGTACTTCGTCGCGAGCGTGAAGCGGGTAAAACCGTGATTATGGTCACACATGATATGCCTGGTGCTCGCCGCTATGTGGACCACGTCGTGCTGATTAATCGCTTTGTGCGGGGTACCGGTACGCCTGAAGAGATGCTAAGCGAAACAAAACTGGCCGAACTTGCAGTGAGTTCAATTGAGCAAACGGCCAATGATCGCCAAACGATGCCAGTGGCTTCCAATAGTTCTGGGCAGGGGTAAGTTACGTGGTTGATAGCATATTAATGATTGAAACGTTTAGCGATGCACTGGTAAACGGCTTAATCGCAGCGTTAATGGTGGTAGTTAACCTGCTACCTGACAGCGTTTCTGACGCCTTTCAGTATGCATTTATGCAAAGAGCGCTACTCACCTCGGTGCTGGTAGGCGCTATTTGTGGGATGCTTTCCTGTTATGTCGTGCTAAAGCGCTGGTCACTGTTGGGGGATGCGATTTCTCATGCCGTGCTGCCGGGGGTAGCCATTGCGTATTTGCTTGGCTGGCCCTTCTTTGTAGGAGCGTTTATTACTGGGGCGCTGACCTCGGTAGGCATCGGGGCGATTGAAAGGAACACACGAATTAAAGCAGATGCTGCGATGGGGCTGATGTTTACCGCCTCCTTCGCCCTTGGTGTGGTCATTATCAGTAAACTGGCTTCCAGTACCCATCTGATGCACATTCTGTTTGGCAATGTACTGGGTGTTAAACACTCAGCATTAATGCTGACCTTTGTTGCCAGCATCATTGCCATTTTAACGGTATGGCTCGCTTATCGGCCCTTGTTGCTCTATGCCTTCGACCCTCAGCAGGCACAGGCATTGGGCTTTAATACGCAGATTATTCACTATGGCCTCATTCTTTTGCTGACGCTGACGATTGTTGCAAGCCTTGAAACTGTCGGCATCATATTGGTCGTTGCCATGTTGATCACGCCAGGTGCGACAGCACATCTGCTGACAGACCGCTTCACGATAATGCTGTTGATTTCAGTATCCATTGGCATATTGTCTGCGGTTATCGGGCTTTGGCTTTCGGTAGTATTTAACGTGGCATCGGGTGGCTCAATCGTACTGGTGGCTTTCGCTTTCTTTGTTTTGGCGCTGCTCTTTTCGCCCAAGCAGGGTATCGTGCCGCGCCAGTGGCGTCATTGGAAGATGGGATAACGGCTCGTTTACGAACAGAGCACCCGAGTCCGCCATGAGTTGGCCAAAAAGCAGTACGGCCAGTGACGCCATTAGCGGGGCTAGCAAACGTACAGAGATGCCTCTATATGCCAAAACATAAGTAGCAGCAGAGAAATAACTGATGGATGCTTTTTGTAAGCGCGCTATCTGCTAAAATTTGCACCCTTCGATATTAGGCTGTGTACGAAATGGTGGCTCTTGAGTGTGCCATCCGGCATTCGCTTGTTTTTCGTACACGTCCTAATCACCTTGTCATCGGTCTGGAAATCTTCATGAATGCAGTTATTCTTGCCGTGCTTGTCATGGTAGTGCTGTCTCTTGTGCGTGTCTCAGTTGTTTTTGCATTGGTTGTAGGTGCGCTGGTGGGTGGCCTGGTGGGTGGGCTTACGCTTGACCAAACGTTAGAGGCCTTCAACAACGGCGTTGGCGGGGGAGCGCAAGTAGCGCTGGCCTATGCAACGCTCGGTGCGTTTGCGGTTGCCATCTCGCGTTCTGGCTTGCCCGATATGCTGGCGAACCGATTGATTGCCATGCTGGGCAAGGAGGCAACGGCCGCGCGTCAGGCTCGTGTGAAAACGCTGCTGCTCACCGCCATATTGTTAGTGGCTATTGCATCGCAAAACGTGATTCCGGTGCATATTGCGTTTATTCCAGTACTGATTCCTCCACTGCTTACCCTTATGAATCGTCTGAAGTTGGATCGTCGAGCGGTAGCCTGTGCATTAACGTTCGGCCTAACCGCGCCTTACATGTTATTGCCCGTTGGGTTCGGCGCAATTTTCTTGAACGATATTTTGTTGGCTAACTTAAACAGCGCCGGTACGCCATTTGGCTTGGAGATTACGCGTGGCATGGTGCCGATGGCGATGGCCATTCCTGTTGGTGGTATGGCCATTGGCTTATTAGTGGCGCTGTTCTTTAGCTACCGCGGTAATCGCGAATATGCGGATAAAGAGTTGGCGGCGGCTCCTTATCAGCAGGATTCTACACCGGCTGAGCCTCACCTCTTTGGATTGGTAATGTCTGGTGTTGCCATTGTGGCAGCGCTTGGCTTGCAGCTTTATAGCGGGTCGATGATTTTGGGTGGCCTGGTCGGGATTGGCTTGCTCTCCTTAGGCGGCATTTTTAAGTGGCGTGAAGCTGACGACCTGTTTACCAGCGGCATGCGGATGATGGCGCTGATCGGTTTTATTATGATCTCTGCGTCAGGTTTCGCCGAAGTGATGAAATCCACGGGTGAGATCGATACGTTAGTGACGGGGGCTTTTGATATCTTTGGGGATAATCGAGGTGTCGCAGCGTTAGTGATGTTGCTGGTAGGGCTTTTTATTACCTTGGGCATTGGATCATCATTCTCGACGATTCCGATTATTGCCGCGATTTTTGTACCCTTGGCGATACAGTTTGGCTTTTCCCCCATGGCAACGGTGGCGCTGGTGGGTACGGCGGCGGCATTGGGCGATGCTGGTTCACCAGCATCTGACTCGACGTTAGGGCCAACCTCAGGCCTAAACGTGGACGGGCAACACGACCACATTTGGGATAGCGTTGTACCGACATTTCTGCATTACAACCTGCCATTAATCGCCTTTGGTTGGCTGGCGGCCATGACGCTTTAATAGTGTTATAGGGCAGCAACCATTAAGCACTCAAAACGGTAATAGCAGTCACAACAAGGGCAGCCAATGGCTGCCCTTGTTGGTTTTAGCGCTTATGGCTGCTTCGGGAAGTGAACTTCAAAGGCGCTTAATAACCCGCGCAACAGAGAAAGCTCTTTTCGGCTTGGCTGGGCACGTGCAAAGAGCGCCTGAAGCTGCTCTTCGGTGCGCGCATGCGGCTGGGTAAGAAAACCACTTTGCTGCATCAAGCGGCCCAAGTGGTCCTGGAAATGCACAAACTGCTCGCGGCTGGGTGGGGTGGCGTCAAGAGGGCGCTGGTAAGTGAAGTCGTTACCAGCGCGTTTTCGCCAAGCGCGGTGGGTTTCGTAGGCGAGGATCTGTACGGCTTGAGAAAGGTTTAAAATGCCGTATTCAGGGTTGGCCGGTATGCTGACTTGATGCGTGCAGCAGCGAATCTCGCCATTGGTTAAGCCCGAACGCTCACGGCCAAAAACGAGTGCGACGGGGGCATTGGCCGCGTTTAAAATAACCTGTTCGGCCATTTCATCCGGCTCATCAAAGTGGGGAAGTGGCAGGCTGCGTAATCTGGCGCTTGCGCCAATCACTTGCACGCAATCCTGCACCGCTTCTTCAAGGTTAGTAACCACGCGGGCGTTTTCCAGCACATCCGTCGCGCCCGCTGCCAGTCGGGTGGCCTCTTCATCAGGGAAGCTTCGTGGGTTAACCAGTACCAGGTGGGTTAGTCCCATGGTTTTCATGGCGCGAGCGGCAGCGCCTATGTTGCCAGGATGAAAGGTTTGCACGAGTACAATGCGAATGTTGGAAAGCACGGTAATGATGACCTAAAAGCTGCCTAATAAAGGCGCTGATGGTAGCACGCTTTAACGCCGGGTACGCGTGGGCATTACGCAGGCGTTAAACGGCAAGAACCCCGCAAAGGCGGGGTTCTTGGTGACGCTAGGCGTCAGAGCGGTAGGCTCAGGGGTGCATCACATCATGCCGCCCATGCCACCCATTCCGCCCATGCCACCCATATCCGGTGCAGCTTCTTTCTCTTCCGGATCGTCAGCGATCATGCACTCGGTGGTGATCATCAGACCAGCAACGGAACCCGCAGACTGCAGCGCAGTACGGGTTACTTTTGCCGGGTCAAGAACACCCATTTCGAACAGGTCGCCGTACTCACCCGTTTGAGCGTTGTAGCCGAAGTTACCTTCGCCGTCTTTAACGCGGTTGATCACAACAGCGGCTTCTTCACCGGCGTTGGTAACGATCTGACGCAGCGGAGACTGCATAGCGCGCAGCGCCATGTTGATACCGTGGTTCTGATCTTCGTTATCGCCAGTCAAGCCTTGTACTTTGGCCATTACGCGAACCAGCGCAGTACCGCCGCCAGGCACAACACCTTCTTCTACGGCAGCGCGAGTAGAGTGCAGCGCGTCTTCAACGCGAGCTTTCTTCTCTTTCATCTCTACTTCGGTAGCAGCACCAACGCGGATAACGGCAACACCGCCTGCCAGTTTGGCAACGCGCTCTTGCAGCTTCTCTTTGTCGTAATCAGAAGTGGTATCTTCGATTTGCGCGCGGATCTGGTTAACGCGTGCTTCGATATCGTTCTCTGCACCAGCGCCATCGATGATGGTGGTGTTCTCTTTGGACATGGTCATGCGCTTGGCGGTACCCAGGTGATCCAGGGTCGCTTGCTCAAGTGTCAGGCCAACTTCTTCAGAGATAACGGTGCCGTTAGTCAGGATGGCGATATCTTGCAGCATGGCTTTACGACGGTCGCCGAAGCCAGGTGCCTTGGCCGCTGCTACTTTAACGATGCCGCGCATGTTGTTCACAACCAACGTTGCCAGCGCTTCGCCTTCGATATCTTCAGCGATGATGGCAAGCGGTTTGCCTTGCTTGGCAACGGCTTCCAGTACCGGGAGCAATTCGCGAATGTTGGAGATCTTCTTATCCACTAGCAGGATGTAAGGATCTTCAAGTTCAACCGCCATGGTATCCTGGTTGGTAACGAAGTAGGGCGAGAGGTAGCCGCGGTCAAACTGCATACCTTCTACGACTTCCAGCTCGTCTTCGAAGCCACGGCCTTCATCGACAGTGATAACGCCTTCTTTACCGACTTTTTCCATCGCTTCAGCGATGATTTCGCCGATGCGCTTGTCACCGTTGGCAGAGATAGTACCTACCTGAGCGATAGACTTGGTGTCGGTGCAGGGTACAGACATTGCCTGGATTTCTTTAACCGCTGCAGTAACCGCTTGGTCGATGCCGCGCTTAAGGTCCATCGGGTTCATGCCAGCCGTTACGCCTTTCAGGCCTTCAGCAACAATAGCTTGAGCCAGTACGGTAGCTGTCGTAGTACCGTCGCCCGCAGCGTCAGAAGTTTTAGACGCAACTTCTTTCACCATTTGTGCGCCCATGTTCTCGAACTTGTCTTTCAGTTCGATCTCTTTGGCAACTGATACACCGTCTTTGGTGACGGTCGGCGCACCAAAGGATTTGTCGAGCACAACGTTACGACCTTTCGGGCCCAAGGTAACTTTTACCGCGTTGGCCAGGACGTCAATACCATGCGCCATACGTTTGCGTGCGTCATCAGAAAACTTAACTTGTTTAGCTGCCATGTTCGTTACTTCCTAGAATCGAATTGTAAAAGGTGAAAGTAAGTAGTCGAGGCGATGATTAGCCTTCAACGACCGCCAGGATGTCGGCTTCGCTCATGATCAAGACTTCTTCACCGTCGATTTTTTGCTTCTCAACGCCGAAACCATCTTTGAAAATGACGCTGTCGCCAACTTTAACGTCTAGCGGACGTACTTCGCCGTTATCGAGAATGCGACCATTGCCTACTGCAAGAACTTCGCCACGCGTGGGCTTTTCTTGTGCATTGCCTGGCAGAACGATGCCACCAGCAGTTTTCTGTTCTTCTTCCACGCGACGAACAACGACGCGATCGTGCAAAGGACGGATTTTCATGCTCACGTTCTCCTGAGTATCGTCAAGGCCCGTATAGGGCAGATAGCTAAAACAAGATTCTCGAGGATGTCCCATCGAGAAATGAAGGTTCGCGACCTTCGTTGTTAATGGTGGCAATGTCACCATCGCCACCGAATTTGTATGCTGGTTCAAAAGTGGGGGCTTCAGTAGCCCTTTCAAGGGGGTGGCAGTGAAAAAAGTGTCTTTTGTTGGATTTTTTCTTGCTAATGCAGGCTAGCTTTACCGGGTGGTTTCATCACGGCTAATGAAATCGCCTTCCAGGGGAGTCTCTTTATGTGAGGTATTAGCATTGGAGTGGCTATTTTCGTGGTAAGCCGTGCCTTCACGACGATGCGTTTTGGTAGATTTTGCTTGCTCGCTATTCCTGCTGGTTTTTAAACCCAGCCACATTAATGCGTTGTACATAAGCTGCCGAGCGGTGGGGAGCAAGCAAGCAATACCCAGCAGGTCAGAAAGAAAGCCGGGCGCCATCAGCAAAGCGCCGCCGAATATAAGTGCCGCGCCGGTTAGGAGCTCGCTGGACGGTAGCTCTCCTGCTTGCATGCGCTGGCGGGCGCGGGAAAAGGTGGCCACACCCTCTTTACGAATAAGATGAAGGCCGATAACACCGGTTGCCAACACGAGCAGTAGGGTGGTTAATAAGCCTATTTGACTGCCAATCGAAAATAGCAAAATAAAATCGAGTAAGGTAAACAAGGAAATAAAAACAAGAATAGGCATGGCGGACTCCGTAACAGGCGTAATCGCTCATTATTGTGTCAAATATGCAAAAAACAAGCGCCCGCAGGTCTTTGCCGGAAAGCCCTTTACTGACAAGGCGGCGCTCCTGGATAAACTCGAATTTTGAATGCACGCTTACATTGCTGCAGTGCAGAATGGTGGGCAGTGAAAGGTCTTCGCAGCAAAGAGCAGGCCTTGGAAGTAAAGTATGAACTCAAGGCAGAAGGTTCGTCATCGAAAAATCAGCTATTGAACAGTACTTCTAAAGGAGTAACGGATGCAGTTAACCGATAAAGTCATTGCAGTAACGGGCGGGGCACGGGGATTAGGCTATGCCATTGCAGGGCGTTTGGGGCAGCAAGGTGCCGTGCTTGCACTGCTTGATAGGAGTGCTGAAGCGTTGGACCAAGCGGTCTCAACCCTTAAGTCACAAGGCATTCACGCCGAAGCGTTTGTCGTCGATGTTGCCGATGAGTCGTCAGTCATCACGGCGTTTGATGATATTGCGAAACGCATGGGTGCCATTAGTGGTTGCGTTAATAATGCGGGTATTACCGAAGATGCCTTGCTGGTAAAAGCACGTGATGGCCAGGTCGAAAAGCGCATGTCGCTAGAGAGTTGGCAGAAAGTCCTCAATGTTAATCTAACCGGCGTATTTCTATGCGGCCGTGAAGCGGCGACACAGATAATCAAGGCCGGACACGAAGGGGTGATTGTCAATATTTCGAGTATTTCCCGGGCTGGCAATGCGGGGCAAAGCAACTATGCCGCCGCCAAGGCGGGCGTTCATGCGTTAACCGTCACGTGGGGTAAAGAGCTTGCGCGCTATGGTATCCGCACCGGCACCGTGGCACCTGGGTTTATAGCGACCGAAATGACGGCGTCCATGCGCCCTGATATGTTGGAGCGGATCTCTTCAAGCGTGCCGTTAAAGCACTTGGGGGAGCCGGATGATATTGCCAAAAGTGTCGCGTTTATATTTGATAACGACTATTTTAGTGCGCGTATTATTGAGTGCGATGGCGGCTTGCGGCTTTAGTATCACCTGAGCTATCACTTGGCTTTTTTGCATCATCCTCTAGTGCCCAGCGGCGTCCTGGCGACTGCCCAGCTATCGATGCGTGTGGCACCTGCTTGTTGGGCAACGTTCGCTAATGCATTGATGGTTGCACCGGTAGTGATTACATCATCAATCAGCGTTATATGTGCTGGAAGTGGTGCTTTGATTGAAAAGGCTCCGTGTAAATTAGCCGCCCGTTCGTGTCGGTTTAAGCTACGCTGGGAAGCGACCAGCTTATTGCATTGAGCTTCCAGCACGACAAGGCCTGTACGCTTTGCCAGTTGCTCCGCCAACCATCGAGCTTGATTGAACCCTCGCTCGCGTGCTCGTTTGCGATGCATGGGGACTGCTACCAAGGCAGTGCCTGGGTCGTCGGGTATGCTCGCCAGCATAAGCTCTACCAGCAGCATCCCAGCACGAGGAGATGCCTTGAATTTGAAATCGTGCAGCAGCTCTTTAATCGATGCTTGAAAAAGCAAAGCAGCATGGGCGTGAGTGACCAGGGGCGGATCAAGCAAGCAGTGCCCACAGCGTCGTTGTGTTGGATGATCCAGGGGCTCGGCACATTGTTCGCAACTTGAAACGTTCCAGGGTAATTCAGTAAAACAAGTTTGGCACCAGCCTAAGCCTTGCCCCGCTGGCATTAAACAAAAGGCGCAGTAGCCCGGTAATGCCTTTTGAAGTTCCTTATGGGCCGCTTGCTGCCACGTTGACCTTAAACGCATACTGCTCCTGGAGTGCTTTTGAATAATTATGTTGGATGATAGCGTTGACTTTTGCACCGCATATATATAATATACGTCTCGTCTTCTGCGGATGTGGTGGAATTGGTAGACACGCTAGATTTAGGTTCTAGTGCCGTAAGGTGTGGGAGTTCGAGTCTCCCCATCCGCACCAATTACTTGTTATCTCATATTTATTGCTTAAATATCAATCGGCCAGCATCTGCTTGCCGATTTTTTTGTGTCTATTTTTCGCTACCCTCCTTCCTGCCCGCTTCCTGCCCGCCTGACTTTTGCTCGCGGTTGCGCTAGCTTGATATTTCATTATTGCTTTGAGAAGGATCTCAATCATGGGATGGCTCAATGAGCACGCCCAGGCAATTTCTGCTATTGCCAGCGTCCTTACCCTGTTTGTTTGGGTTTTCTATGCTCAGCTTCTTTATAACGGCTATGTTCGGCAGCGACGTCCGCGAATTATTATTAACCGGGGCAAGGGCGTTGGGCTGGAGGCCTTATGCTTAATAAGTAATATGAGCAATGAGGCTATCTATATTCAGCACCTGGTGGCTGTGCTGCATGCCCAGGAAAGAGATTACGAACTCGATATTGTTGAATACCAACAGCAGGGCGATGAAGAGCATGAAGCCGCTTTCCGTACCCACCAGGGCCCGCTTAATTCAGGTGATTACATTCATATTCAGTCATTTGACAGGATCCTGAAGCGGCTCCTTCAGCACTGGGATTTAAAAGAAGACACCATTAAACAGCAGAAACCTCTGCTTGAAATTCGGGTGATTGCCATCTATGGCTCAGAAGACATGCCGGTTGGCGCCGCACGCCATTTTCATCTTGATATTTCGGCTGAGCCCGCTCGACAGCTCAACCCTTGTGACGTGGATACACATCGTATGAATAGCAGGCGCGATCGTAAGCGGGTCTTAAGCTGGGCACAAAATATAGAAATACATAAAGCAGATTAGCCTGCTTTGTCATGTAAATTGCTCCAGGCTACACGGTTTAATGGCTTTGAGCCCTGCCATACAGGGGTTAAAGCTTTGCGCTGTTATCTTCGTACCCTTTTCCTCCGGGCGTTCCCCGAAGAAAGTGTACTAAAAGCAAAGGCTCAGTGCATCGATAGTGGGGCGTTCGTCAGAACGTTTCCATACAATAGTTGATAAGATAGGCGCCCCGTTATGCAGGAGCGATCCATGTCACATCCTTTTAGTGCGCTTTCGCCCGACACGGTTATGTCGGCGGCCGAATCGGTTGATATTTGGCCCGCAGGCGAGCCTTTTGCGCTCAACAGTTATGAAAACCGTGTATTGATGTTTCGTGATGATGATGCCCGTCACTGGGTAATCAAGTTTTACCGTCCCGAGCGCTGGTCGGATGCTGCGATTCAAGAGGAGCATGATTTTTTAAAGGAATTAAGCGAGGCCGGGGTGTCGGTTGTCGCACCCTGGCGTAATAGCGCGGGGCAGTCATTGCATCATTACGCAGCGTTTAGCTTTGCTCTTTTCCCCCAGTGTGCAGGCCAAGCGCCTGAGCTTGATAATCCTGAACACCTCTTTGCGCTGGGCGAAGTGTTAGGCCAGCTGCATAACGTATCGCAGCGCAAGGTATTTCAACACCGCCCGCGCTTGGAGCTGGAAAGCGGCATAGAAGAGGCACGACAGCGCGTTGTGGGCAGCCAATGGCTCGACAACTTTCAGCTTCGGGCGTATGACGCGGTGATTCAAAAGCTGCAGCATCGGTTGGCGTCCAAGGCGTTGGACCCAGCATCGTTAATACGTTGCCACGGTGATTGTCATTTAGGGAACGTACTGGGCCGAGATGAGCATTTTTCCCTGGTCGATTTTGATGACTGTGCGATGGCGCCCGCCATACAGGATATATGGATGTTGCTGCCCACTGATGAGCCGGATAGCTGGCGGGCGCAGCTAAGTGAGATTAGTGAAGGCTATGAGGAGTCACTACCGTTTCCTCATGAGCAGATGTCGCTCATTGAGCCGCTAAGAGCTTATCGCTTGATTCGGCATAGCGCCTGGTTGGTTTCGCGCTGGGACGATCCGGCGTTTCCGCGTGCCTTTCCCTGGATGGCAGATAGCGGATACTGGGATCAGCATATCCGTCAGTTAGAACAGCAGTGTTTACAGCTTGAGCGTCCTGTTTGGTTGGCTTAATAGATCTTTTGAACCCTCTGTTGTCGTAAAAATTATACGTTGAGCGCCTTAAAAGTCGTTGCGACGCTGCCACCGAGTGGCCAGGTACGTTAAAATAAACGCATAAATCGCCTTTGGTACGTTTAGTGGTTTCTGTATGCTTGGGCATTGTTTTGTAAGGTTGTTTTGCTTGCGTGCTGGTTACTTGATAAAGCAATAACGAGCGAGTGAGCGGGCACCGCTTTAATGAGAATGACTATGACCGACGATATCGCCCAGCACTATCGCCAAATTATTACCGCCCTTGGCGAAAACCCGGACCGCGAAGGGCTGCGGGATACACCAAAGCGTGCAGCCAAAGCCATGCAGTTTTTAAACGCGGGCTATCAACAGTCGCTGGAAGAAATTATCAACGGCGCGGTGTTTGAATCGAAGACCGATGAAATGGTGTTAGTAAAAAACATTGAGCTTTACTCAATGTGTGAGCATCACTTATTGCCGTTTATTGGCAAGTGTCATATTGCCTACTTACCTGATGGCAAGGTGTTAGGGCTTTCCAAATTTGCGCGCATCGTTGATATGTATGCGCGGCGTATGCAGATTCAGGAAAACCTGACCCGTGAAATTGCCGATGCCGTCCAGCAGGTAACCGGTGCGAAAGGGGTGGCGGTTGTCGTTGAGGCGCGCCATTTATGCATGATGATGCGCGGTGTTGAAAAGCAGAATTCGAGCATGTCGTCATCGGTAATGCTGGGTGGATTCCGTGACAACCCCGCGACGCGTCAGGAATTTCTAACGCTTATTAACTAAACGGATTTCTCCACGGCCAGGATGACCATATTTGCCAAACACTTGGTTAAATACGCCGTTTCGTCTTAGCATGAAAGCGTAAATATGAGCCCACAGGGCCATCCTTTGGCCAGGAGTCTGTCATGGAAGCGCTAAAAGAGACACAGCTGTATTGCCCCTTTGCCTATATTGACGGCAGTTGGGTAGCGGCTGAAAGTGGAGAACAAATTAACGTTATTAACCCCGCCACAGGCAAACCGGTGGGGGATATGCCGCGATTAGGTAAAGCTGAAACCGAGCGTGCCATTGACGCTGCTGATGCCGCTTTGCCTGCCTGGCGGGCATTGACCGCTCAAGAGCGGGCAGACATGTTGCTTAAGTGGCATGACCTGATGCTTGAGCATCAGCACGACCTTGCATTGCTGATGACCTATGAGCAGGGTAAACCGGTTAAAGAGGCTGAGGGCGAAATTGCTTACGCCGCCAGTTTTCTGCGCTGGTTTGCCGAAGAGGCGCGGCGTGTATATGGCGAGACCATTCCTGCAGCAAAAGCCAACCAGCGTATTGTGGTAACCAAGCAGCCGGTGGGTGTTGTAGGAGCGATTACTCCGTGGAATTTCCCCGCAGCGATGATCACGCGTAAAGCAGGTGCAGCGCTAGCAGCAGGTTGTACCATTATCGTTAAGCCCGCTAGCCAAACGCCTTTCTCGGCAACGGCGCTGGCGCTATTGGCTGAGCGAGCAGGGATACCCCGCGGCGTCTTTAATGTGGTGCCAGGCAGCGCCGCTGACATTGCTGAAGCGCTAACCCAGTCGCCCAAGGTGCGCAAAATCACCTTTACTGGCTCTACGGAAGTAGGCCGGACGCTGATGGAAAAAGCGGCGCAGCATGTGCAAAAAATATCGCTTGAGCTGGGCGGAAACGCGCCGTTTATCGTTTTTGAAGATGCTGACCTTGATGCCGCCGTTGAGGGCGCGATGGCAGCCAAGTTCCGCAATGCAGGCCAAACGTGCATTTGCACCAATCGGTTTTTAGTTCAGTCTAGTGTGATTAACGCGTTTTGCGAAAAGCTCGCGGTTGCCATGAACAGTGAGCTGCATGTTGGCGATGGTGCTCAGCCAGGCAACAATATTGGCCCGCTCATTGATGAAGATGGGGTCAAGAAAGTCAGCGAACACGTCCAGGACGCTATTGATAAAGGTGCTGAGTTGCTGCTGGGCGGTCATCCGCATCCGTTAGGCGGTAACTTCTTCACGCCTACGTTAATCAGCTTTGCCGATGCCAGCATGAAGGTTGC
The DNA here is from genome assembly GCF_014898005.1 of Halomonas citrativorans. Classification (NCBI taxonomy): domain Bacteria; kingdom Pseudomonadati; phylum Pseudomonadota; class Gammaproteobacteria; order Oceanospirillales; family Halomonadaceae; genus Halomonas; species Halomonas citrativorans. Next base: position 482,876 of record NZ_JABUYX010000001.1, read on the forward strand.
TCAGGAAGAGACGTTTGGCCCGCTAGCGGCGGTGTTCCCGTTCGACGACGAAGAGACCGCTATCGAAATGGCCAATGATACGCAGTATGGGCTGGCGTCCTATTTCTACTCCAGCGATCTTGCTCGTGTATGGCGTGTGGCTGACGCGCTTGAATACGGCATGGTGGGCATTAATACCGGGGCTATTTCCAATGCGTCGGCGCCGTTTGGCGGTGTCAAGGCGTCAGGGCTTGGCCGTGAAGGTGGTCATCAGGGGCTGGAGGAGTATCTGGAAACCAAGTATTTATGTATTGACCTTGGCTAGTGTCGGTTAAGGAATTCTGAGCATTATGTTCATAAAAAACCTCGCAAGCACTGCTTGCGAGGTTTTTATGGTGCTAGCGCTAAAGCACAGTTTAGTGACGGAAGTGGCGCATTCCGGTGAAGACCATGGCAATGCCCGCTTCGTTGGCAGCATCAATCACTTCCTGGTCGCGCATGGAACCACCAGGCTGAATAACGGCGGTGATGCCCGCAGCGGCGGCGGCATCAATGCCATCACGGAAGGGGAAGAAGGCATCAGACGCCATAACGGAACCAGGTACAGAAAGGTTCTCGTCGGCCGCTTTGATGCCCGCAATTTTAGCGGAGTACACGCGACTCATCTGGCCTGCGCCCACGCCAATGGTTTGGCCTGCTTTGGCATACACAATGGCGTTGGATTTGACGAACTTGGCAACGCGCCATGCGAACGCCAAATCTCGCAGCTCCTGTTCTGAAGGTGCACGCTTGCTGACCACAGTAAGCTCGTCGCGAGTCACCATGCCCTGATCGCGCTCTTGTACCAGCAAACCTCCGTTAACCCGCTTGAAATCAAAGGCGGGCTGGAGGTTGCCAGGCCAATGAGTGCTGACATCCAGTAGGCGGACGTTTTTCTTTTCAGCGATAATCGCAACGGCCTCATCGCTCACCCCGGGTGCAATAATGACCTCAACAAACTGACGGTCAACAATTGCTCGCGCGGTATCGGCTTCAAGCGGTGTGTTGAAGGCAATAATGCCGCCGAAAGCACTGGTAGGGTCGGTTGCAAACGCTTTGTCATAAGCCTCAAGCGCCGTAGAGCCGATGGCAACGCCACAGGGGTTAGCGTGTTTAACAATCACGCACGCCGTTTCATCAAACGCCTTGACGCACTCAAAAGCCGCATCGGTATCGGCAACATTGTTAAACGAAAGCGGTTTGCCTTGCAGCATAGTGGCTGTCGCAACACTGGGTTCAGATGCCGTAGGGTCAACGTAAAAGGCGGCCTGCTGATGCGGATTTTCACCGTAGCGCATGTCCTGCTTTTTATGCAGCTGAAGATTAAAGGTACGCGCGAAGGTGGCATCGCTCTCGCTGACTTTACGGCCCAAGTACTCGGCAATAGCGCCGTCGTAGCCCGCGGTGTGCTCAAACGCTTTAACCGCAAGGTCAAAGCGTGTGGCGGTGCTCACCAGGCCATCATTGGCGGCCAGTTCTTCAAGCACGCGCGTGTAGTCGTTGGCGTTAACTACGATGGTGGTGTACGCGTGGTTTTTAGCGCAGGCACGGACCATGGTGGGGCCGCCAATATCGATATTTTCGATGGCGTCTCCCAGGCTGCAGTCAGGTTTGGCAACAGTGGCTGCAAACGGGTAGAGATTAACCACGACCATATCAATCGGGGTGATATCGTTGTCAGCCATTACCGCGTCATCCTGACCACGGCGCGCCAGAATACCGCCGTGAATTTTAGGATGCAGCGTTTTCACTCGGCCATCCATGATCTCAGGGAAGCCCGTATGTTCGGATACTTCGGTGACCGGGATGGCGTTTTCCTGTAACAAGCGGAAGGTGCCGCCCGTGGACAGTAGCTCAATGCCGCGCTCGTTAAGGCTGCGGGCAAACTCAACAATACCCGTTTTATCGGACACGCTTAACAGCGCGCGGCGAACAGGAGTAGCGGTACTATCAACCATGAATAAGCTCGTGTGCAGAGTGGAACAATAAAACAACAACGCCCCATGGTTATGGGGCGTCACCTTCGATAAGACCGTAAATCTTGAGTTTCTTGCGCAGTGTACCGCGGTTTAATCCCAGTACATCAGCGGCGCGTGTCTGGTTGCCTTCGGTATGCTCCAGCACGCAGGCCAGCAGCGGCGCTTCTACTTCGGCCATCACCATGGCGTACAGGTCGGTGGCCTGACTGCCATCGAGATGCTCGAAGTAGCGGCGCATGGCAGACTCCACGGCCTCTCTTAACGGCTGCGGCGGGGCGCTTGCCGCTGGGTCAGCGAGCGTACCCGCTAGTCGCGAGGGTAACTCGCTAGAAAGAAGATCGCGTTCGTTCATGCAGCATGGGTTCCTTTGGCTAATAGACGCTTGTCTGCGTCAAACGCCATGGCGTCGTTAATCCAATCAAATTGTGTTTCAGGTGATGCCAGCGCATTGAATTGCTGTTTTAGCTCGCGGCGTTTTGTATCGCAAAAGCGCAGATCACTTTCGAGATACCAGCCAATATGCTTGCGCGCAATGCGTACACCCATTGTGTCGCCATAAAAGGCGTGCAGCGCCGCTACGTGCCCGACCAGCACGTGACGACGCTCCTCCAGGTTTGGCAAAGCCAACTGCTCGCCATGCTGTAGGTAATGGGTTATTTGCTTGAAAATCCAAGGATTACCCTGGGCGCCACGTCCAATCATTACCGCATTCGCGCCGGTATAGCGTAGGACATCGGCTGCTTTTTCAGGACTTGTAATATCACCATTGGCAATCACTGGGATGGACAGACACGATTTGATATCGGCGATCGTGTCGTACTCTGCCCAACCAGTATAGCGCTGTTCGCGATGTCGGCCATGAACGGCGAGCGCCTGAATGCCTGCATCTTCTGCCAATCGAGCAATTCGCACGCCATTGTTGGATTCGGCGCACCAGCCGGTACGGATTTTCAAGGTAACCGGCACATCCACCGCCTTGACCACCGCATCTAAAATATCGGCTACCAAGGCCTCATCGCGCAGTAGCGCTGAGCCAGCCGCCTTGTTGCAGACCTTTTTTGCCGGGCAGCCCATATTGATATCGATAATCTGAGCGCCCAGTTCGACGTTAAGCCGTGCCGCCTGGGCAAGCATTTGGGCGTCGCCACCGGCAATTTGCACGACCCGTGGATCGGGCTCACCCGTATGGTCCATCCGCAGTTGGGACTTTCGGGTATGCCACAGGCTGGGGTCTGAGGTGACCATTTCGCCTACTACCCAGCCAGCGCCCAGCCGCCGGCAAAGCTGGCGAAAAGGGCGGTCGGTCACGCCTGCCATCGGCGCCAGTATGACCTGATTGGGCAAGCTGTAAGGGCCGATAGATGTCGATTGTTGCGTGGCTAATGTCATGGAGTTTGCGCTGCTGGATAAGCGAGTAGGCGTTCAGGGGGGCGTATGATACGCCTACTCGGAAGCGGAATGAAGGCTGTTTCGAAGATTAACCGGGTCGATGGCCTGTTAGCCTCACCCAGCCTTCACGAATAACCGGTTCGTCCATCATTATGCCTTCTGCTTCGTAGGCCTTAAGTACGTCCTGGGCCTGGTTGGCAAGAATACCTGACAGCGCAAGAAGCCCCTGCGGCGCGACATGTCCCGCAATCGTTGGCGCCAACTCCACCAGGGGGCCGGCTAAAATATTCGCAGTGACAATCGGGTAAGGGCCGCCTGTTAACTGCTCCGGATAATAGAGCGCGAGATTTTGCTCTGCAATATGATTGCGTTCGGCGTTATCGCGGCTAGCCTGCAGCGCCTGAGGGTCAATATCCGTGCCATCGGCGTGCTGAGCACCCAGCTTAAGCGCTGCAATGGCGAGAATGCCCGAGCCGCAGCCAATATCCAGCACGTTCTTGTCGCCAAGCGTGCCCTCAACCGCTAACTGATCAAGCCATTCAAGGCACAGCGCAGTCGTGGGATGAGTGCCAGTGCCGAAGGCTAAGCCTGGGTCTAAAATTAGGTTGACTGCGCCTGATTCAGGCGGCGTATGCCAACTAGGAACAATCCATAAGCGCTGGCCCATCTGGAGCGGTTTGAAGTCATCCATCCACTCGCGTTCCCAGTCGCGGTCGGCCAGCAGCTCATACTCAATGGTGGGGCAGGATTCATCGGGCATTTGTTGCGCCCAAGCGCTTTCGATGCGGGCCAGCATGCTTTCCACGCCCTCCAAATCATCGTACAGGCCGGTCAGAATGGTGTCCTGCCAAAGCGGCGTGGTGCCGCGTTCTGGCTCAAAAACGGGGTCGTCATGGGCATCCTGAAGCCCAATGGCGGTAGCTCCCTCTTCAAGCAGTAGCTCTTCCAGAAGTTCAGCCTGTTCAGGCGCTACGTGGGCTTTGAGTTGCAGCCAAGGCATGGGAGTCTCCGCGGTAGGCATAATCGATAACGGGGTGGGCTTGGCCACCCCGTTGGGTATTACTCGGCAACACTATGAAATGCTTGCTTGGCACATGGAGCTTTTAGCCGGCAAGTTTCTTTTCTAGATAGTGAATGTTGACACCGCCCTGGCGGAATTGGCTATCGCGCACCAGGTCTTTCTGTAGGTCAATATTGGTTTTGATACCTTCGACCAGCAGCTCATCCAGCGCATTACACATGCGCGTTAACGCGATCTCACGATCCTCGCCCCAGGTGATCAGCTTGCCAATCAGTGAGTCGTAGTGTGGCGGAACGGTATAGCCTGTATACAGGTGAGAATCCATGCGCACGCCCAAGCCGCCAGGGGCGTGATACAGCGTCACTTTGCCTGGTGATGGCATGAACGTGCGTGAGTCTTCCGCGTTGATCCGACATTCAAACGCGTGGCCGTTAAGCTTAACGTCTTCCTGGCGAATCGACAGTGGCAAGCCTGACGCAATACGCAGCTGTTCTTTGACGATATCCACGCCGGTGACCATTTCCGTTACCGGATGCTCAACCTGAACACGTGTGTTCATCTCGATAAAGAAGAACTTGCCATCTTCGTACAGGAACTCGAACGTACCGGCGCCGCGGTAGTTAATTTCAATACAGGCCTGGCGGCACGCTTCCAGTACGTCGGCACGTGCTTTCGGGTCGAGGCCGGGGGCAGGCGCTTCTTCAAGTACTTTTTGATGGCGGCGTTGCAAAGAGCAGTCGCGGTCATAGAGGTGGATCGCATTGCCCTGACCATCGGCCAGAACTTGTACTTCCACATGGCGCGGTTTCTCAAGGAATTTTTCCATGTAAACCGTGCCATCGCCAAACGCTGCCTGGGCTTCGTTTTGGGTAATGCTAATGGCGGACAGTAACTGGTCTTCTGAATGCACGACCCGCATGCCACGACCGCCACCACCAGCCGCTGCCTTGATGATAACGGGATAGCCTATACGCACGCCAGCCGCCAGGCTTGCGGCCTCATCATCGCCCAGGGGGCCATCAGAGCCAGGTACGGTAGGCACGCCCGCCTTCTTCATGGCTTCAATGGCGCTCACTTTGTCGCCCATTAAGCGAATGGTTTCAGCGCGCGGACCAATAAAGGTAAAGCCGGAGCGCTCAACCTGCTCGGCAAAATTGGCATTTTCAGACAAAAAGCCATAGCCGGGATGAATGGCGCTTGAGTCGGTCACTTCGGCAGCGCTAATCAGCGCGGGAATATTCAAGTACGACTGGGCCGAAGAGGCCGGGCCAATGCACACTGCTTCATCCGCCAAGCGTACGTGCATCAGCTCGCGGTCAGCCTTGGAGTGTACGGCGACGGTTTTGATGCCCAGCTCTTTACATGCCCGTAAAATACGTAGGGCTATCTCGCCGCGGTTCGCGATAAGTACCTTGTCCAGCATGGGAGAGTCCACCCGTGTTGATGTGAAAGATTAAGCGAGGACGATCATGGGTTGATCAAATTCCACCGGCTCACCATCTTCCACCAGGATGGCTTCAACCACGCCGTCGCGATCAGCTTCAATCTGATTCATCATTTTCATCGCTTCAACGATACATACCGTGTCGCCTTGCTTAACGGTGTCGCCTACTTCAACAAACGATTTTGCACCCGGTGCCGGGCTGCGGTAGAAGGTGCCCACCATCGGAGAGTTAACGGCTTCACCGCGGAAGCTTGCGCTGGCAGGCTCCGCGTCAACGCTGGGCGCTGTAGGTGCTGCGGGAGCCGGTGCAGGCGCTGCAAAAGGTTGGGAATACTGGGGCATTGGCTGGGGCTGCCAGGTAGCACCGTTAGGATGACGGCTGATGCGTACTGACTCTTCGCCCTCCTGAATTTCAATTTCGCTAATGTTGGATTCTTCGAGTAGTTCGATCAGTTTTTTTACTTTGCGAATATCCATATTGGGCCCCGTAGATAGATGAAGGTTGCTGCCTAACACGCTAGTGATAACGCTTAAGTATCGCAATATTTAGCGCGCAGTAAACCAAGTTAAGAAAAGAAGAGAACGCAGCATGATGGCGAACGTTACCCCTCTAACAGCTTAAAAATCGAGCATTTAACTAATGTGGAGGCGGAGTTTGCCGAAAAAAGCGGAACATGTCCAGCGCTAGTCCAGTGCAGAGCCGAGGCATAAAACGCGGTATGCCTTGATGGCTATCTTTACCGTTTAGCGAAGAGCATGCTGTTATCGGTACTCAACAATTGCCCCCAGGGTACAAATAAAGTTCAGGCTTTTAGCTTAATAGCCACTGTTTTAAGGATGAAAGATGCTCTGCAAGCGCGTTGGCGGTGACCTCCCCTTGGATCCGCGCTGGGCGTATTTCTGCACCTTGATCAAAGAACAGCAGGCTGGGCGGCCCAAAAAGCTGGTACTGGTTAAGTAGCTGTCTACTTTCAGGGGTCGTATCGGTGACATCGACGGCAATTAGCGTGAAGCCTTCCAACGCCTCAATAACACGTGGGTCTGGATAAACTTCACGCTCCATCACTTTGCATGAAATACACCAGTCAGCGGTGAAATGGACAAAGGCGGGTTGATGGGCACTGTCTGCCTGAGCAAGAGCTGAGCGTAGTTCATCCAGGCTATCCACGGTTACAAAATCAAGCGCCGTTTCTTGAGTGGCTGTAGCACTATGGGAAAAGCGCAGCGGTTGAAGCGGGTTATTATTGCCCTGAGCTGCGCCCAAAACGAGGGCAACCCCCCAGGCAAGCAGCATCAATCCCAGCGTTTGTCGCGCACGCGACCAACCTGACGGTGGGTTCAGACGTAACGCGCCCAGCACCAGCGCGCTGCCTATCGCCAGTGCTGCCCAGAGCAAGAGCCCTACAGGCCCAGCTACAAGACGCTCGATCATCCAAATGGCCACACCCAGCAGTAATAAACCAAAGCCGGTCTTAACGCCGTTCATCCAGGCGCCTGTTCGTGGCAGTAGGGTAACGCCCAGCGTGCCTACCAGTAGCAGCGGTAACCCCATGCCAAGACCCAACGCAAAGAGAACCGCGCCCCCAATAGCAGCGTCGCCGGTAGAGGAAATAAAGACCAATGCACCGGCAAGCGGTGCGGTAACGCAGGGCGATACCACCAGTACCGAAAGCGCGCCTGCCAGGGCGAGCCCACCCGGGCCACTGCGTTGTGCCCGAGCTTGCCATGCCTCGATGCTGTGGGTCATGCGTGACGAGAAACGTAACTCGAAAGCGCCAAACATGGCGAGCGCAAACAGCGTGAAAAGTAATCCAAACGCTATTAATACAGGCGCCGACTGAAGGCGGGCCTGCAAGTTTAGGCCTGCCCCAAAGAGTCCCATTAAGACACCGACAACGGCGTAGGTCGTCGCCATGCCCAACACATAGCTTGCCGAAAGAACAAACGCACGCGGTTTAGTTGGATTTTGACCAACGATGATCGAGGAAAGAATGGGAATCATGGGTAAAACGCAGGGCGTAAATGTTAAACCCAGCCCGGCAATAAAGAAAAGACCCAAGGCCAGCGGCAGGCTTGCCTCGCTTAGTAAGGCGCTAAAGCGGCTGTCGGCACTTTGCGGTGTGTTCAGCGCTTGACGAGAAGTGTTGAGGTTTTCCGGCTCAGCGCTGCTCGCCGCTTGGGCAGGCGCGGCAACGCCTGTTGATGGGTGGCTGTTTTCGGCTAACCATTGGGCATATTGAGCAGGCGGCTGTGACTCAGCGGCCTGTAGCGGTACCTGTTCAGGTGGGTAGCAAAGCCCGGCATCGGCGCAGCCTTGAAAGGTAAGCTCAATGTCGATGGGGCCTGAATAAACGTGTTCAAGCGGTGTCTCAAACACCAGTATGTCGCGAAAGGTGTAGACATCGCCCATAAATTCGTCATTGGTAAAGGTGCCTTCGGGTAGAGCAGGGCTACCCAGTGCCACAGAAGGCGTTTGGCTTTTAACGTCAAACTGATGTCGGTAAAGGTAATAGCCTTCAGCACTTTGAATGCCGATATAAAGTGTTTCGCCATCGTGCCAAGCGGTAGGCTGAAATGCCTCCATTACGGGCAGAAACTGATTGTTGCTGCTGGATGAAAACCATTGTGCGTGGGCGAATAATGGTAGCCAGCAGAGTAGCCAGAATAAACCTAATCGTTTGACGGATAACACGATACATCCTTAACGGCGATATGGCTGAAAAGCACCCGCATTAACATGGCGCATAATATGGAACGAGCGCTTGGTAGCGCTTGTGAAAGATCCACGCGCAGTGATAAAAAAATGGCTAGTGGGTGTAATAAGAAGGCCGCCTATTGGCGGCCTTCTTAATAGAGACAAAACAGCGCGTTTAGTTCACTTACGCCTTTTGGTAAGCGGCCGCTGATTTTTCAATAGCTTTACGCGCTGCTTCAACGCCTTCCCAGGACTCAACTTTTACCCACTTGCCTTTTTCAAGGTCTTTGTAGTTTTCAAAGAAGTGGGCGATTTGCTGACGCAGAAGCTCGGGTAGGTCGGTAACTTCCTGTACGTCATCATAAAGCGTGCTGAGTTTGGGGTGTGGTACGCATACCAGCTTGGCATCTTCACCTGCTTCATCGGTCATGTTCAGGATGCCGATGGGGCGCGCACGAATAATGCTGCCAGGCGCTACCGGGTGCGGTGTTACTACTAAGGCGTCGAGTGCATCGCCATCATCAGCCAGCGTATGGGGAATAAAGCCGTAGTTGGCGGGGTAGAACATTGGGGTCGCCATAAAACGATCAACCAATAGTGCGCCCATATCCTTATCAATTTCGTATTTGATAGGCGAGTGGTTCGCAGGAATCTCGATCGCCACGTAAATATCGTTCGGCAAATCCTTTCCGGCTGGGATGTTATCGAAGTTCATCGTTGAGTCCTTAGAAGTTCTTGGGTGTTGCAGTGGCTAAGCAATTGATGCGTTGCACGAATAGTCGGGAATTATACGAAGATGGCTGGGCGATTGCCAATGCAACATGGGCGCAGCGCCGACGCTATCGCTTAATGGTAGCGGTAATTTGCTTTTATCGCAGTGGTCGCGACGTTTGGTGGGCATCGCAGTAAAGCCGTTGCGTGTATTATAGCGACCATGAAGTTTTGTCATGAAATTCTGTCATGAAGTTTTGTCATGAAATTCTGTTGAGCGGTTCGCCAAGGAGGATGAGTGGGGCATGCCCAGTTGCTGATCAGTTATGGTCAAGCGTTTGTTGCGCCTGACCGACGTTTGCATCGCAGCTCCATGTCGGTGCGTTTCCCTGATGCACCGCTATTAAAGGTCAAAGGGGGCTGCGCCGTTATCAGCGACTCTGTGTCGCGCAATACGCTGGCCAAACAGGCGGGTGATTTAAGTGTGCGTGGCTTTTTAGCGGATTACTTTTCTACACCTGACCATTGGGATACTAAAACGTCAGCAACACGCGTGCTACGTGCACTCAATAGCTGGTGTTACAGCCAAAGCCAGCATGTAAAAGAGGGTGGCTTTGTTTCCTCAATGTCGGTGGTTGTCTTTCGTAAGTGCGAAGCGCACCTGTTTCATATGGGGGACACGCTGGTGTTTCGCTTGCGAGGCGCTGAGTTTGAGCAGCTGACGCGAGACCATGTGACCGATATTGGTGGCTACCACTATCCGTCCCGGGCGCTGGGAATGGATGGCAGTGTGGACATCGACTATACCCATCTGGGTCTTAAACAGGGCGATATTTTTCTGTTCACCACACGTGGCGTGCGCGGTACGCTGTTGCCTTCCGACTATGTACGCTTGATTCGCCAGGACGCCAGTGACTTGGATGCGGCTTGCGAACGCCTGGCCAGTGAAGCTAAGCAGCGCGCTCAAGAGCGAGGCTACGGAGGGGATCAATTTTGCTTTCAATTGGTGCGTATTGATGAGTTGCCGGAAGAGTCACCGGACGACCCAGGGCTGATTTACGGTGATTTGCCGATTCCGCCTGAACTTGCGCCAGGCGAGCGGCTTGATGGGTTGGAAGTAATAGAAGTACTGTCGCGTAATGCGCAGTCTCGTGTCTATCGGGTAAGAGACGTGCATACCGAGCGTGAAATGGCAATGAAGGCGCCAAGCCCTGAGCTATCGCTCCGTAATGCCTATCTGGAGCATTTCCTGCTTCAGCAGTGGATCGTTGAGCGGGTTAATTCGCCTTTTATCGCTAAGGTCGTAAAGCCCTCAAGACCACGCCGCTATCTTTACTACTTGATGCAGCATGTTGAAGGGGACACGTTGCGCCAGTGGGCCGAGCGGCATCCTCAGGCCAGCCTTGTCCAGCGATTGGATATCGCAAATCAATTGGGTAAGGCCGTGCAGGCGCTGCACCACCGCGACATTATTCATCAGCAGATTACGCCGGATAATATTTTAATTGATAGCCACGGTAAGCTGATGCTCAACGATTTTAGCGCGTGCCATATGCGTGAGGTCGACGGTCACCGGCATTCAGGTGAGCTGTTGCGCCAAATTGGTTTTAACGAACACACCGCACCTGAGTATGCATTGGAAGATAGCATTGGCCGTCGCAGCGATCAGTACTCCCTCGCTTCAACCGTCTACTGGCTGTTAACCGGAGAGCTACCTTACCAACTTACCCCGAACAAGTTGCGCAGTCATACGGATTTAGAAGAACTTAGCTATCGCAGCTCGCGAACTCATAACCCGGAAATTACCCAAGAGTTGGATGATGCCTTACGGCGTGCATTGGACCCACAGCGTGCGCTGCGCTTTAGGCGTCAGTCAGAGTTTCTACATGCACTGCGAGTTCCGCTAGGCCGTTTACCTGTTCAAGAGGACACTCGCCAGGAGCCACGTCGTCATTTCTGGCAAGGCGTCGCCGGAGTGTTGCTGCTGTTATTGGTACTTTCGTGGCTATTAAGGTGATGTGCTAGCTAAAAAAACGGGCGATGAGATAATCATCGCCCGTTTGGGTTACCGCCGTTGGCAACCCCGAAAAGGGGTGGCACCTTATAGCGTAAACGTGGGGAGTTTTTGGTCCACTTTGGCAAGTTTCAGCTTAGCCACTTTGGGCAAGCCGTTCTCAAAGGGCGGGAAGTCTTCGCCTTGAATCAACGGTGAGAGGTAATCGCGGCATGCCTGGGTAATCGCAAAGCCGCTTTCGCTGATAAAATCGCGCGGCATAAACTTTTCCTGGTTGGCAATCTGGGCCAACGGCGCGGAAATAACATCCCACTGGTAGGGTGATTGAGAAATGCGGCGAATCGCGGGCATCATCGAGTTCTTGCCTGCCAGCGCGAGCGTCACGGCTTCACGGCCAACCGCATAGGCTTGTTCAACGTCTGTTTTCGAGGCCAAGTGGCGAGCTGCACGCTGTAAGTAGTCAGCGACGGCCCAGTGATACTTGTAGCCCAGGTCCTGCTTGATCATGCCGGCAAGCGTAGGCGCAACACCACCCAACTGGCGATGACCAAAGGCATCGGTATTGCCTGCATCGGCCAGGAAGGTGCCGTCTTCATAACGAGCGCCTTCTGATACCACGATGACGCAGTAGCCGTTCTGTTTCACGCTTTCCTCAACCCGCGCCATGACGGCTTTACGGTTGAAGGCGATCTCGGGGAAAATAATCAAGTGAGGCGGTTCACCTTCACCTTCACCGGCTAATCCGCCCGCCGCTGCAATCCAGCCGGCATGGCGCCCCATCACTTCAAGCACGAAGACTTTGGTCGATGTTGCGCACATGGAGGCGATATCGAGAGAGGCTTCACGGGTAGAGGTGGCAATATATTTGGCAACGCTACCAAAACCTGGGCTGTTATCGGTAATCGGCAGGTCATTATCCACGGTTTTAGGCACGTGAATAGCGGTTAGTGGATAGCCCAGCTTTTCTGAAAGTTGAGAGATCTTCAGGCAAGTGTCGGCACTGTCGCCACCACCGTTATAGAAGAAGTAGCGGATGTTATGTGCCTTAAATACCTCAATTAAACGCTCGTACTGAGTGCGATGGGTATCGATATCTTTTAGCTTATAGCGGCAAGAACCGAATGCACCGCCGGGCGTATAGCGTAATGCGGCAATCGCTTCGTCGCTTTCCTGAGTAACATCAATGAGGTCTTCGGTTAATGCGCCAATAATGCCGTTATGGCCCGCGTATACCTTGCCAATTTGTTCGGGAGCTTGTCGGCATGCTTCGATAACGCCGCAGGCGCTGGCGTTAATAACGGCGGTAACGCCGCCTGACTGGGCGTAAAAGGCATTATACTGAGCCATTGAAACGTCTCATCTTTTGAAAAGCGAAAAAATAAAGCACACAGAAAGCGTTGAACGCCTTCATCAACAGTGCATGTAAAGTGGCGAAGTTTAGCGTAAAGCCCACGTCACTGCATCCAGCCAACGGGTTATTCACCGTCGTCCATGTCCTGCTCTCGTTGGGCCAGGCGCCATCCACCCAAGTCTTTATAACGGTTAACCATGGCGCAGAATAACTCCGCCGTGCGTTCGGTATCGTAGCGTGCTGAGTGTGCTGCTTTATTGTCAAATTCGATACCGGCCGCACGGCAGGCTCGGGCCAGTACGGTTTGGCCGTAAACAAGGCCTGCCAGCGTCGCGGTGTCAAAACTTGAGAAAGGGTGGAACGGATTACGTTTAACGTTGCAGCGATTAGCAGCAGCGTTAAGAAACCCCTGATCAAACGCCGCATTGTGGCCGACTAAAATGGCGCGCGAACATCCATGGGCTTTTATAGATTTGCGTATAGGGCGGAAAATTTCACCCAGCGCTTCTGTTTCGCTGAGCGCTACCTGGCGGCGTAGTGGGTCATCCAGATTGATACCGGTAAAGTCCAGCGCTGACTGTTCGACATTGGCCCCTTCAAAGGGTTGAATGTGATAAGCGTAGGTCGCATCAGGCAGTAGGTTTCCTTCCGGGTCCATGGTGAGCGTGACGGCTGCAATTTCAAGCACGGCATCACTGTGGGCATTGAAGCCGCCCGTTTCTAAATCAATGACAACCGGCAGATAACTGCGAAAACGTTGGGCCATTAATTCGCGGGCAATTGCCTCGCTCATGCAGCTCTCCTTAGTACAGCGAGTAATCGTCAAAAATGGGCGGTAAGCCGCCTCCTGGATGGTGTGATTCTAGCAGCTTTCTGTATAAGGCGTCGCTGACGGTATTCGCTAGCCATAGAGAACGCTATACTTGGCGTTTACTTTGATACGTTGTGCGCTTAAAGGCGCCGTATTCGCTGGTGAGCGTCGTTTCACACACGTGGTTTTTATAAACGGTTTTATAAACAAGGAGCAAAGAATGTCCGATGTCAAAAAGGTTGTGCTGGCATATTCAGGCGGCCTGGACACCTCTGTAATCGTTAAGTGGTTGCAAGAAACTTACAACTGCGAGGTAGTGACCTTTACTGCCGACATCGGTCAAGGCGAAGAAGTCGAGCCGGCACGCGCGAAGGCACAGGCACTGGGTGTTAAAGAAATTTACATTGAAGATTTGCGCGAAGAGTTTGTACGCGACTATGTCTTCCCCATGTTCCGTGCCAATACCGTTTATGAAGGCGAGTATTTGCTGGGCACCTCCATTGCACGCCCGCTAATCGCCAAGCGGTTGATCGAAATCGCCAATGAAACCGGCGCCGACGCTATCTCTCACGGTGCAACCGGTAAAGGTAACGACCAGGTGCGCTTTGAGCTGGGCGGTTACGCACTGAAACCTGGCGTTAAAGTGATTGCGCCGTGGCGCGAGTGGGATCTAACGTCTCGTGAAAAGCTGATGGCTTACTGCGAAGAGCATAATATCCCGGTCGACTTCTCCAGCAAGAAGAAATCGCCGTACTCCATGGACGCCAACCTGCTGCATATCTCCTACGAAGGCGGCATTTTGGAAGACCCGTGGGCCGAAGCTGAGGACGATATGTGGCGTTGGAGCGTATCGCCTGAAGCCGCCCCGGATCAGCCTACGTATGTTGAGTTAACGTTCGAGAAAGGCGATATCGTTGCCATCGACGGTGAAGCGCACAAGCCGCACGAAGTGCTTGAGAAGCTCAATAAAGTAGGTGGTGATAACGGCATTGGCCGTCTGGATATCGTAGAGAACCGTTACGTGGGCATGAAGTCGCGTGGCTGCTACGAAACACCTGGCGGCACCATCATGCTGCGTGCCCACCGTGCCATTGAATCGCTGACGCTTGATCGTGAAGAAGCCCACCTCAAAGATCAGCTAATGCCGAAATACGCAGAAGTGATCTACAACGGCTACTGGTGGAGCCCCGAGCGCCGCATGCTGCAAGCCGCTATCGATGAGACGCAGGCAAACGTCTCGGGCGTTGTGCGCATGAAGCTCTATAAAGGTAACGCCATCGTAGTAGGACGTAAGTCCGAGCAGTCGTTGTTCGACGAGTCCATCGCAACGTTTGAAGATGACGCCGGTGCTTACGACCAGAAAGACGCGGAAGGCTTTATCAAGCTGAATGCATTACGTTTACGGATCGCCGCTGGCAAAGGTCGTCAGCAGAGCTAATTCCGATCAAAAGCGGCAGGGTTTTCCTGCCGCTTTTTTTCTAACGCGAGGAGCCCGTATGTTTAAAAAGCTCTTTTCAGGACTGTTGGGTGGCGGCAGTAAGTCGGCCACTAAGGCGGTCACCAATGCCGCGGAACCGGTGGAATACAAAGGCTATTCGATCGTTTCTCAGCCCGATCAACAAAGCGGTCAATATCGCGTCAGCGGTTGGATTAGTAAGGCTGATAGCAATGGTGAGCCGCGTGAACTTCGCTTTGAGCGTTCCGATATGCTGCCTGGTCGCGATGCTTGCGACGCCATGATGGTGACCAAGGCACAACGTTTTATTGATGAAGTGGGCGATGAAGTGTTTAAGCCTGACCCTCGTCATGCGGGCAGTGAGCCAACAGTGACGGATAACCAGCAAACGCCAAGCGCCTAAGGCGCAGGCGTGCCTTTGTTAGGCTCTGCTTCTGGTAGTGTCAACACAAAGCAGGCGCCCTTGAGTACTTGGGCATCCTCTACCCAAAGCCTGCCACCCATGTGAACAGCAATTGCCCGGCTGATAGGTAAGCCTAAACCACTGCCTTTAGGGCGACCACCGGTGGACGTATCGCCCGGTTGTAGCTGGTGGAATTTCTCGAATACATGTTCACGTGCGCTTGGCTCAATGCCTGCGCCATTATCTTCGACGCATAAATAAACGTGTTGATTCTGTTTATACAAGCGCAGCAAGACGTGTGGGTCTGCCGGGTCGGCAAATTTGCTCGCGTTATCCAGCAAGTTGATAATAATTTGCTCCAGCCGGTCCGGGTCGCCAATAACGTTGGCGGGTCGTTCTAAGATAGTGATTTCAAGGTGGACATTACGTTGCTCTTGTAGTCGCGCAATCGCTTCAAGGCTATGGTCGGTAAGCGCTGCTAGATCCAGCGTTTTTGCATCAAACGTCATACGGCCGCTCTCCAGGCGAGCAAGATCCAGAATTTCATCGATCAGCCGTGAAAGGCGTTGGCTCTCAAGTACCATAACGTGCAAAAAGTGCTGTCGTTTTTCCTCGGGAACGGCCTGAGAACCTGACAGGATTTCTGCAAATGCGCGAATGGAGGTGAGCGGGGTGCGCAGCTCATGACTCACCATCGCTACAAACTCATCCTTTAAACGGTCCAGTTCACGGAGTCGATCATTGGCGCTTTGTAAGTCCTTGCCGATTCGCGTCAGCTCATCCGATTTCTGTTTTAAACGACGGTTGTACTCCAGCGTTTGCGTGGTGATGTCCAGCATGCTGAGCAATGACTCAATGTCGAGTGCTTCACCGCGAACCACCGAGTTGATCAATACGCGCGCTGACGCATTACCCAGTGAGCCCGCCAAGGCCTGTTCTGCGCGCATGAT
Source organism: Halomonas citrativorans (assembly GCF_014898005.1). Lineage (NCBI taxonomy): Bacteria > Pseudomonadati > Pseudomonadota > Gammaproteobacteria > Oceanospirillales > Halomonadaceae > Halomonas > Halomonas citrativorans. The sequence continues at coordinate 499,118 of NZ_JABUYX010000001.1, forward strand.
AAGTTCATCAGCGGCAGGCTGGTCTTTTTGCAATGTACTAAGGGTTTGGGTGTGTGTTGAAAAAACCTGCTGCGCCGCTTTAAGCCCTAAGTAACGCACCAATAGCTCATGCAGAGCACCTTGCGTTGTTTGGCCACGTTGAAGCGAAGTGGTGGGCAGGTTGGGGTGCAGCGCCTCGGTAAACAGGGCGGCCTGGGTTTGTTCAAGCGGGGTGGAACGCGTAAACAGTGAAATGCTCACTAACAGACCTGCGTTGACAAACATGCTCCAGAGAAGGGAGTGCGTATAAATATCCCATTCTTCCAACCCAAAAAGCGCATAGGGCGTCAGCCAGCCAATACCCCAAGGGCCTTCGGTGAGTAGTGCGCTATCCAGCCATCCGGACTGAGCAAACCCAGGCAGGAGCAGGGTGTAGCCCCACATGAAGAATCCACCGATTAAGCCATACACTGCCCCCAGCCGGGTAGCACCACGCCAATAAAGGCCAATTAGCAGGGCCGGTGCGAACTGTGCCGCGCCGACGAAAGATACCAGGCCGATGGTGACTAAACTGTAGGAGTCGCCGATGAGCGCGTGGTAGAGATAGCCGAGTAGCAAGATAAGTACGATAGCGACCCGGCGTATTCTTAAAAGCCACCGGGCAAGCCCGCCTTTACTGTCTGTATGCAGCGCCTTAAAACGTAGCAAGAGCGGCATGATCAGTTGGTTGCTGACCATAGTGGAGAGCGCAATGGTTTCAACAATGACCATGCCCGTTGCCGCAGAAAGCCCACCAATAAAGACCAGCAGGGGAAGCCCTTCAAGCCCCGCAGAAAGCGGCAGGGTCAGCACAAAGCTGTCTGGGTCTCCCGCATCGAGCAGTAAACCGGCCAGGGCAATAGGGATCACAAATAGGTTAATCAGGAGTAAATACAGGGGGAATAGCCAACTGGCCCTGGCAAGATGGCGCTCATCGATATTTTCAACCACCAGCACCTGGAACTGACGTGGTAGGGTTAGGAATGCCAGAAAAGCAAGGACCAACATGCCTACCCAGCCGGTTGCTCCACCTGGAACGCTTTCCAGGTGCATTAATTGACTTAAGGCAGGCGTTTGGGCGACCTGAGTAAATAGCGAACCTGGCCCCTCAAACAGGATAAAGACAACAAAAATCCCCACCGCTAGAAAAGCCACCAGTTTGACAATAGACTCCAGCGCAATAGCCGCTACCATGCCTTCATGACGCTCGCTGGCATCCAGATGGCGTGTGCCGAATAAAATAATAAAAACGGCCAGTACCAAAGCAACCCACAAGGAGCGGTCCATCCAGAAACGCTCGTTATAGAGAATCGACTCAGCGCTTTGTGGGTAGCTAATGAGTACCGCATGGCTCACCGTAATGGCCTTTAGCTGTAGGGCTATATACGGCGTAATGGTAATCAGCGATATGAGCGCCACCAGCGCGCCAAGACTGGCACTTTTGCCATAGCGGGCGCTAATAAAGTCAGCAATGGAGGTGAGCCGTTGGCGTGCGGCAATGCGCACCATTTTGCGGATGATAAAAGGCGATAGCATCATCGCAAGCGTTGGCCCTAAATAGATAAGTAAAAAACTTGGGCCAAACTGCGCCGCGCGCCCGACACTGCCGTAGAACGTCCATGCCGTACAGTAAACGGCAATAGAAAGCGCATACACCGTTGGTGAGTTAATAATAGAACGGCCTTGCACCGCCCGGCGGTCGCCCCAGGCCGCTACTAGAAAAAGCAGGCCTAAATAGCCGAACACCGCACTTAGTATCAGCGCATCCGTTCGCATGATTATCGCCTTTTAGTAGGTTCCATCAGCCATGCGCTCAGGCCAATGATGAACGCCCAACTGCAGAAAAGATAAAGGGGTAGCCAACCGATACCTACCGAGGGCAGGCGATCAATCACTAGAAGCAGTGGCGGACAGAAAAGCATCAGTGCCAGGGTGACTAGCCCAAGTAAGCGTTCTCGGTAGCGTGAATTTGAAGGCATCATGAGGCGCTGGCATCCTCTTTATCAAACGCACTGGCTTGTAAGGCGAGTAGCTGCTCAAGAGTGGTAATTCCGCGTGCTTCCAAACGAGGCAGTAATGCAAGCCAGAGCTCGCCAGTTACGCGAGCATCGCCCAGTGCCGTATGGCGAAGGCCGGGTGGCAGTGTCAAACCATACCGCTTTACCAGGCTGTCCAGGTCATGACCATCGAGTCCTTCATCAAGCGCACGGGAGATTAATAAAGTATCCAGTACGGGCATGTCGAATAGCACACCTTTCTGACTGATCGCGAGCATATCAAACGAAGCGTTATGGGCGAGCAGGACAGCTTCTCCAATATAATCACGAAATTGTGGTAGCACCTGTTCCAGGCGCGGAGCTTCGTTAACGTCGCTATCTGTGATGCCATGAATCGCGGTACTGGCGGCAGGAATCGGCTTGTGTGGATTAACGTAGTGATCAAACACATCGCTGGCTAATAAGCGCCCATTCACAATACGACAGGCGCCGAGGCTAATCACTGTATCGCCTCTGCGCAGCTCAAGCCCGGTTGTTTCGGTATCAAAAATCACCAGTTCCAGGCTACGCAGAGCGCAATTAGCGAGCGTGGTATCGGGAGAGGGCAAGTCTGCGATACCAAAATCATGAAATTCTGGCCGAGGTGGCGCAGAGCGCGGAGCCGCATTTTGCGCCACGCCAAGAAGCGGTAGTCGCAAGCGTGCGTGCTGGCCGTCGGTGTCTTGCGTGCTCCAGGCATCGCTTGCGTGCTGGCGCAATACATCCGCCGCACTTGGGCTCAAGGGGAGCGTGTTCAGGGGGTGCATCAGCCACTTGGTAAGCTCGCTCTCGGGTATCGGTTTGCCCTTCCATACAAGGTCGAGGTAGGTGTGTTTCGGGCTAAGCGACACTTCGCCTTCAAACACACTACCCGTGATGTAATCACTCAGGTGTTTAACCAGCGATCCAAAAAGAGCCATCAATGCAGGGGCATCGCCTTTAAACCAGACTGGCATTCCAATGGGGGTGATCAGGCGGTGGGCAGGGTCCAGATAATCATCCAGCATCTGCCAAAAGTCATTGGACCATATTGAGGTAAGCCGCTCACCCTGTTGCTGCATGGCTTCAACAAGTTCACTGACGTTGGCGACTGTTTCACCAAGGGCGCTACTCTCTTCACGCACTACTTGCTCCAGCCGCTGAGCAAGCGAGCCACTTTCATGCGCTGATTGACGCAGTTGGCTGAGTGCATCCGTCGCGGTTACCAGGCTTGCCGTATGTTGGCGAAGAGGTGTGAGCATACGTGCAAGATCGGCCCGCTCACCCCGTTCACTGGCCCAGGCCGCCGTGGCATCGCTGCAGGTTATTAGTGTTTCACCTTGGCTTTCAGGCACCCGACGGATAATGACTTTTAACCAGCGCTGATCACACGGCACCAAAAGCTCACGCGGAGTGCCATTAGCGGGCAGTTGCTCAAGGAGTTGTTGCAAGCTTGCAAGCGGCAATAGGGCTTCCAGACGCTTACCCAAGCCCAAGCCTTGCGTATTCACAAAAAAGCGCTCAGCCGCTTGGTTGAACAGCATTAAACGGCGGTGCTTATCGTAAAGCAGAAGCGGCGTTTCCAGCACCTGTAGCAGCGCCTCAAGCGCTTTACGGATACGGGTTGCGCTTTGGGCGCCCTCGGCACGGGCCTTATGCAATGAATGACGGTCCGAGTGCCAGCTCTCTTGTACCCGGCGTAGATCAGGTGCCAGGCCCTTCAGCCAGCCTTGCGGGGGCCAAGTGTCTTCGGTATCAGGGTTGGCGGCCAGTCGGGCAAGCTGTGCTTGCAGACTGCGTAGCGGCGTAAAAAGCAGACGTTCAAGCAGCAAGCCCACTAAGAAAAGTGTGATGCCGCCTGAAAAGCAACCTGCCCAGAGGATAAGCCGATAGCCACCCGTCACGTTCAACTGGCTTTCCAGCCAAGCAGCAAAGAAAGCCCCTCCCAAGAGGCTCAAGCCGCTAAGCAGTAGCCAGGCACCCACCAAACGCTGCCGTTTAGGCAGTGCCTTTGGCGTCATGAGGTTTCCTCACCCAGCAGGGTTTGCACTTTCTCAACCAGCGCCTGTGTTGAAAATGGCTTGGTAATATAGGCGTTAGCGCCCAGCGCAAAGCCCTTTTCACGCTCCGCTTCACGGCCATGGGCGGTGAGCATAATCACCGGCAGCTGTGCCGTAGCGGTATGGCTGCGTAGTGCTTCCAATACATCAAACCCGCTAATCCCGGGAAGGCTAATATCCAGTAACACAACATCTGGTTCGTTGGCCGCCACACACTCAAGGGCTTGTTCGCCATCCAGCGCGCTGATGACATCAAACCCTGCCTGCTCCATTAAAAATTCAATCGACAGGACGATGTTCGGTTCATCATCGACCACTAGCACTTTTGTCATGGAGCCCACCGACTGGTTGTTATTTAAAAACGTTTATCTCACTCACTACGAGTGTAGGTAGCGATGCAAGGCAGGCCAAGACGACCTTGGCCGAATAGAAAGCGAGTGCGGGTACCAGTTTACAACTTTAGGGTGAATAATCGGTGTTCAAGAGATTTAGACATAGACGTAATCAAGAAGCCGTACCAACATATAAACAGAAACACCTAACCTATACGTGCCTTGGTTTTAATAATAAAGAACAATCTTGCCAAAGGAGCCGCGCATATGAGTGCTGTTATCTTGCTGTTAATCGGACTTGGGGCAATGGCGTTAGGATACGTGTTGTATTCTAAATTTATTGCTCAAAAGATCTATCAGTTAGACCCGGATTTCAAAACCCCTGCTCATGAATTTGAGGATGGCATCGACTATGTGCCGACCAACCGTTTTGTGCTCTGGGGGCATCACTTTACCTCAGTAGCGGGAGCGGCACCCATAGTAGGCCCTGCCATTGCGGTGATATGGGGCTGGGCACCTGCTTTTTTATGGGTGGTGTTCGGCACCATCTTTTTTGCCGGTGTACACGATTTTGGCGCTATATGGGCCAGCGTACGCAATAAGGCCAAATCGGTAGGCGCCTTAACGGGCGATGTAGTCGGCAAACGGGCACGCAGCATTTTTATGATCGTTATTTTCCTTGTGCTGCTTATGGTTAATGCCGTGTTTGCTGTGGTGATTGCCGGATTAATGATGAACTTTCCTAGTGCAGTGGTACCGGTTTGGGGGGCGATTTTTGTGGCACTGATCATTGGCCAACTGATCTACCGGCGGATACTGAGCCTAACTGTGGTATCGGTATTAGGCGTCATCGCTCTTTATGCGCTGATTGGTATTGGCCCGATGGTGCCTGTTCAAATGCCTGCTGAAGTCGCTGGGCTGTCGGGTAACGCTATCTGGATTGTGATTTTGTTTGGCTATGCAGCCATTGCTTCGCTATTGCCCGTATGGATGCTGCTGCAGCCACGAGACTATATCAATGGTTTACAGCTATTTATCGGTCTGCTGATTCTTTATGGAGCGCTGGTGCTGCTTAACCCAACGCTGGTCGCGCCTGCCTTTAACAGCAATGTACCTGCCGGCACGCCTTCGATGATTCCGCTGCTTTTTGTAACGATTGCCTGTGGGGCAATATCGGGTTTCCACGGGCTGGTATCTTCCGGTACTACCTCCAAACAGCTTAATAAAGAAACCGATGCGCGGTTCGTGGGCTACTTTGGGGCGGTAGGCGAGGGGATGCTAGCGCTAGCGGCTATTTTGGCCGCGACGGCAGGGTTTGCGACATTTGGCGATTGGCAGGCCATGTACAGCGCCTTTGGCCAAGGCGGCGTTAACGCCTTTGTGGAAGGGGGCGCATTTATTATTCATAACGGTATTGGGCTGCCTGAGGCTACTGCCGCGACGCTGTTAACGGTCATGGCCGCGCTTTTTGCAGGTACCACCATGGATACTGGCTTACGCTTGCAGCGTTATATTTTCCAGGAGTGGGGGGATATTTATAACCAGCCGTGGATGAAAAAACCGGCACTTGCGACAGGTCTGGCGGTGGGAACCTGCCTGTTGTTGGCATTCGGGGCGGGTGGTGCGGATGGTTCTGGCGGTTTGATTATCTGGCCGCTTTTTGGCACCACCAACCAGTTGCTTGCCGGGTTAACGCTGCTGATTATTACCGTCATGCTGGTACGTCTGCGGCGGCCCATGTGGTACACCCTGGCGCCCCTGTGCTTTTTGCTGGTAATGACCATATTGGCATTACTCATTCAGCTTCGCACTTTCTGGGACCAAGGCAACATGTTCCTGCTGGTGATGGATATTGTGGTGCTGATGGCGGCCATTCTCGTCGCGATGGAGTGTGCCGCTGCGCTTAAACGCTCGCGTGCCGAAATGGCAGCCCAAGGTGACTAAATAAAGAGGGCATCATAATGTTATCCAAGCGTGATACGTTGCGGGCCTGGCTGGGCCAGGCCCGCTTTTTTACCGAAGAGGTCTATAGCGCGCGCTATCGTGGGGCGATTGCGCGGGCGCGCCGTGATGAAGATGACCTGTTCATGCTGCTGGTTTTTTCAGAAATGATGGGTGTACCCAACCCCGCCGCCTATTACACACTGGAATTGCAGCCGCTGCTGCTTGAACGTTTTCATGACTGGCATACGCGAATGGGCATGGAACATTCGCCGCTGGACCATTTTCGCTGTTGCTAGCCCCCTAAATAAGCCCATGGACAGGTAACCTATGCAATCAGTTCTCAGCCGCCGCCTGCTGTGGGTAGGTGGTAAAGGCGGCGTGGGTAAAACAACCGTCGCGGCCTCTTTGGCAATTCTTGCGGCCAGGCGTAACAAACGCGTGCTGGTGGTTTCAACTGACCCCGCCCATAGCCTGGGCGATGTGTTTGATCAAACGTTAGGCGATACGCCGCGTCGCTTGCTGCCTAATCTGGATGCCATGGAGATTGATCCTGATAGTGAGGTTGAGGCGCATTTAGATAGAGTTACCCAGCAAATGCGCCGCTTCGCCGCGCCTGAAATGATGCAGGAGCTAGAGCGGCAAATGCGCCTGACGCGTCAATCCCCTGGCACTCAGGAAGCTGCCCTGCTTGAGCGGCTGGCGCGGCTGATTCTGGATGACGATGCGCCTTATGACTTGGTGATTATCGATACGGCGCCCACTGGACATACGCTGCGCCTTTTAACCCTGCCCGAAGCCATGGCGGCCTGGACGGATGGACTGCTGGCACATAATCGCAAATCGGCTGAATTGAGCGGTGTGCTTAAGCATCTCACTCCATCACGTGGGCAGGATGTGGCTACTCCCTTTGATAACCCCACAGAAGATGCGCTTTCCGGTCTGGATGAGCGTACCCGCGAGGTAGCGGAAACGCTGATCAACCGTCGGCGGCTGTTTCACCAGGCACGGCGTCGTATAGAGGATGCCAAGGCGTGCAGCTTTTTATTCGTCATGACGCCGGAGCGACTGCCTATCCTTGAGACGCAACGAGCCGTCAGCGCCTTGGAAGAGGTTAATATCAACGTGGCGGGCGTACTGGTTAACCGGGTGATACCTAAAGAAGCGGACGGTGCCTTTTTGCAGGCACGACGTGTGCAGGAGGCCACTTATCTTGAACGCATTGATACGTTATTTAAGCAATTTCCCCGCCCCACGCTGCCGTGGTTAGCGACCGATGTACAAGGGATCGACGTGTTAGAATCGCTGGCTGATAAGCTGGAGTACCAGGGTTTTTAATGTCAGAGCTTTTAAAACAAGGGTTTTAATGCGCGTTTTATTACTTTCAGCGTACGAAGCGGTGAGCCACCGTTACTGGGCAGACAGTTTAATGGCCCATCTCCCTGAGATAACATGGAAAACATTAAATTTACCGCCGCGTCATTTTGCCTGGCGAATTCGCGGAAACCCGCTTAGCTGGTGGCTAAAAGAGCATGACACACTTAGCCAAGCCTATGACGCTGTATTGGCAACGTCGATGGTGGATTTGGCGACGCTTCTGGGGCTTTTCCCTCATTTGGGTCAGGCCAGAAAAATTGTCTATTTTCACGAAAACCAGTTCGCCTATCCGGAATCGAGTGACCAGATGCCTCAGGTAGAGGCAAAAATGGTCAATCTCTATGCAGCGCTTGCCGCCGATACCGTTGTTTTTAACACCGCCTATAACCGCGACTCGTTTTTTACCGGCGTGCGGGAATTCTTAAAGAAAATGCCCGAAAACCTGCCCGCGGCCAAGCCGCTTGAGGCCTTACGCTCACGTGCTCACGTGCTGCCCGTACCGATTTCACCGCTGGCAGAAACGCATACTGATGGTCGGGTTTCACGGCGTATTGTGTGGAACCATCGCTGGGAGTATGACAAAAATCCGGATGACTTTTTCAATACGTTAATAGCGCTAAGCGAGCAGGGCATTGATTTTGAGTTAGCCGTATTGGGTCAGCGTTTTCGGCAAACACCGCCTATTTTTGATATCGCCCAAGAGAAGCTAGCAGCGCATAGTGTGGCCTGGGGCCCGCAGCCGGAACCGCAATACCGCGAGCTGTTGGCGACCGCCGGGATTGTAGTCTCGACGACCTGGCACGAGTTTCAGGGTTTGGCCATTATGGAAGCTGCCCAGCGCGGAGCATTACCGCTAGTGCCCGATAGGCTCTGTTTTCCTGAGCTATATCCAGATGCTTACCGTTATGATGGTACGCCAGACGGCCTTTATAAGCGTTTGCATGCGTGGCTTAGCACACCCGATTCACGGCCTGGGGAGATAAACACGCAGGCTTGGGAATGGCCCGCCTGGCGTGATGCGTACCGCGCACTATTACAGCCAGGCTTATCGCTACCGCGCTAGTCCAGGGAGTCTAGCCGTCGGGTTGGCCAGTGAACGACAGCCGTATGGCGGCGCATTTTTTGGGCAAGGTGCGGATGCTCCCGCCGAATGACGTGCTCGGCGAACTCGGATAAAAAACGCGACTTCAGCATCGCCCGGGCACGATCCACGCCGCTATGCTGATACGGTGTTGAGGCAAGCAGCATAAAACCATCATCGGGGATCTTGCCAGCCTGCATATTGGCTTCAATAATCGTGGCGGCAGTACCAATCGGTTCAGCCAGGTCGGGCCCGTAAGGCCCAATAATCAGTGCTGTATTAGGCAAGTGCAAAAAGTCGAACCCACGCCCAATACAGATTGCCCACTCACGATGCTCAATATCCAGTTCGCGTTCAACGCCCTGAAGGTCATTGACATGCGCCAGATTACCTTTCAATAAAGGCAGTAAATCCCGGCGTATGTCCGCAGGCATATCAGGGAAAATAGCCTGTAGATGCGCGGTGAGCGCTTCTATGGGCTGCCCAACCCATTCGCGCACATCCAATACTGCGTCGTCCTGACCGTGAAGGATGAGAGCGTCGCTATCCGTCTCAAAGCCGCACACCAGCGGGTACACCTGCTGATGGTCTTCACCAAATAGCTGGCCGGCCTGGTGGGCAATCGTATGCGCGTGTGCTTTGGCGGCTTGGGTGTCGCAAGCGAATCCGGCGCATCCCCGCGCCGGGTTGCCCTCGGAAAAGTGGTAAGTAATCAATAAAAGCGTGGCTCGCCCCGCGTTGGCGGCTTCAATAACGGTGTCGGTAAGTAGCTCACCCAAATACGGCCAACCCAAATCGAAAATCCCGCCAAGGTTACGAAACGGGGTAATAATGCCGAGCGGTGTGCGGGTGGCGTGTGGGATATGAATACGTCCATCCATACATTTCATAACCACAATCGACGTAGGGTGTTGCGCCAGGTAGCGTTGGCGTGAAAGCCAGGCGCCTGCACTGCCAAAGTGGTCAGCGTGCTGGCGGGAGAGCGCAAATAGCGCGTCAATACGCTGCTCAATGGGTTGGTCATGTAGCAAAGTGGCAGGCATCGGCATAGGAGTCTCCTGTTAACGTAAGCTAGGCGAGTTCAATTTTGTCGGGGTACTCACACAGGTCTTCTATAATACAGCTTCCGCAACGAGGTTTGCGCGCAATGCAGGTGTATCGACCGTGGAGAATCAACCAGTGGTGAGCATCCTGTTTAAACTCCTTGGGCACATGGCGTATTAACTTCTGCTCGACTTCAACGACATTTTTGCCTTTGGCGATGCCGGTACGGTTCGATACACGAAAGATATGCGTATCGACGGCAATGGTTGGCTGCCCGAACGCCGTATTCAGAATTACATTGGCGGTTTTACGCCCAACCCCTGGCAGTGCTTCTAACGCACTGCGCGTGTCGGGCACGACGCCGCCGTGCTGGTTGACCAGAATATGGCAAGTCTTCATCAAGTTCTCTGCTTTGGTGTTATACAGGCCGATGGTCTTGATATGCGCTTTAAGCTGATCAATCCCCAAGTCAATAATAGCCTGAGGCGTATTGGCAACGGGGTAGAGCCGTGCGGTGGCTTTATTGACACCGACATCGGTGGCTTGTGCGGAAAGTAAAACCGCCGCAAGCAGCTCAAAAGGGGTCGTCCAGTTGAGCTCTGTTGTCGGGTGCGGGTCTGCTGCTTGAAGGCGAGCAAAAATTTCATGACGCTTTTGGGCATTCATAGCGTGTCTCTACGGTTACTTGATGATGCCGGTGACCCGGACGCGGCGCTCTGTTCGTGGGGTGGCCGCTGAAGGCAAGGCGCGTGCGGCGCGTCGCTGGTCTATCACGTTTTTTAGCGCGATCAGCATCCCGGCCACAAAAAATGCGCCAGGTGGCAGCACAAAAAACAGAAATTGATAGTCGTCTACCAGAGTGAGTTGCCAATTGGCCGCGATAGGACCAAGCAGCAGCGCCATATCACTAAATAGCGTGCCTTGGCCCAATAGCTCACGCAGCCCGCCAAGCAGCACTAAAACGCTACCGAAACCAACGCCCATCATCAGGCCATCAAGCGCTGCAAGCCCTACCGGTTGGCGGGAGGCAAACGCATCGGCACGCCCTAAAATGGCACAGTTGGTGACGATTAGCGGAATAAAAATACCCAGCAGTTGATAGAGCGGGTAGGCAAAGGCGGCCATCAATAGTTCAGCACAGGTAACAAACGCCGCGATGATCATGACAAAGGCCGGTAGCCGGACGGCATTCGGCACCTGGTGACGCACAAGCGATACGGCGGTGCTGGCACCTACCATGACAAACAGCGTGGCGATGGCTAACCCTAGCGAGTTAACCACGGTTGTGCTGACGGCCAGCAGTGGACACAGCCCCAGCAACTGCACTAATGCCGGATTATTGCTCCAAAGCCCGTCACGGGTCAGCGCTTGCCATTGGCTCATCGAATCGGCTCCTCAATGTTACCCGGTAGCGGCGTATCGGCGGCGTACTCTAAAGCGTTATGAACGGCCTCAATAACGGCGCGAGGTGTAATGGTTGCGCCGGTAAAACCATCAAACTGGCCGCCCTCTTTTTTAACGGCCCAGGCATTTGGTGGCAGTTCATCAAGACTTAATCCGTTAAAGCGGGTAATCCAGTCGCTGCGCTGGCGCTCAATCTTGTCACCGAGGCCTGGGGTTTCCTGATGGTAGGTCACGCGCACACCGCTAATACGCTGCTGCTCATTTATCCCTACCAGTAAATCAATTTCTCCACTGTAACCCTGGCGCGTGATCACTGGCAGAACAGTAACGCGGTGATCCCCACGACTGATTTGCCAGCCTGTCACTGGCGTTCGGTGGCCCAGGGCGGCGGCATTGGGTAAGTTGAAGGCACTGTTTAGCACTTGATCCGTCGGTGTATCAGCTAATGCTTGAGGCAGTACCGCTTGCAGCTGGCGGAGCTGGTAGGTTTGCTGATGCTGGGTAATGCGTTCAGAGGTCAAGGCCCGGGTAACCGCGACGCTGCCTGCCGTAACGAGCGCGAAGATACCCAGCGTTAAAGCGCCACGCCGCATGGCGATAATGGGCGTCATCGTAATGCTCCTGGCGCGCCTTTTGAGTGGCCTTGAGGGCGTGGCACGGTGTACAGGTCAATCAATGGGACGCACAGGTTCATCAACAAAACGGCAAAAGCCACCGCATCCGGATAGCCCCCCAAGTTGCGAATCACCACGATCAGCACCCCCATGCCCATGCCGTACAGCAATTTTCCGCGCTGGCTGGTCGCCGCGGATACCGGGTCGGTGGCAATAAAGAAAGCCCCAAACAGCGCCGCACCGGTTAGCAGGTGAAAAAGAGGCGATGCAAAACGGTTAGGATCAAGTAGATGAAACAGTGTTGCCAACGCTACCAGACTACCTAACAGGGCGATGGGGATGTGCCAACTAATAATCCGTTTAAACAGCAGCAGTACCCCGCCCGCAAGCCAAGCCAGGCTGATACTGTACCAGGCAGCAAGCGTTTGTTCGGGTAGCGGTGCGCTTAACCAGAACTGCTCGGCAGAGAGCCCTTCGGCTTTATGTTTGAACGCATCCAATGGCGTTGCACCGCTAAGCGCATCAAGCTGTGACGTAGGCAGTGTCCCAAGAATTTGCGCCCAAAGCGTATCGCTAATGAGAGGCTGAGGCGGCGCCCATAGCGTCATGTACGTAGGGAATGAGACCAGCAATAGCGCATAGCCCACCATGGCCGGATTAAACGGATTATGCCCTAGGCCACCATACAGCTGCTTGGCAATCACCACGGCGGCTATCATGCCGACCCCGATTAGCCACCAAGGGCTTGCCGGAGGGAGCGAGGCACCCAGCAGTACGCCAGTAAGTAGGGCGCTGGTATCCGTTAAGGCTGGCGCGATGGGGCGGCGGCGAAGGCGCAGCATGCCCGCCTCCAGAAACATGCCCATAATGGCCGCCAAGGCAATATTGCTGAGTACGCCCAACCCAAAGTAATACGTCATGGCCAACACGCCAGGCAGTGTGGCGACCACCACCCAGCGCATTAATGACGCCGTTGCTGGTGTTGTTGACTTGGCAGAGGAGGCGCTTACTTGTGATGCGTGAAACATACTCATGGGGTGTCCTCCGCGGTCGGTGCTTTAGCACTTTCACGCGCTTGCGCCAGCTGCAAATCGGCGGCCTTAAGGTTTTCCTGGGCGGTCGCCAACAGCGTTTCCAGGTCTTCATGGGAGTGCTGTGGCTCTTGCTGAGCTGCCCGTGTGAGTACTTTCTCGGCTTTTCTAACCGCTGCCTTGGCCGCCGTTTGGGCAATACGCAGGCTGCGCAAGTCGGCTGGAGGCGCGCTGGTGCTCTCGTTACTGGCGTTGCCGTCGGTGGGCTTGTTGTGCGCTAGCCGGGCCTGGCGGCGCGCTTGTTTTTCTGTCTCTTCTCGGGCCAGGCGTGCCTGGCGAAACTCGAAGCGATGCTTGGCATGTTCGGCCTTGGCTGCTTCAATTTGTTGGTAGCGAAGGCGACGTTTGGCGTCGCGGTAATCATCGACCAGCGAAATATGGCTAGGGCAAACATAGCTACAGGCGCCACATTCGATGCAGTCAAACAGGTGGTGGCTCGTTAGCTTGTCGTCGTCCTGGGCGCGGGCGTACCAGTGCAACTGCTGAGGAAGCAGCTGGGCGGGGCATACGCTTTCACACGCTCCGCAGCGGATACAAGGGGATTCCCTCGGCGCAGACGGCAATTCGTCAGGCGTTGCCGCAATCAGGCAGTTCGTCGTTTTGATCACGGGCGCTGTGAGCGACTCAAGCGAGCTGCCCATCATCGGGCCGCCCTGAACAACGCGACCAAGCTTGGCATTATCAAGGCCTGCATGAACCAGCAGGTTCTCAATGGACGTTCCTAAGCGCACCCAGTAGTTGCCCGGTTGGTTAATCGCTTCTCCGGTGAGCGTCACCACGCGCTCAACCAACGGTTGGCCATCACGCACTGCGTGAAGTGCTGCCAGTAGCGTGCCGGGGTTGTGGCAAAGCACCCCAACATCTGCCGGTAGGCCTTGGCTGGGTACGGTTCGGTTCAACAACTTTTTAATTAACTGTCGCTCGCTACCACTTGGGTAGCGAGTAGGGATAACGGCCAGCGTCACGCGGGCTGGCTGGCTGTCTGGAAGGATATGCTCCAAGGCGGCAATGGCCTCGGGCTTATTATCTTCAATGCCGATGATGATCTGTTGGGCACCGCATAAGGCAGAGATGAGCTGTGCGCCTTCCAGCACGTCGCCTGGATAATTCCGTAATGTGAGGTCATCGGCCGTAATGTAAGGCTCGCATTCGGCGGCGTTAATCACCAGCGTGTCGATAGCATGGCGCTCAGTCACGCGAGCCTTGATATGGGTCGGGAAACCGGCACCACCTAACCCGACCACACCGCTGTCATCCAGCCGCGTAAGCAGCGTTGGTGCATCCGTCGTGCGCCAATCGAGCGGGGGGAGATATTGCCAGGTATCCTGGCCATCGCTGTCTATGTGAATAGCGTCGCTATCCACTTGGCTAACCGTGCCACTCACTGTCGCGTGAACATCCGCAGATATCAAACCATCGCGCTTGGCGATTAGGCTGCCAACGCGAACATGATCGCCCCGGGCCACACAGGGGGTGGCGGGGCGGCCGCTATGCTGGCACAGCGGAAGGATGACCTGCGACGGTAACGGGGCACGTCGCAACGGTGATTGCGTTGAACGGTCCTTTCGCTCCGGTGGGTAGATGCCGCCTGGGAAATCAAATGGGTGTGCCATCTGGCCCCCTTGTTGCTGGTGTACGGTCGCTTGCAATGACGCCAGTGGGTAAAACAACGGGCTGCCACTGGCCAAGCGGCGTGCTCCGGGGCAGCATGTCGATACAGTCTACCGGGCATGGGTCAACGCATAAGTCACAGCCTGTGCACTCATCTTCAATCACGGTGTGCATCTGTTTGGCCGCGCCAATAATGGCATCCACTGGGCACGCCTGAATGCACTTGGTGCAGCCAATGCACTCGACTTCGCGGATATACGCCACGTTGGCTTCGCTGGGCGCTTCGCCATCAAGTGGCTCAGGCTCACGGCCGAGTAGATCTGCCAAGGCATGAATGGTGGCCTCGCCACCGGGCGGGCACTTGTTGAGTGCGTCGCCCTCATTAATCGCTTCGGCGTAAGGGCGGCAGCCTGGGTAACCGCATTGGCCGCACTGAGTTTGGGGCAGCAGCGCATCAATTTGCTCAACAAGAGGGTGCTCGTCCCCCTTAAAACGTTCACTAACCGCCCCCAGTAGGGCGCCAAAACCGATGCCAAGCCCCGTCAAGATGCCAATTGAACTGACAATCCCCCAGAGAGAAAAACCATCACTCATGGTAGAAAATTACCCTTGAGTTAAACCAGAAAAACCAAGAAAGGCGAGCGACATAAGGCTGGCAGTGACCATGGCAATAGCGGCCCCTTTGAAAGGCCTGGGGACATCCGCGCCAGCCAAGCGCTCGCGCATGGCGGCAAACAGGACCAACACCAGCGAGAAGCCGAGCGCTGCCCCCAGCCCATAGAGTGTGGTATGAAAAAAGCCAAGCTCACGGTTGAGCGAGAGCAGAGCAACACCCAGTACGGCACAGTTGGTCGTAATCAGGGGCAGAAAGATGCCCAGCACTTGATGTAGCAACGGGCTTAAATGGCGCACCATGATTTCGGTGAATTGCACGACGGCAGCAATCACCACTATAAAGCTGATGGTGCGCAGGTAAGTAACATCCAAAGGCACCAACAAGCCATAATAAACGACGTAGCTTGCTGCAGAGGCGAGGGTTAATACGAACGTCGTTGCCAGCGACATGCCCATGGCAGATTCCAGCTTATTGGAAACCCCCATAAACGGACAGAGCCCCAAAAACTGCACCAAGACAAAATTATTGACCAGCGCGGTGCTGATCAAAATGATGAATAACTCACTCATAGCGACGTATCGTGGCTGACAACAGAAAAATCAGCGTTAGGCAGTGTGAATATCTTGACCTGATGATGTACTGCCGCTTTGGCATTATAAAGCACTTGATCGGCGATGCTCATCATGACTAACGAGCATAGTGCGAGCAAGAGCACACCACTCAACGCTACTAAAAATTGAAAACGCAGTGATTGAGAGAAGTGCCGACGCATAATCAGGCCTAAACGGAGAGTCTTATAAAAGGTTTATTAAGCAATCCACGTAAGAAGGGGGTAGAGCTTGGTCGTCTCTACCCCCCGGAAGTGCTTGAAGGTCGGCTACATTACACGTTGGCCGGGTTCGGCACCAGCGTCAGGTGAAAGCAGATAAATGCCGTCTTTATTGGCAGAGGCAAGTACCATGCCTTCGGAAAGGCCAAAACGCATTTTACGCGGCGCAAGGTTGGCTGCCATGACGGTAAGACGTCCCTCAAGCGCCTCAGGCGCATAGGCGCTGCGAATGCCGGAGAAAACGTTGCGGGTTTCACCGCCTAAATCCAGCGTTAACTGCAGCAGCTTGTCCGCGCCCTCTACGTACTGTGCCTTGGTGATCCGGGCAATGCGCAGGTCTACCTTGGCAAAGTCGTCAAAGCTAATTTCGGCGGCAATGGGGTCATCTGCTAGAGGCCCTTTGGGAGCTTCTTTAAGCTTTTGCTCTTCCACCAGATCCTCCTTGGAGGCTTCAATCATGGCGTCAATTTTGTCACGCTCTACGCGGGTCATAAGAGGTTTGAATTTCTCCACCTCATGATTAACCAGCACATTATGGCGGCTTTCCCAGTTAAGTGAATCAAGCTTCAAGAAGGCTTGTGCCTGAGTGGCCATGGTGGGTACCACGGGGGCTAAGTACACCATCAACTGGCGGAAGAGGTTGATGCCGACTGAACAAATCTCGAGCACTTCTTGGTCACGGCCATCTTGCTTAGCGAGCGCCCAAGGCTCTTTCTCGGCAATATAGGTATTGGCTTCATCCGCCAGCTCCATGATTTTACGCATGGCACGGCTAAATTCGCGTGCTTCAAAATCATCGGCAATGTCATCGCCCGCGGCAATAAATCGGGCGACCATCTGCGGTTCGGCGCAGTGCGCTGAAAGGGTGCCGCCACCTAACTTTTTAACGAACCCGGCACAGCGGCTGGCAATGTTAACCACTTTACCCACGAGGTCTGAATTAACCCGTGCGGCAAAATCATCCAGGTTGAGGTCCAGGTCGTCCACTTTGGACGTCAGCTTGGCCGCGAAGTAATAGCGCAAGTACTCGGGATTCAAGTAATCGGCATAGGTCGCAGCCTTGATAAAGGTGCCGCGCGACTTCGACATTTTGGCACCATCTACGGTCAAAAAGCCGTGGCAATTTACCGCGGTGGGCGTGCGTAAATCAGCGCCATGCAGCATGGCTGGCCAGAAAAGTGCGTGGAAATAGACAATGTCTTTCCCAATAAAGTGGTAGACCTCGGCGTTGGAGTCTTTATTCCAGTAGCTATCGAAATCAATGCCGTCACGATCACACAAATTCTTGAAACTGGCTAAGTAACCGATAGGGGCATCAAGCCATACATAAAAGTATTTGCCCGGCGCGTCGGGGATTTCAAACCCGAAATAGGGCGCATCACGGGAGATATCCCATTCGTTAAAGCCTGATTCAAACCACTCCATCAGCTTGTTACGAATCTGTGGCTGCACGTGGCCATCGTTGATCCAGCGCTGCAGGAACTCGGCAAAGTCCGGCAACTTAAAGAAGTAATGGGTTGAAGAGCGTACTTCCGGGATTGCGCCGGAAATGGCGGATACCGGGTTGATCAAGTCAGCAGGGGTGTAAGTGGCACCACACTTTTCGCAATTATCACCGTACTGGTCGTCGGTGCCGCATTTCGGGCAGGTGCCTTTGATGAAACGGTCCGCCAGGAACAGGCCTTTTTGCGGGTCGTACATCTGCTCTATATCGCGGGTGGCGATATGGCCTTTATCACGCAGACGCTTATAGATAACCTCACTGAGGTGCCGGTTCTCTTCCGAATGCGTGGAATGGTAGTTGTCAAAGTCAACGTTGAAGCGAGCGAAGTCTTCCTGGTGATCGCGTGAGACGCGGTCAATCAAAGCTTCAGGCGTAATACCTTCCTGCTCGGCACGCAGCATGATGGCCGTACCATGAGCGTCGTCGGCGCAAACGTAGTAGCACTGCTGGCCACGGCTTTTCTGAAAACGTACCCAGATATCGGTTTGGATATATTCAAGTAAGTGACCGAGGTGGATCGCTCCGTTAGCGTAGGGGAGCGCGCTGGTCACCAGAATATTGCGCGTGGCAGAGTTAGACATGGTGAATGATAATTCCGGTTAGACGATAACAATAAAACGGCGAAGTTAGCCGGCAGCTGGCCGGTAACAAGGTACGATGCAGGCGTTTAAATTGACGTTAAAGCGCGTGCAGTCTTGATGTCGGGTGGTTAGTAAAGTGCCTGCTCTTCTTGAACGACCTCTTTTAAAAGCTCTAAAAACAGTTTGTCAGCCTCTGAATGCTCGGCAGGATCTTCCGGAATGTGGACACTGGTAGTGCCAGATATCTCATTGGCGATTCGCGCCATTACTGCCGGGCTGCTGCCTTCGCTTAATTGCTGACGCGCGATTACCAGCGACTGACCAAGAATGTCAGGATCTTGAAGCAGTTTGCGTATGAAACCGCGCAGTTCATTAATAATACGTGTTTTTTGAATTTCTGATGCAGACATAAGAGTCTCCTTAACGCGGCGCTTGAGCTGATTATCAAGCGAAGCCAGTCCATGCATTGACCATAGCATTTTTAGTGCAGCGAGTATGGCTTGTCTACGTTTAGACCAGTGATTTAGCCTACTACGTTAACGTTAAACGGCCTGCTTTGTGTTTTACAGGATTGGCATACTGAGCCAGCCAGTAAGGACGCAGATTCTCCGGCACCGCCGCCATTCGCGCCTGGAAGCGTTCGCGGTCCTGGCGAGTGATGGTTTTACGGGCAACCAACTCCGGCGCTTCACCGAGTGCTTCCAGGGCTAAATAGTGGCTTGGGAAGAGGCGGTAGCCACCGATAACCTGACGATCAATCTCAGCGGCTACTTCATCGGGAGTCGCCATGTCGGCGCCTACCGGGGAGCCAAAACGCAGCTGTACTCTGCCTTTATCACCGGTAATGCCAGCAACGATAGAGCGAATATCTTCAAATTCACTTTTAGCATAGCTACCTTCTGTTGCCACGTCGTGTAGCTCCTGCGCTTTTTGCACGTCGCAAGGGTCATATTCATAGCTAATCGAGACAGGCACCAGCTTGAGTTCGGCTACCGCTTCACCAAACATCATGTCTCGCTCGGCATTACGCTTGGCCATGGTCAGCATCTTGATAATAGCGGGGTCGGTGCGGTCAATGCCGTTTTTGGCGCGGCCTTCACGCTGAGCCATCCAGATGGAGTGCTGGTCATCGGTAATTGAGTAACGAATATAAGCAGAAAGCTGTTGGTACGCTGCCAGCATCGCACGCTTTCCGCGCGCACTTCTGGGGACGATAAAGCTTTTATTGAGCCGCATTAGATCGGTGACATAGGGTTTTTTAAGCAGGTTGTCGCCAATGGCAATGCGTACCGTATCGCGGCCCGCCTGGTAGAGTGCGTAGTTAACGAACGCGGGGTCGAGCGAAATATCCCGGTGGTTACCAATAAACAGATAAGCACTATTTGGGTCGAGCTTGTCCAGGCCTGCCACTTCAAACGCGTCGGTGGTAGTGCGGATCATGCGATCCATGTAGCTTGCGATGCGCATTTGAAAATCACGCACCGTTGCCACACCTTTTACTTCACGCTGTATCGCGTGGCTTGCAAGCTTTCGGGCAAGCGGCGGAACCCAGCGCGCCATGCGGGGAAGGCGAAAACGAGTAAGCGCATCAAGAAGCTCGCTATCGCGGGCCAGGTGCGCGAGAACATCGGCCACTTCGTTGTCTGTATAAGGGCGTATATCCGCCCATGGGTCAGCGGCGTTCAGTGCGTTGGGTGCGTCGTTGTGATGAGTCATGCGATCCGTTGGATGATAAACAATAAAGAACAATTCATAGCAGCGCGATCAACCCTTTAGTTACCTAACGGGGCAGCAGGTTCCTGCTTGTTTTCACCACCCAGCCACTCTATCAGACGAACAACGTCATTGGATAACGCTTGGGCCATCAAAATAAAGTCGGTTTCAAGCCGGGCCAGAGCGTCATCGCCGTCGTCAGCATGGTCGGCCTCTTCAATCAAGGCATCACCAAAACGCAACGATTTCAGAGCCAGGTCATCATGCAGAACGAAGCTTAATCGGCCTTCAAGGCTCATGGCGAGCTTGCTTGCCTGGCGTCCGCTTTCAAGTAGCTGCTGTATCTCATCGCTATCCAGGTCAACCTGACGAGCGCGGAGAACGCCATCGTCGCCTTTGGCTTTAAGTTCCACCTGGTCACCCAGCTGCAAATCTGCCGGGCGGCTTGCAGGGTCGCCAAGCCATGTTGTCATCGCACGAATAGGCAGTGTTTGGGATGACAAGGGCGTTGCCTTGAGGCTGCCTAAGGTTTCTCGTAACAGGTCTAGCAAGTCTTCAGCACGGGTACGAGAGCTGGCATTGATGCCGATCAAGTGGCGTCGTGTGTCCCACCAAAGGTCAATTTTTTGGCTGCGTACAAAGGCACGAGGCAGAAGCGCTTCCGTCACCTGCTCTTTAAGCGCGGTTTTCTCTTTGCGCGTCACCTTGCGACCTTCGCGCGCTTCTATATCAGCGACCTGCTCGTCGACTTCCTCTTTGACAACAGAGGCAGGTAGCAGGCGTTCTTGACGCAGTACGGATAACAGCCGGTGGCCCTGAATTTCGTGTAGCAGTTGACCGCCGCCAAGGCGGCCTGCTGGTGCTGTCCAGCCTAGTCGGCGAGCATCCGCATTGCCGAGCGGTTTGGCCGCATGTGCTTGCAATGCGTCGGCAAGCGTTGAACTGTCGAGCTCAGGGGCGCCATGTAGGCGATATAAATGCAGGTGCTTAAACCACATGTCACCAGTCCTATCCAAAAGGTGGCACATTATGTCGAAAGCGGGGCGTTCCTGCCAGCACCTTGCCGCTTAGGTATAAGTTGTATGTGTTTTAAACTTGTGTTTGATTGAGGTGGTGGCTAATAAGCCTGTTGGCTTGCGCTTGTGTTTATTAAAAGGAGTTGTTATGTCGGTATTACCTTCTCGCGTTCAGCTGCGTGTACGTGGCTACCACTTGGACGGCTACGGGCATGTCAATAATGCACGCTATCTTGAGTTTATGGAGGAGGGGCGCTGGGCGTTTTTTGATGAGCACCCAGCGATGATTAGCGAGCTTCATCAGGCGGGGCAGGCGTTTGTGGTGGTGAACCTGAATATTGACTACCGCGCCGCCGCCGTTCAGGGCGATGACCTGACTGTTCTGACGGGTATCGTCGAGGTAGGAGAACGCCGTGCGCTGTGTCATCACCGCATCTATCGCAGCGATGGCGTATTAGTTGCACAGGCCGATCTTACGTTTGTGCTTCTCGATATGCGGGCGAATAAAGCCTCGGTGATTGAAAATGAGCTTGCCGAGCGGCTGAATGCATTACTACTTACCAAAGAGCAGTTTACGCCTTAATAATCAAGGGGAGTGTCCTGGCTGCCCTTGGTGCGGATGCAGTGGTATGATGTAGCAGTATCTGCGCATCGTCTTTTTTAAAGGCGGTACTTTTAGCGCTTTCAACTCTCGCAGTGCCAATGCAGTGCAAAGGATCTGACTTTCATGGGTGACATCGCCAGAGAAATCTTGCCCGTCAATATTGAAGACGAGCTCAAACAGTCGTATCTCGACTATGCGATGAGTGTCATTATCGGCCGCGCGCTACCCGATGTGCGTGACGGTTTGAAACCTGTTCATAGGCGTGTGCTCTTCGCCATGCACGAACTGGGGAATGACTGGAATAAACCGTACAAGAAATCGGCGCGTGTTGTCGGCGATGTCATCGGTAAATATCACCCGCATGGTGATAGTGCGGTTTACGACACTATCGTACGCATGGCGCAGCACTTCTCAATGCGCCACGTTCTGGTCGATGGCCAGGGTAACTTCGGTTCTATCGACGGTGATAACGCTGCTGCCATGCGTTATACCGAAGTGCGCATGTCGCGTCTGTCGCACGAGCTTCTTGCCGATCTTGAGAAAGATACCGTCGATTGGGTTGATAACTACGACGGCACCGAACGCATCCCTGCCGTTTTGCCTACTAAAGTTCCCAACCTGCTGATTAACGGCTCGTCGGGCATTGCCGTGGGCATGGCAACCAATATTCCGCCGCATAATATGCGCGAAGTGATTGACGGCTGTTTAGCGCTGATTGATGACTACACG
This sequence comes from Halomonas citrativorans, assembly GCF_014898005.1. NCBI lineage: Bacteria > Pseudomonadati > Pseudomonadota > Gammaproteobacteria > Oceanospirillales > Halomonadaceae > Halomonas > Halomonas citrativorans. The sequence continues at coordinate 521,298 of NZ_JABUYX010000001.1, forward strand.
CTGTCGGTGGATGACTTGATGGCGTACATTCCTGGCCCTGATTTCCCCACGGCGGGGATTATCAACGGCCGCGCTGGCATTTTAGATGCGTATCGCACCGGGCGTGGCCGCATCCATGTGCGCGCTAGCCATACAATTGAGCACCATGATAAAACCGGCCGTGACCACATCATCATTACCGAGCTGCCTTATCAGGTGAACAAGGCGCGCTTGATTGAAAAAATCGCCGAGCTGGTTAAAGAGAAAAAGATCGAAGGCATTGCCGAACTGCGCGACGAGTCGGACAAGGACGGCTTGCGCGTGGTTATTGAGATTAAGCGTGGCGAATCGGGTGAAGTCGTCGTTAATAATCTCTTTGCTCAGACTCAGCTTCAAAACGTGTTTGGTATCAACATGGTGGCGTTGGAAAATGGCCAGCCCCGCACGTTGAACCTAAAAGAGATGTTAGAGGCATTTATTCGTCACCGCCGTGAGGTAGTGACGCGCCGGACGCTGTTTGAGCTTAAAAAAGCCCGTGAGCGTGGCCACCTTCTTGAAGGTCTGGCGGTGGCTATCTCGAACATTGACGACATCATCGAGATGATCAAAGCCTCGCCCAGCGCAGCCGAGGCGAAAGAGAAGCTGCTGGCGAAAACATGGCAACCGGGGCAGGTTACCGGCATGCTTGAGCGTGCAGGTGCTACCTCGTGCAAGCCCGAAGAGCTGGATGAAAGCTTTGGCCTTAATCCTTCCGCGACCGAATACCGCCTATCGCCTGCTCAAGCGCAAGCTATCCTTGAGCTGCGCCTACATCGTCTGACCGGTCTTGAGACTGAGAAGCTGCTCAATGAGTACCTCTCTATTCTTGAGAAAATTGCAGAACTCACCGAAATTCTTGCCTCGGCCGACCGGCTAATGGAAGTGATTCGTGAAGAGCTGCATGCCGTGCGCGACCAGTATGGTAATGACCGGCGTACAGAGATTCAGGCAAGCCATCTGGATCTCTCAATCGAAGATTTGATCGCCGAAGAAGACATGGTGGTGACCGTGTCGCGTTCCGGCTATGCCAAAACTCAGCCGCTTTCGGATTACCAGGCGCAGCGGCGTGGTGGGCGCGGTAAGTCGGCAACATCGATGAAAGATGAGGATGTGATTGAGCATCTGCTCGTTGCGTCGACCCATGACACCGTTCTGCTGTTCTCCAACCGCGGTAAAGTGTACTGGCTGAAAGTTTACGAGATGCCTTCAGCGAGCCGTGGTTCGCGCGGTAAACCGCTGGTCAATATGCTGCCGCTTGAAGAGGGTGAGTCGGTTAACGCCATCTTGCCGGTGCGTGACTACGACCCCGAGCACTATATTTTCTTCGCGACCGCCAATGGTACGGTGAAACGCACCAGCCTGGAGCAGTTCTCGCGTCCGCGCAGCGTTGGCCTGATTGCCATTGACCTTGAAGAGGGCGACCGCCTGGTGGGTGCTGCTATTACGTCAGGCGCTGACCACGCCATGATGCTCTCTTCTAACGGTAAAGCGATCCGTTTTGAAGAGGGTAATGTTCGCGCAATGGGCCGTACCGCTCGAGGTGTGCGTGGCATGCGCTTGGCAGAGGGTGCTGAGGTTATCAGTCTGATCATTCCCAAGAGCCAGCAGATTGATGCTGAGGCTGATACGGATGTTGATGAGGCAGAAGAAACCGTTGCTGAAAGCACCCAGGCAGAAGGCCAGATCTACATTCTAACGGCCAGCGAAAATGGTTATGGCAAGCGCACACGCCTGGAAGAGTTTCCGCTGCGCGGGCGTGGTGGCCAAGGGGTTATCGCCATGCAGACCAGCGAGCGTAACGGTGCCCTTGTGGCGGCCATGCAGGTTTATGACAGCGATGAGATGATGCTGATTACAGACCGCGGGACGATGGTACGTACGCGTGTGGAAGAGGTGTCTACCACCTCACGCAACACCCAGGGCGTTATGCTGATTCGTCTGGGTAAAGAAGAAAAACTGGTTAAAACAGTTCGTGTTGATGAGCCTGGTGACAGTGAACTTGAAGCACTGGATGAAGAGGGTGAGCCAGACAACGCGGGCGACAGCGCACAGGATACGGCGACTGATGACACGTCACTATAACTTTTGTGCAGGGCCAGCGGCCCTGCCTGTTGCGGTGCTCGAAAGAGCCCGCAACGAGCTGGTAGATTACCAAGGGCGTGGCTTATCCGTTATGGAGATGAGCCATCGCAGTGATGAATTTATAGCCATTGCTGAGCAGGCGGAAGCCGATTTCCGTCAGCTGCTAAGTGTGCCCGACAACTATAAGGTGCTGTTCCTGCAGGGGGGCGCCAGCATGCAGTTTGCCATGCTGCCGATGAACCTGCTGGGCCAGGGCGGTAGTGCCAACTTTATCCAAACGGGCATTTGGGGCAAAAAAGCGATTAGCGAAGTCAAGCGACTTGGCTATGCGTGCCACTTGGCTGGAAACAGTGAGGCGGGTGGGTATGTGAATGTACCTTCCCAGGATGCGTTGACGCTAAGTGCGGATGCGGCCTATCTGCACTATACCTCCAATGAGACGATTGGCGGGCTTGAATTTGACTATACGCCGCAGGTTGTACGCGAAGATGGCCAGCATGTGCCGTTGGTCTGCGATATGTCCTCCAATATTTTGTCCAAGCCCATTAATGTTGCAGACTTTGGCGTTATCTTTGCTGGGGCCCAAAAAAATATTGGGCCGGCAGGTCTAACCCTTGCCGTAGTGCGTGATGATTTGCTCGGCCGGGCGGTCCCCAATACTCCGTCGCTGTTTGATTACCAAATGCTCGCAGACGCTGGGTCAATGGTGAATACGCCGCCAACCTATGCGTGGTACCTGGCAGGGCTTGTATTCCAGTGGTTACGTGATGATGTCGGTGGCCTGGTGGCTATGGATGCCATTAATCAGCGTAAAGCAGAAAAGCTTTATGGCGCGATTGATGCCAGCGATTTCTATAGCAACCCCATTGCAGTGGCTAATCGATCGCGTATGAACGTGCCGTTTGTGCTGGCTGATTCAGCCCTCGATAAAGCGTTCTTGCAAGAGGCCGACCAAGCGGGGCTACTGAATCTAAAGGGGCACCGTAGCGTGGGCGGTATGCGTGCCAGCTTGTATAACGCAGTACCCGAAGAAGCCGTTGATGCGCTGGTTGCTTTTATGGCTGATTTTGAACAGCGAAGAGGCTAATAATCATGTCCGACTCGTCGATCAATCTGGACGACCTGCGCCAACGTATCGATCAACTTGATGGCGATATACTACGCCTGATCAGTGAGCGCGCTGACTGTGCTCAAAAAGTGGCGCATGTAAAGCTGGCTCACGATAAGGATGCGGTGTTTTATCGTCCTGAGCGTGAAGCGCAAGTGCTGCGACGGATTATGTCGCTTAACAAGGGGCCGCTGGATTCTGAAGAAATGGCGCGGCTGTTTCGAGAAATCATGTCGGCTTGTTTGGCGCTTGAGCAGCCGATCAAAGTCGCTTATCTGGGTCCTGAAGGGACGTTTACTCAGCAGGCGGCACTAAAGCACTTTGGCGAAAGCGCCATTAGCCTACCCATGGCAGCTATCGATGAAGTGTTTCGTGAAGTAGAAGCGGGTGCCGTTAACTATGGCGTAGTGCCTGTTGAAAATTCAACAGAAGGCGTTGTAAATCATACCCTCGATACGTTTATGGATTCGTCTATCCATATTTGTGGCGAGGTGGTGCTACGCATTCACCATCACCTGCTGATTAGTGATACGACGCGTCGCGATAAAATCTCCCGCATTTATTCGCATCCCCAGTCGTTTGGCCAATGCCGAAAGTGGCTGGATGCACATTACCCACACGCCGAACGGGTTCCTGTTTCCTCGAATGCAGAGGCTGCCAAGCTGGTCAAAACTGAATGGCACAGTGCGGCCATTGCAGGCGATATGGCGGCCAAACTGTATGGGCTTGAGCGCGTAGCTGACAAAATTGAAGACCGCCCGGATAACTCGACCCGGTTTTTGATTATTGGTAGTGAGCGTGTGCCAATGGCAGGGGATGATAAAACCTCCATTGTCGTGGCCATGCGTAACCAACCTGGCGCACTGCACGACCTGCTTGAGCCTTTCCATCGGCATCATATTGATTTAACGCGCATCGAGACGCGCCCATCACGTACGGGCGTATGGAACTATGTCTTCTTTATCGATTTTAAGGGCCACGCTGACGAACCGCGCGTTGCTGCCGTGTTGGAAGAGGTAAGGTTACGCGCCTCGGAACTTCGCGTTTTAGGTTCCTATCCGCAGGGCGTGCTGTGACCGCTATGGCATCATCGGTCGTTGAAGCACCTTCCTGTAATGAACAGCGGCTATTGATCGTTGGTCTCGGCTTGATTGGAGGGTCACTCGCAGCAGCGCTGCGCGTCTCAGGGTTTAATGGCGTGATTGTGGCTTGCGACCCAAGCGAAGATGAAATCGCTCGCGGTGTCGAGATGGGGTTAATCGATACGGGGGGCGTCACTCTCGCTGACCAGGTGGCAGACGCGACCATGATCGTCCTCGCGGTGCCCGTGCTTGCCATGGAGCCGGTGATGGCATCGTTGGCAGGCGTGCTTTCGCAAGCGGCGGCCAATGTGGTGCTAACCGATGTGGGCAGTACCAAAGCCACTATTCGTGACTGCGCCGAGCGTGTGTTTGGTGCGGTGCCAGCCAATATGGTGTTGGGGCATCCTATTGCAGGGTCGGAAAAGAGCGGTGTGGCGGCGGCTAATCCGCGCCTTTTTGCTGATCACAACGTTATTTTGACGCCTGAACCAGAGGTTGATTGTGATGCGTTGGCGCGCGTGCGTGCGTTGTGGCAGGTCTGCGGCGCGAATGTGTTGGAGATGGACGTTGAGCGCCATGATCAGGTCCTTGCACGCACTAGTCATTTACCCCACTTACTGGCTTTTTCTCTGGTGGATACGCTAGCCCGTCAGGATGAGCGGCTTGAGATTTTCCGTTATGCCGCCGGTGGTTTTCGCGACTTTACGCGTATAGCAGGCAGCGACCCGGTCATGTGGCGGGATATTTTTACGGCTAACCGTGAGGCGGTTCTGGCATCTTTAGATGATTTTGAAGAAGGCCTGGCCCAGTTACGTCACGCGATTGAGCGAGGCGATAGCGATGCCCTGATTGCGACCTTTGATCGTGCCAGCCACGCACGCCATTACTTTGATACGTTATTGAATAAAACCAGCTACCAAGCGGAATACAATATGCAACCACAAGGCAAGGTAACCTACCGAGTTCGGCCCGGCGGCCAAGCGAAAGGCCATTTGCGCGTACCGGGTGACAAATCGATGTCACACCGCTCTATTATGCTAGGAGCGCTGGCTCAAGGCGTCACCGAGGTCAAAGGGTTTCTTGAAGGTGAAGATAGCCTGGCGACGCTGCAAGCGTTTCGTGAGATGGGCGTTGCGATTGAGGGGCCTCACCAGGGGTGTGTCACTATCCATGGCGTGGGAATGAAGGGGCTTAAGGCTCCGGCCGGACCACTCTATGTGGGCAACTCAGGAACGGCGATGCGCCTGTTCTCGGGGCTTTTAGCCGGGCAGGCATTTGATAGCGAGCTTACCGGCGATGAGTCGCTAACCAAACGCCCCATGGGACGCGTGGCGGACCCGTTGCGGTTGATGGGTGCCTCCATTGAGACGGCTGAAGGTGGTCGGCCGCCGCTTAAAATTAAAGGTGGCGCGGCGCTCAAAGGTATTTTCTACGACATGCCTATGGCAAGTGCTCAAGTGAAATCATGCCTGCTGTTGGCTGGGCTTTATGCTGAAGGTGAGACGCGGGTGCGTGAGCCGGCACCAACGCGTGACCATACCGAGCGTATGCTTAATGGTTTTGGTTATTCTGTGTCACGCGAAGGGGACACCTGTTGGTTGCAAGGTGGCGGTGCCTTGAGCGCTGGCCCCATTGACGTTCCTTCTGATATTTCATCGGCAACGTTCTTTATGGTGGCGGCTGCAATAACGCCGGGTGCTGACATCACTCTGGAGCATGTCGGTATAAACCCGACTCGCGTTGGTGTTATTAATATTCTTACGTTAATGGGCGCCAACCTTGAACTTCTTAACGAAGCGGAAGTGGGTGGCGAGCCGGTTGCTGATATTCGTATCCGCTATGCACCCTTGAAAGGTATTGATATCCCGGTTGATCAAGTGCCCTTGGCGATTGACGAGTTCCCTGCGCTGTTTATTGCGGCGGCAAATGCTGCTGGCACCACGCGTCTTCGTGGTGCAGAAGAGCTGCGTGTCAAAGAGTCTGACCGTATTCAGGCCATGGCTGATGGGCTGGCGATTTTGGGCGTTGAACATACCGTGGTTGACGACGGAATCGATATTATCGGTAACGCCAATGCCGAGGTTGCAAGCTACGGTGGTGGGCGCGTTAATAGTTTAGGTGACCATCGTATCGCTATGGCCTTTGCCATTGCCGCACTACGCGCAAGTGATGACATTATTATTGATGACTGCGCCAATGTCGCTACGTCGTTCCCCACCTTCGTTGAGCTTGCCAATAAAATCGGCATGGGGGTTAACGTGGAGGGCGAGAATGACTAAGCCTATCCCTGTTCTGACCATTGACGGGCCAGGTGGGGCAGGCAAGGGAACCATCAGCAGTTTGGTTGCCGAGCGTTTAGGCTGGCATTTGCTCGACAGCGGAGCGTTATACAGGCTAACCGCCACCGCGGCGGTTAAGCATGGTATTGCGCTTGATGACGAAGCGGCTGTTGCTGCATTAGCCGAATCGCTGGATGTGGCATTTCCCATTGAAAATGGTAAGCCCCGCACACTGCTTGAAGGTGATGAGGTAAGCCAGGCAATCCGGACTGAGCACACTGGCGAGTTGGCATCCCAGGTGGCAGCGCTTCCCGCTGTGCGCGCGGCTCTGCTTCAGCGGCAAAGAGATTTTCAGAAGGCGCCAGGCCTTGTTGCAGATGGCCGTGATATGGGCACCGTCGTATTTGTAGACGCGCCGCTAAAGATATTTCTAACTGCTAGTGCTGAGGAGCGAGCGCGTCGCCGCCATCTTCAGTTGCAGGAAGCGGGTATGAATGCTAGTCTTTCGAGTCTTTTGAAGGAGATTCAGGCACGCGATGCACGCGACACGCAGCGCAGCGTGGCACCTCTCAAGCCGGCAGATGATGCCATTACGCTTGATACCACGCGTCTGAGCATACCGGAAGTGGTTGAACGGTTGGCGGAATTGCTTGCCCAAAAAGGGTTAGCATCCGGCACCTGATTCTCCCTTGCGGCGTTTTTGGAAAGGTGTCATGACATGGCAGGGCGGCAGTTCATATGATCGTTCATATCAGAGAGCCCGGTCAGGTCTAACCAGCGTTAACACCTCCAAAGGCAGAGTGACATTAGGCCCGTACTCGCTGGTGGTACGGAGAAGGCATTTATGCCTCAACAACGTTGATCACGTAGGAAAACCATGAGCGAAAGCTTTGCTGAACTGTTTGAACAGTCCCTTAACGACATTAACATGGAGCCAGGCGCTATCGTCGCGGCTCAAGTTGTCGACATCGATGGCGACTGGGTTACCGTCAATGCTGGTCTGAAATCTGAAGGCCAGATCCCGGCGGCACAATTCCGCGATGAAAATGGCGAGTTAAACATCGCTATCGGTGACGACGTTCACGTTGCACTAGAAGCCGTAGAAGATGGCTTCGGTGAAACGCGTCTGTCCCGTGAAAAAGCCAAGCGCGCAGAAGCTTGGAAGATTCTGGAAGCCGCCTTCGAGAAAGACGAAATCATCAAAGGCGTGATCAACGGTAAAGTCAAAGGCGGCTTCACTGTCGATGTCGACTCTATCCGTGCCTTCCTGCCGGGTTCTTTGGTCGACGTACGTCCGGTTCGCGATACTGCGCATTTGGAAAATAAAGAGCTGGACTTTAAAGTCATCAAGCTTGATCCGAAGCGTAATAACGTTGTTGTTTCTCGTCGTGCTGTACTTGAAGCTGAAAACAGTGCCGAGCGCGAAGCGCTGCTGGCAACGCTGCAAGAAGGCCAGCAGATCAAAGGTATCGTTAAGAACCTGACAGACTACGGCGCGTTCGTAGATCTGGGTGGTGTTGACGGCCTGCTGCACATTACCGATATGGCGTGGAAGCGTATTAAGCACCCGTCTGAAATCGTTGCTGTTGGCGACGAAATCAACGTTAAAGTGCTTAAGTTTGACCGTGAGCGCAACCGCGTTTCACTGGGTCTGAAGCAATTGGGCGAAGATCCGTGGGTCAACATTAAGCAGCGTTACCCGGAAGGCACCAAAGTACACGCTGTGGTCACTAACCTGACCGATTACGGCTGCTTTGCTGAGCTGGAAGAGGGCGTTGAAGGTCTGGTTCACGTTTCTGAAATGGACTGGACCAACAAAAACATCCATCCGTCTAAAGTTGTCCAAGTGGGCGACGATGTTGACGTCATGGTGTTGGATATCGACGAAGAGCGTCGTCGTATTTCTCTGGGTATCAAGCAGTGTACTGCTAACCCGTGGGAAACGTTCAACGCTGAATACAACAAGGGCGACCGTGTTTCAGGTACCATTAAGTCAATCACTGACTTCGGTATCTTCATCGGCCTTGAAGGTGGTATCGATGGTCTGGTTCACCTGTCCGACATTTCCTGGACAGAAACTGGCGAAGAAGCGGTTCGTAACTTCAAGAAAGGTGATGAAGCCGAAGCCGTTATTCTGTCTATCGATCCTGAGCGTGAGCGCATCTCTTTAGGTATCAAGCAAATGGATTCCGATCCTGTTGCTGAATACCTGTCTGTTAACGATAAGGGCAGCATGGTGACTGGCCGTATTGTTGAAGTAGACGCAAAAGAAGCACACGTTGAGCTGGCAACCGATGTTATTGCCATCCTCAAAGCCTCTGAAATCAGTGCTGACCGTGTTGAAGACGCGCGCAATGTGCTGAATGAAGGCGACAGCGTTGAAGCGCGTATCATCAATGTCGATCGCAAGAGCCGTCAGATTAATCTGTCGATCAAAGCGAAAGAGCAGGACGATACTCGTCAGAACCTGAAGAAACTGCGTGACCAGGAACCCGAAGCTGGTGGCCCGACCACCATCGGTGACCTGATCAAGCAGCAGATGGGCCAAGACTAAGCTATTTAGTCGCTGGTTCTAAGAAGCGTCGCCCTATGGGCGGCGCTTTTTTGCTTATTAACAAGCTGTTTTCTAAGCCAGTTAGTTGTATTAAATTAGATTTACCAACCTGCTTAAAAACTTTTAAATGTACGCTATTCGCTTAAAAAACCTCTTAGTAATTGAATGAAAGTACACTAGACTATTGTCAATTAGTGCTTTTAAAGTAATAATGAGCGCGCATTCTGAACTAATGGATATGATGAGTGTCAATTCAATATCCAGAAGATAAATCTGAAGTATAAGGACTCCCCATGTCACTTCTAAACGAATATATCCAAAAAGAGCAGCAACTTAAGCAGTTGCAAGAAGACTTGCAGCGTCTTGAAGGAGACCAGCGTTTAAAAAGCGAGTTGGAATTCAAGGCTAAGCTTGAAGCGCTAATGAATGAATTTGGTAAGCGTCCTGCAGATGTTATCGCCCTGCTGGATCCGACAAACGATCAACGTGGCACCAAAGCTTCTGGCAGCAATAATGCTAGTCGCCGTAAGCGTCGCCTAAAAACGTATAAAAACCCCAATACGGGCGAAATTATCGAAACCCGTGGTGGTAACCATAAAGGTTTGCGTAGCTGGAAGGATGAATACGGTGACGAAACTGTTGAGTCCTGGCTGGAAAGCATGGAAGATTAATTAGCAACTACCGGCACTTCTCTTAAGAAATGCCGGTTTTGCTTTAACAAGAGGCAGATTTCCGGTGCGCGGCTCACAATGGGCCCGATAGCTATTCAATATTAAAAAAATATCTCCCGTTAGCTTAGCGCCACAAAAGTTAGTGCTGCACTCTTTGCCAGCTTGAAATTATTTAGCGTGTTTGGTAATCGTGTCGCTGATATGGCCGTGTCGTTGCTGTGACATAGCTTGCAGGAAGGATAGCGTCGCCCTATAGCATGTATGGCGCTTGGCGAGCTAGGCTAGACGGTTGGCGAGGCTGTAAGTGCCTTCATGGGCTATTTGATGCAGCATACGGTGAGTGCCATTGCTATTTCCAGGTATACGCCCAATACTGGCTATCCGTTGAGCCCATCGCGTCGCCTTTCTGGCAATACGGTTTTGTATGGATATGCTAAGTAGCCTGTAGCCGTTCCTTGTCTAGCTCAGTGGCATATTCAACTGCTTCTATCAGCTCGGCAGTAGACCGGTCACGCTGCTGCTCTGTGCTGGTAAGAGCAAAGGGTGGAGAGTACTCTGTTGTGGAGAGTATTCTGTTTGTACACTACGCTCTTTTATGGTTTATTAAAAACAGGCTTGACCTGATTTGATATCACTATTGAAAGGCGGGCGCTGTCCGGGAATATCGAGTTGCTGTCTGACATACATGGGTCGCTTGTGCATATAGCTTGCCCCATCGTATCGTGTTGACTATTGTTTGATTTTTTTTGTGTACGATTCTGTGGCTGCTCGTCTTGCCTTTAAAACGCTATTGGATAGCTATGCCTTTAATAGCGTTTCCGGGGATGTGAGTTAGTCGGCATATAGGCTTTGTCGTTTACGTCCTATACGTTTTTAGTGAATGATATGTTGAACCTTTTCTCGTAAGGCTATTGGCATTGGCCGATAACCTGTTGTCATCGCTTGGTGGTAATTCCACTGCACCGAGATGCACGGCAGACTTCCAGGCTGGCTGTGCGGCATTGGGTATCTCTTGTGGAAATACCTGTTGTGGCGGTACTTCGACCATTTCAAGTAAGGTATGAATGAAACATCAATGAAATATCACAAAACTCCAAAACAGTCGGATGAACGTGACAAGCTGCGTAAGTTTCGTGAGTTGGATGATGCATTTGCGCAAGCTTTGCGCCAGTTGGAAGATCCTAAGAGTGACTTCGATATTCCAACCGGGCCACCGGTACGCTCATTGGCAGCGTTAGAAGAAGATGACGCAGTAAAACGCTCACAAGAACGAGAGCGCTTGTTTAGAGAGCGCTTGAAAGCGTTAATGGATGAGTACAACCAATCGGACCAGGAGCTGCACGAACTCATTTCAACGCTGTTGTTTTATGAGCTCTGGCCACAACATCAAGCGCCTGATCTCACTGGTGGTTAGGCCTTTGATCAGGATCGGTAGCGATAAATACGCAAGCTGGGTAAAAACGCTTCGTGCTCAAGCTTTTCATCGCGCCTTCTTGCCCGTGTGCGTTCCGTAGGAGGGTGTAGCGGCGGCAAGTTGATATGGGGCAGGCGTTGGTCAGGAGCGGGCACAAACAGCGGCATGGCAATATTGAGCGCCCGCCGTGAGTGCCCGTCGAGTAAAGGCTCAGTAAAAAAAAGGTTCGCCCGCATCAAAGGCGCCTGCGCTTGTACTTGTGCCAACGCTTCGTCGCTAGGAAGGCCAGCCAGCTTGCGCAGTTGAATACGTATATGCGGCGCTTCGGTATCCAGTTGCATGAGCTTTTTCTCCGCTTCCTGCACGCTGAGACGTTTGATAGAGCGCCCGCTGCTGTACCAGGCAAGCCGTATACGCGAAACCGGCGCTTCAGCAATCGGTATTTGTCGCCAACACTGTTTCAGGTGGAGTTTGGCAAGCCCGGTACGGCGCAATACATTATCTACTTGAGGGTGGCGTTGTGGCAGGCGTTGCTTGATTTCTCCGAATGCTTTTGGAGAGAGCTCTTTTATCCTATGGATTAACTCGCTAATTGCTGTTTTAGCATGGTTAATAGTGCCAACTGCCTCAATAAGGGGAGTGCCAGCGGCAATCACTCCTATGTAATTACGCGTTTCACGACCGTCTTGGCCTTCCTGGTGCCACATATCCAGCAGTGCGTTTCGCAGCCAGTTTAATTCGACGGACGGCTGATGCATGACCCACGCCGCCGGGCGCTGCCTTTCGTAAAGCACCAGCGCCGCTTCAATAGCGCAAACCAGATTATCAAATCGATGATCAAGCTCATGCAATAAGTGATAAGCGGTTACATCGGGCTCTTGCATGACCAATATTTACCTCACCGTGAAAACCATTCGTTAAGAAAGAGGCGCATCTTTATCCGCTTGTGCCAGAAGGGTATCCAAGTCAGCCTCATCCATGGCTGGCTCGCCTGCGATACGGTGAGACTCTTCAGCCCATGCGCCAAAATCAATTAATTGACAGCGCTTGCTGCAAAAAGGACGGTAGGTGCTCTCTGGTGCCCAAGCCACTTTTTGGCCGCAGTGGGGGCAGTTAACTTCCATGGGAGTATCATTAGCAGGGTGAGTCATAATAATCCTGAAATATATAGATAAAATTGAATTAACGAGTGCGATAAATACTGTCCAGACGCTCAACCTGACGCATCATAAAGTCATAATCTCCGCTGTTATCTATCACATCGTCGGCGTTAGCCAAGCGCTCTTCACGAGACATTTGCGCTGCAAGAATGGCACGTACCTGTTTAGGGCTTACGTCATCACGAGCGAGTGTTCTGGAAAGCTGAACATCGGTGGGCACGTCAACCACAATTGTTCGGGTGACCAGCATGTTTTGTCCTGACTCAAAAAGTAACGGTGAAACGAGAAGTACATAGGGTGAATCGTGGGATAGAGAGGTTAAATGCGCAACTAACCGCTCTCTGATAACCGGATGAGTAAGCGACTCTAGCCATTCACGCTTGGGTGGATCTTCAAAGATAATTGAACGCAAAGCGGCTCTATCAAGCGTTCCATCTTGCTTGACAATATCTGAACCAAAATAATCAATAATAGCGCTTAAGGCAGGCTCACCTGGTGCCACAATTTCGCGGGCAACGGTATCTGCATCTACCCAGCTGGCCCCTAGCGATTCAAACGCGCGCGCTACGGTTGATTTACCCGAACCAATGCCCCCGGTTAAGCCAATAATCATAGCTACCCTTTATTGCGTTCTTTAAAACGCTATTTTACGTGTTTTTACGTAGAAAGTCGGTACCTATAGCGCATTACGCCCATGTAGGCGCCGCTTTGGGCATGAGATGCAATATACCTTCTTGGTTTGTATTAAACCCCAGGGAAAAAGGACAAATAAAGGGCGATAAGGTCATGTCCTGCCAGGAGGCATGCCCAGCCTGCTAGCGCGAGAAAAGGCCCAAAAGGAAGCGGTGCGCCACGTAAGTGTGGAAAGCGTGTCTGTGCCACAACGCCTACAACAGCACCTATTCCGGCTGAGAGCAGTAAGAGCAGGGGCAGGAAGCTCCAGCCCAACCAAGCGCCAAGAGCGGCTAGAAGCTTAAAATCACCATACCCCATGCCCTCTTTTCCAGTGGTTAGTTTAAATAGCCAGTAAAAACTCCAAAGGATCAGGTAACCCACCATCGCACCAACGACGGCATTGGTTAATAAGTAGGGCTGAAATAAGAGTTGATAGACAAGGCCAGCCCACAGCAAGGGAAGGGTGAGAACATCCGGTAACAAGTAGGTGCGAAGATCGATCACGGCCAGTACGAGAAGGGTTACGCAGGCTGCATAAATAAACAGGCTGGAGAGGTTTATGCCCTGCAGCAGTGCAACTGTTAGGGCCAGTACACCGCTGCTTAATTCTACAAGGGGATACTGCAAGCTAATGCGGGTGTGGCAGTTTGCACAGCGGCCGCGTCGTTTAACCCAGCCGATTAAGGGAATATTATCGTGCCAGGCGATGGAGCTCTCGCAGCGTGGGCATTGTGAGCGAGGTGTCGCAATATTAAAGCGAGGTGCTTGTTCCATAGGCAGCTCAAGAGCCGCACGAGCCGCACGAGCCTCAAGCCGCCAGTGACGCATTAGCATGACAGGAAGACGAGTGATAACAACGTTTGCAAAGCTACCCAAGCAGAGGCCCAGCAAACAAACCACCAGGCCGGTGCTCAGCGTAAGAGAACTCATAATGCTCCTCAGAATACCTAGATGACGGTACCCAGATTAAAAATAGGTAAATACATAGAAACGACGATTCCCCCCACCAAAATGCCCAGCACAATGATAATGAGGGGCTCCATTAAAGACGTCAGCGCATCCACCTGGTTATCGACGTCTTCTTCGTAGTAACTGGCTACACGGTGGAGCATGGTATCAAGGGCACCGGCTTCTTCACCAATGCTTACCATCTGGATCGCTAAAGCAGGGAAACGGTTGGTCATTCGCATTGAAAAATGCAGCTGCTGACCTGTTGCTACCTCCTTTTGTGTCTGGAGTGCCGCTTGTTCATATACCTTATTGCCCGTTGAGCCAGCCGCAGTTGCAAGCCCTTCTACCAGAGGAATGCCGGATGCATACGTCGTGGCCAAGGTACGGGAAAATCGTGCAACAGCCGCTTTATCAATGATGTTGCCGATAACAGGAATACGTAGCAAAAGGCGATGAAGCAGGTAGACAAGCGCTGGAGAGCGGCGCGTCAGCCATCGCAGCAATAGAATCACTGTTGTGGCTGTTCCCAGTAAAGGTAGCCATAGTTGTTGGGCCAGCATCGATAAGTCGACGGTTAGCTGTGTCACCGCCGGTAGCTCAGCGTCAAAGCTTTGAAACATGCTTTCAAACTGAGGTACCACTTTAATAAGTAATAGCAGTGTAATCGCGATGCCGGTCAGCAAAACGGTCGTCGGATACCACAACGCCTTTTTGACACGCCCCTTTAGGGACTCTAGTTTTTCCTTATAAACCGCGTTTTGCTCTAACATTTTGTCAAGTGTGCCGGACTGTTCGCCTGCATCAACCAGATTAATAAACAAACGATCAAAATATTGAGGGTGGTATCGTAAGGCGTCAGAAAAGCTTGTCCCTGATGCTACGTCATTGGTTAGCTGATGAATAAGCGCCACCATCGACGGTTTTTTCAGACTTTCAGCCACTACCTGAAAAGCCTGTAATAGGGGGATGCCCGCTTGAATCATCGTTGCCAGCTGGCGTGAAAAAATCATGATATCGCGAGGTTTTATACGTCCTTGGCTACTCAGGTCGCTTTTTTTAGCGACACGCCGCACGTCAATATTTTGTTTGCGTAGCTCGGCGGTAACGGCGACCTTGCTATGGCCGATAATTTCACCATGTAGTAAACGTGTTTGGCCCACCGTCCCTGTCCATTTCCAGCGATACAAGCGGGGTGACTTGGCTTTACGTTTAACGGCATATCGAGTCAAGCGTTACTCCTTAATGACACGATTAATTTCCTCCAGGCTGGTAATGCCTTGGATAACATAATAAAAGCCGCTTTGGCGAAGGCTGGCATGTCCTTCCTTTCTGATCTGCTCGTTAATCTCAAGTGCGGACGCGTTGTGCATAATGAGCTGCCGAATCGTTTCGGAAACGGGAACCACTTCATAGATGCCCACCCGGCCTTTATATCCATGTGTGCATTTTTTGCATCCTTCAGCACGATAAAAGGTTGCTTGTTGAAGGATATCTTCATTGGTAACTTCGCTGGAGATGGCGTCCATGGGGATGTTCGTAGGCTGTTTGCAATGACTGCATAATTTTCGAGCTAAGCGTTGCGCAATAATCAGACTCACCGAGCTTGCAATATTAAATGCCGATACTCCCATGTTGCATAAGCGCGTAAGGGTATCTGCCGCAGAATTGGTATGCACGGTTGAAAGTACAAGATGACCTGTTTGTGCTGCTTTTATTGCAATCTCCGCAGTTTCAAGATCGCGTATTTCACCTACCATCACTACGTCAGGATCCTGACGGAGAAAGGCGCGCAGTGCATTGGCAAAATCCAGTCCAATGTGGGGTAGCACGTTCACTTGATTAATACCTGCTACCTTGATTTCAACAGGATCTTCTGCCGTGCAGATATTCCGCTCTACTTGATTGAGTAGTGCGATGCCCGTATAGAGTGAGACCGTTTTACCACTGCCAGTAGGGCCTGTGACTAAAATCATTCCCTGGGGCTGTTTGAGTGCTTTTTCATAGAGCCCCCTCTGGGTATCTGAAAAGCCCAATTGGTCAATGCCAAGCTGAAGAGAGGTAGGATCAAGCAGACGTAATACGACCTTCTCGCCGTAAACGGTCGGCAATGAATTGATACGCAAATCTAACGTTTGATGGCGTTTTGCCGAGAATTTAATGGCTCCATCTTGTGGAAGGCGACGCTCCGAGATATCAAGGCGAGCCATGATCTTCAAGCGTGCTGCTATCTGATTTCGCATTGTCAGTGGTGGCTGAGCAACTTCAATAAGCACGCCGTCAATCCTGAATCGAATACGGTAGCGTTGCTCATAGGGCTCGAAGTGAATGTCTGAAGCACCCCGATCAATAGCGTCCAGCAGTACTTTATTAACGAATTCAACGACAGGCCCGTCTTCTATGCTTTGGGCCATGTCCTCAAGCTGAAAATCGTCATCTTCAGAGGCCAATTTATAATCAGGCAGATGCTTGATGGAACCTAAAGAGGCATATTTATGATGGGTGAGGTAGCTATTTAATACGGTCTCAAGCTGATCGAACGGGGCCAAAATTCCTTCAATGCTAACGACATCTAGAGAGAATGTTAGCTCATCAAGTTGAGACAGGACTGATGGGCAGAAAATGGCGACCGTGAGATGACGCCCCCGTTGAGCCAGAGGCAGGACTTTTAAGGATGTTAAAAGATGGACAGGAAAGCTGGTAGCTGTGGGCAGCGCTTCTAGCTGAAGAGTCTCTAAATCAATCACTGGAAAGCCATATTCCCAGGCAGCTGCAGAAGCGGCGGCGCTAGCGTCCACGAGTCTTTGTTCAGCTACATAGCGTAATAATGATACTCCCAAGGCGAGTGACGCTGTTTCTGCTTTTTCGGCCTGGTCGATGCTTAGCAGCTCGCTGTTAATTAAACGCTTGGCTAATCCTTCAAATTCCATCAATAATCTCGAAAAAGATGATCTCTTAAGCTTTTGATATTAGAGTATTAATTGTTGCTCATGAAAGATTGCTAACAAACAATAATTCGCCTGCTCTCATAAATTAAAACGCTATTTTTCGGCTAATAAATTGATTAATTATGATTAGTATTGTATCTGTGATACTGCTGTAAGACTAGTTAGTAATTTCAATAAAAATGTGCGTGATGTCGATAAACAGGGGGCAGCTTGGATAAGCATAGCGGCAAGATCAAAGGGGACGAAGATGGCTTTACTCTGATAGAGCTCATGATCGTCATTGCTATCGTGGGCGTTTTGATGGCAGTGGCAGTGCCCCAGTATGGGAATTACCTTGATAAAGCGTCTTTAACCGCCTGCGAGGGGGAGCTGGCTTCCTATCGGAGTATGGCATTGGTAAATTATTCGCTGTCCGAAACAGCTCAAGCAGACTCAGCTATTTCTGATGATTTCAGCTTTCAAGCCTGTGATAGCGGCACTGATAGCCGTAAACAAGAGCTGCTTGACGCGTTTACGAGCAGTAACACAAGTGGGGATGGAATCGAAATTCAGTCAGCACGCGGGGGCATTATTAATATTGAAGCAGGAAAAATCGTGGTCAAAGGCTCTTAGTATCCGATAGGGAGTGGATGTTAAAAGACCCCGTATGATCTTTATATTTCCATACTCTGTGCGTATTTCCTCACTACACTACAAGCTAACCGTGTTAGCCAATATGTTTAGTGAGAGGTTTTCAAATGAAGCGAACGAGTCTAGCCGTGTTGGTAAGTTGTCTGGGAGGATTGATAGTTGCCAGCAACACGTTTGCACAGCCGCCTGCCCACGCGCCAGCCCATGGCGCACGCGATAATGGGCAAGAGCAGCGGTATCAGCAAGGAAGCTCACGTTCGATGCGTGAAAGCCACAATAAGCAATATGTGGATTTGCCACGCGTCAATGAGCGCGAGCTACTGCGCTTGCTACGCCAGTTTAATGCACCCGCTGCTGAATCACTGCCCCCCGGCATTCAACGACAAATTCAGCGTGGCAAACCGCTACCACCCGGTATAGCAAAGCGCTTTGACGGCTCATTGGCCGGTCATTTGCCGCGCTATCCTGGCTACGAATGGGAACGAGTAGGCGCTGATGTAGTGCTGATTGAGGCGGCCACGCGTGTAGTCGTCGACATTCTGGTGGGTGCACTGCGTTAATTTTCCTGCTTTTATTGCATCATCGTGACTTAAAAAGTCATATTGTGTGACTATGCTCAAACTCCTCGCAATGCGTAGAAGGAAAAGCAGAGCAATGCATACATTGAAAGAGCGTCTGGATGTAGCCGTTTCTATTGCCCATGAGGCAGGAGAGCTCATTCGTCAGGCACGCGCAGACCAGTCATTTTCACAACGGCTTAAAGCGGGTGATGAGTTAGTCACGGATGTTGACGTGGCCGTCGATCAGTTAATAAGAGAACGATTAAACACTTCCTTCCCTGATGAAGGGCTCCTCAGTGAAGAACTATCCCCCGCGCATGCGTTAAATGCCGATGTTTCTAAACTTTGGGTGGTAGACCCCATTGATGGCACCGTCAATTTTGCGCAAGGGTTACGGCATGTTGCGGTGTCCATTGGGTGGATGGAAGAGGGGATAGCCAAGGTGGGTGTGGTCTATGCGCCTTTCCTGGATGAAACCTTCAGTGCGGCAGAAGGACAGGGCGCTTATTGCAATCAGCAACCGATCCAGGCCAGTAAGGTGATGAGGCTAGCTGAAACCCTGGTAGGTACAGGCTTTCCTTATCAAAAAGAGGCCCGCCAAAAACTACTAGCACGCTTGAATGGAGTACTGGCGCATTGTCGAGATGTACGACGCAATGGAGCAGCAGCGTTGGACTTATGTGATGTGGCCTGCGGACGCTTGGGTGCTTATTATGAAAGCGTTTCGCCTTGGGACTTTGTTGCTGGCTGGGTTGTTGCCCGTGAAGCTGGGGCAAGCGTAGGGCACTTGGGTATCGTTCCAGAAGGCGTGCCTGCGGACCTGTATCCTAATGAACTGCTGGTGACTGCGCCCGGTGTGTATGAAGCGATGCATCGCCTGTTGCTGGATGCAGACCATGCCTAATGCCAAATACTTGAAAAGAAAGCGCAAAAATAACTTTTCATTTGGCGCATAAAGCGATAGTATACGCACCGTCTTGAGGGAAATGCACAAGACATCGGAGTGTGGCGCAGCTTGGTAGCGCGTTGCAATGGGGTTGCAAAGGTCGCAGGTTCGAATCCTGTCACTCCGACCAAAAAAGACATATAAAACGGTCACTTAGCTAATTGCTACAGTGGCCGTTTTTGTTTTGTTAGATGTCAGGTAGCAAATAGGTAGCACTCGTCGGAAACAAGAAGGCGCAGCTGGCAACAATGATTCGCCTTTCTCACCACACCGTATCTCTCACCAGTACCAAAAAACCACTCCATATAAAAATAAGGGAACTTCGGTTCAGATGGTTCTGCTATGCGTTACCTCCATCCATCTTGATGGATTAAAGGTAGTCACCTGAAATTCAGGCAACGCAGTTAGGCAATTTTTTTGAGATAAATAAAATATGACGCTATCCATTTGGTGTTTTGTTGATATTTTAACCTGTGAAGAGGCTTAGCTTATTTATAACGGGGCTGATCCAGAGGATTTCGAAATGCGACGGCTATTTATCGACGTGGGCGGCGGTTAATTTGCGTTAGCCGATGATCTTCTCAAACTTGGCTATCAGAATTTTAGTGTTCTAGGTATTTCAAACGAAGCAATCCAAGCAACCAAGCAACGTTTCGAGACAGTCTCAAACACTGTGGAATAATTGTTCGTGGATATTACCACTCATACAACTCTGCCCAAACAGCGCTACGTTGTTTGGCATGATTGCACAGTATTCCACTTTCTAGTTGTGCTAGGAACAGCTGTTTTAGCACGTAAACATAAACCTTGAGCAGGGTAAGTACATTACTCAGCGGACTGAAAGTCGCTGGGGGGAGGTGTAGCGCGCAGAAATAAACTCCGCTCTCTTAACAAAGGAGAGCAGAGAGTTGATTTGGCATGTACATTTCGGCCCTGCCCACTGAGGGTAGGACTTGCTTGGCCTGATGAGCATTCGCTTAGATAAGCGAATGCGTTCTTAACGTTCTACTCTGTCCAGCACTTCGTATATACGATCACGTGGGCTGGCTGGCGGAGTACTTTCTAGGTGGGAAAAGTCTCCACGTAATGCTTTAAGCGCATAGCGTTCTTGATCGATTTCTTTTGAAGTGCGTACACCACGTTTTCGAAAGATAATGATGGGTGGGCACCACCCCTGCAATGCGTGTTGCAGAAGAAAACCGGTAACCGCCGCAGGCAACAGGAGCCAACGCTTATCGACCAAGCCCCCAAGAGCCACACCAGCCAGGCTCAGGGCTGACGCGTTCGCTTCCAGAGTGCGTTCAATGTCCCACTCATTGTCGAGCTCTTGTAGACGGCGTTCAATTTCATGGCGATGTTGGGCAAAGTACGCGATGTTGTCTTCGGTGCGCCGCCGGATATGCTGATTGATGCTGTCGGCAGTGTTCTGCTCAACGCGTGAAGTCGTTGAAGGGAGCATGTGACCTCCTTTTCCTAATTTAATTTGTCCAACGTCATCCTTTCTTCAGACACTAGTTATCTTTCGTTAACCTAAAACTACACTTCGAAACCTGTACTTCAATCGTAGCAAACAATGGTTTAAGCTCAAGCGCTGGTCAGCGGCTGCCTGAGAACCGCTTTGCTAACCACCACCCGCCAATCATTGCCACAAGCATCGCGACGAGAGGCGTGCTCAGTCCGACGACCGAGGCGATGGCAGGACCTGGACAGTAGCCCGAAAGCCCCCAGCCAATGCCAAAGAGCGCCGCCCCACCGAGCAAGCGGCTATCGAGTTCACGCTTGGTTGGTAGGTGGAATTTATCACCAAAAAAAGGGCTGCTCCGACGCAATACCAACCGGTAGCCGATGAAGGTAGTGATGACGGCCCCGCCCAGTACGAAGGCCAAGGTAGGGTCCCATTCGCCGGCGATATCCAGAAAGCCGAGAACACGCGCCGGATCGGTCATGCCTGAAATGGCGAGGCCGAGTCCGAACAAGAGCCCTGCGGCGTAAGCCATTAAGGTTCTCATGCCCCACCTCCTATCACATGTCGGGTGATATAGACGGTTGCCATGGCACTCAGCAAAAACGTGACGGTAGCCGCCATCGAACGCGGCGATAGACGTGACAGGCCACATACCCCATGACCACTGGTACAGCCGCTGCCGAGCCCTGTCCCGACACCCACCAACAGCCCCGCAATCAACATCAGCATCACGCCACCGGCGGGATCACCAATAACCTCATTGGGCTGTCCCACCACGTTTCCCAGACCGCCTCCCACCAGAACGAGCACAACAGGCCCGGTGACCAGGCCAACCAGGAACGCGGCCCGCCAAGCACTGTCGCCCTTTGGACGCGTCGTCACCAGCGTGCCGGCGATGCCGCTGATACCGGTGATACGTCCTAGCGTGGCCATCAACCAGGTAGCGGAAATGCCGATGAGTATACCGCCGGCCAGTCCTTGCAGATTTGAAGTCCAATCCACTTCGTTTACTCCTTAGTTTGCTGAACCCGTTGGGTGTTGGTTGCCTGAGCCAACGACGTTTTCTCTTGATGCAGGCTGCGCCAAGCATCGTAGGTACTGAGGAAGACCTCGCCGCCGAGCGCTTTCATGAAATCGGAGCCACGAAGCTTGTCCATAACCGGCCCCTTGACCTCGGCCAGATGCAGCGCCACGTCGGCATCCTTCAACCGAGCGTTGATCTCCTCTAGGCTTTCCAAGGCCGAGGCGTCGATGGTATTAACTGCCTGACACGCCAGCACGATATGCTGCAATTCGAAGTCACGGGAAATCAAGGCCATCACGGTATCCTCAAGGTAACGGGCGTTGGCGAAATAAAGGCTTTCGTCGATGCGGAGTAGGACCAGACGCTTATCGGTCTCAACGTCGTGGCGCAGGACATTTCGGAAATGCTCGCTGCCCGGAACTCGGCCAACCACGGCGCTATGGGGACGGCTGGTACGGTAGAGATGCAAGGCGAGCGACAGCCCTACGCCAGCCAGGATGCCGCTTTCCACCCCATGGCCCAGGGTGGCGATGATGGTTACCAACATGGCTACGCCATCACTACGGGAATAGGCCCAGTTTTTTTGCACCGCGCCGAGATCCACCAATGACAGGACGGCGACGATAATGGTTGCGGCGAGCGTGACGATGGGGAGATAGGCGATCAACGGTGTCAGCAGCAACGCGGCCAGTGTGATGCCTATGGCCGTGAACGCACCTGCCGCCGGAGTCTGAGCGCCGGCATCGAAATTGACCACCGAACGGGCAAAGCCACCCGTCACCGGCATGCCGCCAAAGAAGGAAGCCGCGATATTCGAAGTGCCAAGACCGATCAGTTCCTGGTTTGGCTCGATGCGTTGCCGACGCTTGGCGGCCAAGGTCTGACCTACCGATACTGACTCCACGAAACCGACCACGCTTATCAGCAAGGCAGCTACTAACAGTTCACGCCATAGCCCAAGGTCCACACCTGGTAAGGTAAGCGGAGGTAGGCTGGCCGGTACTTCGCCCACGACGGCTACGCCGTGCTGGTCGAGCTGCCAGGCCCAGCTCGCTAGGGTGGTCAGCGCCACGGCAAGAATCGGTGCTGCCTTGGACAGCATATCCGCTGAGCGTGACGGCAGGCCTAGCGACAGGAGCCCTGGCTTTAACCAACGCCGGGCAGCATAAAGAAAGACCAGCACACCTAAACCGATGGCAAGAGTAATGCCATGGAGGCTTCCTACGTTTCCCCACAGGTCGCCCAGCAATTCGATCATGTTGTGACCCGAGGCTTCCACCCCCAGCAAGTGTCGGGCCTGACCGGTCGCGATGAGCAGCCCCGAGGCGGTGATGAATCCGGAGGTCACGGGATGACTGAGGAAATTGGCTAAGAAGCCCAGTCGCGCCACCCCCATGAGGATGAGAAGCAAACCAGACATCAGTGCCAGTAACAGTGCAGCACCCAGGTATTCCGGCGACCCTTGCGGGGCGATACGACCGATGGCCACCGCTGTCATCAGTGAGACTACTGCCACTGGCCCTACGGCAAGGGTGCGGCTGGTCCCGAAAATCGCATAAACGAACAGCGGGGCGATGCTTGAATAAAGCCCCACCTCGGGGGGAAGGCCCGCCAGCATGGCGTATGCCAGCGACTGCGGGATCAGCATGACGGTCACGATTACCGCTGCCAACAGGTCACTGGCCAACGTATCGCGTCCATAGCCGGGCAGCCACTGGAGGATGGGCAGATAATGCTTCAGGCTGGCCATAGCACGCTCACGACCCAGAATCACCCTTTGCCTGATGGGCTTGTTGTTCAAGCCTGTCGCGCAAGGGCTCCAAGTCATAGCCAGCCGCTTTGGCTGAGGCGATCAGCTCGGATACCGGACGCTGCGGGGCGAGTGATAATGCCCACAGATGGGCCACGCGTTTTCCCGTTCGGCAGAAGCCGAGCACGGGGGCCTTTGCAGAATGCAGCACATCTGAATAGGCATCGATGTCCGCCTTTGCGTATTCCCCAGGCTTTACGGGAACTTCATGCCAGGCCATGCCCAGTGATTTGGCCTTAGCCTTGAGGGCATCGGGATCCGGCTGGTCATCACTTTCCCCGCGCGGGCGATTGGAGATAATGGTGCGGAACCCTTGTTCGGCAAGCTGTTCAAGTTCGTCGAGGCGAGGTTGTGCTGCCACGTAAAGGCGATCATCGAGTGGTTTGATATCCATAGGTTACCTCCTTGGTCGCTTTAGGAACGCGCCTCATCATCCCAGGCGGCCCCCGGTAGAGCATCGAGGGGAATCTTCAGGTAACGACGACCATTATCCTCTGGCTCTGGCAGGTCGCCGCCCCGGATATTGACTTGCAAAGCGTGCAGGATCAGTTTCAGCATGGGCAGCTTGGCGTCACGTTCGTTACGCAAAGCGATGAAGCTTTCCGCTGTCGGGCTGTCTTGGAGATGAATATTGGTTTCGCGCTGGACACTCACCGTGCTTTCCCACTCTGGCTCGCGATCGCCGGGCATGTAGTCGTGACCGGTAAAGAGCCGAGTGTCGTCCGGCAGTGCCAGGATGGCCTGAATGGAATCCCAGAGTTTGTGAGCATTGCCCCCAGGGAAATCGGCACGGGCCGTACCGCCATCCGGCTGAAACAGCGTGTCGTGCACGAACGCCGCATCGCCGATGACGTAGGTGATCGACGCCTTGGTATGGCCGGGCGAGAACATAATCCGGCCTTCTATCTCGCCCACGTGGAAAGTATCGCCCTCTACAAAAAGGTGGTCCCACTGGCCGCCGTCATCCGGAAAGTCGGGCCAGTTGTATATATCCTTCCATAGCGCTTGCACTTGCGTAACGTAAGCTCCTATAGCCGTTGGTGCCCCTGTCTTTTCCTTAAGATACTGTGCTGCCGAAAAATGGTCGGCGTGTGGATGCGTATCGAGTATCCAGTCAACGATGAGCCCCTCCCGTGCGACGTAATCTAGTAACTCATCAGCATGGTGGGTTGCAGTGGTCCCTGACTTCTCATCAAAGTCCAAGACAGGGTCAAGGATGGCACAGCGCCGTGTCGCAGGGTCACTGATAATATATTGAACGCTTGAGGTTCTTTGATCGTAAAAGCCGGCCACGTCCGGCCTGCCTGGTGAGTGTCGGAAATTACGCATATTCTTCCTCATTCTCCATTTTAGTTACAAGCCTAGACCATATTGGAATAACAAGAAAACAATGAAACATGTTTATACAAACATCAAGTAAAAGTGACATCTCCCCCTCTGATTGGGTTGCGCTACACTTTAGATTTCGATCCTACTAGCAAGGAGAACGGACATGCATGCGCGTTAGCACACAACAGTTCATAGGTCTCTTGGGTGAAGCAGATGCGGGGCTGCCTATTGATGAGCCATACCGTCGGCATGGTTTCTCGGAAGCAAGTTATTACTTATGGTGCAGCGAATTGGGTGGAATGAGCTAGCCAGGTTCCAAGCGACTCAACGAACTCGAAGTCGCGGAGACAAGATTAAAGAAGCTTTTCGCTGAATCGCTACTGGAGAGGGTGGGTCACTTGCGAGGCGTTGAGAAAAGTGGGAGTACGCCGAGACGTGATGCGTTTTTATGATGTCGCGTGGACTGAGTGATCGTCGACCGCTCCGCGTCTCTCTCGTGCCGCCAATCAGGTCAAATCAATGGATTGTGTATTTGACCTTACCGCTGAAGGACGAATGATAAAGAACCTAATCGCAGTTGATTACGGTACTCATTAAGCAGTGTCCATCGTGCCCGAGTGAGCTATTGCTGAGCTGGCTACTGCGACGCCTCTAAGGCTTTCCAGCGTGCGGCTCGTCCAAGGTGTCGTTCAAAAACTGGCCATCCATAGCCCAGAGTTTGCCGATCCTTTCAAACCTCCTAAATCAAAAAATGAGAGTGGACCTTGTGAAGCCTTCGTGCTTAATGCATTTAGCAAAGTTGGGATTATATGCGATGACCTGGCTTAAAACCTGGGTTTAACTAACCAACTGCAAAGAGTTTCGCGCTGGTTACCGCCCGACTATAGCGCTGAATATTGCTTACCACTATACTTTATTCCCTTTGTATGCTCCATTTATCCCTTAAGAGCGCCGTAAACGATGACTTGCATGGAGGACTGGGGAATAGGGCGCAATTCACCTGGAGATGGACATGACGGCATCACTCGTGAAAGTACTTGGCCACATTTGAGCCCATCACAACCGCTAGATTTTACTAAAAAGCGGGCTAAATTAACGGCTCTATACGTCCACTACCCCTTTTAAGCGCTTTCTGCATCACTTCATAATCAATGTTTGAGCGCGTTGTTTCCGGCAATTCGTCAGCATTATCAACGATACCCAGCAAGTCGCTCATGCTTGTTTCTTGTTCATTAAGCGACGTAAATGCCTGCAAGTGCGGCAAGTGGTCGATGTCCCAGCCAAGCTTGATCGGCTCATCGATAATATTGACCTGGGTACCGTTGGGTATTTGCTCAAATACGGCTTTAATATCGTCGGGGTGCATACGGATACAACCTCGACTGGCGCGCATACCAATGCCATCTGGTTGATTAGTGCCGTGGATTAAATAGCCAGGAATATCCAATAAAATGGCGTGCTGACCGAGGGGGTTGTCGGGCCCTGGCGGAACAACGTCAGGCGGTGGATCGCCGCGTTCAGCAGCTTCCTGGCGAATGGATTCGGGAGGATACCAAGCGGGGTCCTCAAGGCGCATGGTGGTTTTGGTAATCCCCAATGGTGTATCGAATCCATCGCGGCCGATGCCAATGGGGTAGGTTTCGACGCGAGGTGTTTCTCCATCTTGCACCTCGGGATAGTAGTAAAGCCGCAGCTCCGCGATATTGATAACCACTCCTTTACGCTCTACATCCGGCAGTATGTGCTGCGCTGGAATTTGAACCTGCGTCCCTTTACCGGGAACCCAAAGACTGGTGTCAGGATTGGCCCGTCGAATTTCCTCATATCCGACACCGTGCGCGTGAGCAATATCGAGCAAGGTATCCTCTTCGTTCTCTACTTGAACGGTATAAGCTTCACCCACGATATTGCCGGTTTCAGGCAATAGATAATGTCCTGGCGGCCGTGAGGTCTCGCCAAAAGCCGAAAATGAAGCAAGCCACAATGCCACCATGAATACGCAGCGAAGCAGTCGACCACTGACTGCAGGTTTTACAAAGCAAGAGTTCATAAGAAACGTTACTCACTATACGACCAAAAGCTCATTAGGCATGATGAACATTAACTGTAAATGAAGCGTGGATGTGGATAATGGCGGCTTTTGGCATTACATAATGCTGTTTAGTTGTTGGTTTGGATGGTTTCGATCTATCGGCTGCAAAATGGGGCTGCCTCATATTAACTTCATCCCCTAATGGCATACTGCTGATAGAAACCATTTTCTATGACCTTGAGGAGTAAGTATGCGGGTATTACTGGTCGAGGATGATGCCCCGGTAGCGGCTGGCGTCGAAGCAGGATTGGCACTGAGCGGCTTTGTGGTTGATACCGTCACCACCTTGGATACTGCGAAAGGCGCGCTAGCCACCATTAACTACGATGCTGTTATTCTCGACCGTCGATTGCCCGATGGAGATGGTTTGACGTTATTGAAGCATTGGCGTCATGCGAGCGTGGCGACGCCAGTGCTGATGCTAACGGCTCGAGATGCGGTAGCGAGCCGCGTCGAGGGCCTTCAGGGAGGCGCAGACGACTATTTGGTCAAGCCGTTTGATCTTGACGAGTTAACAGCCCGGCTCCAATCGTTATTACGCCGTACGGCAGGGCAAGTGGATCACGCCATTCGTCACGGCAGCCTGGCATTAGACCCCGTCACACGTAGCGTCACGTTGGATGGAGAACCCGTCGTCCTGTTGCGACGCGAGTTAATGCTGCTGGAAGCATTAATTCGAGCTCGCGGGCGAATTCTGAGCGCCGATCAATTGAAGGACTGCCTTTACGGTATTGATGATGAGATCGAAAGCAATGCGCTTAATGTGCACATCTACCAACTGCGTCGCAAGCTGGGACGCAACGTGATCGAAACCGTGCGAGGTTTGGGTTATCGACTTGGCAAATACAACAGTGATGCGACCTCATGAATCTGCGCTTACGTCTGGTTGCTACACTTGGAATTACTCTCGTGCTGCTATGGAGTATCACTGCCATATGGTCAATGCGCGACCTGTCGGCGCAGTTGGAAGAGTCTCTGGATCAGCGTCTGGCTCAATCGGCGCGAATGGTGGCTGGTTTGTTGGATCGCGTGCCAGCAACGTCTTGGAAAGGTACAGAAGATGAAACGCCAACGATTCCTTCGCTGGATGGTATCGCTTGTCGAGTATCATCGCTTCGTGGTCAAGTGGTGGCGGGTACGCATCCGGAAATGAACGACGTGCTTGCCGTTGAGGCTGAGGGGTATCGTTATCGCGAGCACAACGGGCAGCGCTGGCGAGTTTACACGTTAGTTGATAACGACAAGCGTATTACGGTGGCTGATCGTCTGAAAGAGAGAGAAGCACTGCTGCTGCAGGTTCGCCGGGCCGCGCTTTACCCATTTCTACTGGCGCTGGTGGGCAGTCTTGTTGCGCTATGGTGGGGGGTAACACGAGGACTTGCGCCGCTTGCCAAGTTACAACAACGACTTATTCTGCGCGAACACAATGACCTTTCGGCACTACCTCTTCATGGATTGCCTGGTGAAATTCGCCCGCTGATCGATAGTTTCAATACGCTACTGGCACGAACGCGACGTATGCTTGAATTGGAGCAGCGCTTTACCGACGATGCTGCCCACGAACTTCGTACACCGTTAACTGCCGTTCGCACACATCTGCAAATCGCGAGGCGTGTTGACGGTCACCAGCAGTACGAAGCGATGCAGCAAGCTGAAGCTGGGGTAGATCGACTAACGAAAACGCTTGGTCAGCTTTTGCTATTGGCGCGAATGGAAAGTGAGGACATCACACGTGCCCGTCGTCCTGATCCTACTCCTCTTGGGGGGGCACTGGTGGCTGCGATGACAGAAACCGGTAGCCGTGATCATTGTCATTATCCCCAAGGCGTTAACCAAGTACATGTCGCCCTATCTGAGCCGCTTCTCGTGACGGTTCTACGCAACCTGCTCGAAAATGCGATGCGTCACGGCGCACCCGGTGCGCCGATAGAGATTTCCGTACAGGAATCAAAGGGAATGACAGTCATCGATATCACTAGTCAGGGTGAAACCATTGCTGCCGAACACCTCTCCCGACTGACGGAGCGCTTTCATCGGGGAGATCATCCTAAAGGTAGTGGCTTGGGTCTTTCGATCGTCGAGGCGATTGTCACCCGGGCAGGAGGCCGAGTGACGTTCGCATCTGGCAATGGTGTTGGGCTACGAGTGACGCTTCAATTGACTTCGGGTTGAACCCGTTTAGATTAAGGTGAATCACTCCCCATAATGGCTCGAAGCTTATCGGGCGAGGGAGCACCCATCACACTGTGCACGTCACCGTTGTCATCCTGATAAAAGGTCGCTGGCGTTGCGAAGAGTTGGCCATCGCGCATTAGCTGGGTGTTTTCGCTAACCCACTGCTCGCTTTGGTCATCCCCTTGATTTTCGGGCATGGCATCGTTGCGGTAATGCTCAGCCAGCGCTTCGCCAGGATTATCCGCATTGAGTATCGCGGCTGCCTTTTCAGGGCTGTCTGCTTTGAGAATACCTACCATCAAATGACGAACCTGAACGTCGCCACTTTCAACCCAGGGTTGGGCGTCTTCCCACAGTTGGCGGCAGTAAGGACAGTTGGGGTCACTAAAGGTATATACGATACGGGGTGCCTCTTTATCGCCATCGCGCACCCAGTGTTGGCTATCCATTTCTTGCCATAACTCGGCGTTTCTTGGGCCGTTGACGAGCTGCTCTAGCCGCTCAGCTGATACGTCCTGACCCTCGGCATTAATCAGTGTACCAACTAGCGCATGCTCGCCTCCCGAGGTAAGGTATGCCGCAATCGTCTGGCCACGAGCACTACCTGCATATCCAGTCAGCCCGTCCGGCGCATCGAATTCTCCATGAATCGTGAGACCTTGCTGTTCGAGCTCTTGAATAGGGGCGGGCCACTCAGCGGCAGTTGCAGGCAGACTTGTTGCCAGCGCGATGCTAGTCCCAAGCGTTAGTGTGAGGCGTAGTGGTGTCATACAGGCGTTGAAAGCGGCCATGTGTGTTGTCTCCAAAGTGAGGTGAGTTAGAGGTTGAAACGCGCAAGACTGCGATCGAGCGTGGCGCGAGACAGCTCTCCAAAGTGGGTGTCGATAAGCGTGCCATCGGCGTTGTAATAAAGCGTGGTGGGCATGGCCATGGCACCCACGTCATGGCCGAGCGCATTGTTCCGGTCGAGGTAGACATTATCGAGGGTGAGTGACTCTTGCTGTAAAAAGGCACTAACGGTGCTGAGGCTCTCGCCCTGATTGACGAACACGAACGTCACGTCGTCTCGCTCTTGTTGAGCCTGCTCAAATACAGGCATTTCGCGTCGACACGGCGGGCACCAACTGGCCCAAAGATTGACCACCATGGGGCGATCAGCTTCGCTTAGCATAGTGGGAAGAGTCACTTCGTCATGCTTAAGCGTGGTTAACGCCGTCGAAGGAATGCTAGCACCTTGAGATACCATGAGTGTCAGCGCCCCCGCCGTCAGCGACCAGGTCAGAGCCCCTGATATTACGGCTGTCCCGAGAGGACCGCGCTCGCGAGGTTGGCGCCATAGCCGCCAAGCAAGATAAACCAAGGCGACGACAAGGCCCGCTAGCGGCTCGAAGCCGCGATCGCGTATGTCAAACCACGACCAGAACGTATCGTAGCTTTCGCCATATTGAACGATGAAAACAAGTCGCGCCCCGATCACACCCAAGAGCATGGCATTGAAGATGCTATCGCCAACATTGACCTTTCGACGGCGGCCTAGCCAGCCTCCGATGATCAGTGCGATAACTATCGAAAGCATCAGCAAAAGCTGCCCTACGCTCAGAGCTAACGGGCCGATAACGAGGCTGCGATCCAGAGGACTCATGAACCACCTCCAGTGGTACTGCTGCCGGTTTGTTTGGCCTGATCGAAGCGCTTCAGAAATGTGTCAGCATCTAGTTCGCCGATAATGCGCGCACTGCGCCGCTCGTGCCCGTCAGAGCCGAACCACATTAGCGTTGGCGGCCCAACGATGCCGAAGTGCTCCATGATCTCCTTGTCAGATGCGTCGTAGTTAGTTACGTCGATGCTCAACCGTTGCACATTCTCCAGTTCGGCTTGAACAGTGGGGTCAGCGAAAACTTCCTGTTCGATCACCTTACAAGAGATGCACCAGTCGGCCGTAAATTCGACGAGCGTCATCTGGCCGCTAACCCCGGTTTGGTCAATACGGGCATCAAGCGTGGCTAGATCTTCAACCTCATCAAAGGTAAGCGGTTGCTCATTATTTGACATCGAATCTGCTGTGTTTGAGCCTCCATTAGTTGATGTAAAAATCGCTAGCGGACGCCAAGGATCAGAGGCACCGCCGGCAGCGCCGATTAACATTAGCGCGCTCCATATGGCTATGCTTGCTGCACTGGCCGTCAAGACTTGAGGCGTGATGCCACTAAGGCCTTCGTTCCGAGCAAGCGACATGAGGGCTATCGCAAAGCTAAGTGTTAGAGCGCCCCAAAGGCCGAGAACGATGGCATCAGGTATTACGCGAGCCACAAACCAAATCGCCATCCCCAGTAATACAAAGCCGAAAAGCGCTCTGATGCGAATCATCCAGGCACCCGGCTTAGGTAGAAGCTGGCTACCCACGGTGCCGATCAGGATGAGTGGTAGGCCCATTCCGAGTCCAAGCGATAACAGGGCTGCGCCGCCCAACCAGGGGTTGCCACTATCGGCAATGAACAGTAGCGCTCCCGCTAGCGGTGCGGTCATGCAGGGACCCACTAGCAGTGCAGAGAGCACGCCCATGATGGCAACCCCTTTTAAACGCCCGCCGCGTTGACGCGCCATGCCTGCATCAAGCCGCTGGCGAAGCGCTCTCGGTAGCTCTAATTCGAACAAGCCAAACATGGCCAGGGCGAGAACGATAAACAGTAGCGAGAACAGGCCTATAAACCAGACGTTCTGAAATAGCATTTGTAGATTGGCGCCTGCCATGGCAGCGGCCACGCCGAGTAACGCATAGGTGGCCGCCATGGGCAGGACGAAGGCAGTAGACATCACGAAGCCTGCCGCTCGGTGGCTCTCGCCCACCTCTCGTCGCCCCACGATCAGGCTCGAAAGGATCGGTATCATCGGCAATACACAAGGCGTGAACGTCAGTAACAGCCCCATGCCGAAGAATGCCGCCAACGTCCAGAACCAATTACCTCCGGCCAGTTGCGCCGCCAGTTGCTGGTCTTCTGCCAACGTATTTTCTGGGTCGGAAGTAGGGCTTTCTTCAAATGAGGATTCGTTCGTGGCATCCGATGGTTCATCCGTTTTGGCTATGTCCTGGCCAGCAGACGCTAAGTCAAAGGTCTGTTCCTGAGGTGGATAGCAAAGGCCCGCATCGGCGCAGCCCTGCCAGCGAAGAGTAATTGTTTCAGCATTGCCAGGCTGGGTGATCATACTCAACGAATGACGATAAACCTCAGAGCGTCCAAAATACTCGTCCTCAATGGTTTCCCCGTCAGGGATATTCAGCGATAGCTCACGCCCATCGGCTTCAGCAGAAAAACGGTGGCGGTAAAGGTAGTAGTCGGGCTCGATTTGCCAATCAATCTCCAGAGATTCGCCATCATGGCTAAGTGTTGGCTTGAAGACTTGCTCTGGAGGAAGAACGCTCTCCTGCTGGCCAAAAAAAGATTGTGCAGTGGCTACTGTGGTAACGCTTAGCAACCCCAGTAATAGTACCCACTGCACCAGCCTAAAGCACATGGCCTCTTGTATCGGCCTGTTCATAGCTCGCATTTCCAGCACTCCTGATTCGATGCTGGATAGGATGGCTTATGGGGATTAACTGAAAATGAAGGTTTTCCTGCCTAGTGGCTTGGCTGGCGTACAGACGGCCCTACCTGATACTCTGGCAGTGACCGACGCACTGCTTTCAGCGGCCCGGAGCAGGGTCCCATGACGCCCTTCTCCGCCGTCAACGATGTTAGTTCAACACGAGAAGCGAGGTTACAGGATGGGTGCGAGTACAATTTTAGTGGTGCTGGCGGCGCTTTTCTGGGGGTTATCTGGCGGGATCGGCGGAATCCTTATAGCCGACGGTTGGGACGCGTTCGTGGTTTCCTTCTACCGGGTGCGATCGGACTACTGTGCGTCCTCATCTGGCTAATACTGCGTCCACACAGTAGTGGCCTGACAAAACGCCGGTTATGGTTCTGGTCAGTCATCGCCGGTGTCGGCGTAGGGGGTAACTTCTCGTTCTATTTCTTAAGCATTGCGCACGGTAGCGTTGCTGTTGCGGCTACATTGATGTACAGCGCCCCAGTCTTCGTATATCTCGTATCCTTCGCTCTAAGGCTCGAAAGTCCCACGCCGCTGAAGTGGGCCGCGATCGCAGTAGTGATTCTTGGTGTCGTATTGCTTACACTGATTTATGACGTCGGTGCGAGTGGCGTTACGGCGATGGGTGTAGGTGCTGGTCTGCTTGCCGGACTGTCCTACGCAATATTCATTTTCGGCTTCAAGTATGCGGCGCCACACGGTAGCCCGCAGGCTATTCTCTCTATCGCGCTTATGGTACTTGCCAGTATTCTTATCTGGCCGAGTGATGTTGGCCAGACGGTTGCTGTCCTGAGCACGCCGGATTGGCCGCTATTCGCAGTACTCGGTGTACTCGGCGCAGGTTTGTCTTTTGTTCTTTATATCATTGGTTTGAAACATACTGCCCCGGCCGTGGCCTCCGTTGTCGCAATGGTCGAACCGGTCACCGCGACGCTGTTCGGCGTCGTGGTGTTAAGCGGAACCTTGGTAGGGCCGCAAATTCTGGGTATGGGACTGATATTAGTCACAGTGACCGCGCTGAGCGTCTTTTCAAGCTCTGGACGGCCACCCTCCAGATAGAATCACTAGCTGGTTATCGTTCTGATCTAGGATCCAACGCTGTGATTACAGCTATCTGTAGGTATTGACGACTTGCGAAGGGTGAACAGAGAAAGGTAACGAGTTTTTTCTTGGCTTATTTGATATTTGCCTAGCTAAATATTACAGAAGGCGCGGAGTAGCCAAACCGCTCAAACTACCCATTATATCAAAACTTACTAAATTTCCGCTCTTGGCCGATAGCTGATTTTGAAGAGCAGCTGCCCTTAATGGCGCCAGGTAGTCTCATGATTATTTCACTTCCTTGGAGGTTCGACACGACGCCTTGATATATCTGGGATTACTGTAGCTTTGCCGCCTAATTTTGCTAGGCGATTAGCACTTTGGATATGCACATAGGCTTTCAAAGCTTCATGAAAAATATCTGATGTATTATCCAGCCTAGGCTCAGCTGCTTTTAAAGCTTGTTCGTATAGTTCATCGTCAATGTCGATACTTATTTTCATGATCAACTCCTTGGGTCGAAAATCAAAATGACCATGCTTGGAAGGGTAGGTGTAGTGGTAGTGGTTTAAAGGAAGCCACTAAGCAATCTTATTTGCTACGTTATGTCGGTTTGCTATAAGTAGATTATCCTGCATGTTCATTTGCTGTGCGAAAAGTTCAACAATGTCTCGTGCATGATCTGGCCGTAAATGGGCGTAATACTTGATAGTTGTCTGGATATCGCTGTGTGCCATTAACTTCGAAACGGTCAGCAAGTCAGCGCCAGCCATAACTAGTTGGGACGCGAAGTTGTGGCGAAGTGTATATAGAACTAGGTCATTTGACAGGTCGGCAAGTGATCGTATTCTTGCCCACGGCTTTTGCATGGCTGTTCTATCCATTCGCTGCCCATTGCGCTGAGAAGCAAACACCAAGCCTGTCTTCGGTTCGCCCAGTTGCTGGTGCCAGATGGTTAGTATATTAAGGGCCGCTGAGGATAAAGGGAAAGTCATTGGCTCAGGGTGATGATGCGCCGTTTTTTCTATCACCTTGCGGATCGTGCCAAAGGTGAGATTGACGTGCTCCCAGCGAAGGCCAGTTATGTCGCCGGGCCTAAAGCCGGTATAATACATTGTCAAAATCCATGGCTTAACGTGATCAACATAAACTAAGCCATCCAAGTCGGGTAGGTATGATTTCCCATGGGCGCGACTTCGGCGACGCTGCTCGCATTTCTGCTCTTGGTACGCGTCCAGGCCAGCAAATAGCGCCTCGGCTTCATCATTTTCTAGATAACGACGTTGAGACGCTTGATCGGCCATATCGTCGTCATTCATCGCTGGTTTCTGTAGCTTGACGCCTGCGAGTGGGTTAGCAGGTATTACTTGGCGCTCTGTGGCGTGCATCAGCATAGCGTGCATGGCGTCAAAAGAACGCTTTAGGCTGCTAAAGGCCAGTGGCTTGTCTTTATTTTCTTGGTGAGCTTGCCAGCGTTCAACTTCCACACGAGTAAGGCTACTCATCGGCTTATCTAGCCAGTCAGAAAAATCCTTTTGGATTCGGCGCAAAGTTCCTTTGCCGTCCTTCTTGCGATTCTGGTAAGCAGAGTAGGGACCATCTAGGTATGCTCGCAGCGTTTGTTCTTGCTGGCGCTGTTCCTCAGCTTTTGCTTCCTCTAGCACCGCACGCGGGTCGCCACCTTGAGCTACGGTAGCTAGCGCTTCAGTAGCATTTTTGCGCGCCTGGGTCGCTGTTAATGTGCCATAACGGCCAATCGTAAGAATGCGTTGTTTACCTGTCTTTGTGCGATAAAACAAGCGGAAGGTTAAACCACGTTTGCCCGGCCTCACATGATAACCAGCCAATTCAGTATCGAAGACGTTATCGCTCGGCGGCTCCTTGGTTAGCTGCTCAAGCGCTGTGCCGGTTAGCTTCATTTTTCCCGTGGTTGTCATGATTGGTCTCTTACTTTCTAGGTAGCAAATAGGTAGCAAAAATAGAATATAACGGGGTACAGTGGGAAACAACGGCAAAACTATGATTCATGATTAATTTATTACTTTTCAATATGTTGATGTTGTTTATTGTTCCTTTTTGTTTCTGCTTAAATATGGATTAAATGGAATGGGATTGCAAAGGTCGCAGGTTCGAATCCTGTCACTCCGACCAAGAATACTGATAAAACGCCGCTTACGGGTCATGCCGAGCGGCGTTTTTTGTGCTTGGAAATATTCTGGCAAAATATCGTCAGTTTTCCACCCCGCTTGCGTCATAAGAGAAAAAGGAATCTCACTAGGCGAAGGGCTTGATTCAGATAACTTTATTACACTGTATTAAAACAAAGAGCTTCTCCTGGGATAATTGAACTGATACCGTCGGGAAGTGATGTTGCAGCCTCAATAGGCTTGTGGAATATATGCATGAAAACATCCATTGGTCTGACTCTGAAAGAAATACAAAAAAAGCAGGTTTTGATAACCTGCGTATGTTGATCCAGTTGCAGCATCGCGAGGTGACATGAACGAGTTGCCGCACGTTCCTTCCAGCGGAGAAATCTTTACGCATATCCGCATCATCGTAGGAATGGTGCTGGGGCTCAGCGTTAGTCGCCTGATTATCGGCCTCACGCGTTTCGTTCAACATCCGGGGCGGGAGAAAATTTATCTCCTACATATAGGCTGGGTGCTATTCCTTCTACTGTTCATTATTCATTTCTGGTGGTTTGAATTCGCGCTCGCCCATCGCCCGAACTGGTCCTTCGCAATCTATTTCTTCCTGATATTCTACGCTAGCCTGTTTGCAGCCTTGTCGGCGGTTCTGTTTCCGGATCGCATGGACGAATATCAGGGGTTTGGTGATTACTTCCAAAAGCGCAGCCGGAGCTTTTATGTTTTGCTGCTAGTGCTCTTGGTCGTCGATGTTATCGACACCCTGATCAAGGGCGGTGACTATTATGCAGCCCACTATGGCTGGTATTACCCGGTTCGCCAGGCGGTGCTGATTGCCGGAACCATATTGGCGCTGGTCTGGCGATCGGAACGCTATCAGGCGGGGTTCGTTGTATTTGCGCTCCTGTTTCAGGTGATCTGGATCGTCAGCCTGTTCGAAGTGATCGATTGACCATCGTCCGGGGCGTCAATATTCGGGAAATAGCGTGTGGTGATACCCATGCCTCGTATAAATTGCTTGGCAACGTGGGTGTTGCATCGGAGATTATGAAGACCGCTATAAAATACGAGCAGCCATGATCACGCGGTCAGTAGTGTTATCCAGGCGAGTGCTAGCACTATGCAAGCGGCGGCAACTGGAACGCCTGCACGGCAAAATTCACGCATGCTAATGGTGATGCCGCGACTTGCCGCCTGCTCCACCACAATAATGCCCGCAAGGCTTCCAAAAATGATGAGGTTACTGGAAAAGCCTGTACTCAATGCCAGCGCTGCACCAAGCGCATCCACATCCCCTGAATGCTGTAAATATGGCGCCAACAGCATTACCGCAGGATTATTCCCAATAACATTACTTAAGACTGAGCCGACAATAAAAAGTGTTGTTGGGTCGGAAAAATCGATGCCTGCCGCCTGCATTTCGGTGATGATCTTTTGCGGTAGTCCTGTCTGTGCGAGGGCTGCATTCACAACAAACAATCCCATCAATAAAAGCAGCAGATTCCCATCAACCGTGCCGAGCACCTCCTTGGAAGATAAGCGGCGGTTCACCAGAATAATACCCGCTGCTGACAGAGCAATAAGTTCGCGAGGTAAGTCTGAAAATACAAAAGCAGAAATTACACCAATAGTCACAATCGCGGCTTTAAGGGTTTCTAGTCGGTCCATTGATGCTATCGGCGCTGGTGGCTCACGTGGCACACTCGGATTATGCGGCGCAAGCTTCCAGTTGCCTCGATAGAGCAGGGCTACAACGCCCCAAACGAGTGGTAAGGAAAGCAGCGCAGGTACCAGTGCAACTTTCATAAATCCGGTAAACGATAAGCCCAGCGCTTGGGCTGCAATCATATTTTGTGGGCTGCCAATAATAGTGGCTACCGAACCGGTATTGGTCGCAAAGCAAAAGGCCAACAAAAATGGCGTTGGGTTAAGTCCACGAGAGAGGGTTATCGACACTAACAACGGTGTCATGGCAACCACGACGACATCATTCGTTAGCACCGCCGACAGGCCTGCCCCCGTTATTACTAGCAGCGCAAGCAAGCGCGGAGGAGAGACATCCATCGAGGCCACTTTACTGGCGAGCCATGCGTAAAACCCAGAAACGGAAAAAGCACCTGACACGATCATTAGCCCGAATAATAAGCCGACCGTTTCATAATCGATTGCATTCCAGGCAGCCTCATCGGTAATCCTCTGAAAGCCAATCATGGCGACAGCACCAACGACGGCCGCGCCCGTTCGGTCAACACGAAAACCAGGAAGATGGCCGAGTGCTAATGCCAGATAGACCAGCAGAAATATGATGACAGTTATATCCACTTTATCCTCGTACCAACGATTTTGGTGCCTACGTATAAAAGACAGTAGTGCTAATGCCTAAAAGCTTATGCCAGACCCGTTTTGTCGGGCCCTTT
Organism: Halomonas citrativorans; assembly: GCF_014898005.1. Lineage (NCBI taxonomy): Bacteria > Pseudomonadati > Pseudomonadota > Gammaproteobacteria > Oceanospirillales > Halomonadaceae > Halomonas > Halomonas citrativorans. The sequence goes on from NZ_JABUYX010000001.1 coordinate 559,464, forward strand.
GGCTGCCGGGTTAATCTCGGCTTGCGCCAATGTTTTTTCGAGTAGCTGGTCATAAATGGGGCGCCCGCCGATCCATTGAGCCACCATATTGGCAGTGACACATGTGGCTATCAGAGGCATAACCATTGTATAGGAAGCTGTCAGCTCAAGGGTCAGGGCTACGCCGACCACGGGAGCGCGCACTGAGGCCGAGAACAGACCGCCCATCGCCGCTATACCGAATGCCAGTGGGACGATGCCGGCTGATGGCGCTAAGGCATCAAGGGTGCCACCAAAAGCCAAGCCAACGCACATTGATAAAGCCAGCATAGGCGCGAAGATACCGCCTGGTGTGCCGGCTGAATAACTGGTAACCATCGCGCAATAGCGCATTATCGCCAATAGCAGAAGAAACATTAATCCTTGGCTGTGCTCAGCAATAAACGTCAGAGCATATTCGCCACCTGTCACGGATAACGGCATGAGAATAAGCAGCGACCCAACTGCAAAGCCGACAAGCGCGGGAAAGAGGTAGGGGATGCGTGCATTGATGCTCGATGCGAGTACCGCCATGTGCATAAGGCCTGCATTCAATGCAACACCGAGAACGCCGAGAAGGCAGCCTAGCGCCACAAACGCTGGCAGCAGCCAATTTTCAGGGGCTGCAACCAACATGGAAAAATCGGGCGCTGTACCCCCGATGACTTGCGTCATCACGGTTGCCAGCAGCGCGGCAACGATAATGCCCATATACGTCCGGAACGTATAAGGAAACTGACGGTGTGTCTCTTCAATGATGAAAAGAATAGCAGCAAGGGGAGCATTGAAGGCGCAAGCCAAGCCAGCCGCTGCACCAGCGCCAAGCATGCCGCGCCGCTCAGTTTCGCTTACCTTAAAAAAATCGGTGATCGCCGCGGAAAACGAAGCACCGATATGAATGGTGGGGCCTTCACGTCCAAGGACCATGCCAGAAGCAATGGCCGCCACACCCGTGAAGAACTTGATAGGAAGCACTCGGCGCCAGTGGACGGTTCTTAAGCCCAGCATGGCACCTTCAATTTCTTGCACGCCACTACCACGCGCCTCAGGGGCATAGCGGTTCACGAAATAGGCGGAAAGAACCGTAATGCACATCGTGATTAGTGCAGCCGAGATAATGAGCACAGTACCGCTAATATGCTCAGCCAACAGATGTGGCCAAACCTGGAGGCGGTCGATCAAAAGGTGGAAAAACGAGCCGACCGTGCCTGTTAATATTCCCGTTATTCCGGCAAGTGTGACATAGCGTATCTGGGCATTACGATTTCCCGGTCTGTCTAGATTTTCGACAGGATCGTCCATCATTGAGTATCTCAGTTTGGATAGTTCAGGGAGACATGCTCTGTCTCCCCGTTGGGTGCCCAGCACCTTGCTTATGCCTGAAGTAGTGAGCTTAAAAAATCACATTTCCGTTTGATTCAGTAGTCCCATCTGAGAGGTTCCGCCTCACAGCGCATGTGATCAGAGTGAAACCTCTGCTTTTGTGATGGTGACGGGAATGGATTTATAAGCAGGGACCTCGCTTTCGTGGTCCTTGTCATCCAGACCAACAAGGCAGTTGGCTTCCGGGAAATACGTTGCCAATGAGCCACGCGAAATCGAATAATCAACCAGTGTCAGCCCTGCCAAAATTCGATCTCCTGACCGTACGTCGACGACATCACCTTCTTCGAGCCCCAGGTCTGCTAGATCATCACGGTTTGCGAACAGTACATCACGCCTGCCGTGGACGCCTCGATAACGGTCATTCAAGCCGTATATTGTTGTATTGTATTGATCATGGCTACGTATGGTGGTCAGCGTGAGTGCTGTATCATCGCGTCCGTCATCCTCGTCTGTACCGGACATGACAAGGAAATGCGCTTTGCCGTCAGGCGTATCCCATTCTCGCTGACTTGCACCAACTCTCAGACGAAAGCCGCCTGGTTTTTGAATACGCTCATTGAAGTCAAAGAAATCCGGAAAAACAGCCTCAATCTTGTCACGGATTTGGTTGTAGTCGGCAATCAGTGCCTTCCAGTCGACGGCCGTTTCGGGCAGTGTTGCCATGGCGAGGCCTGCAATAATGGCGGGCTCTGAGCGCAGTTCATCTGATGCGGGCTTTAGGCCGCCCCTTGATGCATGGACCATCGACATTGAGTCTTCGACAGTGATGCTTTGTGGGCCCGTTTCCTGGATATCATGCTCGGTTCGGCCTAAGCACGGTAGGATGATGGTTTCATGTGCTGTCAGCAGGCAGGTTCTGTTGAGTTTTGTGACAATCTGGATGTTGAGATCAAGGCCGCGGAAGGCATCGTAGGCGATTTGGGGATCGCTCATGGCGACGGCAAAGTTACCGCCCAAACCGATGAATGTCTTTGATCGTCCATCACGCATCGCAGCCAGTGCGTTGACGGCATTATGACCATGGGCACGAGGGCTTTTAATACCGAATGCCTTATCTAGCCGCGACAGAAATGCCTCGTTTGGAATCTCTGTGATGCCGACTGTTCTATCACCTTGAACATTGGAGTGGCCCCGCAATGGGCAAATTCCAGCACCGGGGCGTCCCATATTTCCACGTAGTAGAAGCAGGTTGACCATTTGCTGGATGGCTTCTGTCCCATGCCGGTGCTGGGTGATACCCATGCCATAGCAGAAGATAACGTTCTCGGCAGATGCATAGATGTCTGTAAGCGCTTCAATTTGTTCACGCGGTAGGCCCGAACGGCGAATAATGGTGTCCCAGTCTGTATTTTCAATATCCGACTTCAATGCCTCAAAGCCAACCGTGTGTTCGGCAATAAAAGAGCGATCAAGCAGGCCGCTCCCACCTGCGTTCATGTTTTTCGTATCAGCATCAAACAGCGATTTCATAATGCCTTTGAACACGGCTACGTCGCCGCCGACCTTCACCTGAAAATAAGCACGATCAATACCTGTTGCGCTATCAGTGAGCATTTCACCGGGCGATTGTGGGTCCTGAAACCGCTCCAGGCCTCGTTCACGTAACGGGTTAATAACCACCACCGGCTTTCCGCGCTTCGAGACATCCGCCAGCGTTCTGAGCATACGTGGGTGGTTGGTTCCAGGGTTATGCCCTATACAAAAAACGGCATCAGCCTGCTCAAAATCATTAAGCGTCACTGTCCCTTTGCCGATGCCAATCGATTTTGGTAGCCCGACACTGGTAGGCTCATGACACATGTTGGAACAGTCGGGAAAATTATTCGAGCCGAATTCACGTGCAAAAAGCTGATAAAGAAAGGCAGCTTCGTTGGATGCCCGTCCTGAGGTATAGAACTCCGCTTGCGTAGGATCGTCGAGATTATTCAGAGCGTCTGCAGCCCGGCTAAATGCTTCTTCCCAGCTTACTGGAACGAAACGATCAGTTTGGGCATCAAAACGTACAGGCTGCGTCAAACGCCCTTGGTTTTCCAGCTGGTGATCCGACCATTCCCAAAGCTCTGAAACGGTGTGTGTGTCAAAGAATTCTGACGTGACGCGTTTGGATGTCGCCTCCCAGGTGACGGCCTTGGCGCCATTTTCGCAAAATTCAAACGATGATGTGTGTTCGGGGTCCGGCCATGCACAGCCTGGGCAGTCAAAGCCATCGGGCTGATTCATTTGCAATAATGCGCGCGTATGGGTACTTATCCCCATTTCTTCACGCACTGCTTCGGCGACAGCTTTGAGTGCTCCCCACCCGCCAGCCGGTTTATTATAAATCTTGATTCCTTTGGCCATGCTGGTTCGTCCCCCAGTGTGTTTTAAAGCATTTAATTATTGGTAATATAGATTAATTCTTAATGTTAGCTTAGCAAATGCTTTCGGCAAAACCGATTGTTTTCTATCTTGGGAAAATTGCTTGCCACAATAGCGCGTTATGTGTGGCTCGCTAAAGATTTTGTCTATCAAGGACGCATTAGAACGAAAAAAGAAGTAAATGTGAGAAGGCTGCACAGGTTGGTGACACGAACATGTCACTTTTCCTACCAAGAGATTTTGCCAAGGAAAGAGCGGGGGTTGCTAGTTACTCAACTGCACACTCTTGGCATCGGCACACTGCTGAGCGTTATCCATTTCAAGGAGAGCCGTATGGACCGTATTTTTGCGTGGGATGACCATCATGGCCGGGTGGTTTATCGCATACCCGGCTGTACTCATAAGGATGGACGTGAGGATAGCGATTTGTCGCCGGTATGGTTGCCTGCAAAGGCGTCTGAGCTGCCGGAAAATGTGCGTCTTGAAGATCTTCGAAGGGTATCGGTGGAAGAGTAAGTGAAAAAAGCCAGAAAGGGCACTGGCGAGCTTAATAATATGCCCTGCCAGTGCCACTCCAGTATTACGGTGTTAATATGTCAATGACTTTAACTTCATAATTGTCATCATGAATGGCGACTACCTTGATAAGAACGTCTCTCGACACCTGTTTATATTCATCACGTTTATCAATTAGGCCAAAATGCTCTCGCTCGTCGCCGACAGTTAATGCGTCATTAAAATCCGTTTTTGGCAACATCAGTATATCGTCAATCATTATGGACATGGTATTTCTCCATCAGCCGTCGTTATTTCATGCTATTTTTTAGGACTCCGTTAGAACGTTTTAGTTTGCTTGTGATCACACAATGGCTGCGTTAAAGGTGGCTTTAATGTTTGTTAATTTAGCTATAGAAAAGCCGCCGACAAATGGCGTGAGCGGCTTTTAGGGAAAGCCTAGTAAACGAGCAGGTAATGAGCAGGTTACTCGCCAGCCTCATGATCGGCCAAGGCTGCCGCGACAGCTTCTTCCCATTGGCCTTCCGTTATTCCCCAGTGCTTCATTTCAGCCGAATCAGCCTTACCTTCGGCTGCTGCACGGAGCTTTTCAGTTGAGCTACTTTCAAAGCAGTGTTTTGCAAAGGCTTTTGTCTTTCCGTCGTGTAGTTGACTAATCATCTGCATGGCTAGCTCCTTTCCTTGGTCAATATCGGCCTTGATAAAGGTAAGACAGACTAGAGTGTAGATTGTTTCTTGTTTTTTGCTTTAGGATCTTAATCTTAGGGCATCAAGTTAGGGCATCAAGCTTAGAGTAGCGTATCAATAATAATTTTAATGGCGATACCCGTAAGCAGCAGCATGATTAAATTATCAAACCAACGGTGTGGCATTCGATTCCCCAGGTAGGCACCCAGCGGCATGGCCGTCAAAATGATGCCTAGCGCAATGACGCTATAAAGCGAACGCTGCATTGTCAGTATGTCAGCCTTTAAGAGCGCGGGAATTTGCACGCAGGTAATCGCCACAAAAAAGACGGAAATTGAGCCAATAAACACAGGCCTTTCGAGCTTCATCGCATTCAAAAATGTAATTGAAGCGGGAGCGGACATGCCCGCAGCGCCTTGCAATATACCGCCCAGTAAGCCAGCCGGGATGACGAATCGTGAAGCCAGTGCGTAGGAAAGTACCAAGCGCCGCCTTGTTAGTTTGATGATTAGATACAAGACAATCGCGCCCGCAACGCCTAACGAAAGCAGCTTTGGCGAGAGAACCACTAACCCCCAAGTGCCCAGAATAATACCTAGCGCGCCCGCTATCGAAAAAGCAGCCAGAAACCGGATGGGCAGTAGGTGGCGCCGGTATTGCCATACCTGAAGCAGGTTGCTAAGCAGGTTGGGAACAACCAGTACGGCAATCGCGAGCTTAACGTCATAAAGCATGGTAAATACCGGCACAACCAACACCGGCACACCCGAACCAATAGCACCTTTAATAATGCCAGCAGCTAACAGCGTCAGTAGGGCGATGAGCAAGGTTTTCTTCCGGGAGCAAGTGAAGCAGCCGATTTCTCGGCTGCAGGTACTGGTAATTGTGCTGCAAATAGCGCCTTGGGGCTGCGGTTATTTTAAAACATAACACGGCGTGTAGGGCTGGCCATCAAGTTTCATGCGCCCTTGGGCAACAAATGAGGTCAGTAACTCATCCAGGTGCTGCATCAGAGCAGGTTCTGCGGTTAGCACAAAGGGACCGTGGGCTTTAATGGCTTTAATGCCTTGTTCCTTAACATTTCCAGCCACAATCCCAGAAAAGGCACGACGAAGATTGGCGGCAAGTTCATGCTTGGGCTGCTGGCGATGCAGAGCGAGCTCACGCATGGCTTCGTGGGTAGGTTCGAAGGTCGCTTGAAAATCTCGTGCAATGGTGAGACGCCAATTATAGTAAAAGGCATCCTGCTGATTGCGCCGGAACTCTTTAATGGTATCAATCCCGGTACGCATCTTACGGGCGACCGCCACCGGGTCACCGGTAATGATAGTGTAGTAGCGACGAATTTCTTCGCCCAGGGTATAGACCAGAAATTCGTCTATTTTTTGGAAATACGCGGCTGAGTCCGCAGGCCCTGTGAAAATGAGAGGGAAGGGGGTTTCACTGTTATTTGGATGCAGCAGTATGCCGAGTAGATACAAAATCTCTTCAGCCGTACCGACCCCGCCAGGGAAGACGATAATGCCATGGCCTAGACGTACAAACGCTTCCAAACGCTTTTCAATGTCAGGCATGACGACGAGTTCATTAACAATGGGATTGGGGGCTTCTGCAGCAATAATGCCTGGCTCGGAAATCCCCAGGTAACGGCTATCCTGACGCCGCTGTTTGGCATGAGCAACATTTGCACCTTTCATCGGCCCTTTCATGGCGCCAGGCCCACAGCCGGTACAAATGTCTAGATCACGCAGCCCAAGATGGTAGCCAACATCTTTTGAGTACTCGTACTCATCACGTGAAATGGAGTGGCCGCCCCAGCAAACTACCAGGCTTGGGTCACGCCCAGGCTTTAATGTGCCGGCTTTACGCAAAATATGAAAAACTGCGTTGGTGGTTCCTTCCGCTGTATTAAGGTCAAAGCGGTTGTGGTTCTGAATCTCGTTATATACGTAAACAATATCGCGAATAATGGAGGAGAGGTGCTCACGAATGCCGCGTATCATCTGGCCATCGACAAAGGCTTCCGCTGGCGCATTGGTCAGCTTTAAGCGAATTCCTCTATCCTGTTGTAACACCTCAATATCAAAATCTTTATACGCTTCAAGAATAGCCACACTGTCATCGGTGGGCCTTCCGCAATTCAAGACAGCCAGTGCACAGCGGCGCAGTAAATCATGTAAGCCGTTTTGTGAGGTGCTTTGTAGCCGATTAACCTCATGCTGTGAAAGCACTTCAAGGCTTCCTTCGGGAGAGATAATGCTAGAGATAGTGGCACGAGGCTGGATAATTGATGTCATTAGTGCGTCGATTCCTGGTCATTTTTTTAACTCATTGCATACTAGCACGCTAAAGCGGTGGGTACAGCGCAACCAGTGACAAGCCCAACTGTGCTACTCTATGCGCAAAATACGCGCACACGGTGGCTATAGAAAATGGCGTTTTATTATGTTTAATGCCCAGTATTTTCGGACATTTATTACGTTAGTTGAGACCGGTAGTTTTACACGTACGGCACATCGCCTGGAAATGACCCAGCCTGGGGTTAGTCAGCATGTACGTAAATTGGAAAACTATCTTGATAAAACGCTAATTGAGCGTAAAGGGCGAAGTTTTACCTTAACGGAATCGGGTCGCCGTGCTTACGATTATGCGTTAAAACTCTTTGCTGAGCATGAACAATTTCGTCATGGCTTGGATGATGACTCCCTGGACAGTGGTGAGTGCCGTATTGCGTCGCCTGGAAGTGTTGGCCTCATGCTGTATCCGTTTATGTTAGGTCAGCAGCAAATGCATCCTAATTTAACCGTTAATTATAGCTTTGCGTTTAACCATGAAATTGTGAATGACTTGCTGGAAGGGCGCTACGATATAGGTATCGTGACGGACGCGCTCAACCATCCTGACCTTACCTGCACGCTATGGCATAAAGAGCCGCTGTGCCTAGTGGTGCCCGCTGATTTTGCCGGGAGTACGCTGTCTGATTTAATGGGCATCGGCTTTCTTAACTACTACGATGGCATTAACCACGCGTATTCACTGTTGAGAGCGAATTATCCAGGTGAGTTTCGCTCAATGACACATTTTCGCTACCAGGGGTTTACCAACGAAGTCGGTATGGTGCTGGATGCGGTTGCTCGCGGGCTTGGGTTTACAGTGGTTTCTTTATTGGTATTGGAAACGTCACCGTGGCAACGTCAGGTGAAAGCGTTAACCTTACCCATTGCGGTGAATGAAGAGCTCTATCTGCTACGTCGGCGTGACTCCGTACTACCTAAACGCTATGAAAAACTGTTGGATGGTTTTTGTAAGCAACGCATCCAGGAAAGAACGCCTCTGGTACCCGAATAAGGGCTCAAAGGCGTTCACTTGCTGAAGCGTTGGCTTACGTATTAGGCGTCTAGCGTGTTTTACTTCCGGTATTCATCAATACCCGGGCAAGAACAAATAAGCTGACGATCCCCAAACACATTATCCACCCGATTAACGGTTGGCCAGTATTTGGCTGCAGTGACCGCCTCAGTGGGAAAAGCGCCCAGTTGGCGGTCATAAGGCCGCTCCCATTGGCTGTCCATAATGTCGGCCTGCGTGTGGGGGGCGTTAACCAACGGGTTGTTATCCAGCGCCCACTCGCCACTTTCAACACGCTTGATCTCTTCGCGGATGGCAATCATGGCATCGCAGAATCGGTCAATTTCATAGAGCGACTCGGACTCGGTCGGCTCTATCATCAGTGTGCCTGGCACCGGAAATGACATGGTGGGCGCATGGAAGCCATAGTCCATCAACCGCTTGGCAATATCTTCCTCGCTGATACCTGACGCTGCCTTTAATGGGCGAATATCAATAATGCATTCGTGGGCAACCATGCCGTTAGTTCCCCGATAGAGAATGGAGTAGGACTCCTCCAGGCGCTTGGCGGTGTAGTTAGCGTTCAAAATGGCTAACTGTGTTGCCTCGCGAAGCCCCCGGGCGCCCATCATTTTAATATAGGCCCACGAGATAGGCAGGATGGATGCGCTGCCAAACGCTGCCGCTGAGACGGCACCGCTCTCTGGGTTAACGCCATTGATAGGTGTCACCACGTGGTTGGAGACATAAGGCGCCAGGTGAGCTTTTACGCCTATAGGCCCCATACCCGGGCCGCCGCCGCCGTGGGGAATGCAGAAGGTCTTATGTAGGTTAAGGTGCGATACGTCGCCCCCGAAGTCTCCAGGGCGCGTGAGCCCCACTTGAGCATTCATATTGGCGCCATCGACATACACCTGGGCACCGTGCTGATGCACCACGTCACAGACCTTGCGCACATGAGATTCGAAAACACCATGGGTCGACGGGTAAGTAATCATGATCGCCGAGAGCTTGTCGCTATGCTGGGCGGCTTTGTCCATTAGGTCATTTATATCGATATTGCCGTTCTGATCACACTCTACAACGACCACCTCCATGCCCACCATGGCCGCTGTTGCCGGGTTGGTACCATGGGCAGAGCTTGGGATCAGGCACACATTACGGTGTGCTTCGCCTTGCGCAGCCTGGTAACGGCGAATGGCCAGCAGGCCCGCGTACTCACCCTGCGCGCCCGAGTTAGGTTGCATGGAAATATGATCGTAACCGGTGATTTCTACCAGAAACGCGGCCAGTTCATCAATCATCTGATGATAGCCAGCGACCTGGTCGCGCGGCGCAAACGGGTGCAAGTCTGCAAACGCAGGCCAGGAAATAGGGATCATTTCGCTGGTAGCGTTAAGTTTCATGGTGCAAGAGCCTAAAGGGATCATCGCATGGGCAAGCGACAAGTCCTTATTCTCCAGGCGTTTTAGATAACGCAGCATTTCTGTTTCGCTGCGGTATCGGTTAAAGGTGGGGTGGCTCAGAAAACCACTTTCCCGCTGGCAGGCGGCGGGGATGCCCGTGGTGGCGCTGGCAATTACCTGCTCATCCAGCGCTGCGACAGAAAGCCCGTGTTCATTGCCCAGCAGCACATCAAATAGGGTGGCAACATCGTGTGCGGTGGTTGTTTCATCCAGGCTGATGCCTACATCGCCATTGGCGAAGTAGTGGAGATTGACATCGTGCGTCATGGCACGACCATGAATTTTACCTGCATCTACCTGAGTTAAGCGCAGCGTATCAAACCAGCTGTTATGCACCAGCGCAACGCCAGATTGCTGCAAGCCTTGAGCAAGCAACGTGGTGAGCCGATGGACACGCCCAGCAATTTTACGCAGCCCTTCAGCACCATGGTAGGTCGCGTAGAACCCTGCGATATTGGCTAAAAGAGCCTGCGCCGTGCAGATGTTGGAGGTGGCCTTTTCGCGACGGATATGCTGCTCGCGCGTCTGCATGGCCATCCGCAGGGCGGTGTTGCCTCGGCTATCTTTGGATACACCGATAATACGCCCGGGAATAGAGCGCTTAAGCTTATCTGAGGTGGCAAAGAACGCCGCATGTGGGCCACCAAAGCCCATCGGCACCCCAAAACGCTGCGAATTGCCAATCACGATATCCGCACCTAACGCGCCGGGTTCCTTGAGAAGCACCAGACTCAGCAAGTCAGAGGCTACACAGGTCATGATATTATGGGCAGTGGCCGCCTTTAACAGAGGTGCCAAGTCACGTACTTCGCCGCTGGCGGAAGGGTACTGAAGCAACGCGCCAAACACATCATGGTCGGCAAGCGTATCGGCAGGCCCTGTAATGATTTCAAAACCAAAAAAATCAGCGCGGTTTTTTACGACATCAAGGGTTTGCGGAAAAATATCGTCGGCAATAAAGAAAGCGTTGGATTTGCTCTTTTTATTACTCCGCTTACATAGCGCCATGGCTTCTGCGGCTGCCGTGGCCTCATCCAGTAATGAAGCATTGGCAAGCTCCATTCCGGTCAGGTCCATAATAACCTGCTGAAAGTTTAATAATCCTTCCAACCGGCCTTGAGAAATTTCTGGCTGATAGGGCGTATAAGCGGTGTACCAACCCGGGTTTTCGAGCACATTACGTTGAATAACCGCTGGCATATGCGTGCCGTAATAGCCCTGGCCAATATAGCTTTTAGCAACACGGTTCTGGCGAGCCAGCTGGCCTAAGTACTCAAGCGCTTCAGCCTCACTACGTGGATCATCCAGGTTCAGTTCACGGCCAAGGCGAATGTCGCTGGGTATGGTTTGCTCAATCAGATCTTCCATGCGCTTGATATTGAGCACGTTTAACATGGTATCTACGTCGTCGGCATTCGGGCCGTTATGACGTTTGATAAAAGCATCGTGGTCGGCCAGTTCGGACAAGCGGCGTGTTTCAAATGACATGGGAAGATTCCGAGCGAGAAAGAGAAGCGTGGTAGAGGCATAAAATACAAAGCCTGCCGTAAAGGGCAGGCTTTGCGGTATTAATCGTCAGTGCTTAATGTGGCCTGATAAGCATCAGCATCCAGTAAACCGTCCAGGTTCTGGTCGGTCAGGCGTACCTTCATCAGCCAGCCGCCTTCATAGGGTGCGTCGTTCACCGTTTCGGGTGAGTCTTCAAGCGCGTCATTAATTTCGATAACTTCCCCGCTTACCGGGGCGTAGAGGTCGGAAGCCGCCTTTACTGATTCAATAACGCCGAACTCTTTGCCCTGGGTAAGCGTTTGACCTACTTCGGGTAGTTCAACAAATACCACATCGCCAAGCGCTTCTTGGGCGTGGTCACTAATCCCTACGCTGACGGTGCCGTCTTGATGATCAAGTACCCATTCATGGCTTTTCGCGTAACGCAGATTTGAAGGAAGGTTGCTCATGATGATTCCCTTTATGAAACAATTGACTGGACAGGCTAATACTAGCGCTTGTCGGAAGTCTTGGCGACTACCAGTGTGCCAGCCAATAAACGAATTTTTAAGCATGTTAACGTGTTTCTGATCGGAAACAAGTTTCCTGTGAGCTAAAAAATGCTCAGCAAGGGAGATTTTATGACCCAGCGTGCCTATCGGGCGGGGAGGTACGAAGGCATTTACTATTTAGAAGGGCCTAAGCATAGAAGCGAACAGGGATAATGGTGTAAAACATACAGGTGGTTCACCTGAGCATGTTAATAATTGCCTCTATCATGCTATTAAAGATGGGGCGTTCCCATGACATCGCTATATTAGCTAAACAAAATAATCGTGAATGCCCGTTTTCTGACGGCCAAACATCTATAAAAATTGAACGAATAGGGTAAGGAGAAGCGTGTGGAAACGTTAAATAGCCTTTTTGGGGCGATCAATGGCGTCGTATGGGGGCCATTGATGTTGATTTTGCTACTGGGTGTGGGGATCTACCTACAAATTGGTTTAAAATTAATGCCCATCAGAAAGTTGGGCATGGGGTTCAAGCTACTTTGGCAGGGGCGTGAGCCTAAACCTGCCCACAAGGACGCCGTCGCTAAGGCTGGCGTCGACAAGTCCGATGAAGACGGCGAAATTTCTCCCTTTAATGCCCTGATGACGGCGCTTTCAGCCACCATCGGTACCGGCAATATTGCCGGTGTGGCCACCGCAATTGCATTAGGTGGCCCAGGTGCTGTGTTTTGGATGTGGATTACAGCGCTGGTGGGAATGGCAACAAAATTTGCCGAAGCGGTATTGGCTGTACGCTATCGTGAAACAGATAATACCGGCCACCACGTAGGTGGTCCCATGTTTTATATTAAAAACGGGCTGGGTAAAAAGTGGCTTTGGCTTGGCGGTCTGTTCTCGTTTTTTGGTGCTGTCGCAGCCTTTGGTATTGGTAATACGGTGCAGTCTAACTCGGTCGCTGATGCGATGGACGTCACCTTTGGCGTACCGCATTGGCTTACCGGTGTCATCATCATGGTATTGGCCGGCGCGGTCATTCTAGGTGGCATCAAGCGGATTGCGAAAGTCGCTGGGAAGCTCGTACCGATCATGGGGATTGCCTATGTGATTGCCGGTGTGCTGGTGCTGATTGTTAACGCAGGGCAAATCGGCGAGGCCTTTAGTCTGATCTTCTACTACGCCTTTAACCCCATGGCGGCGGCAGGTGGTTTTGCGGGTGCCGCTGTGATGGCCGCTATTCGCTTCGGTGTGGCGCGGGGTATTTTCTCCAATGAGGCAGGTTTAGGTAGTGCGCCTATTGCTCATGCCGCGGCCAGAACTAAAAACCCGGTTCGCCAAGGGCTTATTGCCATGCTGGGCACCTTCATTGATACCATTATCGTTTGTACTATTACGGCACTGGTGATCCTGACCTCTACGGTATGGCAAACGGGTGAAGAAGGCGCATCGCTTACCGCGCTCTCCTTTGATCAGGCACTGCCTGGATTCGGTAACCCCATTGTGGCTATCGCGCTGGCTATCTTTGCCTTCACGACTATTCTAGGCTGGTCGTTTTATGGCGAAAAATGTTTCCAGTTCCTGTTTGGAACGCGCTCTATCATGCTCTATCGCGTTCTGTTCGTATTAGCCATTCCACTGGGTGCTATTGCGCAGCTCGGCTTTATCTGGCTCATGGCCGACACCTTCAATGCCATGATGGCCATTCCCAACCTGATTGCGCTGGCGCTGCTTTCCCCGGTGGTTTTCAAGCTGACCAAAGACTACTTTGCGGGCAAGGAAGTGTTAGCCGGTGAAGAACTCGACCATGACAAGTAAGCGATATTGGCCGCTTAAGCAGTAATCGCATCGGGGAGCTATGACAATAGCTCCCCGTTGTTCGTTTTTACCAAGGAACTATCATGACCGATCTAAAGCATACGCCACTTCACGCACTGCACCTTGAACTCGGGGCAAAAATGGTGCCCTTTGCTGGATATGATATGCCGGTGCAGTATCCACTGGGGGTAAAAAAAGAGCATGAGCATACCCGGCAACAGTGTGGCCTCTTTGACGTTTCTCACATGGGGCAGATTCTTGTATCGGGGGAAGATACCGCCAAGGCGCTGGAAACACTGATTCCTGCGGATTTAGTGGGGCTCCCAAAAGGTGAGCAGCGCTATGGTCTGTTTACCAATACTGAAGGTGGAATTATTGATGACTTAATGGTCGTTAATGGTGGCGACCACTTCTATCTGGTGGTTAATGCTGCTTGTAAAGACCAGGATTTGGCGCATTTGCGGGAAAATTTGGGCGCCACCCACAAAATTGAGTTGTTAGACCGCGGCTTGCTTGCCCTGCAAGGCCCTCAGGCACATGCAGTTATGCAGCGCCTTTGCCCAGCGGCATGTGAACTGGTGTTCATGCAGCATCAACGTTTTACCATTGATGGGCATGAGGTATGGGTGAGCCGCAGTGGCTATACCGGCGAAGATGGGTTTGAAATTTCCGTAGCAGCCGATGCCTGTGAAGCGTTTGCCAAGCGCTTGTTGGCGGAGCCGGAAGTTGAGGCGATTGGGCTAGGCGCTCGCGATTCGTTGCGTCTGGAGGTCGGGCTATGTCTTTATGGGCATGATATGGATGCCACTACAACGCCAGTGGAAGCCGGATTGATTTGGGCGATTGGTAAGCCCCGTCGTCATGGGGGGGAGCGTTCGGCAGGTTTTCCTGGGGCGGATGTCATTCTTCATCAAATCGATGCCAGGGATCATTTACGCAAGCGTGTAGGGTTGCTGGCAGAAGGTAGGGCGCCTATTCGAGAAGGTGCTGTGTTGCGGGATGCGTCAGGTAACGAAGTTGGAGTCGTAACGTCAGGCACGTTTGGGCCAAGCGTTGGGTATCCTGTCGCTATAGGGTATGTCAGCCGCGATTGGGAAGCGCCAGCAAGCAACGTGTTTGCGGATGTGCGCGGCAAACAACTACCGATGACCGTAACGCCTATGCCCTTTGTTAAGCCCCGCTATTATCGCGGTTAAGCCAACCGTAAGCAGTCGTTATAGAAAACAAAGCCCCTTTTGATAAGGGGCTTTGCTCGTTTAGCAAGCGTATTAACGCAGTACCTTGCCGGGATCAATCGGCTTGCCGCCCTGGCGTAAATCAAACAACAGATCGTAACGTTGAGTAGTATTACTTTGACCTACTTCGCACAGTTCATCACCTGCTTTGACTTGCTGTCCGACCGAGACCAGCGTGCGTTCACACAGTGCATACACGGTTTGCAGATTATCAGCGTGGTGCACAATCACGACTTCACCTAGCTGGCGCATACCGTTTGCAAAGCGTACCTCGCCGGGGGCTACGGCCTGAGCACGCGCACCGGCTTGGGTCGCAAGCAGCATGGGTTGCAATGCTCCTCGGCTGTCTGCGCCAAAACGTCTAACAATGCGGTAGTCTTCCAGTGGCCAAGGCCAGCGGCGCGCGGATGCGGGTAATGAAGTAGGAGCGGTAGGCGCCGCAGCCGGGGTGTTGCTAGAGGTGCTGCTAGAGGGCGATGACCGATTGCTGGGCGAGGCGTTGCGGGTAGGCGCTGGGCTACGCGTACCGCCGCTACTTAAAGGAACGCTGATGATTTGGCCTATCCTTAGCGCGGTGGGCGAAGCGCCGGGGTTGGCGCTCTGAATACGTCCACTGGTCGTGCCAAAGTGTCGTGCTATGTTGGAGTACGTATCGCCAGGCCGGATTTGATAACGGTAAGGGCCGCCGGAGGGTGCACGCTCTTGTTGAGTAGGTATCATCAAGCGCTGGCCAACCGCAAGACGACGCGCATTGACGCCTGGATTAAAACGCTCCAGACGCTCAAGAGGTACGTTAGCCCGGTTAGCCAGTTTTCCTAGCGTATCTCCACGTTGAACGGCCACCCAGTTGCCACTGATTTGGCTCGTACTATGGGTAGGTACGGCATCGCGTTGGGAGGAAGAGGGCGACGAACCTGCACAGCCTGTTAATACGCTAATTAGCAAGCAGACACCAAGCCAGACAGTTAGGCGTGATCGGATTGGCTGTCCAACAAGGCATCTTTTTCCTGCCAGAGTGAATTGGTCCATGCGTGGAAGCGTTCCTTATGCTGCTTTTCTTCGTGGTAGTCGGATTCGTGCATCCACTGGGGAATGGGCAATGTTCGTGCCTGTAGTGTAATAGGCGCTTCCTGACCGCATAAAAAACCCCAAAACGTTGGCGACGGGTTAGCGTAACTGATCGTTACATCAAGAATACCATCCAATTGATCGCCAAGCAGGCTAAGTACCTGCGAAATTCCCCCTGCTTTTGGCCTTAACAAATGCTGATATGGGCTTTTCTGTGCGTCGCGCTTCGCTATGGTAAACCGTGTGCCTTCGATGAAATTAAATATGGCGATGGGCGCGCTCCGCGCCCGGTGGCACATGGACGCTGTGGATTGGCGGTCTATCGTGGCAAGAGTGGGGTTCTTGGCGATCTGTTCACGGCTAAAGCGGCGCATAAACGGAAATTCAAGTGCCCAAAAGGCAAGACCTACAATCGGGATCCAGATCAATTGTCGTTTTAGAAAAAAACGCGGCATAGGGATACGGCGGTGCAAGGCCATGAAAAGAATAAAAATATCGGTCCAGCTACGGTGATTGGATATGACCAGCCACCATTGGTGTGGGCTCAACGATTCAGGAATCGAAAAAGTGACATCTGGCCTCAGCCAGCGCTTCATCCACCAAAGATTAGCGCCGATCCAGTTAAGGGCCACGGCGCATAAGCCGTCAAGTATCCATTTTCTAAAGCGTTTCACTGGGATAACGACTTTTAGAAAAGTGAGCGCAATAAGTGGAATGCCCCAAAAAAGCGTGGTGAGCGTGAACAGCGCAATGCTGACTAAGCCCTTGAAAATAGTCATATCCGTCCTTCAATGAAACGTATAACGATGCGATTAATGCTAATGGATCAATGCCATACTGCCCAGCACAATGGTAAAAAAGCACTTATTTTATTGTCGTTACCTTTGCGCGCTTCAAAAAGTAATTTTCTATCCAGCGACACTTCTGGCTCTTTAATGGCTAAGCTTAAGGCAGCCTGTGATAGGCATCACTTTTTGGGCTTGGGTAACCAGGTATAGTAATAGAGACAACACTGACAGTACCGATAAGCGCATTGTACGCACCACCGACAACGAGGCGAGGCATAATAATGGCAGGATTTGATAAGCGTGTTGCTTCCTATGCCGAAGCGATGGAAGGTATCGAAGACGGAATGACCGTACTGGCTGGCGGCTTTGGCCTATGCGGAATACCAGAAAATCTAATAGCAGAAATAAAACGTCGAGGTGTTAAGAACCTGACGGTTGCTTCTAATAATTGCGGCGTTGATGGTTTTGGTTTGGGCGTTCTGCTTGAAGATCGTCAAATCCGCAAAATATTTGCCTCTTATGTCGGCGAAAACGCGCTCTTTGAGCAGCAGATGCTCAACGATGACATTGAGGTTGTGCTTACTCCTCAAGGCACGCTGGCTGAAAAAATGCGGGCGGGTGGCGCAGGTATTCCAGCGTTCTATACCGCGACAGGCTACGGTACTCCCATTGGTGAGGGTAAGGAGGTGCGTGAATTTAATGGGCGCCACTACATCATGGAAGAAGCCATCGTCGGTGACTTCGCAATAGTAAAAGGCTGGAAAGCGGATCGTTATGGCAATGTCGTGTACCGCCATACAGCGCAAAACTTTAATCCCTTGGTGGCGACCGCTGGAAAAATCACAGTGGTGGAAGTTGAAGAAATTGTAGAGCCTGGTGAGCTTGAGCCCAGCCAGATCCATACCCCGGGTATTTATGTGGATCGGATTATTCAGGGTTCGTTTGAGAAACGCATCGAGAAACGCACGGTGCATGGCTAAATCGTTGACCGTTAACGGCTAAACAACTTTTTTAATCGCTCAATAATGAGGTTGCCACCATGGCTTTAACACGTGAACAGATGGCGCAGCGTGTTGCGCGTGAATTGGAAGATGGCTTTTACGTAAATTTGGGTATTGGTATTCCCACTCTGGTTGCCAACTACATTCCTGAAGGCATTGATGTGATGCTTCAGTCAGAAAATGGTTTATTGGGCATGGGGCGTTTCCCGACGGAGGAAGAGCTTGATGCTGACATGATTAATGCTGGTAAAGAGACGGTGACCGCTCGGCCTGGTGCTGCTATTTTTTCATCGGCAGAATCTTTTGCCATGATCCGCGGTGGGCATGTGGATCTCACCGTTTTAGGTGCGTTTGAAGTCGATCAGAATGGCAATATTGCGTCATGGATGGTGCCAGGCAAGTTGATTAAAGGAATGGGGGGCGCCATGGACCTGGTGGCTGGCGCTGAAAATATTATTTGCACGATGACCCACGCCTCCAAGCATGGCGAGTCGAAGCTGCTTGAGCAGTGTACTTTACCGCTGACGGGCGCTGGTTGTATTAACCGCGTTCTGACTGACTTGGCCTACCTGGAAATTAAAGACGGCGCCTTTGTGCTTAAAGAGCGCGCGCCCGGGGTCAGCATCGATGAAATTATCGAAAAAACGGCGGGTAAGCTGATAGTGCCTGACCATGTACCCGAAATGACGTTTGTGGAAGCGTAAACGCAAATGTAAGTACGTTACTTGTTTTAAGCAGCCTTGGCAGGCTGCTTAGACAATCTCACAGCGGGCATGGGCCGGAATGAGTATTTCGGCGATGCGTTCATGGCCCGCATCGATATGTTTTTGAGTCAGCGCCAGGCCGCCCAGGCAGAGACGATGCTCATCGCCATCACTAAAGATGATGCGTTGCGGCATGGCAGGATAAAAATGATGCTCAATAAGCGTCGAAAGCGCAAACACGCCGTTTTGCGGCTCTTTTTCACCGGGCATGCCTGTTTTTTCTAGCTGGTCATTAAGCGCTGTTAGCGTATCGCCGAGCTCGGCACAATCAAAGCCTGCATGGTGTAGGCGCGGGCCCATAACCGCCAGCCAGGCAGCAAGAGGGTGCGCCTTTAGAAGCTGCTGATATAGCGACCAGGAGGGCATGGGCCACGGACGACCGCGACAAAGTAAGTTGTGGCCCTTGCAGTCCTGTGGGTGTGATTGATTCACCAGCGCAGCCAGCGCCTCACGAGGCAGTTTTGACAGCGTCCCCAACTGTAGCTCAGCTAATACTAGCCAACTTCCTTGGTCATCAGGCGCGAGAAGGCGAATAAGAAGGCCCTTGTCAGCCATCGCATAATGAGCAACCTGACGATACCCCATGTGCGCCAACCGGTTATTCAAAACGGAAGCAGAAAAAGGACCATGGTTAAGCGTTACGAGCGTTAAGTATTCCGCCGTAGAGGAGAGAGGCCAAAGACGCAAACCGCCGATGTCGGGGTGCGAGTGAATATAGTCAAGCCAAAGCTGCTGTACGAATTCATCACGTTGCACGATGCTATCCTCGCCGCCTAAACAAGCGATGTTAGAAAGAGGGTACTTGTTTAAAACCCAGTATAGGCAGGCGAGAAAAAGCGTGTTCAACGACTATAAACGGCAAATTTAACGTAACGAATCTTCCTGGGGAGCTAATAACTGCTTCTCACGTACAAACCTGTCGAATTCGGTAAAACCGCCTATGTGCGTTTGGTCGACAAATACTTGCGGCACCGTATGGATAGGCTTGCCTGCCGTTTTAGCGATGTCCTCTTTAGTAACGCCTTCAGAGGGCATATCGACATAGCGGTAACCCTCGATCTTACCGATTGTTTCCAAATGCTCAGCAAGTTGCTTGGCACGGACGCAGAAAGGGCAGGTCATTCTGCCAAAAATAACCACAAACATGCGAAAACTCCTAACGTCAAAGTGATGGATGGCTCAAGGGGGCTTATTGTGGCGTAGCAGTCCTTGTTTCGCCAATAGGGTAAGGCAATGACGCCGATGGTATCGGCGTCTGCGGTGGCTGGTTTGGGAGCTAATGCGGTAGGCAAACGCAACGCGGAGAATGCTAGCTTTGTTGCGGAGTAGGCCGCTGGTGCAGGACTAACGCTTAACGGGGCGTTTTTGCAGTTTACGCTGGAGTGTCCGGCGATGCATGCCGAGCGCGCGAGCTGTCGCGGAAATATTGCCGTCGTGTTCATGAAGCACTTTTTGAATATGCTCCCACGTGATTCGATTAATGGACGGAGGGTTATCAGCAAGCTCTATATTGGGGTCGCCTTCCTGGTGTTCAAAGGATGCGACAATGTCGTCAGCGTCGGCTGGTTTGCACAGGTAGTTGACGGCTCCGAGCTTCATGGCCTCCACGGCCGTGGCAATGCTTGAGTAACCGGTAAGCACCACAATACGGCAGCTTGGCACGGCGGCCAACATCTCAGGGAGCAGCTTTAGTCCTGAGCTGTTTTCAAGCTTGAGGTCGAGCGTGGCCATGGTGGGTTGAAACTGAACGGCTACCGCAAGCGCCTGGTCTGCATCATGCGCTGTCATTACCTCATAACCGCGGCGGGTAAACGCGCGGCTGAGCACGTGACAGAACATTTCATCGTCATCAATAATTAGCAGGCGCTGATCTGTCGTTTGCATGATGTCCTCAACGATAGTGCTTGAAACACACTAAAACGCGTTTCAATTAGGCTGTGCCGTTAGTTTGGCTTAAAGGGGGGCGGAGCTACGCGGAAGCGTTACTTCTGTCAGCGTGCCACCTTCGGGATGATTATACAGACTAACACCTCCGCCAAAGCGATTGATCGTGGCATGGGTCAAAAACAGGCCAATGCCCATTCCCTTGCTCTTGGTAGAAATAAACGTATCACCGAGCTGGTCAGCGATAGACATGGCAATGCCCGGGCCGTGATCACGAATATCAATGACAACACTCTCTTCCTGCCAATCAAGACGAATAGAAACATGTTCGGGGTTGGCATCAGCGGCATTGTTTAGCAGGTTCATTAGTGCCTGGTCCAGCGTTGTGTCAACCGCAAGCCAGGGTTTGCCGCGCCTTTCAACGATCTCAAATTGGTGGCTAACATCTGGCCGCAACACTAACCAGCGCTGCACAACGCCGGTTAGCCAGGTCTGGGCATCCAGTATTTCGGGTTCTGCCATACGTCGCCGATCGGCACTGGTGACCAAATGCTGAAGACGAGATTTGCAAATGTCGACTTGCTGGCGCAGTAAGCGAATATCCTGCTGTAACGTTCCCCCTTCGGGGGCCTCATCCTGCATCTCTTTTAACAGTATGGCCATGGTCGAGAGCGGGGTGCCTAGTTCGTGTGCTGTGCCCGCCGCCTGAGTGGCTACAGCCAGCACCTGTTCGTTACGCAGCGCCGCTTCGCGAGTAAGTGAAAGTGCTTTATCTCGATTACGCAGTGCATGGGCCATTTTATAGATAAAAAACGTGACCAGGCCTGCTGAAAGGCCAAAGTTAAGCCACATGCCCATGACATGCAGATTGAGCATTTCATCGCTATTAATATGTGCCAGTTGGGGGACGTGGTGGTAAAAGAACATTAGAAAGCTGTAGCCTGCCATGGCGCAGACCGCACATATCCAGGCATGGCGCCATGGTAGCGTTGCCGCGGCAATCGTCACAGGCACCAGATAGTAGGTAATAAACGGATTGGTGGAGCCTCCCGAAAAATAAAATACCAGGGTCAGGCCCGCAATGTCGGCCAATAAATGCAGCAGATACTCAATATGTTCCACCGCTCGCGGGCGCCCCAATCGCCACCAGGTGGCGATATTCAATAAGCCCATAGCGATAACGACACTGACGACCGCGGTGACGGGTAATTCAAAGGCCAGTAGCTCCACGCCGACCACAATGGCGATCAGAAACCCTGTCCAGGTGATTCCCCGAACAATAGTGAGGCGAACCAGATTGCGGTTCGGGGTCGAGAGGGGCAGCGGCAAAGCCGTTTGCATGGGCTACTACCTATTTACGTGAAGTTTTGATGCTGTGAATGACAACCTTAATGAGTAGCGTCATGACATAGGTCAGCCAGCCAGCGGATGCCATTAGATTGAATAACAGCATTTTTGGTGGCAGCCAGGTGCTGCCTAACGTCGCTTCCACCATGATATGAAAGAACATCGCGAGCAGAAGGGGTAGTGCTAGAATATGAATCCACATATCCGTGCGCCGCTTACGGATATGGTAGCGGCACAGTAGATAGCGCATCGGTCGGTGTGCCCAGCTAAATAGCACCAGCGCACCCACGATAAAAAGTGCTGCCAGCGTCGGCTCGGTATTGCCGGTATGTACGGAAATAGAAATCGACCAAGCGAGACCTAGCCATACCAGCCCCTCTATGCTGGCAATAATATCCGCATAGCGTCGCACATTTTGCATAAACAATTGGACCTTGAACCTCTAAGAGTGCCGTTATAATACGATACTTGTTACGGTGTGTGACATTGATAAGCAGATTTCTCCGCCAAGTGGATCACGTATACTGTATTGGCTTTTCTTCTTTAAACAGCTTAGGACTTGCCGTGGACGCTATTACCCTGACCCGCCCCGATGACTGGCACCTCCATTTGCGTGATGGCGAGGCGCTGAAAGCCGTGGTAGGCCATACCGCCGCCCAAATGGGCCGTGCGATTATTATGCCTAACTTAACGCCTCCGGTAACGACCACGGCTCAGGCGCTTGAATACCGTGAGCGTATTTTGGCGGCCTTGCCTGAAGGCAGCACGTTCGAGCCACTTATGACGCTCTATTTAACCGATACGACGCCGCCTGAGGAAATTGAGCGCGCAGCACAAAGCGGCGTGATTAAAGCGGTTAAGCTTTACCCTGCCGGGGCAACCACCAACTCGGATTCGGGTGTCACCGATCTTGCGCACTGCGATGACACCATTGCCATGCTTGCCAAGGTGGGAATGCCGCTGCTTGTTCATGGTGAAGTAACCACTGCTGATATCGATATTTTTGATCGTGAAGCGGTATTTATCGAAACGGTAATGAAGCCTCTGCTGGCGCGTCATCCCGCGCTAAAGGTTGTTTTTGAGCATATTACGACCCAGCAAGCGGCAGAGTTTGTGGCAAACGCGCCGGATAATGTTGCGGCCACTATTACGGTTCATCACCTGCTGTTTAACCGCAACAAAATGCTGGTGGGTGGGATTCGCCCGCACTACTACTGCCTGCCCATCTTAAAGCGCGAACAGCACCGCCAGGCATTACTGAAAGCAGCCTCCAGTGGCAGCCCCAAGTTCTTTTTAGGTACGGATAGCGCGCCTCACGCCAAGGGCGATAAGGAATCCAGTTGTGGCTGCGCTGGCGCTTACACGGCACCGGCGGCGATTGAATTATATGCAAGGGCCTTTGATGAAGTGGGCGCGCTCGATAAGCTGGAAGCGTTTGCCAGCCTGAATGGTCCGCGTTTTTATGGCTTGGCGCCTAATGCCGATAAAATCACGTTAGAGCGTAAACCCTGGCAACTGCCGGAAGCCTATCCTTACGCGGGGGGCAAAACGATTGTCCCATTGCTGGCGGGAGAGTCGCTTGAGTGGTCCATTAAAGCGTAACTGTTGATGAAGTAAGAAATCTGTTGATGAAGTAAGAAACGAAAACGGAGCCATTTGGCTCCGTTTTCGTTAGTGGTAAACACCGGCTATTGCTACGATCTTAGCGCTGGCCAAGTGTCTGTAGCATGTGGTCCACCATGCGCGATGAGTGGGCGGCGGCTATGTCCAGGAACTGTTCAAAAGAAAGGTGGTTATCATCGTTGCCCGGAATATCGGATAACGCACGAATCACCACGAATGGGCATTGATATAGGTGACAGGTTTGCGCAATCGCTGCAGCCTCCATCTCAACCGCCAGCATAGAGGGGAAGTGGGCCTGTGTCGCAGCCACGCGTGCAGGGTCAGACATAAACGCATCACCTGTCGCAATGAGACCCTCTCGGACGTTAACCTCGCCAACCTCTTTGATTGCCTGGCGGGCAATGGCGCGTAGCTGAACATCTGCCAGGTAAGCCGCGGGCATGCCGGGCACCTGACCTATTTCATAGCCGAACACCACTGCATCGACATCATGATGGCGTACTTCATCTGAAATGATGACGTCACCAATGTTGAGATCGCTTGCAAATCCGCCCGCTGAACCCGTATTGATGATAGCGTCGGGGTGGTGGCGTTCCAGAAGAATGGCGGTACCCACAGCCGCATTCACCTTGCCAATGCCGGACTGTAGTATCACTACCTCTAGCCCATGGCGCATACCTGTATGAAATACAAACCCTGCATGCTCATAGCGCTCAGCATTGTCGAGCTGCCCGACCAGAATGCCGACTTCTTGCGCCATTGCGCCAATAATGCCAATACGCTTCATCGAATAGGCTCCTTTATCAAACCCTAAAAATTAATAGTACAGTAAGCCTAAGCGTTGGCGTCGTGATGCTCAGCCGCTTCAAGCGTATTTTCAAGCAAAGTGGCAACGGTCATGGGGCCTACGCCACCCGGAACGGGGGTGATAAAGCTGGCCCGCTCGGCCGCGGCTGCAAAATCAACATCTCCCACCAGCGAGCCATCTTCCTGACGGTTAATACCAACATCAATCACAATGGCACCTTCCTTAATCCACTCTCCTTTAACAATGCCAGGTTTGCCGACAGCCACGACCACCAGGTCGGCACGGTTAACATGGGCCTGCAAACCCTGGGTAAAGCGATGGCATACAGTGATGGTCGCGCCTGCCAGCATCAGTTCCAGCGCCATTGGACGGCCTACGATGTTAGAAGCGCCAACGATAGTGGCGTTTAAGCCACGCACCGACAGGCCGCTTTCTGCCAGCATGGTCATGACCCCTTTGGGTGTGCAGGGGCGTAGAGCCGGCAACCGCTGAGCAAGCCGGCCAAGATTGTAGGGGTGAAAACCATCGACATCTTTGTCGGGCTTAATGCGCTCCAGAATGGGGTTGGCGTCCAGGTGAGCTGGAAGCGGTAGCTGAACCAGGATGCCGTCTATGCTTGCATCGTCATTAAGCTGGTCAACCAATGCTTCCAACGCTTGCTGCGTGGTAGCGGCGGGGAGGGCATGCTGAAACGATAGGATGCCCGCTTGTTCGCAGGCTCGATGTTTATTACTAACATAGACGTGAGACGCCGGGTCTTCACCGACCACAACAACGGCTAGTCCTGGTGCACGAGCGCCTACTTGCTGACGTTTGGCTATCTTCTCGGCAACGCGTTGACGGACATGAGCAGCGATGGCTTTTCCATCGATAAGTTGGGCGGTCATTTACAAAGATCCTATGGAGGTTGGAGCGCTGATGCAAAAGCACGCTTGCTTGAGCATTTACTATAGGGAGTAATTTTCGCATGCCCAAGCGGCCAGGCAAAGCTTCTACACAATCAATCGCGTTAAGTGTTGACTTTAATTTTAAAAATAGTAATATATGCCTCGCTTGAGACGAGCAGCGCGGTAAGCGTCAAAGGTGATAAATCGGGATGTAGCGCAGTCTGGTAGCGCGCCTGCTTTGGGAGCAGGATGTCGGGGGTTCGAATCCCTCCATCCCGACCACACTTAACGCGAAAGGCGTTACTTTGCTTTTCCAAGTTTGGTTGTGGTCAAGTGCTCATTGGCGTTCAGTGTTTTTTGGGATGCTTTATGTGCGCCCATAGCTCAACCGGATAGAGCAACGGCCTTCTAAGCCGTAGGTTGCGGGTTCAAGTCCTGCTGGGCGTGCCATTAGTAATGCTGTTCGATGGTCATTTGCCGGTTAGGAAAGTTTAAGTACGTTAGTGCTATCAATGGTGGGTGTAGCTCAGTGGTAGAGCCCCGGATTGTGACTCCGGTGGTCGTGGGTTCGAACCCCATCATCCACCCCATTCGATAGTAATATGCGGCTACAGTTTTAGGTTGTGGTGGATGTAGCTCAGTGGTAGAGCCCCGGATTGTGACTCCGGTGGTCGTGGGTTCGAAACCCATCATCCACCCCATTCGTATTGCTTATTTAATATCTTCTCTTCATATCTGATACCACTTAATTGTGGTTTTTTTGTTTTTGATCCCTGCATTTTTCTTTCATATCCCTTCCTGCATGTTGTAATGTCTGTTTAAAGACAGCTTGTTTTATTCGTCATGCTTCCTTACTGCTTCCCTGGCTGTGCTTGCTCTTCATGCACCCTGCATTTAATTGCTGCTTAAGCTGTTTTTGTGGCTTTGTCCGCCTGCAAAGCTCTAAAGCAGTGGAGTTGTCTGCTAGTGATATTTTTATAGCGTTAATTGCTGTAAAAAGCCTTGAAAAAAGCTATTTAAGCTGTGCAAGTGTCCTTTGTTTAGTGATATTTTTCAATCAGTTGCTGGCGTTGTTTTCGCCTGTATTAAACGTAGGTATTAGCGCTGAGGAGAATACAAGATGACGCGACAAACGGTAGTGCTAGGGGCAGGCATGGTGGGTGTCAGTATTGCATGGCATTTACAGCGTCGCGGGCACCAGGTCACCTTGGTGGACAGACGCCAGCCTGGTCGGGAAACGTCGTTTGGTAATGCGGGCATCATTCAGCGAGAAGCGGTGCGTCCTTATGCATTCCCTCGTGATATGAAAACCATTTTAAGTGTGCTGCCTAACAAGCGCGTGGATATTCGTTATCGCCCGGCAGGCATGCTGAATGCCGCTTCACCCCTGTTAAGCTATTGGCATAACTCTTCGTCAGGCCGCTATAAAAAAATCATTCCTGAGTGGGCTTCTCTTATCCAATTGTGCTTAAAGACGCACGGCCCGATGATTGAAGCTGCTGGCGCCGAGCACTTGGTGCGCCGTGAAGGGTGGTTAGAGATTTACCGCACGCAGTCGCGCTTGGCAAAACGTATTAATGAGGCCGAAGAAGCTCGTGAGCATTACGGGGTGCAGTTTAACGTGCTGGATCGTGCGGGCGTTGAAAGCAAAGAGCCGAATTTAGGTAAGGATATTATTGGCGCTATTCATTGGCTGGACCCTTGGACGGTGGCCGATCCGGGTGCCTTGGTGGCCGCCTATGCGCAAGATTTTATGGACAACGGGGGCAAACTTCTTCAGGCGGATATTCAAAAAGTTGAGCAAGCAGGCGAGCGCTGGCGGATCGTTACTGAAACGCAAACCCTTGACGCTGATGACGTGGTGGTTGCCTTGGGACCATGGTCTGGCGAATGGATGAAAGGGCTGGGCTATCATTTTCCTACCTTTGTTAAGCGTGGCTATCACATGCACTATGCTGCCCAAGCGCCAGCCAAGTTGAATTACTGGTTAATGGATGCTGAAGTTGGCTATTTGCTGGCGCCCATGAACGCAGGAGTGCGTCTGACGACCGGTGCTGAGCTTGATCGAATAGAGTCGCCCGCTGATGAGCATCAGCTGGAAGCGGCGGAAAAAGTGGCCAGGACTATTTTTCCGCTTGGCAAGCGCCATGATGCGGCCGCCTGGAAGGGCGCGCGCCCCTGTTTGCCTGATATGAAGCCGATTATTGGTCCGGCACCACGCCATCCTGGGTTATGGTTAGCATTTGGGCACGGGCACCAAGGGTTTACCCTTGGTCCAGCGACAGGTCAGCTATTGGCTGACATAATCGAAGGCAAGCCGACAGAAATTGATATGTCACCCTTTCGAGCTGAGCGGTTCTAAATCGCCACGCCGCTTTGTAGGTTGTCCGGTTATTTGCTAAGCTGATTTGACGTTTGACTTCTGAGGGCGGGCTTTATGGATGTATCTATAAGCAATACGGTGAGTACAGCGCTTTATATGAATCAAGCGCAAACTGCTGAACAGGCCCAAATGCAGATATTCAAAGACGCATTGGATATTCAGGCTCAACAGGTCACGGAAATCATGGCGTCAGCGGATATGGGCGCTGAACCCAATCTTGCTCAAGAAGGTAGTGTGGGTACGCAGGTTAATACCTACGCTTAGAACGTTGCCCGCGACCACTATCAGCTAGCATTTTAAAGCGCCGACCCGTTCGGCGTTTTTTTATTGAGCTCAAAAGTGATTTTGCAGGCCTCGCTTGCGCGGACACCTTGTAGTAGCCCTTAGTAGTAGCCCTTAAAAATTCCCAGCATCCATCATGTGTCTTCCCCCAAGGGGTTCAAGGCGCAGGTTTCAATGAACATGGCGCTAAAACGGTCATAACGTTACAATCTCGCCCAATTCTGAATCACTCAGCCAGAGTCGCGTTACGTTGCTGAGTACTAATTTCTGTAGAGGCAAGATGAAAGACACTCAGTTAGCCCAGGAAGCGGATCTGCGCCGCACATTCGCTATCATTTCGCACCCGGATGCGGGTAAAACAACCATCACCGAAAAAATGCTGCTGTTTGGGAATGCTATTCAGCTGGCAGGCTCGGTGAAAAGTAAGCGTAATGACCGACACGCGACGTCTGACTGGATGAAGATGGAGCAGGAGCGGGGGATCTCGGTGACGACCTCCGTTATGCAGTTCCCCTATGGCGGCCGTGTTGTGAACTTGCTGGATACGCCAGGGCACGAAGACTTCTCGGAAGATACCTACCGAACGCTGACCGCCGTTGACTCCGCTTTGATGGTGATTGATGGCGCCAAGGGTGTCGAAGATCGGACCATCAAATTGATGGAGGTGTGTCGTTTACGTGCCACGCCCATCCTGACCTTTATTAACAAAATGGACCGTGATATCCGTGACCCTATTGAGGTGATGGACGAAGTCGAGACCGTTTTAAATATTCAGTGCGCGCCCATGACATGGCCTGTTGGTATGGGGCGTCATTTCAAGGGTGTCTACCACCTCTACAATGATGTTATCCACCTTTATACTCAGGGCCAAGGCAGCCATATTCCGGAAGACAAGCGCATCGAGGGCTTGGATAGCCCTGAAGTTGATGCCGTTCTGGGCGAAGAGCAGGCCGAAGAGCTGCGTATGGAAGTCGAGCTGGTGCGGGGCGCTTCGCACACGTTTGATCTTGAGGCTTATCGGAGAGGTGAGCTTACGCCCGTCTACTTCGGTACTGCGATGGGGAACTTTGGTGTACGCGAGATGCTGGACGGCTTCGTCGAGTATGCGCCTGCCCCTCAGCCGCATAAAACTGACCTGCGTGAAGTAACCGCTCACGACGAGCGTTTCACCGGGTTTGTATTTAAGATCCAAGCCAATATGGATCCTAATCATCGTGACCGTATCGCTTTTTTACGTGTTTGCTCCGGCAAATATGAGAAGAACATGAAGATGCGCCATGTACGTATTGGCAAGGATGTCAAAATTGCCGATGCGTTGACGTTTATGGCATCTGATCGCTCCCATGTAGAAGAAGCCTGGCCGGGTGACATCATTGGCTTGCATAACCATGGCACGATCCAAATCGGGGATACCTTTACCGTCGGCGAGGATATGCGTTTTACCGGTATTCCTCACTTCGCGCCTGAGCTTTTCAAGCGAGTTCGCCTGAAAGACCCGCTGAAAATGAAAGCGCTTCAGAAGGGCTTGCAGCAGCTTTCCGAAGAGGGCGCTACTCAGGTCTTCATGCCTATGGATAACAACGATCTAATCCTCGGGGCGGTGGGCACCTTGCAGTTTGACGTGGTCGCCCATCGGCTAAAGGAGGAGTACAAGGTCGATTGTCTGTATGAGGGGGTGAACGTACAAACGGCCCGTTGGGTATATTGCGACGATGCCAAAATGCTCGAAGAGTTTAAGCGTAAAGCCAGCACGAATTTGGCTATTGATGGAGGCGGTTACTTAACCTACATCGCACCTACTCGGGTTAATTTACAAATGACCCAGGAGCGCTGGCCCGATATTCGCTTCCAGCCCACTCGAGAGCATTAAGTTAGCTACTCTTTAAGATAAGCAAAGGTTGGCAAGCCCAGGGAGGGGCTTGCGTGGTATATCAACAGGGAGGCCCGGCAGTGCTAATCGATGCCCATTGTCATCTGGACTTTAGCGAGTTTGATCAGGACCGCGGTGCTGTTTTTGCAGCAGCACACACGGCCGGTGTCTCTCATTTCATTGTGCCTGGCACTACTCGGAAGCGTTGGCAACAGGTGCTGGCGCTTGGCGAGCGCAGTGATGTTAGTGTGTGCCTAGGCCTCCACCCCTATTTTATGGAACAGCACCAGCGCGATGAGGATATCCTTGCGCTGGAGCAGGCGCTGTATTCAAATCCACAGGTGGCAGCGGTTGGGGAGTGCGGTATTGATGCACGCTTTACAGATTCCTGGGAGTCGCAGTGGCGCCTTTTCGATGATCAGCTGCGTTTGGCCAAGCAATACAAGCTCCCTGTCGTGGTTCACTGTGTGCAGGCCAATGACAAGGTCAGTAAACGACTGCGCCAGTTAGCGCTTCCCCAAGCGGGGCTGATTCACGCCTTCTCAGGCTCTATAGAGCAAGCCCAAAAATTTTTAGACGTAGGGTTTGTACTCGGGATTGGCGGCGGAGTGACGTATGAGCGTGCTCAGCGGCTGCGGCGAACGGTAGCGGCATTACCCAATGATGGCTTTGTACTGGAAACAGATAGCCCTGATATGCCCCTTAGCGGCCATCAGGGTGAGCGTAACGAACCCCAATGTGTTGCTCACGTATGTCGCGTCGTGGCCACGCTGCGCAACCAAACAGAAGAAGAGGTGGCGGCACATAGCAGTGCCAATGCCGCCCGGTTGTTTAAGCTTCAGGCTTTTCAGGATTCTTAAACGAGTGAGCTTAGCCCTTGTAAGCCTGGCCCTTTAACGTGGCCGCCAGCTGTTCAGGGTCAAGCCGTTCAATAGCGTAGGGTAGCGGCAGTAGGGTGATTGCGTTGCCCTCCCAGTAAAGCGGTATCGCTTCTTCTGTCGCCTTGGTATTCATCACCGCCAACAGCTCCACACTATCATTATCGCGCCTTACGCTTGCAACGACCTCGCCCATGGCTTTATCCAGCTCGGTTTTTATGCTGGCGCCTGTCTCGGGTAGCGTTGTCGATGTCAGTTCAGCGTGAACCAAGCGTTTTTTAACTTGTCCACGAAAGTGTGCTCGGGCTACCACTTCCTGTCCTGTGTAGCAGCCCTTTTTAAAGCTAATGCCCCCTAGTGCTTCCCAGTTCAGCATTTGAGGCAGAAATTGATCCTGCTGAGCCTCTGAGAGCCAGGCAATTCCGCTGCGAATGTCGGCAAGTTGCCAGGCAGCCTGCTGGGCTTCGTCGTCCACCACCTGTTGAGAGGATGCCACTGTCGTTGTCTCAGTCGTGCAAAACAGCCAGCGAGGCATTTCCCCGGCCACGCGTACAACGCTTGATTGTTCATTAACGCTTTGTGCGTATGGCTGTTCAGGAAGGGTTAATCCCAGTGACTCAGCTAAGGTGTCTGCTGCTTTGCTGGCGCCAATAAACGTGATGTTCGTGTTATGGATCAATTCAGCCCGATAAAACGCGGCAAATTTTTTTAAATGGGTTGCCAGCGAGTCGGCAAGAGAAACACTAAGGATAAGTCTAAAGTGTTCAGCGTTAAGGCGCAGCAGCTGACCATTGGCGAGCATTCTTCCTTTGGGCGTGCAAAAACACGTAAGAGGGGCAAACTCGCCATCCGCTAAACTTACCTGAGCGCTTGTTTGGCCCTGCAGAAATTTTTCAGCATCTGCCCCTGTTACATCCAGCGCTGCCAAGTGATGAAGGCGCACATTGTCGGTGATCGCAGTAGAGGGGATAACCGTTGCCATATAGACTCCTGATGAGTAGCTGATCGCTGAAAGTAGGATTAGGACGCCGCGCTTCTCAACCTGTGGGCTAATGATACTAATTGCAAGGTGGAATAGCGTGCTAGAATCTTTCTGTTGTATCAGTTTTGCATAAGGTTAAGTGAGGAGGGTAGCGTAATGACACAGCAATCGTTAACGTTTCAAGGCGTAAAAAACGCGGATCAAGTTAACAAGATTACCACGGCGTTGATGATGTTGGAGGGGGTTGATAGTGCAGAGGTAGGTCGCCACGGCGCAGATGTGGATGGCCGTGTTAAACGTGAGGCACTGATCAACGCTGTAGAGAAGCTCAAACTGGGAGTGAAAGTATCCTGATGCATCCGCCTATTACGGTAATCAGCCAGCGTAACCATGTATTTCGCCAGCGTATTGAGGTCGATAGCCTGGAGGCCCTGTATGCCGATGTTCCCACTCTGGTTGGAGGCGAAGGCAGTGCGCCCGACCCTCACGACTATTTCGATATTTCTCTGGGAACGTGTAAGGCCATTACGGTGCAGATGTATGCCAAGCGCAAGAAGTGGCCGCTTACCGCGATTACTGTCACGGTGCAGCGGGACGACAGTGAGGAGGCGCATGGAACTTATAAATTGAATGT
Source organism: Halomonas citrativorans (assembly GCF_014898005.1). NCBI lineage: Bacteria > Pseudomonadati > Pseudomonadota > Gammaproteobacteria > Oceanospirillales > Halomonadaceae > Halomonas > Halomonas citrativorans. Next base: position 591,489 of record NZ_JABUYX010000001.1, read on the forward strand.
AGCGTTAACACTGCATGGGATCAGCGACCCGGAACAGCGGGCACGCCTGGAAGAGATCAGCCATCGCTGCCCCATCCAGCGCCTGATGACGCAGGCAACTGTCGATATCACTACGCACGTTATTTAACTTTTCATTCAGGAGCAATGATGAGCAAAGAGTTTCGGTTACAGTCGAAATTTAAGCCTGCCGGTGACCAGCCAAATGCGATAAAAGACTTGGTAAGTGGCCTGGAGTCAGGACTTGCCCATCAAACGCTGCTGGGTGTAACCGGGTCGGGCAAAACATTCACCATGGCGAATGTGGTTGAGCAGCTTCAGCGCCCGACCATTGTGATGGCACCTAACAAAACCCTCGCGGCTCAGCTTTATGGAGAGTTTAAGTCCTTCTTTCCGGATAATGCTGTCGAGTACTTTGTTTCGTATTATGACTACTATCAGCCCGAAGCCTACGTACCATCATCGGATACGTTTATCGAAAAAGATGCCTCTATCAATGACCATATTGAACAGATGCGTCTCTCGGCAACCAAGGCGTTGCTTGAACGTCGTGATGCGCTCATCGTTGTTTCCGTTTCTGCTATTTACGGGTTGGGTGACCCCGACCAGTATTTAAAAATGCGTCTGCACTTTACCCGCGGCGAGTTGATTGATCAGCGTGCCTTTTTGCGTCGTTTGGCGGAGCTTCAATACACCCGTAATGACATGGACTTCCGCCGAGGTACGTACCGCGTGCGCGGGGATGTTATTGATATTTTTCCTGCTGATTCTGATGAAGATGCGGTGAGGGTTGAGCTGTTTGATAACGAAATTGACTCTATTCGAATTTTTGATCCGCTAACCGGGGACATACGGGGCCAGGTCCCGCGTATGACAATTTACCCCAAGTCCCACTATGTGACGCCGCGTGAAACCATTTTAGGCGCGATTGACTCAATAAAAAATGAGTTAAAAGAGCGCCTTGAATGGATGCGCAAGCATGAACGCTTGGTAGAAGCGCAGCGCCTTGAACAGCGTACGCTTTACGATATCGAGATGATGCTGGAGCTGGGTTACTGCAACGGTATCGAGAACTACTCACGCTACTTATCCGGGCGTGCGCCTGGCGAGCCGCCGCCCACGTTTTTTGACTACCTGCCTGACGACGCGCTGCTGTTTATTGATGAGTCTCACGTCAGCGTGCCTCAGGTGGGCGGTATGTATAAGGGTGACCGTTCACGTAAAGAGACGTTGGTAGAGTATGGTTTCCGCTTGCCTTCGGCGTTGGATAACCGTCCCATGAAATTCGAGGAGTGGGAATCCATTGTTCCTCAAGCTATTTTTGTTTCGGCAACCCCGGGTAAATACGAGGCCGAGCATGCCGGTCAAGTCGTTGAACAGGTTGTGCGTCCTACGGGGCTGCTGGATCCTGAAATTGAAGTTCGCCCGGCCAGCACCCAGGTGGACGATCTGCTTTCCGAGATCGGCTTGCGTACTGCTGTCGGTGAGCGCGTACTGGTGACAACGCTTACCAAGCGTATGGCTGAAGATTTAACAGAATACTTTGATGAGCATGGGGTACGTGTTCGCTATTTGCACTCCGATATCGATACAGTCGAGCGGGTAGAAATTATTCGTGATCTGCGCCTGGGCAAGTTTGATGTGTTGGTAGGTATTAACCTGCTGCGCGAGGGGTTGGATATTCCAGAAGTTTCGTTGGTGGCGATTCTAGATGCTGACAAGGAAGGCTTCCTGCGTGCAGAGCGCTCGCTAATTCAGACCATTGGACGCGCGGCACGTAACGCCCACGGTAAAGCCATTTTGTACGGTGATCGCATCACCGACTCCATGCGCAAAGCGATTGATGAGACAGAGCGTCGTCGAGCCAAACAGCAAGCGCACAATGAAAAGCATGGTATTACGCCAACCACCGTGACGCGCTCCGTGGCAGATATTCTGGAAGCTGCGCAAACCCCCGGCAAAAAGAGCAGCCGCAAGCGTGGGTCCGAGCGTAAGGTGGCAGAAGGTGCCGGTGATTACGATATCGCCAGCATGGGGGCGCATGATTTGTTAGCCGCTATCAGCAAGCTGGAAGACGCAATGTTTGAGGCAGCGCAGAATCTGGAGTTTGAAGAAGCAGCGCGCCTGCGCGATCAACTGCATCAAATGAAAGAAAAACAGCTGGCGCTAGGATAGAGATATGCCAGAAGGCCCCGAAATCCGCCGGGCAGCCGAGCGCATAATAAAAAAATTTATACCGTTATCTTGTTTGGATTGTCAAAACATCACTATCAAACTCATTCAATGGTAGTTAAGAAATCGTAGAAGCTGCCGCTTGGGGATCAATACGGTATACTGCTTGCACGCTTAAACGGCTATTTCCACCTTCGTTAAAGTAGCCGTAGACAAGACGAAAACCAAGGAGCTGTTACTCCATGACCGTGATTCGCCAGGACGACGTGATACAAAGCGTTGCCGATGCTCTGCAGTATATCTCTTACTATCATCCTAAAGATTTTATTGATGCCATGGATGCAGCATATAAACGGGAACAAAACCCGGCTGCAAAGGATGCTATCGCGCAGATTTTGATTAACTCAAGAATGTGCGCCACTGGCCATCGGCCTATATGCCAGGACACGGGTATTGTTACCGTCTTCGTTCATGTAGGCATGAACGTTACCTGGGACGCGGATATGAGCCTGGACGACATGGTCAACGAAGGTGTTCGCCGCGCTTACCAGCTGCCCGATAACGTGCTGCGTGCATCCGTACTGGCAGACCCGGACGGGAAGCGCCAAAACACCAAGGATAATACGCCTGCTATTATCCACCACAAGCTGGTGCCTGGTGATAAGGTCGACATTCACGTTGCGGCAAAAGGCGGCGGTAGTGAAGCGAAATCCAAGTTCGCGATGCTCAACCCCTCTGACAGCGTTGTCGATTGGGTCATGGAGCAGCTTCCCAAAATGGGGGCAGGGTGGTGCCCGCCGGGCATGTTGGGTATTGGGATTGGCGGTACGGCTGAAAAAGCGATGCAGATCGCAAAAGAGGCACTGCTTGACCCTATTGATATTCAGGACCTGCAAGCACGTGGCCCGAGCAACCGCGCTGAAGAACTACGGTTAGAGCTTTTTGATAAGGTCAATAAAAGTGGTATTGGCGCTCAGGGTCTCGGTGGCCTTACCACGGTGCTGGATATTAAAGTAAAAGATTACCCGACCCACGCAGCGAATAAGCCGGTTGCGATCATTCCTAACTGTGCGGCAACTCGCCATGCGCATTTCACGCTGGATGGCTCAGGCCCTGCAGCGCTTGACCCGCCGAAGCTGGAAGACTGGCCAGAAATTACCCGTGAAATGGGTGATAACGTGAAGCGCGTTAATCTGGATACCGTAACACCCGAAGAAGTTAAAACCTGGCAGCCCGGTGATACGCTGTTACTGAATGGCAAACTACTGACCGGTCGAGATGCTGCTCATAAGCGCATGGTGGATATGCTGGCGAAAGGCGAGCCACTGCCTGTTGATATGAAAGGCCGGTTTATCTATTACGTTGGCCCAGTTGATCCGGTACGTGACGAAGTGGTGGGGCCAGCAGGGCCCACAACGGCGACACGGATGGATAAATTCACGCGCACCATGCTCGAAGAAACCGGGCTTTTGGGTATGGTCGGTAAAGCGGAACGTGGTCAAGTAGCCATAGATGCAATCCGCGATAACGAGGCTGTCTACTTGATGGCGGTGGGTGGCTCGGCTTACCTGGTCGCTCAGGCAATTAAAAAATCCCGGGTCGTCGGTTTTGAGGACCTGGGGATGGAAGCCATCTATGAGTTTGAAGTAGAAGATATGCCGGTCACCGTAGCGGTTGATAGCCAAGGCACTTCGGTTCATCAAACCGGACCGGCCAAATGGAAGGAGATTATTGCTCAAACGGCATAAGGCGGTCTGTGCTGTGGAGTGATTAAATTACAGAAGCCCCGTTCATACGGGGCTTCTGTGCATTGAGAACCATAGCGATACCCTGTTTGAAATATCCATACGTTTAATGGAGATGTAGGTATGGTCTCTTGGCTGCTAGGGACAAGCATTATGCTGATACACCTGTTAGGGGTGATGTCGGCGATCATGGCGCTAATGTCTAGCCGGACATCACAAGGTGCCGTCGCGTGGATTATCTCTCTTCTTACCTTTCCTTATATCGCCTTACCGGCCTATTGGTTCTTTGGTCGGCCGCGCTTTTATGGATACGTAATGGCCCGTGGGGAGCGCGATAGCGTGTTAAGGCGTGTGCTTGCTCGCTACCAGGAAAGCTCCTTACCTTATTTAGTTCCGTTTTCTAATTCTGATACACAAGCAGTAGAGCAGTTGGCCATGATGCCTCTCACTCGGGGCAATAGCGCTGAGTTGCTTATTGATGGTGACGCCACGTTCAATAGCTTGTTTAACGGTATTGATGAAGCAGAGCACTATTTACTGCTGCAGTTTTTTATAGTGCGAGATGATGCGCTGGGCCGCCGTCTTCAACAGCACTTGCTGGGTGCCGTACGCCGCGGGGTGCGGGTGTATTTTCTTTACGATGAAATTGGTAGTCGCAAACTCAATGAGGGCTATCTTCGGGAACTGGCCGCAGAAGGCGTAGAAGTCAGCCCGTTTCGCTCCTCAAGAGGCTTTAAACATCGCTTTCAGCTCAATTTTCGTAACCATCGCAAGGTAGCTGTTATCGATGGTAAGCGGGGTTGGTTAGGGGGCTTTAATGTGGGGGTTGAATATCTGGGCCAGGACCCACGCCATGGGCCTTGGCGAGATACGCACCTGGTACTGGAAGGGCCCAGCGTATTGGGGCTACAAGAAGCTTTTTGGGAAGATTGGCACTGGGCAACGGGGGAGGTCACCAGCTTGAATTGGCAGGCGGAAAGCCACCCTAATATTGATCAGAATGTTGTTATTGTCCCTTCAGGCCCCGCGGACAAACAGGACACCGCCAGCCTGTTGATTCAGCAATTGATTCATAGTGCAACGCATCGACTATGGGTCACCAGCCCCTATTTTGTACCCGACCAAGGCGTTCAGGATGCGCTACGCTTGGCTGCTATGCGGGGAATTGACGTACGAGTGATGATTCCCGAGCGGCCAGACCACCTGCTGGTATTTCTCTCGGCCTTTGCTTTTTTGGCTGATATGTTAAAAGCAGGCGTTAAAATATACCGTTATCAACCCGGCTTTCTACACCAAAAAGTAATTCTGATTGATAATGATGCCGCCACCGTAGGTACGGTAAACTTGGATAACCGTTCATTTCGCTTAAATTTTGAAATTACAGCGTATATTCCTGACACCATATTTGCCGCCGAAGTGCACACCATGTTGGTGAAAGACTTTAATGATTGTCGGCGTATCACAATTGATGAAATTCAACAGCGTCCATTATGGAAAAAAGTAGTATCACGGGCGGCGTATTTAATGTCGCCTGTCCAATAGCAATAATCGGCAAAGGAGTGTTGGGTGAATCTTGAAACAAAATGGCTAGAAGATTTTGTCGCACTTGCGAATACACGCAGCTTTTCAGCGTCTGCCCGCCAGCGTCATGTTACTCAACCTGCTTTTAGCCGCCGCATTCGAGCACTGGAACAAGCCATTGGCGTAACCCTTGTTGACCGCTCAACAACCCCCGTAGGGCTTACATCAGAAGGGCAGTTGTTTCTGGTGACGGCGCGAAACCTCGTTGAACAGCTTAACGAGTCATTAAGTCATTTGCGTGGCTTGTCGATTGCCAATGAAGCACTTGATATTGTGGCCGCCCACTCATTGGCATTAAGCTTTTTCCCCCCTTGGATTTCACGCCTTCAGAAAGGCCTTGGGGAGCTGCCAACGCGTTTGGTCGCCATGAATGTAGGCGAAGCGATCCACGTGCTGCGTGAAGGTAATTGCGATCTCATGCTGGCCTATTATGACCCCTTTGCCACTATGCAGTTGGATGCCGAGGTTTTCCCGTCCTTCTCGATAGGCAAGGTCAATATGCTGCCCGTCTCGCTACCCGACGAGACGGGGAAGCCCTGTTTTTCGCTGCAGCAAGAGGCCTCAATTCCCTACCTGGCTTATACCCAGGGCGCTTTTTTAGGGCGTAGTGTGCGAATGTTGTTAAAGAATGACCCTTTGCGTATGAAATTACGTACGGTTTATGAAACCGCCATGGCAGAAGGATTAAAAGGCATGGTGCTTCAAGGTATTGGAGCGGCATGGATCCCTGATTTTTGTATTCGTGAAGAGCTCAAAAGTGGGCGCTTGGTCAGAGCCGGTGATGAAAGTTGGGACATACCGCTCGAAATTCGCCTTTATCGCTGCTCGTTGGTACACAAACCAGGCGTTGAGAAGCTTTGGCGTCAAATGATGAAGCTGCCACGTGATTTTTTACAAGCGTAATGGGTTAAGTTGACGTGCTGAAGTCAGCAGGCAGGCCAAGAAAGTTTTGAATAATAAAAAAATGATCTTCGAATAGGCTGTCTGGCTCTAAATCAGCCAGTGCCACCCACCGTGCATGATCACCGCCTTTAACGGGTTTTAAACGTGGCAGCTGTTGGTCTGGGCGTAGTGCAAAGTAGAAAGCTTCCGCTAGCGTGCGTCCTCGCCAGCTTCGGTGCGGCTCATCAAAAAGGCGCTGCCCACGTAATGATCCTTTTAGAACGGGTTCTGGTACTTTCAAGCGCAGCCGTTCCCTGAGCTCCCGCAAGCACGCATCCAGCAGTCGCTCATGAGGGTTAATGAATCCGCCAGGCAGCGCAAACAACCCTTTACCGGGTGCTGAATTACGGCGCACCAGAAGTACATGCCCGGATTGCACAACCACCGCATTCACGGTAACAAAAATAGGTGGGTAGGGAGCATGTGACCAGGCTTGATGGTACTGGTCCAGTAGTCGTTGCTCTTCCAGTAATTGTTGATAGGCGCTTTCGCGACAAAATTCGCTAACGCGACTGACCACGCCGGGCGGCAGGTCATGATAAGCCCCCGTGCTCAAATAATCGTCTGAAGCGCTTGGCGATCGAAATAGTCGTTCACGAATCTGGCTGGCTGAAATGCCTTCAATCAGCGGAACGCTGACGGATTCCCACTGCGGAAACAGAGACAAGTAGTAGCTTGACTGGCCACGGCTTGCACCAATCAAACCAATGCGTGGTAAACGAATATTAGCCGGTGCGGCCAAGTCTCGTACCTTTCGCTGTACATCTCTTACCCAAACATCATCGTTATACAGAGCATCCAGCAGCGGCGTGATTTCTAACCGCTGGTTATCAGCGTCATCAAACCCGGAACGAATCATTGCCTGGCGTTCATCAAAGCGCCATGGGTTTCTCAGCGAGCGCGCCTGCCATGCAGAGCCTACCAGTACAATGACCTGACGTGCCTGATTAAGCGCTTCACGGATAACGGCCAAGTGGCCTAAGTGAGGAGGCTGAAAACGCCCAATAAATACCAAACAATCAAAGGTGTAATCAGGCGTAGAGCATGTTGCATCAAGGGCCATGGTGCTTCCTTTAACATTTGGTCAAATAACAGCGTCATTATGAAGAGAGCGGTTCAGCGGTGCAATCTGGCGAAGGCTACGTACTGCACCCGTATTGGGTATGCTGCTAAGCTATTGCACATAAAGGTATCCATCAATGACGCAAGGGACTGAATATGACTAAAGACACCCTCACTTTTTGGTGGAAGGTGGTTCAGGATGCAACGAAGCTATGGTTAGAGCGTCATGCGTTTAGCTTCGCGGGCTCATTAGCGTTTTATACGCTTTTTTCATTAGCCCCTACTGTCATTATTGCCGTTGCGGTTATCGGTATTGTCTTTGGTGAAAACGCTGCTCAGGGGCAAATCGTGGCCCAGTTGCAGGACTCACTGGGTACCGATGTGGCCTCCGCGATTGAAGAGGCCGTTATCCACTCTCGGTTCGAAGAGTCTGGTGTATTGCCTTCTGTGTTAGGCGTTTGTGCTCTGTTAGTCGGTGCAACAACCGTCTTTGCGCAAATGCAGCTTTCACTGAACACCATATGGGGAGTGATCGCCAAGCCGGCCAGTAACAGCTTGTTTGTATTTATAAAAACGCGCTTTTTATCGTTAATGGTTGTCTTTCTCATTGGTTTTATTCTATTAATTTCGTTGGTATTAAGTATTGCTTTGCGAAGCATCCTGCAAATGGCAGGTGATCTTGTCCCGCTCGCGGGCTATACCACGACACTATTGGACTCTCTTGTGTCACTTGGCGTCGTTACCTTGCTATTTGCTGCTATTTTCAAAGTGTTGCCCGATGTAGTGCTACGTTGGCAGGATGTCCTAACCGGGGCTGTTGTCACGGCCGTACTGTTTACTATCGGCCGCACCGTAATTGCGATTTATCTCACCTATACCGCAACGGCATCGACATACGGCGCTGCCGGGTCGGTGGTGATGGTATTGCTCTGGGTGTATTACTCGTCACTTATTTTATTGTTTGGTGCCGCCTTTACACGCTCGCTTTTACTGCGTCGAGGCAGAAAGCTTATTCCGCGAAACAGTGCCGTTCAGGTTAGGCAGGAAGTCTTGGAAACAGAGGCGTTTACGCCCAGGATAGCAGGAGACGAATAGTGTCAGCGTGTTGCATAAAAGCCTTGGTCACCGGAAAAGTGCAGGGCGTAGGGTATCGCCGCGCCGTTCAAAAGCAGGCGTTACCGGCGGGAGTAACCGGTCATGCCAAAAATCTGGCGGATGGTCGGGTTGAGGTGCTTATGTGTGGCGAGTGCCATCATGTAAATATGCTGGTGGAGTGGCTTTGGCAAGGCCCTGCTAATGCGCAGGTAACCCATGTTGAATATGAGGCATTAGCCCAATGCCACGCTCCTGATGCTTTCACGACGCATTAGGCTAATATTTATTTTAGGCTTACCTGGTGTGCTTCCAATGAGCAATATTATCCGCCGTTAGGGCGATAATATTCTGGCGCGCTTCTGGCGTTACCCATGCATTGTGCGGGGTGACAATCAGATTGAGTGGTTCATCCAGCGCTGCCAATAGTGGATGCCCCTCCCTCGGTGGCTCTACAGGAAGCACGTCTACGGCTAACCCGCCGATACGCCCTTGGCGTAATGCCTCAAGCGCCGCTACTTCATCAATAATGCCACCGCGAGCGCAATTTACGAGCAGAAGGGACGGTTTAGCCTTGGCCAAGCGCTCTTGGTTAATAAGGTGCTGCGTATCAGCATTAAGCGGGCAGTGTAGGCTGATAATATCGGCTTCAGGCAGCACGTCATCGAGAGAAGGGCGTGCGTCGTTAGCTTCATGACCGGGGCGTGCCGTAAAGGTCACCTGAAGGCCAAAGGCCTCCGCCAAGCGCGCCACTTCCGTTCCCAGTTCGCCCTGGCCCACCATCACCAGCCGCTTGCCCGCTAACTGTAGCGTTACGTGGTCCTGGAGGCAGAAAAAGTCGCTTTGCTGCCAAACACCTTTGGCGACTTCCTGTTGGTATAGAGGTAGCCGGTTTGCCAGGTTAAGTATCAGCATTAATGTGTGCTGCGACACGCTTGCCGTGCCGTATGCCGCGACATTCTTAACGCTGATATTAAGTGCTTTTGCTGCCTCAAGGTCGATATTATTTAGACCAGTAGCCATGACACAAATCAGGCGAAGCGAAGGCAGCTGTTTTAACGTTTCCGCATCCAGTACCACCTTGTTTACTAATGCGATGTCAGCATTTGCCAAGCGCTCTTTAGCTTGTTGCGTTGTACTTTGATCGAAGACATCCAGTTGAGTAACCGCACCGCGAATAGCGCTTAAATCTATTTGAGGCCCAAGACTTTTCGCATCCAACATGACCGCATGAGGCATTTTATTCTCTCCAGTTGCTGCCAGGGCTTGTTAACCTTGCTCGGCAGGGGGCACAAAAGGGTATAATATTGACGCTTTATCAACCGCAGCCTTGGATTTTATATCGACAGGCTACATATTCGCAGCTGACTGCGTTTATATTCGACAATATTCTGTCGTCGTTGAGCTTTCAGGAATTATCAACATGCCTATCTATGAATATGAGTGCAAGGCCTGCGGCCATCGCATGGAAAAATTACAGAAAATCAGCGCAGATCCGTTAAAAGAGTGCCCTGCGTGCAATCGTAATGACTTGGCGCGGCTTGTATCCGCGGCAGGGTTCCGCCTGGCGGGCGGTGGTTGGTATGAAACCGATTTTAAAACGGGAAGTAAAAAGAACTTGGTCGCTGATGCAAAAAGCACAACGGCTAACACCAGTGCTAAAAGCGATACTACTTCCACGTCAAAAGACTCTGCAGTTTGACTGTAGCGGTCGGGGCCTGGTTGGCCCAAGACACCTTATTTGCCACGAAACAGAACAGGATTTGACATGCGCAGCCATTATTGCGGCCAGCTAAACGAGACATTGGTAGATCAAACGGTCACCGTTTGCGGATGGGTACACCGTCGTCGCGACCACGGCGGGGTAATTTTCCTCGATATGCGTGACCGTGATGGCATCGCTCAGTTTGTGGTAGATCCGGATACTGCTGATGCATTTGCCAATGCCGATCGTGCGCGCGGTGAGTATGTTCTGCGTATTACCGGCCGCGTTAGGCTGCGCCCAGAAGGTACCCAAAACCCCAATATGCCCACCGGCATGATTGAGGTGCTAGCCAAAGACGTTGAAGTGTTGAACACCGCGGCCACACCGCCGTTCCAGCTTGATGAGCATGGTAAGGTGGGTGAAGAAGTTCGCCTGAAGCACCGCTATATTGATCTGCGTCGCCCTGACATGATCGAAAAACTGCGTCTGCGCTCGCGCATTTCGCATAACGTCCGTGCGTTCCTGGAGAATCAGGGCTTTCTGGATATCGAAACGCCGATCCTAACGCGCGCGACGCCCGAAGGTGCCCGAGATTACCTGGTACCTAGCCGTACGCATGCGGGTAACTTCTTTGCACTGCCTCAGTCGCCACAGCTCTTTAAACAGCTGCTGATGGTGGCGGGCTTTGATCGTTACTATCAAATTGCCAAGTGCTTCCGTGACGAAGACCTGCGCGCCGACCGTCAGCCTGAGTTTACTCAGATTGATATCGAAGCGTCGTTTGTCGAAGAAAACGATATCATGAGCATCACTGAAGACATGATTCGTCAGCTCTTCCAGGAAGTGCTGAGCGTTGAACTGTCAGAATTTCCGCGCATGACCTGGCAAGAAGCTATGGACCGTTTTGGTTCAGACAAGCCGGATCTGCGTATTCCGCTTGAACTGACCGACGTTGACGACCTGATGAAACAGGTCGATTTCAAGGTTTTCTCTGGCCCCGCCAGTGCCGATGATGGCCGAGTAGCCGCGCTTAAAGTACCGGGCGGTGCCAAGCTCTCGCGTAAGGAAATCGACGAATATACCAAGTTCGTGGGTATCTATGGCGCGAAAGGGTTGGCCTGGATCAAGGTCAATGAGCGTGCCAAAGGACTTGAAGGGCTTCAGTCGCCTATCGTCAAGTTCATGGAAAACATCGTTGAAGAGCTGCTTGATCGTCTTGGCGCAGAAGATGGCGATATCATCTTCTTCGGTGCTGACAAAACGCGCATCGTTAACGAAGCCATTGGCGCGCTGCGCGTTAAGCTGGGTGCTGATCTTGATCTGTACACCCAAGCGTGGGCACCGCTGTGGGTGGTCGACTTCCCGATGTTCGAGGCGGATGACAATGGTCGCTTAAGCCCGTTGCACCACCCGTTCACCGCGCCGTCCTGCTCGCCGGAGGAGCTCAAGGCTGACCCGGCAAAAGCGCTTTCACGCGCCTATGATATGGTGCTCAACGGTACCGAGCTGGGTGGCGGCTCTATCCGTATCCATAATCAAGACATGCAAAGCACGGTGTTTGAGATTCTGGGTATTGGCGAGGAAGAAGCCCAAGAGAAGTTTGGCTTCCTGCTGGACGCACTTCAGTACGGTGCACCGCCTCATGGTGGTTTGGCCTTCGGCCTGGACCGCTTGGTGATGTTAATGGTCGGTGCCAACACCATTCGTGAAGTTATTGCCTTCCCGAAAACGCAAAGCGCCGCTTGCTTAATGACGGATGCACCTGGTGAGGTTAGCCCAGACCAGTTGAAAGACCTTAATATCCGCTTGCGTCAAAAAGCCAAGCCTGAAGCAGCCAGCGAGTAAGCCTGGCGCTATTTGATGTAACGGCTATGAGTTGCACAATGGCTAAAAACACCGACGCCCCGGCGTCGGTGTTTTTGTATCAGTGCTTTTTGTGGTGTGGAATTTGTAACCTTGAGCGGATAAACGTTAATGGATAAAGCAGGCGCTGCGTTACCCGTGCGTATATTAGGCATCGACCCTGGGTCTCGAATTACTGGCTATGGTGTTATTGATCTTGTCGGTGTTAAACCCGGCTATGTTGCTAGCGGCTGCATTCGCACCTCAGAAGGGCCGCTGGAGCAGCGTTTGGCGCAAATATACGCAGGACTAAGCGAAGTAGTGGGTTTGTACAAACCCACAGATACTGCGATAGAGCGCGTTTTTATGGCTAAAAACGTCGATTCAGCGCTAAAGCTGGGGCAAGCGCGTGGTGCTGCGTTGGTATGTATGGCAAACCACGGGCTAAGCGTCGCCGAATATGCCGCACGGCGTATCAAGGAAGCAGTAACCGGGCAGGGAGGCGCAGATAAAGAACAGGTTCAGCACATGGTGACCGCGCTTTTAACGCTGTCTGCCACACCTCAAGCGGACGCGGCAGACGCCTTGGCCATCGCATTAACCCACGCTTATACCAACAATGCAGTTTCCAGTACGCCTCGTGGGCGCGGGCGGCGCGCCTCTACAGGGCGCTGGCGACTTTAACGACCACTGGTCACTTGTACAGAGTAGCATTATAGTAACCGTCTGTTTTTACTATCGCGAGCGTATTTATGATTGGACGTCTAAGTGGCTATTTGCTGGAAAAACAACCGCCCTGGATCGTTATTGACGTTCATGGCGTGGGTTATGAGCTTGAGACTTCAATGAATACGCTTGTCTCGCTTCCTGCATTAGGCGAAAGCACATCTCTGTATACACATTTAACCATTCGTGATGATGCCCACCTGCTGTACGGGTTTGCGCGACAGCACGAACGCGCTCTTTTTCGGGCGCTGATTAAAGTCAACGGTGTAGGTCCCAAGCTAGCGTTGGCGATCTTGTCAGGAATGGATGAAGACGCCTTCATGCGCTGTGTTCGTGATGATGACAGTAAGGCGTTAACCAAGCTGCCTGGTGTTGGCAAGAAAACCGCCGAACGACTTATTATCGAAATGCGTGACCGTTTTCCTGAATGGGAGCAAGGTGCTGACGCGCCGCTTGCCCTGGAAGGCGCCAATGGGCAACCGAGCCGTAATAACCTGGCCGATGCCGAGTCCGGGCTCGTTAGTCTGGGCTACAAGCTAGCCGAAGCCAGTAAAATGCTCTCAGACCTTGACCCACAACAATCGGCAGAGGCCTTGATCAAGGCAGCGTTAACACGGCGAATGAGCGGTTGATTGCGGTCGCCGTTTTGCCGTCACCCAGTGCAAGCAGATCGCCAGATATTCAAAAAGAGCATCTATGTTAGAACATGATCGGTTGATAGCGGCTGAACCAGAACAGGGAGAAGGGCGGATTGATTATGCCATTCGCCCCAAGCGGCTGGATGATTACATCGGCCAGCCACGGGTTCGCGAGCAGCTTGAGATATTTATTGGCGCAGCCCGATTACGCGAAGAGAGCCTTGACCATACCCTTGTATTTGGCCCACCAGGGCTAGGTAAAACCACCCTGGCCAACATCATTGCAACGGAAATGGGCGTAGGGCTTAAGTCAACGTCTGGTCCCGTATTGGAGCGTGCAGGCGACTTGGCTGCCATGCTGACCAACCTTGAGCCAGGCGATGTCTTGTTTATCGATGAGATCCATCGGTTATCGCCCGCCGTTGAAGAAGTCCTTTATCCCGCCATGGAAGACTTTCAGCTGGATATCATGATTGGTGAAGGACCCGCTGCACGATCCATCAAGCTGGACTTGCCGCGTTTTACGCTGGTGGGGGCGACGACCCGCGCAGGTCTTTTAACAGCACCGCTACGTGATCGGTTCGGGATCGTTCAGCGGCTTGAGTTTTATAATCTCGAAGAACTCACTGAAATTGTGACCCGTTCAGCTCGCCTGTTGGGTGTAAAAACCAACCATGAAGGCGCGGTTGAGGTTGCCCGGCGCTCCCGAGGGACGCCACGTATTGCCAATCGCTTGCTGCGCCGAGTGCGTGACTACGCAGAAATTAAAGGGGATGGCACCGTAGACGTGGCATTGGCGGATGCGGCGCTTAATATGCTCAATGTGGATCACTATGGTCTGGACCACATGGACCGGCGGCTGCTGCTCGCGATGATCGATAAGTTCGAAGGCGGCCCGGTAGGCGTCGACTCTCTCTCGGCCGCCATTGGAGAGGAGCGCACAACGATAGAAGATGTCATTGAGCCGTATCTTATTCAACAAGGGTTGATGATGCGCACGCCGCGCGGACGTACCGTTACGCGTCAGGCATGGCGGCACTTTAACCGCGTTCCCAACGAGCACTCGGTTGATATGGAAGGGGAGCGTCGCCCATGAGTACTTCGTTTTCAATGCCTCTACGTGTTTATATGGAAGATACTGACGCTGGCGGCATTGTCTACTACGTTAACTACTTGAAGTTTATGGAGCGAGCGCGCAGTGAGTGGCTGCGCGAGCAAGGACTCAACCAGCAAACGTTACTAGACGAAGGCACGCAGCTAGTGGTATATCGCTTAGCTTGTCACTATGCGAAACCGGCTCGCCTGGACGAAGCGCTTGAGATAACCGCACGCGTCATTGATATAGGGCGATGCCGAGTAACGTTTGAGCAGTTTGTAATGCGCGGTGAGGAACTCCTATGCAGCGCGACAGTCGAGATAGCGTGCTTGAGCGCTGAACGGATGCGGCCCAAAGCCTGGCCCGCTTTTTTTCAGTCCCAGCTACAAACGTTAGCGATTTCTTAATATTCGATTTCTTAACAGTCGATTTCTTAACACTGCGGTTTCGTAATTTAGAGACCACTACTTGTCGGGCTTGACCGGCAATCATTGATTGATGAGGGCACCTGTGAACGATAACACCATGTCCATCCCGCACCTGATTATGAATGCCAGCACGGTTGTACAGCTGGTAATGCTACTCCTGGTGGTGGGGTCAGTCCTCTCTTGGGTGGTGATTTTTCAGCGCAGTATTGCGCTGCGCCGCGCCAAGCGGGAATACGACCAATTCGAAGAGTCGTTTTGGTCAGGTGTCGACTTAAACGAACTTTACCGAGAAATACCAGCTGATGACCCGCGCCATGGCGCCGAACATATCTTTCAGTCTGGGTTTCGTGAATTCAACCGACTAATGCCAAAAACTCACAATGCCGACACCGTGCTTGAAGGTGTGCAGCGCAGCATGCGCGTTGCCTGGTCACGCGAAGAAGACCGTCTGACTCAACACCTGGTGTTTTTGGCAACGGTTGCCTCTGCCAGCCCCTATATCGGCTTGTTTGGTACCGTCTGGGGCATCATGGGCTCTTTCCAGTCCCTTTCAATGACCCAACAAGCGACACTGGCAACCGTAGCACCCTGGATCGCCGAGGCACTCATTGCGACCGCTATGGGGCTTTTCGCGGCTATTCCCGCTGTTATCTTCTATAACCGCTTATCTAACAGTGCGTCTCGCTTACTCGGTAAATATGAAGACTTTGCCGAAGAGTTTCACGCTATCTTGCATCGTAATTTGCAAGGCCGTGATGGCAAGCCTAGCGCCAGTTAAGGGAGTTAGCCATGCAAGGTCCGTTCAATCGCAGCGGCAAAAGTAAGCCGATGGGGGAGATTAACGTTGTCCCCTTTATCGACGTTATGTTGGTACTGCTGGTCATTTTTATGATTACCGCTCCGATGCTAACGCAAGGCGTTCAGGTGGATTTGCCTCAGGTGTCATCCGAACCGATCGATACTCAGGACAGTGACCCGATCATTATTTCGGTGGATCGTGAAGGCGGATATTTTATTACGCTGGGTGAGGATTCAACCGCCGTTTCGCTTGAGCAAATATCAGAACGCGTTTCGGCCATATTGCAACGTCGCCCGGGCACGCCCGTCATGGTGCGTGGCGACCGAGGCGTACAGTATGGACAAATTGTTCTACTCATGAGCACGCTCCAGCGCTCGGGCGTTGAAAACGTAGGACTGCTTTCAGAGCCGCCGCAAGATGAGTAAGGGCAAGCCGCAAGTAACCGTTGCTGCGCCGCATGACCCGCAAGACGTTGGCTACACATTGCCAATCATCCTCGCGGTCGCTGTGCATTTGGCTATTATTGTTTTTAGCCTTATTAATTGGCCCAGTTCAACCCCGGAACCTGACTCTTCATCCATTGTTCAGGCCACGTTTGTGAGTACCGAGACGTTCACAGATCAGGCCCAGCAGGTAACTGAACAGCAGGCGGCAATGAACAGCTCAACTGAACCTGTTCCTGAGCCGGAAGTGAGTGAGCCTGAGGTAGCTGAGCCAGAGCCGGATAACCAAGAGGCCGAGCAGCAGGCTGCCGCTGAAGCTGAAGCGCAGGAACAAGCTTTGGAAGAAGCCCAAGCCGCAGCAGAAGCCGAAGCGCAACGCCGCGCTGAGGAAGCCGAACGACTAGCGCAAGAACAGGCGGCGCAAGCTCAAGCCCGTGAGGCAGAAGCCCAAGCTGCGGCGGAAGCAGAAGCCCAGGCAGCGGCCGAAGCAGAAGCTCAGGCAGCAGCCGAAGCAGAAGCTCAGGCAGCAGCCGAAGCAGAAGCTCAGGCAGCGGCTGAAGCAGAAGCTCAGGCAGAAGCCGAAGCAGAAGCCGAAGCAGAAGCTCAGGCAGCAGCTGAAGCAGAAGCCCAGGCAGCGGCCGAAGCAGAAGCTCAGGCAGCAGCCGAAGCAGAAGCTCAGGCAGAAGCCGAAGCAGAGCGTCAACGTGAAGCTGAAGAGCAGCGTGCTCGTGAAGAAGCTGAACGCCAAGCTGCTGCCGCAGCGGAAGCCGCCATGCAGCGCCAGTTAGAAGGTGAGGCGGAAGCAGCAGCCAATGCACAGCAAGCGCAGCAGGCCGCCAATAGCTTTATCAATATTGTGCGTCGCGCGGTTGAACAGGCGTGGTTGATCCCACCTGGAGCAAGCGACTCATTGAGTGCTACGCTACAAATACGTTTAGGCCCTTCGGGCGAGCTGCTTGCAACGTCAATTGCTACATCTAGTGGCGACAGTGCATTTGATCGGTCTGCCATGCAAGCCGTTGAACATGCTGCACCGTTTGGTGAATTAAGAGATTTACCTGCGGAACAGCAGCGGAACTTACGTCAATTTAATCTGCGATTTACCCCGGGGGATGTTCGCTGATGCAAAAACTAAGGAAAGTGTGGTTATTTTGCGTACTACTGCTAGTAAGTGGTTTCGCAGCTGCGAATGCAAACTTGACCATCGAAATTACACGGGGCAGCGACCAGGCATTACCCATTGGGGTGGTGCCTTTCGCAGGCAATCAGGGCATGTCGGAAGATGTTGCTCAAATCATTCAGGATGATCTTGAGCGTAGTGGTCTATTTTCACCGCTAGAGCGTAGTGCCATGTTTGACCAACCAAACCAAGCGGATGATGTTGAGTTTGGGACCTGGCGGTTATTGGACGTGCGTTATCTGGTCGTTGGGCGTGCCGAGCAAACGGACAACGGCTATCAGCTACAGTTTGACCTGATGGATGTCAGTGGCCAGCGCCGGATGATTGGCGAAACCGTCATAGCGAATGCCGATGATCTGCGTGGTGCGGCACACTACATCAGCGACCAGATATTTGAGGCGATTACTGATATACGCGGTGCTTTCTCAACCAGCATTGCTTACGTAACGGCCCAAGGGGTTGGCGATAATATGCAGTTCGGTCTCTATATAGCCGATGCTGATGGTCGCAATAGCCAGCAGGTATTAACGTCTGATCAACCGATTATGTCGCCCACTTGGTCGCCGGACGGACGCAAGCTTGCTTATGTTTCCTTTGAAACGGAGCGCCCAGCGATTTATATCCAGGATATCGCCACCGGTCAGCGTGTCATGGCAACATCCTTTGACGGTATCAATGGTGCACCTACGTGGTCCCCCGATGGTCGCCGTATCGCTATGTCGTTATCCAAGGATGGGCAGCCTGAAATCTATATCATGGATATCGCTAACCGCTCGGTAGAACGCGTTACCAACAGCAATAGCATTGACACTGAGCCCGCTTGGTCACCGGATGGTCGTAGCCTGCTGTTCACCTCTGATCGTAGCGGCGGCCCTCAGATTTACCAGCTTTCGTTAGGTAGCGGCGAGACAAACCGCGTGACATTTACCGGCAATTATAATGCCCGCGCGCGCTACTCTCCGGACGGCGATCAGATCTTTTTAATCCACCGTTCCAGCCGAGGATACCAGGTCGCACGCCAGGATTTGGATGGAGGGCGGCTGGTCGTAATAAGCGATTCGATAAGAGATGAATCTCCTAGTGTTGCGCCGAACGGGACCATGGTAATCTTCGCTAACCAAGAGGGTAACAATGGGGTGCTAAGTGCCGTTTCTGCCGACGGGCGATCGTCATTCCGGCTTCCTGCTGCTCAAGGCGAAGTACGTGACCCCGCATGGTCACCGTTTTTAAACTAATGATCTATCGTGTTATTTTTTCAGGCAAGGAGTCTGATTATGCAACTTAAGCCGTTGGCTCGCTCATTGGCCGTAGCGTTATCTATCGTAGCGATTGCTGGTTGCTCCAGCACCGGCGGAACCCAGGATGGGGATTCTTACGGAAGCCAGAATGGCAGCAGCACGGGCGCTGGCACTTCTGGTGCGGGTACCGGTGGTCAATATGGCTCTACTACCGGCTCAGGTACAGGCGCTGGTCAACAAGCTGACTCTCGCATTCCTGAGGTACGCACGATTTACTTCGATTATGACCGCGATGCTATCAAGAGCGAGTATGAATCTGCGGTAATGGCTCATGTACGCTACCTGCGCGCTAATCCGAGTGCCCAGGTTGTGTTACAGGGACATACCGATGAGCGTGGTACCCGGGAGTACAACATGGCACTGGGCGAGCGTCGCGCACGCGCTGTTCAGCGTTTCATGAATATCCAAGGCGTTTCTCCTTCACAAATGACTGTTGTAAGCTATGGCGAAGAGCGTCCGGCAGTAAATGGTCATAACGAAAATGCTTATGCCCAAAACCGTCGCGTTGTATTTAATTACTGATATTGACGGCGTGTAAACGGCACGCCGACTTTGTCTACGGAGTCGTCATGAATCACAGTCTCAAACGCTGTTTTGAGAGGCTGTGCGGTGCGGGAGCCTTAGTGCTCCCGCTGTCCGTATTGCCCCTTGCAGCTATTGCCCAGCAGCCGCTGGTCCAGGATCTTTCTTCCGGTAATTCCAGCGGATTTTATCAGCAGACTCAGCGTCAGGAAGCATCCGGTGGCAACCTTGTGCTGTTCAACCAGGTGGAAGCGCACACGCAGGAAATCCAACAGTTGCGTGGCCAAATTGAAGAGTTGCGCCATCAGCTTGAACAATTGCGTCGCCAATCGCAGCAGCAGTATCTGGACATCGAAGACCGCCTAATGAGCAGTGGATCTACGCCCATAGAGCAGTCTACGCCACAGGTTGAACCTGAGGCCGCTCAAGAAGTTATCAGTGCACCCTCAGCACGTAACGTGAGTGATGATGCCCAGGCGGACTATCAGGCTGCCTTTGCCCATGTTCAGGCACGCCAATTTGAAGAGGCAATTCAAGCGTTTGATGAATTCGTCACTGCTCATCCTGATACCAGCTTGACCTCTAATGGCTATTACTGGTTAGGTGAATTGTATGCCGCTGAAGGCCAGCTTGATAATGCCGATGCGGCCTTTAGCCGGGTTATTACCGACTTTGATAGCAGCAGTAAAGTGCCCGATGCCCTTTATAAACTTGGTTTGGTTAAAGCACGTCAAGGCGATGCAGAGCGCAGCCGTGAGCTGCTAGAGCAAGTGCGTGACGACTATCCGCAAAGTAGTGCGGCTGGGCTTGCCAATGATTTTCTTCGCCAGTCGGCTGGGTAATATCACGTTAAATGTTTGTTTGCAGGAAGTATCATGAGTTGCAAAATCGACTATCAAGCATCGCCGCAATTGCTTGAAAACCGTGTCGTATTGGTCACTGGAGCCGGCGATGGGATTGGTCGTGCGGCAGCGTTGCAGTATGCGCAACACGGTGCGACCGTTATCTTGCTAGGCCGTACTATCGAAAAGCTGGAGCGGATCTACGACGAAATTGAGGCGTTAGGTGGGCCACAGCCCGCTATTTTTCCGCTTAATTTTGAAGGCGCAACGCTTAGTGACTTCGATGATATGGCCAAAACGCTCGATAAAGAGTTTGGTCGTTTGGATGGGCTTTTGCATAATGCTGGATTGCTTGGCCGGATTACTCCCTTCGAGCAGTACGATGCTGAACTATGGGAGCAGGTCATGCAGGTGAATATCAATGGCCCAGTATGGATGACTCAAGCGTTATTACCGTTGCTTAAACAATCAGACGACGCCTCAATTATTTTCACCTCATCCAGTGTGGGACGAAAAGGACGCGCGTATTGGGGGGCCTACTCGGTTTCCAAATTTGCCACCGAAGGGTTTGTTGAAGTGCTGGCCGACGAGCTTGAGCATCAAGCCAATATCCGGGTGAATACCCTTAACCCGGGAGCTACCCGCACTCAAATGCGCCGAAGCGCCTACCCTGGTGAAGACCCTGCCACACTTCGAACGCCCAATGACATTATGCCGACCTATTTATGGCTAATGGGCCCCGATAGTACCGGTGTTAGCGGCCAAAAGTTTGATGCGCAACCGCCGCGTGTTTGATTCTTAATTCTACCGTTAGGGCTTGAATGCAGCGCCTTTAAAAAAGAGCCTTTAAAAAGAAGCCTTAAAGCAAGGCCCTAACGGTGGTTATTACGCCAGCTGTAGTGATAGCTGCTAACTACTCCGCATTATTAAAAGCGTTTAATGCATCAACCAGCATTGAGCACTCTTCAAACCACAGGTCGGCGGGCCACTGCTGATAATCATCCTCTTCACTGATATAGCCATACCCTACCGCAACGGCTGTCATGCCAGCGGCTTTCGCTGCTTGCATATCACGTACGTGGTCGCCGACATACCAGCACTGTTCCGGCGCGACGCCTAAACGACGGGCCGCTTCCCACAAAGGTTCCGGGTCGGGCTTCTTGACACTCAGGTCATCGGCACACAGTAACGCACCGGGCTCCAGCGCTAATGCGGCGAGTAAAGGCTCGGTATAGCGGCGCGGCTTATTGGTGACAATCCCCCAGGGCCGTTGACTTCCGTGCCATTCAATAAGCCATTGGTTAAGCGGGATAAATACTTGGCTATGCACCGCTACGGCTTGTTCATAGGCATCGAGCAGAAACTGGCGGGCGGTATCATGGCCTGGGGCTTTGTGATCAAGATCCAACGCCAGGGTGACTAGCGCGCTCCCCCCATTGGAAACCTGACGACGTATCTGCTCGTAGGCCAGGGGCGCCAGCCCGTGGTGGGCGCGTAGGGCATTTGTTGCTTGAGCAAGATCGGGCGCGGTATCCACCAGGGTTCCGTCAAGATCAAACAGAATGGCAAGCGGTGGCGTCGTTGGCATCTATTGACTCACTTTGCGGCAATACATCATGTAGTTTACAGAGACATCGTCAGCCACTAAGCGGTAGCGACGAGTAAGAGGGTTGTAGGTCAGCCCTGTTTGCTCACGTACTTCCAGGCCCACTTGGCGGGACCATGCCGCCATTTCAGACGGACGAATAAATTTGGCATAGTCGTGGGTGCCGCGGGGCAGTAGCCTAAGGACATATTCGGCGCCTAATATCGCAAATGCGTAGGATTTTGGCGTACGGTTGAGCGTTGAAAAAAACACATAGCCGCCAGGGCGTACCAGCGCACAGCAGGCCCGAATCACTGAGGCGGGGTCAGGTACGTGCTCCAGCATTTCCATGCAGGTAACGACATCAAAATGTCCCGGGGTTTGAGCAGCCAACGCTTCAACACTAATATTTTGGTAGTCAACGGACACGCCGCTCTCTTCTGCATGCAGCCTGGCAACGCCAAGCGGCGCTTCGCCAAGATCAATGCCCGTTACCTTGGCACCACGATGTGCCATGGACTCACTCAGGATACCGCCTCCGCAGCCCACATCCAGCACCTGTTTTCCGGCTAAACCGGCGCGTGCGTCAATAAAATTCAGACGCAGGGGGTTTATCTCATGTAGCGGCTTGAATTCACTCTTTGGGTCCCACCAGCGGCTAGCAAGTGCTTCAAATTTAGCAACTTCCGCTGCATCGACGTTGCCTTGGTAGCGATCAGCAGTGCTATCCTGAGGTGTCGCTTGCATGTGTTGACTCCCATCGTCAGTCAGCAATGGATAGTGTTTTCCTATCCAGCCTGGTTATTAGCATCAAGTGCGAGTGGCATCCACTCAATCATTCAGTATTATGGACATTCTAACCACTCCCAGGTCAGAACGCATGAAAAGGACCATTGTATGAATCTTATGGCTATATTTTCTCGCTTTTCCGCCGTACAAGGAGTTCGGTAAATGCGAGTATTTCTTTACGGCAGTGAACTAAGTGCGGTGACAGCAGCGTCCGCATTAGCCTGGGTAGGTCATCAAGTAGAGTGGTTACCTCATCAGAGTGCGCCCTGGACGGTTCTTTCGCAGGTGGATTGGCTGCGCAGTGAGCCGGAGCTAATGCCGCATATCGAGCAGGGACTGGCCGATGGCACGTTAGTACTGATTAATGATGTATCACAGGCGTCTTCGGCTGATGTTGTCTGGCTTGCACTTTCGCCAAGCCAGCGTAACGACGCCAGCACACTGCTTCAACAGTCGGAACTATGTCTGCAGCAAGGTGCCGTGTTAATTAATAACTCTACGTTTCCGGTCGGCGAAACGGAGCGCTTGGATGATTTAATGAGAGGCCAACATAGCAGCGTGGCCTTGCCTGATACGCTTGAAGAAGGGCGTGCCTGGGCGTCGTTTACTCGCCCCACGCGTTGGCTGCTTGGGTGTGATGATGCCCACGGAGAGCACGTTGCACGCGAGCTTTTACGCGCGTTCAATCGCCGACAAGAAGTTTTCCAGCCCATGCCGCGCAGGGCGGCAGAGCTTACCAAGCTTGCCATCAATGGCATGCTGGCCACACGAATTAGCTATATGAATGAAATTGCCGGTTTAGCCGATACACTAGGCGTGGATGTTGAGCATGTTCGCCAAGGTATGGGGGCCGACACACGTATCGGTTTTGAGTATTTGTATCCCGGCTGTGGTTTTGGTGGCCCCAACTTTTCGCGGGACTTAATGCGCCTGGCAGATGTTCAGTCAAAAAGTGGCCGTTACTCCGCGTTGCTTGAACAGGTCATGGATATTAATGAGCAGAAAAAAGAGACGCTGTTCCGTAAACTTTGGGCCCATTTTGAAGGCGAGTTAGCGGGTAAAACGATCGCTATTTGGGGGGCCGCGTTCAAACCTGGCACAGCACGTATCGACCATGCGCCGGTATTGACGCTTTTAGACGCTTTGTGGGCACAAGGTGTAAAGGTAAAGCTTCATGACCCCGCCGCTACTAGCGCATTACATCAGCTTGTTGGGCAGCGCGATGACCTTCAAACATTTGATCAAGACCCATATCAGGCGTGTGAAGGTGCCGATGTGCTAATGCTGGTTACGGAGTGGAAGTCATACTGGAACCCGGACTGGCATCGACTTGCAGGGCTACTCAGCGCTAAGCTGGTGTTAGATGGTCGAAATATTTACGACCCTACATTTGTTGCCAACTGCGGCTTAAAGTACCGTGGTATTGGTCGTCGTGCCGACCCTACGTCTTTTTGAGAAAATGCCATGCCTAATCCGACGCCTTCCCAACGTATTGTTCCCGATGTAGGCCAAAGCTTAACGGCCCAGCATTTGCGCCACCGAAAAGGGCCTCTCGTATGGCCCTTATGGCTTGGAATGCTCTTGTTCTGTGTGCTACTCGCAGGCGCCGCTGTCGTGCTGTGGTTTGAGCGCGAGCGTTTATTAACCGAACTCCACCGTGTCAGTGGCGAGGTCTCTAACGTTCATGCTCGGTTGGACTCAGGTGATACTGATGTGCAGGATACAATTGCGCTTGTGCAGGCTCAGATGACAACGCTGTTCCAAGAGCAGGAGCAGCTGTCTGTTGCTTTAATCAATACGCGTGAAGAGCTTTATGGTGCGCTGACAGATGACGAAGAGCGCCCATCCAATGAGATGATAACGTCGTTTAATCAGCGCCTTTCCCAGTACCAAGAGCAGGCTGCCTTACGTGATCGCCGCTTGGCAGCGTTTAGCACCTCCCTGGATGCACTGGAACAGGCGGGCATATCCGGTCGGCAAAACCTTGTTGAAGAGGTTAATCATGTGGAGCAAACCACCACTCAGCAGCTCACGTCACTGGAAGAGCAGGTCAATCAGTTAAACCAAACAGTAACAGGGCAGTTGGAAGAGCAAATCGCTGCTTTGAGCGAGCGCTTTAATCAATTGGACACTCAGCTAAATACGCTACAGTTAGACTCATCCTCTCCAAGTGATGAAATTGCGGCATTTGAAGAGCAGTGGACTCAGCGTTTATCTACCCTTGAAAGTGATATACGGCAAATTCGCCAGGCCCAACTCGCTTTTAGCGCCCAAATAGAAATGCTTAGATAGTAGTGGAACAGGCTATAACCGCCAACAAAAGAGTTTGTTAGGGAGTTTATTGTATGGGAAGACAGTGGCGTTGGCTTTCAGCTACTCGGATGGCTTGTTTGATTGCGCTCCCTCTGAGTTTTGCCTATGTTCCATCAGTTTTGGCGTTAACGGCTACTATTAACGGGGTTGACGGCGACGTTGAAGATAATATCAGCGCCTATTTAGAGGGCATTGATAAAAAACAATATACCCAAACTCGTTTAGAGGGTGAGATACGTAGCCGTACAAAAGTGGCAATGCGTGTCTATGGTTATTATGAGCCCACCGTTGAGATTCAAATTGACCCTGCCGTTGTACTCAATATTGATTCTGGTCCTCGAGTCGAAATTCAGGAGCTTGCGATTAATGTTGATGGCGATGCCAAAGATGATCCTACGTTTAAAGACGCCCTGGATAGCTTTCCCTTAAAAGTAGGCGACCCGTTAGTTCAGCCGCCCTGGGATCAATTGCGTTCGCAGTTTTCGGGGTTAGCTATCGAACGTGGCTACTTTGATTGGGCTTTTACCAAACGGCGTATGGAAGTGCGCCCTTATTTACGAAGTGCGCGCCTCTATATGGATTTTGATAGCGGCCCACGCTTTCGGTTTGGTGAAACCAATATCACAGGGAGCCACATTGTTCTTGATCGCCTGCATAATATGCAGACGTATGAGAATAACGATCCCTATCTCGCGGAGTCGCTTGCTACTTATACGCAGCGCTTGGTTGAAACCGGTTGGTTTCGATCCGTTTCGATTCGCCCTCGTTTGACAACGGCCCAAGAGCTGGTGATTGCGCCTCCTGAGGGCGGTGCCTCGCCTTGGTGGGAGTCAGCCACAGCTTCCCAGCCGAAGCGCCCGCGGATTAGCAGTGCGGCACTGGCGAGCGTACTGACTATCAATAAAAATGACGATATTCGTTTGCCCATTGATGTGAACGTTGATCCTGCGAACCGTCACCAGTTTGAGGTGGGTATCGGTTATGCGACAGATGTAGGCCCCCGTTTACGCTTTAGCTGGCACCAGCCATGGATTAATAGTTTAGGTCACAGCCTGAATCATGACCTTTATCTTTCTGCGCCGGAACAGCGTTTTACCGGTGTGTACAACGTTCCCCTTGAAGACCCGCTCCGCGATAGCTATCGATTGCAGTACGGGGTTCGCAATATTGATAATAGCGATACCCGGTCGATGCAAGGCTCTGTTGAGCTGGCTCGTCGTTGGCAATTTGACAACGACTGGATCCAGTCGGTGTATTTTCGAACAACGTATGAAGACTTTACTCAAGGGGGAGAGGCAGACAAAGTCTGGCTCTTTTATCCAGGCATCCAGTGGTCCCGAACGCGGACACGGCCACAGCGGTTCCCTCTTTGGGGCGACCGTCAGCAGCTCTCGATTGAGTATTCCGACACAGTGTGGGGATCAGACGCCCAGTTTTTGCGTTTAACCGGTGATACCGAATTTATCCGCACTATTAACAACGATAATCGCTTTTTAGCACGGCTAAGCATTGGCGCTATCGAAACAGATGATTTTTCCAAAATTCCACCCTCGCTGCGTTTTTTCGCAGGGGGCGATCGCAGCGTGCGCGGATACTCCTATGAGAGCCTGTCGCCACGAAACGACGAGGGACGCTTGCAGGGCGGGCGTCAAATGATTACCTCGACGCTTGAATATCAGCGTCGTGTTAGGGGCGACTGGTGGGCGGCGACGTTCGTGGATACCGGTGATGCGTTCGATAACTGGGGTCCACACGATTTAAAAACCGGCGCCGGGGTGGGTGTCCGCTGGGTATCGCCGGTAGGGCCAATTCGCTTTGATGTAGCGCACCCCTTCGATAACGACGATGCATATCGTGTGCATTTCTCCATCGGCCCGGAATTCTAGGAGTACGCTTTGTCCCAGGTTGAATCTTCTACTTCTACGACGCGCCAACCATACTCATCCCGACACCGGGCGTGGTTATTGATCTGGAGCCTTATACGGCTGGCTATTGTTCTGCCACTTTGGTTATTTGGGTTAGTCGCACTGCTACTGGGTACGGCATTATCGCCTTGGGGGACGGATTTTTTATTCTCACAAGGGGAGAAGCGAGGATACTTTTCTTACGAGCAACAAGACGGCGCATTACTGGAACAATTTACGTTAAAAGGCTTTCATCTTGATCTAGGCAACCTAACGATCGGCATTGCTGACCTTGAGATTGCCTGGGCCGATGGTTGCCTCCTCTCTGGACGACTCTGCCTGGATACATTGCACGCTGATGGATTAAATGTGCGCTTGAGTGCAGATGACACGCCTGAAGAGACACAAGCGTCGGGCGAGCCTTTCCGGCTACATCTGCCATTTCCTATCGAGCTGCGCTCGGTGGTTGTCAATAATAGCAATGTGCAGCTTGCGGATGGTACGCGTATCCAATGGGCATCATTTGAATCATCTGCTAGTGCCGCGTGGAGCAACGTTGATTTAGCGCCAACACATCTTGATCAGTTGACCATTTATTTACCGCCCTCAGCGGGTGTTCAGCTTACGCAGGGTGCTCAAACCTCGCTAGCGGCTGAGGGCATTGACGGCGCCATTGCCGTGGCCACGCCTCAGCCTCAAGAGGATGCCTTACCTGCCCCGTCGCTCGAGCAACGCTTGGCTGACGGAGAGCGTATTGAGCTGCCCGAGATCGCTTTACCTGTCGATATAAGCGTAAGCGACCTGACAGTAACCGATGTTCAACTGACAGGTGCCTTTGAATACACTGTCGAGCGCTTACAGTTAGCGGGTAGCACGAAGGAAAGTAAGGTAGATATCACATCTTTTGATGTGGTGACCAAGGATGTTGAAGCCACTCTTGTAGGCAATGTGGGCTTAACCGGTAGTTATCCGCTGGAAGCGCAGTTAAATGCCGAGCTGTTTTTACCCGAACTTTATCCAGAATTAAGGGGGGAAAAACTGGCTCTTACGCTGTCCGGTCCGCTAAACAATCTACAGGCTGAGCTTAGTGCCTCAGAGGTGGTAACCGCATCCCTTGCAGTAAGCGTAGATGCATTAGCACCCGACGTACCTTTCCATGCGCGGCTACAAAGCGACCGGTTGCAATGGCCTTTGGTAGAGGAAACGCCGCCAGAGGGCGAGAGTGCTCTTGAGCCTTATGTGATTGAAGCCGTTGACCTTACGGTAGAGGGCAGTCTTGAGGCTTACCGCACCGAGGTTAGCCTACGCGCACAGGGCCCTCAGTTACCACCGACTCAGGTAACGCTTACTGGTGATGGAGACGTTGGCCATTACCAGTGGCAGCCTTTAGTTCTGCAACTGGGGGAAAACACGCTGCGCAGCGAGGGGCATGTCGATTGGTCAACACCCGATTTATCCTTCCAGGCGCGTGTGCAAAGTGAACGACTGCAATGGCCCTTGGTAGACGAACCTGCGGCCGACGGCGTGCACGCTACTCAACCGTATGTGGCTGAGGCGGTCGACCTGACGGTGGAAGGCAGCATGGAGGCTTACCATGCGGAGGTTAGTCTTGAGGCGCATGGCCCTGAGTTGCCTCGCGCCAGCGTTACACTGACAGGCGATGGCGATGCTAATCATTTCCGTTGGGAGCCGCTGGTTCTTCAGGTAGAAGAAAGCAGGCTGCGCAGCGAAGGGCATATCCACTGGTTAGCGCCGCTAACGGTCGATGCACAGGTCTGGTTGGATCAATTTAATCCCGGCAATTTTGTTGACCAAATGGAAGGTAGCTTAACCGGCGATATTGATCTCAACGTGCGCCAGCTAGACGATGTATGGTCGGTTAACGTGGCAAACATCGATATTGAAGGCAAGCTTCGCGATTATCCCTTGACCTTGCAGGCGGCGCTGGATGCTAACAGCCATCTGGAAATCGATATTCATCAACTTCAGTTCGCTCAGGGCAACAACCGGCTTCATGCGTCAGGCCAGCTAAGCGAGCGGGCAATGTCCTTGAAGGCTGATATTGACCTGCGTGAACTCAATACGCTCTCGCCTGAGTTGGGCGGTACATTGACGGGTAACCTGCAGGCCGGAGGTAGTTTTGAGCAACCTACTCTTGTTGCCGACTTGTCAGGCAGTGATCTGCGCTTCACCGACAGCCTTGTGCAGCAACTCTCACTTAACGCTAATGTGCGGGGGCTTGAGGATCCAAGACTTGATGTTCAGCTAGGCTTGAAAGAAATTTTTGCAGGCGGGCAGGATCTTGAGGCCGTTGACCTGAACCTAACCGGTCGACTTTCTCAGCACCAGCTTGAAGCGACTGTGCAAGGTCAACCAGAGAGTCCATTAAGCCGTGCGGTAGTGGCGTTGAATGGCCGCTTTGATCAACAGCGCCACGTCTACCAGGGCCGTTTGACACCCCTGGAAATTGATTCCGAGGCGGGCACTATTCGCCTGGAGGAACCCTTGGACCTAAGCTACAACCTCGCCAATGGTCAAGCGCGTCTCTCCGCGTTTTGTTTGCGCCGTGAGGAAGGCGGGCTGGTGTGCTCTGAAGAGCCAATTAACGCCTCGGCTAACCAGGGCCGTGCGGTGGTAAGCGTACGCGAAGTACCTATGGAAATGCTCGAGCCTTTCCTGCCCGAAGAGTGGACGTTTGAGGGTGATACAACGGCCGATATGGTTGTTGACTGGCGTCAAGGCGGAGCGCGCTGGCAGGCTGATGTAGAGCTACTAAGCAATCTCGCCATTACCGCTGTTAACGATTATGGACAGCCGGTTCAGCTTCCTGCTATTGACCTCAATGTTCAGGTGCAAGCGAATCAAGCACAAGCGGACGCCAACATCGTACTCTCGTTTTCTGAGGCGGGAGAGCTAACCCTGGATCTTACCCTCGATGATCCGATGGGGCGGGGCACGCTAGATGGCGATCTACGCGCGAATAAACTGTTGCTTGAACCTTATCTACCCATGGCCATCGGCTTAGACCGTCTTGAAGGCGAGTTTGATGGGCGGGTGCTCATTGGCGGAACCACAAGCCAGCCAGATTTACAGGGTGCGTTAGCGTTGCGCAACCTGCATGTTCATGGGCCAGGTATCCCTGTTGACGTCCGTGATGGCGAACTTACGCTTTTATTTGATGGAGAGCAGGGGAATATCAATGGGTTTGTGGAAGCCGAAAAAGGTCGGCTTAACATTACCGGCGACAGCTATTGGCCAGCGCTAGATGATTGGCGTATCGGTGTCGATCTTGAAGCAGTTCAGGAGCCCGTCCTTCTGGTGCTGCCCCAATTTGGTCGTATAGAAGTCGCCCCGGATATTCGGGTACGTGTTACACCCGAGCATTTACAGGTGCGCGGTAATGTTGATTTACCGTGGTCCCGGCTTGTTATTGGTGCCAGATCCTCGTCCGCTATTGAGCCAAGCCCTGATGAGGTCATCATTACTGAGCGTGACGACCGCATGGCAGAAGAGGCCGCGCTCAGGGCCGCGGCAAATGGGGGGATTAGCAATTCGGAGGAGCTAGGCCAAACGGGCATGATGCTTGATGTATTGATTGACCTGACGCTAGGTCGCGATATGCATATTTCCGCTTATGGTCTGGAATCCGATTTGGGCGGGACACTTCAAGTTCGCCAGGATAGCGGTGGACTTCAGCTTTTTGGGGATGTAAACTTGGTTGACGGGCGTTTCCAGGCCTTTGGGCAGGACTTGCTGATTCGCCGTGGCCAACTCCTGTTTAGTGGTCCACCATCGCTTCCCTCACTGGACTTTGAAGCAATACGTAATCCTGATAGAACAGAAGATAACGTTATTGCTGGGGTCCGCGTTACCGGAAGTGCCGCAGAGCCTAACGTCAGGATTTTCTCTGAGCCTTCCATGGGGGAAACGCAAGCGCTTTCCTACTTACTGCGCGGGCGTAGCCAGGATTCAAGTGGTGGGATGGACAGCGCACTGACAACCGCGTTGATCGGAATGTCGCTAGGCCGTGTAGGTGGTGCTGTCGGCTCTATTGGGCAATCATTTGGCATTGATGACCTGGCGCTGGATACAACCGGCGCCGGGGATGAAAGTCAGGTTGCCCTTAGCGGTCAGCTGACCGAAGATATTAGAATTAGCTATGGTGTGGGAATTTTCTCGCCCATTGCAGAGCTAACCGTTCGCTATACGCTATGGCGTAACTTATACGTGCAAGCTGTATCGGGTACTAATCAGGCGATTGATTTGATTTATACTTTTACTCGCCGAGGCAACCCGGTGATTCAGCACGAAACGAATAGAGAGTGATATGACACGATTAACCGAGAACTATGTTCATACTATTAGCGGACACTCCCTGCAAGCGCAGTATCCTGAGGGTTATCAGGAAATCGTTCTGGGAATGGGGTGCTTTTGGGGTGTCGAGCGGCTCTTTTGGCAGCAACCAGGCGTATACGTGACTGCCGCAGGCTATGCGGGTGGCCAAACGCCTGATCCCGATTATGATGCAGTCTGCTCGGGGCGGACCGGGCACGCTGAAGTGGTTCGCGTGGTGTATGACCCCAACAAAACCGATATTGACGCCTTGCTCCAGATATTTTGGGAGCAACACGACCCGACCCAAGGCAATCGGCAGGGAAATGACATAGGCTCGCAGTATCGTTCTGTTATCTATACAACCACCGATGAACAGCAGCAGGCGGCTGAGCAGAGTGCCAAAGCGTACCAAAAGGCGTTAGAGGCGGCAGATAAAGGTACTGTTACCACCGAGATAAAGCCGCTGGATACTTTCTATTTTGCAGAAGCGTACCATCAGCAATATCTGGACAAAAACCCTAACGGATACTGTGGCTTAAAAGGGACAGGGGTAACATGCCCCATTGGCGGGTAGGTAACGCGGTATTAGCAGGCAAAGGCGACTATTGCTTCGGGCAATCGTCGCCTGGGGCTTAATCGGTTGGCTGCACTCGATCAATGCGGTAAAGCGTTTCTACCTGATCCAGCCCAGTGACGGTGCATTTAAGGTCTTTAACACGACCATCGCTTAAGCCGTAGACCCAGCCATGTACTGAAATATTCTGGCCGCTTTGCCAGGCGCGCTGCAAAATTTTAGTGCGACATAAGCTTTTAACCTGTGCTTTAACATTAAGCTCACACATACGGTCAATTTGCTCATCCAACGGAAGGTGATCAAGCGAGTGGCGGTGGTGGTTATATTGCTCACGGACGGAGTGCAGCCAGTAATCAACGACACCGCACTCACCCCCCGTCACTGCCGCTCTAATACCGCCACAGCCGTAGTGCCCCACAATCATGATGTGGCTCACGTTAAGGACATCGACCGCATACTGCACAACAGAGAGCGCATTCATGTCGGTGTGATGTAAAAGGTTGGCGACATTGCGGTGAACAAACACTTCGCCTGGTGGCAATGAAATAATCTGATTAGCGGGAACCCGGCTATCAGAACAGCCTATCCATAAATAATCAGGATTTTGCTGATTAGACAGGCGCTTAAAATACTCGGGATCCTCTTCGCACATGCGTTCAGCCCAGGCACGATTATTTTCGAGGAGCGTCGCAATAGGGTCAGACATTGAGTCTCCGTATCGTTACATCGTCAGGTTAAGGCGAAATCAAGCAAGCGATGAAGGTTTTAACCTTCATCGCGACTAAGGTCAATAAGCATGTGCCGTCGGTTTCTTAACGCGCATGCCAATTTTTAGGAGCAAATAATGGTAGCCGATTCTGAGTATCAATATGACTTATTAGTGATTGGCGCAGGTTCAGGGGGCGTTCGCGCTGCACGCATGGCTGCAGCAACGGGTGCCAACGTCGCTATTGTGGAAGACCGCTATCTCGGGGGGACTTGTGTCAACGTAGGCTGCGTACCCAAGAAACTTTATGCCTATGCCGCACATTTTCATGACAGTTTTGATGACGCTGCAGGTTTTGGCTGGCAGCTATCCGAGCCGGCCACCTTTGACTGGGCCACATTGCGAGACAATAAAACAAGTGAAATTAAGCGTTTAAACAATATTTACCAACGCATGCTGGAGGGGGCTGACGTCACCCTGCTTAGCGCTCGCGGTCGACTGGTCGATGCGCATACGGTGGCGTTAGAAGATGAAAACGGCGTTACTCACGTGAGCGCAAAAAAAATACTATTGGCCACAGGTGGCTGGCCATGGGTGCCTGATTTCCCGGGTAATGAGCATGCGCTGGACTCTAACCAGGTGTTTGACCTGGACGAATTTCCCAAGCGTTTTATGGTCCTGGGCGGCGGGTACATCGCCGTTGAGTTTGCGAGTATTTTTAATGGCCTGGGCAGCGAAACGCATTTGATTTATCGTGGCGATCTATTTTTGAAACCCTTTGATCATGAAGTGCGTGAATTCACTCGTAAGGAAATGGATAAAAAAGGTGTCAATCTGCATTTCAACGCCAATATAGAGCGTATTGAAGCCATTGAATCCGGTTACAACGTTCATCTAACGACCGGCGAGACGTTAGAGGTAGACGTTGTACTGGCAGCAACAGGGCGTAAAGCCAATATTCAGGGCCTGGGCCTTGAAGAGCTGGGTATTCAGTTGGATGGCAACGGCAAAATTCCGGTTGACGCACATTATGAAACGCTGGTCCCGTCTGTGTTAGCGCTTGGAGATCTAACGGTTGGTCCAGAGCTCACCCCAGTGGCGCTGGCTGAAGCCATGCAGTTGGTGGATTATCATTTCAAAGACACCACGCCGACACGGCTTGATTACACCACGGTGCCTACCGCCGTTTTTTGTCAGCCCAATATTGGCACGGTTGGCTTAAGCGAGGAGGGCGCCCGCCAAAAGTTTACCAACATTCGGGTTTACTCCACGGAGTTCCGGGCGATGAAGCACACCTTGTCGGGAAGCCAGGAGCGCACGTTGATGAAGCTTATTGTTGATGACGCAACGGATATTGTAGTCGGAGCGCACATGGTAGGCGAAGAGGCCGGAGAAATTATTCAAGGCATTGCCATCGCCGTTAGAGCTGGTCTTACCAAACAGGATTTTGATCTCACCGTTGGTATTCATCCAACCGGTGCTGAAGAGTTTGTCACCATGCGGACTGTTACTCGGCAATAAACTGCCAGCAGCTTCCTAATGTGCAGTACATCAAGCGAGCCAGTGGCTCGCTTTTTTAATATCACCGTTTTTTAAAAGTTGGACTAAACTCATATTTTCATTTCGCCAGTGGCGATGTCAGTATTAAAAATACCAAGCCTAATATAACCGTAAATTATGGAAAACAGGGTGGTGGATAATATGGCTTTTGAATTGCTAATAATCAGCTGTTATAATGATGCTCAAATTCGCTACAGCGAAGCATAACCATGAATACGCCAATGCAACCTTTTACCCCTTCATCTGAGCTCGCACGACCCACCGTTGCCGACGCGGTCGTTGGGTTTTCAGAAGCGCCTCTCTATATCCGAAAGCCAAATGCAGAGGACGGTTGGGGAATATACGAGCTGGTAAAAGCGTGTCCTCCACTGGACGTTAACTCTGCTTACGCTTACTTGCTGTTAGCCACCCAATTTCGTGATACCTGCGCTGTTGCCACCAACGAAGAGGGCGAAATAGTCGGATTTGTGTCTGGCTATGTAAAAGACAACGCCCCCGATACCTATTTCTTATGGCAAGTAGCCGTAGGTGAAAAAGCACGCGGTACAGGGCTTGCCCGCCGCCTTGTTGAAGCCATCCTTTCTCGCCCTGAACTCGCCGATGTTCACCACCTGGAAACCACTATTACACCTGACAACCTGGCTTCCTGGGGACTGTTTCGACGTTTAGCCACTCGCTGGCATGCGCCGTTAAATAGCCGTGAATATTTCTCTACCGAACAGCTTGGTGGGGAGCATGACCCAGAGAACCTGGTTCGCATCGGCCCATTCCAAACTGATCACATCTGATTTTTCTTTTTCTATCCGTATTGCCACGATGTTCTCGACATCTCTCGGCTTAACGATGACACAAGGAGGTCGCCAATGAAGACCCAATCGCTTGAACGTATGGAATCTAATGTTCGTACCTATTCACGTTCATTTCCCGTTGTGTTTACCAAAGCGCAAAATGCTCGTTTAACCGACGAAAACGGTCGCGAATATATCGACTTTTTGGCGGGTGCCGGAACGCTTAACTACGGTCATAACAACCCGCATCTCAAGCAAGCCATGATTGACTACCTGTCTAGCGACGGTATTGTCCACGGTCTGGATATGTGGACGGCAGCTAAACGGGAATATCTCGAAACACTCGAAGAACTCATCTTTAAACCGCGTGGGCTGGATTATAAAGTTCATCTACCTGGCCCGACCGGGACGAATGCAGTTGAAGCGGCTATTCGTTTGGCGCGCGTAGCCAAAGGTCGCCACAATATTGTGACGTTCACTAACGGTTTCCACGGTGTGACTATGGGGGCGTTGGCCACCACCGGCAACCGTAAATTCCGCGAAGCAACCGGCGGCATTCCGACGCAAGGGGCAAGCTTTTTACCCTATGATGGCTATATGGGAGAGCATGCCGATACGCTTGATTACTTTGAAAAATTACTGGGCGACCAGTCAGGCGGCTTGGATATTCCCGCAGGGGTTATTGTTGAAACCGTGCAAGGCGAGGGCGGTATCAACGTAGCAGGCTTGGACTGGTTAAAACGGCTTGAAAGTATTTGCCGTGAACACGATATTTTACTCATCGTGGACGATATCCAGGCAGGCTGTGGCCGTACCGGCAAGTTTTTCAGTTTTGAGCATGCCGGCATCAAGCCGGATATCGTCACTAACTCGAAGTCACTGTCTGGCTTTGGCTTGCCCTTTGCTCATGTATTGATTCGTCCAGAGCTGGACGTGTGGAAACCTGGCCAATATAACGGCACCTTCCGTGGCTTTAACCTAGCCATGGTAACGGCGACTGCCGCGCTTAAAAAATACTGGGCAAACGATACGTTTGAGCGCGACGTACAAAGCAAAGCCCGTATTGTTGAAGAGCGTTTCCAGAAGCTAGCGGCGCTGTTGACTGAAAATGGTATGCCGGCTACCGAGCGCGGCCGCGGCCTGATGCGTGGTATCGACGTTGTTTCGGGTGACATCGCCGACAAGATTACCAGCGAAGCGTTTGCAAACGGCTTGATTATTGAGACAAGCGGCCAAGGCGGCGAAGTCGTTAAATGCCTCTGCCCATTAACGATTAGCGACGAAGACCTGCTTGAAGCGCTGGATATTCTGGAAGCGGCTGTCAACACAGTTATCAACGAATAACCTGACGTTACTTTGGGTAGTTAACGAACCTTAACGATAAACTCAACGGCTGGTATCGCCAGCCGTTCAGGCATGGAGCATATTATGATCGTCCGTAGTCTTGAAGAAGCGCGTAAAACAAGCCGACTGGTAACTGCTGAAAATGGTAACTGGGACAGTACCCGTTTGGTGCTTGCCGAGGATAATGCGGGTTTCTCTTTCCACATCACACGCATCTTCCCGGGCACAGAGACTCACATTCAGTATAAGCATCATTACGAAGCCGTTTTTTGCTATGAAGGCGAAGGTGAAGTCGAAACCCTGGCGGATGGCAAAATCTGGCCAATCAAAGCGGGCGATATTTATCTACTGGATAAGCATGACGAGCACCTCCTGCGCGGCAAAGAAAAAGGCATGACCGTGGCCTGTGTCTTTACACCGGCACTGAGTGGCAATGAGGTGCACCGCGAAGATGGATCCTATGCGCCGGCCGATGAGTAAACCTTAGTTATTTACCGCTTTTAAAGCAGCCTTGCTAACGCAGGCTGCTTTTTAGTGCCTGCGAGATTAGACGACCAAGAAAAGCACTAAACTAAAAATAGTGAGCCGGGTCGAAAACCGGCTCACTTAAGCGCCAGGAGCTTATAAGTCTTTAACGATGCGCAGGGCATCATAAATCGCGGCATGGGTATTGCGGTGCGAAATGGCATCCCCAATCCTGAACAGCTGGAACTTGCCTTCGGTAGCGATAGGCTGCGGTGTGCCTACAATGAGGTTGTCATAGTTGACGGCCCCTTGGTTGCTCGACAGCGGCTTCAGCTCTTCATATAGATCGGCCATAGGCAAGGTGCCGAAATTGATGACGACTTGGTCTACGCGCCGCTCTTTAGCAACGTTTGTGTAATCGCTGCTGACCAAGGCAACGAGTTCACTGCCATCGCGCTTAATACCAGTCAGGCGGAAGGTGGGGGTGAACGTGGTATCCAGCATTTGTAACGTACGCATGTAAGGCACCAGGTTCATGGCCATGACCTCCGGCGCCAAGGCACGGTCGGCTGTCATGTATTCGACCTTACCGCCTGCTTTGGCAATAATCTCAGCCGCTTGCAAGGCGGTATGGTCGCCTGCATCATCATACACCAGCACGTTGCTGCCTGGCGCCACATGGCCTGAGAGTAAACCCCAACCGGTGACGGCCAGCTCGTTGCCCTCTTGAAGCGCCTCCTCGTTAGGCTGCCCGCCCGTTGCCACAATGACCACATCCGGCGATTCGGCGAGTACTTCATCCTGTTCGGCAAAGACATTGAAGTGAAACGTGACACCCATGGCCTGACAGCGCTCAAAGCGCCAATCGATGATGCCCATCATTTCTCGACGACGCTCGCTCTGTGCCGTTAAACGAATTTGCCCGCCGGGGGTATCTGCTGCTTCAAATACGACGACTTCGTGACCGCGTTCGGCAGCCACACGGGCGGCTTCCAGCCCGCCGGGGCCTGTGCCAACGACCACCACCTTACGTTTGGTATCGGCGGGAGGGATGGTATGGGGCATGGTGGTTTCACGTCCAGTCGCGGCATTGTGAATACAGTATGCCGCGCCGCCCTGGTAAATGCGGTCCAGACAGTAATTAGCGCCCACGCAGGGACGGATCTCTTCTTCACGGCCTTCGATGACTTTTTTCATTAGGTGTGGGTCGGCCATATGAGCACGAGTCATGCCGATCATATCGACCTTGCCGGTGGCAATCGCATGACGAGCCGTCGCAACATCCTGAATTTTAGCCCCATGGAAAGTGGGGAAGTCGACTTCACGCCTAATATCGCCCGCAAAATCCAGATGTGGCGCGCTGGGCATGCCTTGGATAGGAATCACGTCCGTCAGACCCGGATCGGTATCAATATGCCCTTTAACGACATTAAGAAAATCTACCAAGCCGCTGTCTTTCAAACGGTGCGAAATGGTCATGCCATCACGGGCATCGAAGCCCCCGGGTAAGCACTCGTCACCGGTATAACGCACACCAAGTAAGAACCTCTCACCAACACGCTCACGGATGCTTTGGAGCACTTCAAAGGTAAACCGTAGCCGGTTATCCAGGCTGCCGCCATAAGGCGCATCAAGCTCGTTGGTTAACGGCGACCAGAACTGATCCATCAGGTGGCCGTACGCCTGAATCTCCATGCCGTCCAGGCCTGCTGCGTACATGCGTTCGGCGGCGTCGGTGTAATCCTTGACTAATCGCTCAATATCCCAAAGCTCGGCTTTTTTTGGATAAGCACGGTGAGATGCTTCTCGATGATTGGAGGCTGATACCGCCGGTAGCCAATCCCCTTTGTCCCACCGGGTGCGGCGACCCAAGTGTGTTAGCTGAATCATTACCGCCGTACCGTGTTCGTGGCACGCCTCGGTGAGGTCACGCATCCACGGCACCACCTCATCTTTATAAGCCAAAATATTGTTAAACACCGGCGGGCTGTCTCGGGAAACCGCTGCTGACCCAGCAGTCATGGTCAGGGCAATACCTGCCTTGGCACGTTCAACATGATAGGCCCGGTATAGCTCTTTAGGCATGCCATCTTCGGGGTAGGCGGGTTCGTGAGAAGTCAGCATTACCCGATTTTTCAGCGTTAAATGTTTTAGTTGTAGCGGCTGTAGCAAAGGGTCATTTTTCACGGTCGTCTTCTCTTGTTGTTTTGATGATTATCACAAGCTAGTCTTCTCTGTTCATAGTTGTCAATATATATGACATTGGTGTACATAAGGGTAACAAGCTTGCTGTATGATCGATTACATCGCCATGGCAAA
Organism: Halomonas citrativorans; assembly: GCF_014898005.1. NCBI lineage: Bacteria > Pseudomonadati > Pseudomonadota > Gammaproteobacteria > Oceanospirillales > Halomonadaceae > Halomonas > Halomonas citrativorans. Next base: position 630,281 of record NZ_JABUYX010000001.1, read on the forward strand.
GAGAGCAATACGTGAAAAACGGACGCGCCACGATTAACCAAACTGCTTGGATTGATGCTGCTTACGAGCTACTGACAGCCTCGGGAGTCAGTGCCGTCAAAATCGTACCGTTAGCAAAGAAGTTAAAAACATCACGCACCAGTTTTTACTGGCTATTTAAAGACCGTGAAGAAGTGCTTGCTGCACTACTGGAGCGGTGGGAGCGACAAAATACCCAGGCCTTAATTGAGCAATCGGAGAAATATGCGTCTTCCATCGTGGAAGCCACGCTCAATATCTTTGACTGTTGGTTTGACCCAGCGGTATTTGATTCTGAATTTGAGTACGCCGTTAGAAGCTGGAGCCTGCAAGATCAAGCGGTTGCTGAGCGCGTTAGCCAAGCCGATAGCGTGCGGCTACAAGCGCTGCAAGACATGTTTATTCGCTATGGCTATGACGTACTGGAAGCTGATACCCGTGCACGCACGGTGTATTTGATTCAGATCGGCTATATCTCGATGCATACCCAGGAGACCCAAGATACGCGGATCGCCCGAGTGGCTCAGTACATCAATATTTTTACTGGGCAGATGTGCACCCATGCTGATCTTGAGCGGTTTGCTGCGCGGCATAGAGCGCGGTTTACGCCCGAAGAGATGGCGGCTCAACAGGAGATGACAGATGAAACCGACATTAACGCTCGGCATTATCGGGGGGGGACCACGTTAAAAAGCTGAAACGATAATCTGGGCTTGTCAGCAGCATAAATGTCATCTTCGCGGTCGGAACCGGTCCAGGAGGAAGCAATCGGCATCTGGTTATGTAAGAATGTGCACGTTAAAGCCATTGGGGTCCAAAAATCAAAATGTTAGACGGATATATGCCACCTTAAGTGTTTTATGTGGAAATTAACAATTTAGATGTTCGCATAACATATATTATGTTAAATGGTAGATTAGGTAGCTTCTAAAAAGTTAATACGGCGTTGGACAACCGGTCTAGCTTCTCCTTATTATTCCTTTTTAATTTTCAAGGATGTCTCTCGTTATGCGCCCAGGTGTTTTGTGGCTGATGGCTGGTTTATCACTTCTATTTTCTGGCTGCGCCCTTCAGCAACCAGATTCTAATGAGCCACCGTTATTGAACGAGGTATCATTCAATACTCGAATGCTCGAGCTACAGGATGCATTAGGGCAACAATGCAGTGCCAATGCTCAGCATCAGGCGCAACAACTCAGCCAGCAGCAGGTGCTTACCGCTGATGTTCGTGAAGTGGGTAGCCTGCTACGCCTTTTACGCGGTGATATAAAGGAGCTTGAAGCTCGGGGTGACGAGCCCATCATTATCCGCGAAGAGTGTGAAGTGGACACCACGCTAGATATGAAAACCATGCTGGGACGTAGCGAATGGGTTGGCCTGCCGAGTGTAGGTACCTATTTAAAAGCACGCGTGGACTCCGGTGCAGAGACGTCATCATTATCGGCCTCCGACATTACGCGCTTTGAGCGCGATGGCGAAGATTGGGTGCGCTTCAAGCTGGCACTGACTGAGGATGATAGTGTCGTGGAGTCATTGCGTAACGAGTGGATCGAGGCACCTGTTCAACGGCGTGTACGCATTGTTCAAGCGTCTGGTGAAGAGTCTCGCCCCGTTGTCTCTCTATTAATGACGCTCGGTCCTATTCGTGAAAACGTCGAATTTACGCTGAATGATCGTACCCACCTCGATTTTCCCGTATTGCTAGGCCGCCGTTTCTTAATGGATATTGCTATTGTTGATGTGGCGCAAACCTACTTACATGAGCGTCCAGAATTCCCCGGCGGTGACCCTGCTGAACAAGCCGCTGAAGATGAAGCGGTCGACCAAGACGATATCGAAGAGTAAAAGCTCCCCTGCCGCTTTTCGCTGAAAGGAATTTTAATGTCACGCCTTCCGTTTTATATCATTGTAGGTCTACTTCTTGTGGCAGGTATTGCCACCAGTGTGCATAGACATCTTCATTTTGAAATTCCTTGGGTACCAGGCGAGCAGCGTCAGGTATGGGAAATTGAGGCCGTTATCAATTTCAATGCCCAGAATGGCCCCGTAAAAGTGGACTTAGCGCTGCCCACCCAGCAGGCAGGCTTTCGTGTACTGACCGAAAATACCGCTTCTTCTGGCTATGGTTTAGCCTACCAGACGGATGATTTCGGGCGCCAAGCCGAATGGACCATTCGGAATGCTGCTGGCAGCCAGCAGCTCTATTATTCGGTGCAAATGCTGGTATCACCTGGTTCCCGCCCGCCGGTACAAGCACCGCCAGGGCTGGTGTCGAGCACGCCCTGGGAAAGTCCTTATGATTCAGCAGCTACCCAGCTAATTGATAGAGCGTGGGCCAGAAGTGCAAATAATGCGACCTTTGCGCGTGAGCTAATTCTTGATGTAAATGGCGAGCGTCAGGGCGAAAATGCCCGCTTACTGCTTACCCAGGAAACGCCGTCAGCTCTCATCGTGCGCTTGCTAAATCAAGCGGGTGTACAAGCACGAGAAGTCAGCGGACTACTACTGGAAGATGGGCGCCGGCGTCAACTATTAAGCAGTTGGATTCAGGTATTTGATGAGCCTGCAGAAAGCTGGAATATATTCGACCCCGCAACGGGCGAGGAAGGCCAGCCCGAGAACCTGCTGCTCTGGGAAACAAGTGGTCGGGCGGTGCTTGAAGTTCAAGGCGGTACAAACTCGCGGGTTAGCTTCTCTATGCTAACGCACCATCAGCCAGCGTCTGCTGCTGTGCGCAACCACTTTTCTGATGATACTCTGCTGAATTTCTCAATCCATAGCTTACCACTTGAAGAACAAGCTCTTTTCCAAACGATTCTGCTGATTCCCATTGGCGCTTTGGTCGTTGTGTTTTTGCGTGTATTGGTCGGGGTGAAAACATCAGGCACCTTTATGCCTGTTCTGATCGCCCTCGCCTTTATACAAACCACCCTGCTGACGGGTTTGATTGGCTTCCTGCTGATCGTGGCTGTTGGCTTGGTTATTCGTAACTATCTGTCTTATTTGAACTTATTGTTGGTGGCGAGAGTATCGGCGGTCATCATAACGGTCATCGCGATTATCTCGATCTTTACCGTATTGGCTTACCGTATGGGTCTAAGCGCGGGGCTCACTGTCACCTTCTTCCCCATGATTATCCTGGCCTGGACGATTGAGCGGATGTCGATCCTCTGGGAAGAAGAAGGCCCAAAACAGGTCATTATTCAGGGGGGCGGCAGCTTGTTGACAGCCGTGCTCGCATACCTTGCCATGAACAACCCTTGGGTGCGTCACATCACCTTCAACTTCCTGGGTGTTCAGCTGATTTTGATGGCGCTCATTCTGATTTTGGGTAACTACACCGGCTATCGTTTGCTTGAGTTACGCCGCTTCAAGCCGATTACTGATGACGAGAAGCCGTCATGAGTTGGCTCAACAACTGGACATGGCCTAGCCGCCTGCGCGACAAAGGCATTATCGGCATGAACCGGCGCAATATTCGCTATATTGGCCGGTATAATTCACGGCGCCTTTACCCGTTGGTGGATGACAAGCTCAAGACTAAACTTTTGGCGCAAGAGTATGGCATTACCACACCAGAGCTTATTGGTACGGTAACCACGCAGTTTGGCGTTCAGCATATTGGCGATATGCTGACAGGTCATGATGGTTTTGTTATCAAACCTGCCAAAGGCAGTGGCGGCAAGGGTATTCTGGTTATCGAAAAGGTAGTTGATAATCAGTTTGTTAAACCCAGCGGAGCGCATTTAACGCTTGAGGCTGTAGAGCGTCATGTCTCTAATATTCTTTCAGGGCTTTACTCCCTGGGCGGCTCTCCGGATGTAGCTGTCATTGAAACGCTGATTAATTTTGAAGAAAGCCTGATGGCATATACCTACGAAGGTGTGCCGGATATTCGGGTCATCGTTTTCAAGGGCTACCCCGTCATGGCGATGATGCGCTTATCAACGGCGGCTTCCGATGGCAAAGCCAACCTGCACCAGGGAGCGGTCGGTGTTGGATTGAATATTGCCACCGGAGAAGCGCTTCGCGGCGTGCAGTTTGACCGCCCTTGCTTCAACCACCCGGATACCGGGCATGACCTGGCAAGCCTGGCGGTCCCCCAGTGGGACACCCTGCTAAATCTGGCGGCGGGTTGCTATGAAATGACCGGATTAGGCTATTTGGGAACCGATATGGTGTTGGACAGGCAACATGGGCCCATGCTGCTTGAGCTGAATGCACGCCCGGGCCTTGCTATTCAAATGACCAACGGAGAGGGTTTGCGTCGCCGGCTTGATCTCATCGAGCGTCAACCAGAAGGGGTGCCAGTTGCCGAGCGTGTAGCGTTTGCTCAGCACCACTTTGCTCGCAAGAGTGAGCTAACAGAAAGCCCTGACACAACTATCGCAAGCGCGTAGACTAAGCTGATGACGTTTACTGAGTGCACCAATGACTGAAGCGAATACGCTACTTCAACAAGCGGAATCACAGTGTCACAGCCGCGGCGTTCGATTTACCCCCATTCGACGCCGCGTGCTTGAATTGATTGCTCACAATGGCGGTGGTTTAAAAGCCTATGACCTGTTGGATAAACTTTCAACCGAGCATGCGGCTGCCCGCCCTCCTACGGTTTATCGAGCGCTGGAATTCTTGATTGACCAAGGATTGGTGCATCGTATCGAGTCGCTAAACGCCTATGTGGCATGCGCCTGTCCTGAACATATTCATGGGTTCCAACTGCTGATTTGCCGTCAATGTGGTTACGTCGAAGAATTGCATTTGGATGAAGTTAGCGATCAGCTGTCAGCCTTTGCCAGCCGGCAAGGCTTTAGTGTTGAACGACAGACGATTGAGCTGCAAGGCCTTTGTCAAAACTGTCGAGCCAAGAGTGAATAATAGATATGTCTCGTTTTGATCAACTACCGGCTGATACGTTATTCAAGGCACTTGAGGCGGCAACGCCACAAGATACATTACCCGCCACCACGACGTTATTGGATGCTGTTAGATTTAACGCGGAAGGTTTATTGCCTGCTATCGCTCAACAGTATGACACCAAAGAAGTGTTAATGATGGCCTGGATGACGCGTGAAGCACTAGAGGAAACGCTGAGCACGCATCGCGTTTGCTACTATTCGCGTTCACGCAACAAGCTCTGGCGTAAAGGCGAGTCATCCGGACAACAGCAGCATCTTAAGTCGGCGGCTCTGGATTGTGATGGCGATACATTGCTGCTACAGGTAGACCAGGCAGGTCCTGCTTGCCATACCGGTCGCCGAAGCTGCTTTTATCTTTCGCTAACCAGCGCCGATGCCACCATTAATAGTGAACCGCTTATTCACCCGGATGAGCTTTACGGTAACCGTTAGTCATGCGCTGGGTGCATTACATATTACGTGCTTTACGCAAGCTGGCGGTTTTAGTAATGGTTGGCACGGTGCGTGCCTATCAATACCTTATTAGCCCCCTGCTCGGGCCACGCTGCCGATTTTGGCCAAGTTGCTCCTCCTACACCATTGAAGCCCTTCAGGTGCATGGCCCTGCCAAAGGTGGCTGGATGGCTATCAAGCGAATCCTAAAATGCCATCCTGGCAACTCTGGTGGCATGGACCCTGTTCCCGGTGGGCGTAGTGAGCAACTTTGTAAAGAGGACGACGAGTCGCCGCCCTCTCCTTCATGCTGTCATCAACATCAACGTTAATGCCATTAGGCTTGCTGCGCCACTTGGTAAATACGCTCAAGCATGGCGTGGAGGCCATTGCTGCGCGTGGGGGAAAGATGTTTATCCAGCCCAAGATCCGCTAAAAAGTGCGGTTCGGTAGTGCGAATTTCAGCCGCTGTGCGCTCGCTATAGATGCGTAGCAGCACTGCAATCAGCCCAGAAACAATTGCCGCATCAGAGGTAGCGCTAAAAACCAGCGTGTCGCCCTGCTGTTCATGGCGCATCCATACATTGGATTGGCAGCCCTGAATTTTATACTCCGCAGTTTTGCACGCCTCTGGAAAATCAGGAAGCTGCTTGCCCATATCGATAATGTATTGATATCGGTCCATCCAGTTATCAAACATTTCAAACTCTTCGATTAGCTCTTGCTGGGCCTGCTCGGCGCCGGAAGTGCTCATACTCGTTCCTTTTCATATTCGATTTAAAAGCGTCAGACCATTATACGGGTTCAAGGTGGCTTGCGTGGATAGCTTTTCAGCCTGACGTGCCTTATGGCGTAAGCCGGTGACGTTGCTGTTCACTGTGCCACTCATTATCTTCGGTGTGCAGGTAGCGCGATGTGGTGTCCAACCGCGCATGGCGGGCGCTTTCTGCCAAGTGACGCAAGCTAATGCCCGCTTGAGCCTGGTGGGTGATCGAGGTGTGTCGCAGCCAGTGCGGTGTTGCCTTGCGCAGCGCAGCCACATAGGCGGGCGCCCCCTCTTCAGCTTCAAGCACGTCGGCCGCTTCTGCAAAGGTTTCACGGATCAGCCGGTAAAGCTGATTGTCACCAATACCCCGCTTTCCATCCAGCGCTCGGATAGCAGGCGTCTCGTCAAACTGCATGGGCAATCCATCAAGCCCAAGCGCTTGTCGCCAACCAGTCAAACATGCCTGCATATCATCAGGCACTGGGACGCGAGCAAGCTTGCTGCCTTTGCCCACCACGGACCACCACCAGCGCCCTTCTGATTGGGAAAAATCACCCATGCGGGTGCCCGCCATTTCGCTAATACGCGGTGCCAATAAGTAGGCAAAGCCGAAAATAAACCGGCGTCGGGCCTGTTCATACTCGGCACGACTTCCCTTCCCGTCACTCATTGGCTGATTAAGCCAGCACCAAAACCACTCCCATAGCTCACGTTCCAGATAGCGCTCAATGCGAGGTGTCTGATTGTTTAGGCGGCGAGATTTATCGCGCATCAACCGAAACGGATTATGGCTGACCCACCCTGCTTCTACCAGCCAGCTAAACAGCCCCTGCAAAATAATCAAACTTTGTCGGCGGCTGGCGGGTGATAACGCCCCACGAAATGGCCTCCACTCCGGGTGGTAACGAGGTTTTGAAGGCCCAACCCAGTGCTGGGCGGGCTGCGGGTCTGCCAGGAATGCTTCAAATTGGCGCAGCGTTTCCCGGTTCATCGCTTCCAGCGTTAAGTGCTGGTGGTCAAGCCAAAGCAACAACCGCTCGGTTTCACGCCGGTAGCTTTTCCAGGTTTGCGGGCTGTCCTGATACTCGGCAAGCCATGCAGCAACGGCCTGAGCGTCTGTATGCGCATTAATGCGCGATGACTGAAACGGCAGCTCCACTACAGCGCTTGACGCCTGCATGCCGCCCTTCTGTCCGGCAATTACGTCCATTTGATCATAAACATACTGAAACCTATCTCGATAACGCTACCTGGCTCTGTTTTAGCCTGCATCGCTATGCCGCTGTTTGCTAAGGGATAAGTATGATGCCAAGCGTATATAAATTCAAGATTATAAGAGTAATCTTGAATTTATATGCTTAATAATAAATAAAATTACGTAATACATATAACGTAATTATTGTATTTATAAGCCATTACGCGGAAAATAGAACGATTCAATAGGCAATATCAGGAAGAGACAGCATGGCGCGCAGTGGCATTCAGTACAGTGACGTACAGCACGCAATCGATACGCTTCTTGCCCGTGGCGATACACCCAGCGTGCAACGAATCCGCGAGGTGTTGGGTACCGGCAGCTTTACGACGATTAGCGAGCACTTCCGCTATTGGCGCACCGAGCGCGAACAGAATCGCGACGTTCCTCCACCTAAAGGTGTCCCTGAGGTAGTTGTTAATGTCGCCAGTGAGCTATGGCGTGAAGCGCAAGAAGTCGCCAATCAGGCGCTGCTGCACTACCGCGAAGAGGCGAATCGACAAGTCGAAGAAGCCCAACAGCTGGCTGAGAATGCCGAACAGTTAGCCGCGAACGCCGAACAGCGAGAAAGCGCCCTAGCGGAACACTTCCGCCATACCGAGCAGCGTCTTGAAGCGCTTAACCGTGAGCTGGCCGCAAGCCAGGCCAAAGAGCAGTATTGGCAGCAGGCTGCCACTGAGGCGCATGAGGAAAACCAGCAGTTAAAAAAAGCGAATGAAGCCTTACACCAGCATAATGAGGCCCTTGGCCAGCAACATACCGCTGCGTTAAAAGAGCAGCAGAGCGCATGGGAAAAACGCCTGGCCCAAGAAGAGCAGCGCAATGAAAATGCCGAGGGAAGATTGATGGCGATGCTGGATGAGGCTCGCCAGGAGCGTGCTCAGGAAGAAAAAGCCTCGCAAAAGCGGCTCCAGCAGAAGCAGCAACGCATCGAGGCGTTAACGGAGGAGCTAAAGCAAAATCGCGGCGATCTACTAAAACAGCAGACTCAGGCAAACCAACATGCCCAGCAGGCAAAAGAACAGGAGCAGCACATCGCCACCCAGGAAGAGCGCATTGCATCGCTCACTCAGCAATTGGAAGATGCTCAGGAAAACAACAAACAGCAGCGAGAGCAGATGAAACGTGAGCGCGAATGGCAAACCACAATGGGTCAACAAATGACGGCGTTACAGCAGCAACTTTCTGAACTACCTGCTTCGATAAACGTCAGAGAAAGGCAGTTGAACGAGAATGATTGAATGACGTCGACACCGGCTAGTCTGCCGACATCATTTAACCAGCCGATGGTTGTTGACCGGCAGGAGCATCACCATGCTGATTAAAATTGCCAAACCTGGCGACTTACATGAATCAGAGATCACCCCTGAGTCGATTTACTTATCACGCCGACGTTTTATGGGCGGACTCGCGGGCCTCGGAGCAGGGCTGGCATTAGCAGGCCACGCCTCAGCCAGTGAGCAAATGCCTGACTACAACGATGTTCCCGAAGGCGATGCGCCTGAATGGTTTAAGGCCAAACGCGATACGGCCGAGTGGCGGGCAGTTGTGCCTACTGACCCGAGCCAGGACAAAATGACCCCTTATGCGGATGCCAGCAGCTACAACAATTTTTTTGAATTTGGTACCGGTAAAAGCGACCCCTCACGCAAAGCGGGCTCGCTGGTGACTAAGCCTTGGAGCGTAGTGATTGATGGCGAGGTCAATAAGGGTGGGCGCTTCGCCCTTGAAGATCTCGTCAACCCTTCCCAGTTTGAAGAACGCATTTACCGGCTACGCTGTGTTGAAGCCTGGTCGATGGTTATTCCTTGGCTAGGCATTTCGCTTGCCGAGGTTATTCAACGTGCAGAGCCAACATCAAAAGCCAATTACGTGCGCTTTGAAACGCTAGTAGATCCTGAGCAAATGCCTGGGCAAGGCTCCGCTTTTGCCCTAATCGACTGGCCCTATGTAGAAGGGCTACGCCTTGATGAGGCAATGCATCCGCTAAGCTTTCTAGCGATGGGCATGTATGGACGAGAGCTACCTAATCAAAACGGCGCACCGCTTCGCCTAGTGGTGCCATGGAAGTATGGCTTTAAAAGCATTAAATCGATTGTGCGCATTTCACTGGTTGAAGAAGAGCCGCTCAATTCCTGGCAGCAAATCGCCGCCAATGAATATGGCTTTTACGCCAACGTGAACCCTGAAGTCGATCATCCTCGTTGGAGCCAGGCCACCGAACGCCGTTTACCGAACAGCCTCTTCAATACCAATATCATCGACACGCGTATGTTTAATGGTTATGCCGATGAAGTCGCTGACTTATATGCAGGCATGGATCTTCGGGTTCACTACTGATGCCGGCTTATTTTATGACGCTATGGCGTATAGGCGTTTTCATTTTCGCCTTGGCGCCCTTGGGCTGGTGGAGTTTGCAAGTAGCTAACAACCTGGCGGGCCCAGAGCCTGGGCGCTATTTGCTGTTAAATATTGGCCAAGGCGCACTATGGCTATTGTTGCTTACCTTAAGTCTTACGCCTCTGACCCGGCTGACACGCTGGAAAGGTTTTAGCGTTATTCGTCGCCAGTTGGGCCTGTGGACGCTGGCCTATGCATTTTTGCATTTCGTTTGTTACGCGTTATTTATTCTGGGACTTAATTGGACTCAGCTAGGCAGTGAGATCGTTAAACGGCCGTATATTATTGTGGGCATGCTTGCCCTGCTGGGTTTGGTAACGTTAGGCGCTACGTCTAACCGTTGGGCCATGCGTAAACTGGGCAAGCGCTGGAAAACGCTCCATAAGTTTAGCTACGTTATTTTGGTGCTGGTGTTGCTGCATTTCTTGTGGATAGTACGCGCCGACATGCAGGAGTGGTTTTTATACGCGATGGCAGGCGCACTGCTGATGTGCCTGCGCATTCCGGCCATATCGCGCATGTTGCCCAAGGTACGCCAACGAATAAAGCATTCCGCGTAACGAATCTTAAAGACTCCTTATCCTTGTACAACACGTGTCCCGTATACGTTTGGATAAAACGCAAAAACCCAGCCATAAGGCTGGGCTCGAATCAAAACACGGCTTTACCTAGCGGTAATAAGCGTTGGTGTTATCGGTATGGTCTGTCACATCACGAATACCGGCAAGTTCAGGAATGCGCTCCATCAGCGTTTTTTCGACGCCGTCTTTAAGCGTTAAATCTACCGCTGCACACCCTTGGCAACCGCCGCCAAACGCCAGAATAGCCATTTTTTGCTCGGTTAACTCAATCAGCTTGATCTCACCGCCATGCGCTGCCAAGCCAGGGTTAATCTCGCTATACAGCACGTAATTAATACGGTCCTCAAGCGGGCTGTCAGCATTTACCTTGGGCATCTTGGCGTTGGGTGCCTTGATGGTCAGCTGCCCCCCCATACGATCAGCATTGAAATCGACCACGGCTTCTTCTAAAAACGCCAAGCTGTTTTTATCAAGAAATACGTTGATCTTTTCAAGTTCAAGCGTAACGTCAGCGGGTTCTTCTTCGCCCGGACGGCAGTATGCAAGGCATGTCTCTGCATACGGCGTGCCCGGTTGGGTAATGAAAATACGCACAGCGATACCTTCAACGTTTTGCTTTTCAAGCAATTCCGCAAGGTACTCTTGGGCGCTATCGGTAATGTCGATACCTGGTGCTTCGGTAGTCGTGGTCATGAGGCTATTTTCCCTCCCGTGAACAGTGGCAATACCACTTCACATGTCATTTTATTGCTATGGTAAGCAAAACAGCGCGTCGACACAATCCCGACTGTTTTAGTAGGCTATTTAAATGGCTAACGGGCTAATGATTTTTTAACAGCTGCATTGTATAGCTGCCCTGCTTGGCGGCCTTTGGTATCATAATGTCCGTTTGTTTATTGATATGTTGTAAAACGCCGCTCATACCCCTTTTCGAAAACGTATTTTAATAAAATATTTTCGATCAAGACGCTGGAGAAGATTCCCTGTTATGGCCGCTAGTGATTTGAACGCCTCGCTTACCCAACGCCTTACCCAACGCATTCTAATTCTGGATGGCGGTATGGGGACCATGCTGCAAAATGCCCAGCTGAGCGAGGAAGACTTTCGTAGCGAACGCTTCAGCGATTGGCCGTCAGATTTAAAAGGCAATAATGACTTGCTGGCGCTCACCTGCCCCGACGTAGTGTCGCGTATTCACCGGGGCTACCTGGAAGCGGGTGCGGACATTATTGAAACCAATACCTTTAACAGTACGCGCCTTTCTCAAGCCGACTACGGCATGGAAGACATTGTTGTCGAGCTTAACCGTGAGTCTGCGCGCCTGGCTCGGGAAGTGTGCGATGCGGTCGCGGCTGAAACCGGCGTGCCGCGTTTCGTTGCAGGCGTATTGGGACCCACTTCACGCACTGCTTCGTTATCGCCGGATGTGAACGACCCGTCCAAGCGTAACGTGACCTTCGATGAGCTGCGTGAAAACTATTATGAAGCTGCTCAGGCGCTGATCGAGGGCGGCGCTGACCTGATCATGATCGAAACCATTTTCGATACGCTTAACGCCAAAGCCGCGATCTATGCACTTGAAGTGCTGTTTGAAGACCTTGGCAAGCGTCTGCCGGTCATGATTTCAGGCACGATCACCGATGCCTCGGGCCGGACGCTTTCCGGGCAAACCACTGAGGCGTTTTGGAACTCGGTTCGCCATGCCCAGCCGCTGTCAGTAGGCCTTAACTGTGCGCTAGGGGCTGAAGAGCTACGTCCTTACCTTGAAGAGCTATCCACCAAAGCCGATACGTTTGTCTCTGCACACCCTAACGCTGGCTTGCCTAACGAATTTGGTGAGTATGACCAAACGCCGGAGGAGATGGCGGCGATTGTTAGCGAGTTTGCCGAGAGCGGGCTGGTTAATATCATTGGTGGCTGCTGTGGCTCAACGCCTGAACATATTCGTGCAATTGCAGATGCGGTGCGTCCCATGGCACCGCGTCAGATTCCTGAGCGTAGCTCCGCTTGCCGTTTGTCCGGACTTGAGCCTTTCAACATTGATGCAGACTCGTTATTCGTCAACGTGGGTGAGCGTACTAACGTAACGGGTTCGGCGCGTTTCAAACGGCTTATCGTTGAAGAAGATTTCACCACTGCCCTGGAAGTAGCGCTTGAGCAAGTCGAGAACGGCGCGCAAATCATCGATATCAATATGGATGAGGGCATGCTGGAGTCGCAGGAAGCCATGGTACGCTTTCTGAATCTGATTGCTGGCGAGCCGGATATTGCCCGCGTGCCGATCATGATCGACTCGTCCAAATGGGACATTATCGAAGCAGGCCTAAAATGCGTTCAGGGCAAGGCCATTGTTAACTCGATCTCTTTAAAAGAAGGCGAAGCGGCGTTTCGTGAGCAGGCCACCAAATGTCGTCGCTTTGGCGCGGCGATCGTGGTCATGGCCTTCGACGAGGATGGTCAGGCCGATACGTTCGCACGCAAGACGGAAATCTGTGAGCGTGCCTACCGCCTACTGGTCGATGACATCGGCTTTCCGGCCGAAGATATCATTTTCGACCCCAACATCTTCGCCATTGCCACGGGCATCGAAGAGCACAACAACTACGCCGTCGACTTTATCGAGGCGTCTCAGTGGATTCGCGAAAACCTGCCCCATGCGATGATTTCAGGCGGCGTTTCCAACGTCTCCTTCTCGTTCCGGGGCAATAACCCGGTACGTGAAGCGATCCACTCGGTGTTCCTGTATCACGCTATCCGTGCGGGTTTGAGCATGGGGATCGTTAACGCCGGGCAACTTGCGCTATACGACGACTTACCCGCCGAGCTTCGCGATGCCGTGGAAGACGTTGTGCTGAATAAGCGCAGCGACGGCACCGAGCGCTTGCTGGAGCTGGCAGACAAGTACAAGGGTGACGGTAGCGGCCCGGCCAAGAAAGAGGACCTTGAGTGGCGTGATTGGCCCGTTAATAAGCGCATCGAACACGCGCTGGTGAAAGGCATCACGGCCTATATCGAAGACGACACCGAAGAAGCTCGCGTTCAGGCCGAGCGCCCTATCGAGGTCATTGAAGGGCCACTGATGGATGGCATGAACGTAGTCGGCGACTTGTTTGGCGCCGGTAAAATGTTTCTGCCCCAGGTAGTGAAGTCCGCGCGGGTCATGAAGCAGGCGGTTGCCTATCTGATCCCCTATATCGAGGCGGAAAAAAGCGAAGGTACCCAGGCCAAGGGCAAAATTGTCATGGCCACGGTTAAAGGCGACGTTCACGATATCGGCAAAAATATTGTCGGCGTGGTGCTGCAGTGTAATAACTACGAAGTTATTGATCTTGGCGTAATGGTGCCTGCCGAGAAAATTCTTCAAGCCGCGATTGACCACAACGCCGATATTATTGGCCTCTCGGGGCTGATTACTCCGTCGCTTGATGAAATGGTACATGTAGCCAAGGAAATGCAGCGCCGAGGCATGAACCTGCCGCTGCTGATTGGTGGCGCGACGACCTCCAAAGCGCATACGGCCGTTAAAATTGAGCCACAGTACGAGCAACCGGTCATTTATGTGACCGATGCTTCTCGCGCGGTAGGTGTCGCCGGCCGATTACTCGCCCCCAATCTAAAAACGGCGTATGTCGCGGAAATTCGTGAAGAATATGTCAAGGTGCGCGAACGTAACGCCAAGCGGCGCCCTAAAGCGGCGGACCTGGATTATACGCAGGCGCGCAAACGTCGTTTCCGCACCGACTGGAGCACCCAGACGCCGGTTGAACCCAAGTTCCTGGGCCTCAAAACGTTCGATAACTATGACCTTGAAGAGCTGATCGAGCGTATCGATTGGACGCCCTTCTTCATGAGCTGGCAGTTAGCGGGTAAGTACCCAAAAATCCTTAACGATGAGGTCGTGGGCGAAGCGGCGCGCAACCTGTTTGCCGATGCGCAAGTCATGTTGCGCAAGCTTGTCGATGAAAAGCGCGTTCAGGCTCGGGGCGTCATCGGCCTGTGGCCGGCCAACAGTGTGGATGATGACGTCGTTGAAGTGTATGCCGATGAATCGCGCAGTGAGGTCATCGAGCGCCTTCACCATATTCGCCAGCAAACCACTAAGGGTCGTGACGGTATCTGCTACAGCCTGGCGGACTTTATTGCGCCTAAAGAGAGCGGTAAAGCCGACTGGATCGGCGGGTTTGCGGTCACCGCCGGCCATGGCGTTGACGAACTTACCAAAGCGTATGAAGCGGCAGGCGATGACTACAATGCGATTTTGGTTCAAGCACTTACCGACCGTTTGGCAGAGGCCTTTGCAGAGCGCATTCACGAGCGGGTACGTAAAGAGTTCTGGGGTTACGTGCCAGAAGAAACTCTGGATAACGACGCGCTGATAGCAGAAAAATACCAGGGTATTCGCCCCGCCCCCGGCTATCCTGCCTGCCCGGACCACACCGAGAAAGGCACCTTGTTCAAGCTGCTTAACGCCACAGAAAATACTGGCCTTGCGCTAACCGAAAGCTACGCCATGTGGCCAGCCGCTGCCGTTGCGGGTTGGTATTTTGCTCATCCGCAGTCAAAGTATTTCTCGACGGGCAAAATCACTCGTGACCAGGTAGAAGCAATCGCTGAGCGTAAACAGATGCCGTTTGAGGAAATGGAGCGCTGGCTATCGCCGGTACTCTCTTACGACCCCAGTTGATATGGCGTTAGCAACTCGGCGTCACGGCAAGGTCGTTCGCTTGGCGCTACCGATCATGTTGGGCATGCTTTCTCAGAGCATGCTCAACATCATTGATGCCGCACTGGTGGGGCATTTAGGCCAGGTCGCGCTGGCGGGTGTGGGTGTGGGTGGTTACGCCATGTTTATGCTCACCGCCCTGGTGTTTGGTCTCTCTTCAAGCGTTCAATCGCAAACGTCCCAGCGCCTTGGAGCGGGCTGTGAGTATTCGGCTCAGCCTTTACAAGCAGGCGTTGCGGTTGGCCTGGTAGTTGGGCTGCCGCTATCGCTGCTGGCCTGGTGGCAAGCGCCTGCCCTGCTGTATTTGATAACGCAGGTGCCTGAGGTGCATCACGTGGCGGTTGATTACTTTCGCTGGCGGGTTATCGCCCTAACAGCCATTGCGTTAACACTATGTTTTCGTGGTTATTGGAATGGCCGCCAACAGACACACCTTTATCTGCGCATCATTATGGTTGTTCAGCTGTTTAACGTAGCGGCCAGTAGCGGGCTGATCTATGGCCTGTTTGGGCTACCTCGTATGGGGGCAAGCGGCGCAGGCGTAGGCACAACTCTCTCGATGTTTTTAGGATTTTTTATCTGGCTTTGGGTCACTGTAAGACAGCGCGACCAGAATGGATTTTTGTTCAGCCTACCGACGTTCGATACGCTGCGCACAACGCTAGCACTTGCTCTGCCTCATTCCCTACAGCAGATATGTTTTGCGGCGGGCTATGTGGTGCTTTTTTGGTTGTTAAGTCGTATGGGGACCGCAAGCGTTGCGGTTGGGCATGTGTTGGTTAACTTGTCATTATTGCTAATCCTGCCGGGCGTGGGTGTGGGTGTTGCTGCCATGAGCCTGGTAGGCGAAGCATTAGGCCAGGATGACCAAAGGGCGGCCCATCGGTGGGGGCTGGATGCGCTGGGCGTTGCCGGTGTGCTGCTCACCCTCTTGGCACTGCCAATGCTCGTATTCCCGATGCAGGTACTCAGCATTTTCTTTTCCAGCCCCGAGCTTATCGCCCTGGGCACGCTGCCCTTACAAATTACCGGTGCAATGATTGTGCTGGATGCGGCGGCGCTGGTGCTGGCTCAGGCATTGATGGGCGCTGGCGCACAGCGTACGGTGATGCTGCTGACCTTAAGCATGCAGTGGCTTTTGTTTCTGCCCCTTGCCTGGTGGGTTGGGATTGGTTTACAACAAGGCCTGCTTGGGGTTTGGCTGGTACAGATAGTTTATCGACTTGCCAACTCGGCGGGTTTTTTATGGATTTGGCAGCGTAAGCGCTGGCTAGCTCCCAATGTTTTAAATAGCGTTTAACGATAAAAAGATAATTATATATTCTTTTGTAGAATATGAAACACGCGTTAAGGTAACACTACATTAATGTCCGCTTTGACGTGACCATTTCGCTTTTAGCAGGATCGTGCCACATGTACCGTTATGATATTCATGACCAGACGCTGGTTGATGAGCGTGTCGTCCAGTTTCGTGACCAGATGGATCGCTACCTGGCAGGACGCTTGGGAGAAGAAGAGTTTCGTCCGCTGCGGCTGCAAAATGGCCTGTATATCCAGCGGCATGCACCGATGCTCCGGATCGCCATTCCCTACGGCATGCTCGCAAGCTACCAGTTACGCTCGCTTGCCGATATTACCCGTCGTTATGACCGGGGTTATGGGCACTTTACGACCCGGCAGAATCTTCAGTTGAACTGGCCTGCGCAGGAAGATGTGCCGGATATCCTGGCCGAGCTTGCTAAAGTGCAAATGCACGCCATCCAAACCAGCGGTAACTGTATCCGCAACACGACCAGTGACCAGTTCGCCGGTATTGCTAACGACGAAGTGGAAGATCCGCGCCCTTGGTGCGAGCTAATCCGCCAGTGGTCGACGCTACACCCTGAATTTGCCTATCTGCCGCGCAAGTTCAAGATTGCGGTAACCGGAGCGGCCAAGGATCGTGCGGCTATCCAGGTTCACGATATCGGCCTACGCCTGTGGCGCAATGAAAAAGGCGAACTGCGCATCAAGGTGCTCGCTGGTGGTGGTCTCGGTCGTACGCCGATGATTGCTGAGGTAGTGCGTGAAGACCTACCCTGGCAGCATCTGCTGACCTACCTTGAAGCCTGCGTACGCGTTTATAACCAGTTTGGTCGTCGGGACAACAAGTTCAAGGCACGTATCAAGATTCTGGTCAAAGCGCTAGGCATTGAAGAGTATCGCCGCCGCGTTGAAGAAGAGTGGGCACATTTAAAAGATGGCCCGCAGACGCTTAATCAGGCAGCGGTTGATGCCGCTAAAGGCCACTTCCCTGAGCCGGAACGTCGCCCGGTAGCCGAAAGTGCTGTGGTTGATTTTGAACGCTTGCGCAGTGAAAACCGCAGCTTCGCACGCTTTGTGACCAATAACGTTACCGATCACAAAGTGCCTGGCTATAAGGCGGTGACACTGTCGCTCAAGCGTCGTGAACACGCCCCAGGCGATGTCACTGCCGATCAGATGGATACCGTGGCAGATTTAGCTGATCGCTATAGCTTTAGCGAAATGCGCGTGACCCACGAGCAGAATCTGGTGCTTTCCGATGTTCCTGTCGATGAAATCGAAGCGCTGTGGAACGAGCTTGAAGCGCTGGGCATGGCCAACCCTACCGTGGGTACGCTGAACGACATTATCTGCTGCCCTGGCGGTGACTATTGCAGTTTGGCCAATGCCGTTTCTATTCCTATTGCCCAGGCGCTGCAGGAACGTTTCGAAGATCTGGATTTCCTGTATGACCTGGGGCCGCTGGATCTTAATATTTCGGGCTGCATGAACGCATGTGGTCACCATCATGTGGGCCATATCGGCATCCTCGGTGTCGACAAGAAAGGTGAAGAGTTTTACCAAATATCGATTGGTGGCAATGCCACCGACGATGCATCACTCGGCAAAATCCTGGGCCCCTCTTTCTTCCGCCAGGACGTTCCGGACGTGGTTGATAAGGTGTTGCAGGTTTATGTTGCCGAGCGTCATGAAGATGAGCATTTCCTGGACACCTATCGCCGGATTGGCCTGAAACCTTTTAAAGAGCGTGTGTATGCCAAATAACGTGGATACCCCGACTGAAGAAACGCTGAACCCGGTGCACGTTGATCACCTTCTGCTTAACGGAGAACTGGCCGCTGAAAACGCTTGGTGTGTTTCTTACGACGACACCCATCTTCCTGAACAGCGTCCGGCATTTGTGCCGTTAACGTTATGGCAGGCGAACAAGCAGGATGCAGAGCTTGCTCCGTTACTGTTGAGTGACACCGAGCTTAACGCTGAGCTGGCAGCTGAACTGAATCCGCTGCCTGCCGTGGCGATCGACTTCCCAAGCTTTACCGATGGCCGTGGCTACTCAACCGCTCGCCTGCTGCGCGAACGCTTTGGGTACGCTGGTGAAGTACGCGCCGTCGGTGATGTGCTGGTTGATCAGCTCGACTACATGCGCCGCTGTGGCTTTAATGCCATGGCGCTGCGCGATGATCAGCACCCTGACGATGCGCTACGCCTACTCAATTCATTTAGCGTTCGTTATCAGCCCGATGTAGAAGAGCGCCACGCGCTCTTTGAACGCCGCTTGGCAACCAGCCAGTAAGCCGCTGAAAAGAACCGGCCAGGGAGGAATACCCTGGCCGGTTTTTATTCTGAAAGGGGCTTTTAAAACGTTTAAACGCGGCGTCGCCTACAGCTTCAGACGAAGATGGGAAGCTACTTCATCTATCAGCGAAGCGGGCACTCCATGCTCGTTCGCTAATACATTCCACTGTGCAACGTGCTCAACGGTTTCGTCGATCATGGCGTTGATTTTTGACCGGGTAAAACGTGGGCTAAGCTTTTCAAGTGAGTAAAAATCGTCTCGCGTAAAGTGATCGCGCTTACCGTTTAAGCTCATCCAGTGATTGTTAATCCACCGACTTCCCGGTTTATAGCTATACGCAAGGTCATAAGCTGGCGCGAGTGCCCATCGCTCTTTTTTCAGGATAAAAGCAAAATTTTTGGCATGATCATCATGGTTTCGCGCCACGATGTTAAACACCATACGTCTAAAAAGCTGGTCGGCCTCTTCGGCAGAAAGGCGCAGCTGCCTTGCGATGCCAAATAGCTCTGCGTAAGAGAAAGAACCAGGTTTGTTGTAATCCACGTGGGCGATGCCATTTAGCGTCTGCACATGCCGCTTTTGATTCTCGATACGGTCAAAGCGCTGGGTTATAAAGTGTCGGCGTTTACCTTCTTGCAGCAATTGGCTAGGCATCATCTCGATACCGCAGGATTTTGCCAGCCGATAATACACATACTCCATGGCACCATAACCCAGCGGGTCACCAAAAACCTCACGGTTTTGGTTATGCTCACTTACGCCATCAAATTTCATTAAGTAGTGCGTAAACCCTTTAGGCACATCCGCCTGGCCTGAACGCACCTCGGAGAAATCCTGGTTAAATGCCAGCACGGCTTTGGGCCGAGCGCCGCCAGCACTCATTCCCACCGAAAGCAGTGCCATCATCGCTTCGCGATCGTCCTGGCCCTCTTTCGCAAGTTCAACGGAAAAATTCGCACGGTTATCCAGAATTTCCTGAGCAATGCCTACCAGTGAGGCTATTTCTACTTGGCTTGAGGCATTCAGGCTTTTTAGCCGCGTAGCGGGCGTATACTCAAGGGCGCCCATGCCCCGCTTGCCGGTATATTGAAGTCGCTGAAGCGGCGTAATATCGCTGGCCTGTCCCCCTTTGCTGGCAATCCAGGCGTTTAATACCGCGTTGCCAAAATCATCGGGTAACGAGTCGGCAATTAATCCAGGCAGCCCTTTAAAGGTTTTAAAATCAAGTTCAGGGAACGCATATATTCTGTTGGCTAATGGCATCTTCAGAGGAGAAAGTTCAATCCCCTTTTTCACAAACGACGTATTGTACTCAAACGCGCCTTGTCCGGTACGCGTATCGAAACTAACAGCGCCTACGTAGTGCTCCATGCAGTGAACATCGACAGCTTCCATTACCATTCAAACGTCCCCTCTTCATCCGCGCTACTCTGCCCTGAAGTACTCTGTCCAGAAGTACTCTGCCCCGAAGCACGCTGGCGTTGCCTCCCCTGGAGCTTGGAGAGCTGTAAGGGCGAAATCATCGGGGGTGGCAAGAAATAATCCAGCTGTGAGGTCACATTCAGGGCTATCATAATAGCGACGAGCGCCTCCAGCTGAACTTTGCCTTTTTCCGCATTCAGCACCACCTTTCTGGACAGCCCCGCACGCTTGGCCACTTCCAATTGCGTCATATCCTGGTTAAGGCGTGCCTGCTTCAAGCGCTGCCCCAGCTCTTCCGCAAGAGCTGCAGGCGACATGTCGTTAATGCTCATAAAGTCCTCTAATAAGCACTTAAAAGCGTAAAAATCTCTTTGTGTCCTTATAATAGCACATTAACGCAAGCAATTTTCAAAGTGCTATTATGTGGACCTTAAGGTCTGCAAAGAAGCATTAAGTGCCCTTTTGGGCACTTAATGAGATGATAGGTGAAGGAAGTAAGAAAATAGAAGAGAGATAACTAAATCCTGATTAACCGCGCCTTTTTTGCTGGCGCTCACGGTTATTGGCTTTCGCCCGCTGGCTTTTGCGCAGCATCACCCACGTAGCGCCAAGCCCGCCTTCGGAAGGCTGGGCAGAGACATACGCCTGGACCTCTTCAAACTGGCCAAGCCACTTGGCTAGGTAAGAGCGCAGCACGTTGGCTGGGCTGTCCAGTTCGCGCCCTCTTCCATGCACAATCATGACCGAACGCAGATCATGCGCATAGGCTTCCTGAATATACGGGAACAGCATGCGGCGACATTCAGCCAACGGCCGACGCAATAAATGAAGTTGTGCCTGTACGCTATATCCTCCATGCCTTAATTTATCGACAACGCCCTGCTGAATGCCTTCTCGACGGTATTCGATAGGATCAAAAGGGGGCAGTAAATCAACAAAGTCATCGGATAGAAAATTACGTTCACTAAGCTCTTCTTGAGCGCTTTCTCTGCGTGCAAGCTGTGCAGCAGAAGGCTTCCTCCGGTGATTACCTGCGTCGGCCTGATTACTACGTGCCAACGGCGTTACATCACCCACAGAGGCTCGGAAATCCATATCATCACGAAGTGGCTGGTTCATTGCAGGCTCCTCCGATAAGGTCTATCCCTATCCTAGCAAACCATATCGTATTGCTTAAGCAGATTACTCAACACTTGCTTAAGGTAGAACGGCACGCCAGGCTATCCCACTCACGTTTTTAAAAGGGCAACGGATGGGCTGGGTTAAAAAAACAGTCGCTCTGGCAGGTTTATTACTGCTGTCAACGGCCACATGGCTATGGCTAACCCTGTTAAGTCCCTGGCTCTATTCCCCGCCTGATGAGGTGCAAACGGTAGAGCAACGCACACATCAGTTGTTTGTGTATGGAACGCTACGTTATCCACTGATTCGCTGGTTAGTCGCTGGCAGTTTAGGCAGTCCAGAACCGGCGGTCCTTCCAGGGTATCAGCGTCACGATCTGGACGTCGCTCCCCAGCCAGGTAGCCACGTCGAAGGCCTAAAATTAACCGTGACGCCGGAAGCGTTAAGGCGGCTTGATCGCTATGAACGCTTGGGCGTTCGGTACGAGCGCGTTAATAAACGGTTAGCCGATGGAAGCGACGTCTGGGTTTACGTCAGATTACCCGAAACCAGCTACCATCTTTTAAAGCCATCTCCTGCCAAGTACATAGCTCTGATACCATAAGGCATCAGGCAGGGCTTTTATCGGCGTTCTTCCAGGACCAAGGAAAATTTATGAGTAACACCACCCCTTACGTATTGGTTCTTTATTACTCTCGCTCAGGGGCGACGGCCGACATGGCCCGTCAATTGGCTGCAGGTATTGAAAGCATTGCGGGTATTGAAGCGCGTTTACGCACGGTGCCTCCAGTTTCAACAACTTGCGAGGCCGTCGCGCCGGAAATCCCTGAGGAGGGAGCGGTGTATGTTGAACTTGATGATCTGCGTAACTGCAGCGCGCTTGCCTTGGGTAGCCCCACGCGCTTTGGCAATATGGCCGCTCCCTTAAAGTATTTCCTGGATAGCACAAGCAGCTTATGGATGAACGGTGCTTTGGTCGATAAACCAGCTTGTGCATTTACATCGACCTCCAGTCTACACGGCGGCCAGGAAAGTACGCTGCTGACCATGTTAGTGCCTTTGTTGCACCACGGAATGGTCTATGCAGGTATTCCCTATAGTGAAACGGCCCTGTTAAGCACCCAAGGCGGAGGCACGCCTTACGGTGCCAGCCATTTGGCAGGCCCGCGTAGCGACCGTTCGGTAGATGAACATGAACGAGCACTATGCGTGGCACAAGGCAAACGACTGGCTAAACTAGCAGTAGCGCTTAATGCCATGCGCCAGGGGACATCATGAAGCAGTGGCTAACTAGCCTGGAGCAGCGCCACGGCATAAATACGTTAACACTGCGTGCTCGGCAGTGTGTATTGATCAGTTTTACGCTGCTCTTGCTGCTGGTTATTTATCGTGGCTTTACATTGCAAAGCGATACGTTTGATTGGCGGCCTATAGTGGCCTTTATTTTACCGCTGGTGCTTTTTTTACCTTCCATTCTTGGCCAGCGTGCACGTGGCCATGCCTGGCTCGCCTTTGTCAGCCTTCTCTACGTTACACAAGGTGTCATGCTAGCCGCTGTACCCGGGCAAACGGTGCATGGCATTGTGGAAGCGCTCGTATCGCTGGCGCTTTTTGTAGGTTGCATGGGGTACGCACGTTTTCGTAGCCAACAACAGCGCCAAACAGGTAAGTGAACGTTTTGGGCGTTATCTAAAGAGTGACGAACGTTATTAAAATTCAGGGTATTATTAAAACTTAGGGAGTTCCGCTAATGACTCGCAACATAGCCGACATTCGGCGTGATTACGAAGGTGGCAGGCTTGATGAAACCCATGTCACTCAAGGGCCTTTCGTGCTGTTTGATGAGTGGTTTAGCCTGGCCATGGAGAAGGAGGCCAAAGACGCCAATGCCATGACGCTGGCAACAGTGGATAGCCAAGGGCGGCCGCATGCACGCGTTGTATTGCTGAAAGGATTTGATGAGCAAGGTATGGTGTTTTACACCAATTATCATAGCCATAAAGGTAGTGAGCTGAGCAATGTGCCGTTTGCGGCAATGACGTTTTGGTGGCCATCACTTGCTCGCCAAGTGCGTATTGAAGGTTCCGTCGAACAGGTTGCGCCGGATGAATCGGATGAGTACTTTGCCAGCCGCCCTCGCGGTAGCCAGTTAGGCGCCTGGATTGCAACGCAAAGCGTTGTCATTCCTGATCGTAACTGGATTGAGGAGCGTCAGAAGCGCTTTGAACAGGCCTATGAGGGGCAAGAAATCCCGCGGCCCATCCATTGGGGCGGCTACCGCCTGCAACCTGACATGATTGAATTTTGGCAGGGCCAGCCCAGCCGACTACATGACCGTATACGTTTCGAGCGTCGCGATGGTGGAGAGTGGAGCCAGTTCCGCTTGGCCCCATAACCCCTATAAAGATCGCTCATTATTGTTCAGCGCAGGTCTGTTTCGGTGATACGTTAATTAGGCAGGCCTGCTGTAGTGGTGATGTAGAGGTGGTGCACTTGGCCGAGTTAATCGGGCAGACTTTCCAGGCGAAGGCGCTGCCACTCGCTTTCGGGCTCATTTAAGCGCAGGACAGCATCAATCACCTGTTCTTCCATGTTATAGCGGCACGTGAACCCCAAGTGTTTCATTAACGCCCGCATTGGGTGGTTATCGACCATGATTTTGCCTATCATTTCGAGCGTACCGATATGCGTGCAGTAATTGACCATCTTCTTCATCAGCAGGCTGCCAATCCCAAGCCCTTGTAAATCATCGCGGATGATCACCGAAAACTCGGTGCGTATATTGTCAGGGTCGTTCCACACACGCACAACGCCTAACATCTCTTTACGCCCATCTGCGTGCTGGTGCTCGGCGATAAATGCCATTTGTCGATCATAATTAATATGTGACAAAACCGATAAATCACGTTGAGTAAGGTTGGACTTATTGTGGAAGTATCGGAAACGAATACTCTCTTCCGATAGCTGACGGTGAAAGGCGGTGATTAAAGGCGCATCTTCGGCCCTGATGGGGCGTACCTCTACCTGCCAGCCGTTTTTCAGTGTTACCCACTCTCGCAACTCTTCCGGGTATGGCATGATGGCAAAGCGCGCAGGCGTGCCTAAATCCATCGCAAAATCCACCGCCAGCATGCCATCACGATTAAGCAGTAACGGGTTGATCTCCAACCCTCGCAGATCCCCCAAATCAGATGCCATTTGCGAAAGCTTGACTAACAGCTGACATAGCCGCTGAATGTCGCGCTCAGGTTCAGCGGAGTGCTCACGAATTAAAGAGGCTGCGTGCGTCCTGCCGACGACGTCGGCCGCCAGGCTCATGTTCAACGGCGGCAGAGCGACCTGGCGGTCTGCCAAAATATTGACTTTATAGCCGCCAATACCAAACACAATCAGCGGGCCGAAAACCGGGTCGCGGGTAATTCCGGCACAAATCTGCATGGAGTGCTTACCCCGCTGCATAGGCTGTAAGCAGAACTCGCGAATAGTGTACTGGGGAAACTTCTCACGTACTTTATCACCCAACTGATGTATCCCTTGCGCCACTTCAGCAGGCGTTTCCAGGTCTTGTAGCAGCCCGGCAGACATTTTATGGGGGTGTTTACGGTATCGGTAAGGCCGACAATTACCTTCATGAACCACTTTCAGAGCCATCGGCCCTTGGATTTTTTGGGCTGCGGACTCGGCCTCTTCAGGGTTGCTCATATACACACTTGGCGCCGTAGGAATACCATACGCTTTAAGTACCTGGGCTGTTTCTGAATGGCTGAGTGTCTTTCTCCCCTGCTCTTTTGCCTGGGTGATCAGCGACCGACACTGGGCACGTATTTCCGGGCTGGTTGAAAATGGCAGGCTAGGTGGAATTTCATGCAGCAAGGCTTGAACACGCTGGTAAATTACCATGTGCATGAAGGCCTTAACGGCTTTTTCCGGGGAAATGTAGGTCGGTATACCCGCGATGTTGCAGAGATGGCGTGCATTCAGGGCTTCCTTCAGGCCCATCCAACTGGTCAGCAAGTTACGCCGAAATTTTTTGCGATTATCAATTAGTGCTTGAGCCGTCATCGCTGAAGGTGCCAACCGTGTTGGGGCATGGACCACCAGCACCGCATCGACATTGGCATCGGCGGCCACAATTTCCAGCGCCTCAACAAAACGCGCGGGGGTTGCGTTGCCACCCAAGTCAACCGGGTTTTCGCCGGGCTTACTTATATCGACTTGGCTTTTATGTAGCGCCGCTTGGGTTTCCTCGCTAAACACGGCAAGCTTACCACCTGCGCTAACCAGCTTATCAATCGCCAGCATGGCTGGACCCAAGCCATTAGAAACAATGGCTAACCGATCACCGCGTAGTGGCTTCATGCGCGAGAGCGTTTCCAGAGCATCCAATAGCTCATCAGAATCGTCGACCCTTACCACCCCAGCGCGTGCAAACGCCGCATCGAAAACAACATCACGATTAGCAATACCCGGCGTAGGTGCCATCCCCGAAATATCGGATTGCGGCGTACGGCCGCTTTTAATGGCAAGTACCAAGCGGTTACGCGAAGCATCGCGTACAGAGGTCATAAAATGTTGTGCGTCATTCACCCTTTCCAGGTGTAATAAGATGGCCTGAGCGGGTGAAAACTGGTTCACGTAGTCGATTAAATCCGGCAGCAAAACATCGACACTATCCCCCACCGTAATCAAGTGAGAGAACCCCACATCGCGTCCAGCGGCCCAATCAATCATGGCGTTGGCAAGCATGCCCGATTGGCCCAGGTACGCAACACGGCCCGCTTTGACAGGCTGGCTGGCGTAAGAGGCATTCAAACGCTTGCTTGGGACGATGACACCCATGCACTCTGGGCCCAACACTCGAATACCTGAGGCGATGGCGGCTTTTAACATCCGCTCACGAATAGAGCCGGTATTGTCGCTATCGCGGTCCAGGTAGGCGCCTCCGGAAAGCACCAACGCGGCTTTCACTCCAGACTCGCCCAAGCGTTTAATTAATTTGGGAACGCCTTTAATCGGCGAGCAAACAACCGCCAGGTCCGGCGCTTCGGGCAAGTCCGCTACACTGCTGAAACAGGGCACGCCGAATACCTGGTCATAACCTTTTGGATTGACCGCCCACAGGGTGCCTTTAAAGCCCCCCTCTTGCAGGTTATTCAGCACTAACCCACCCAGCGAGGCCGGTTTTTCAGAGGCGCCAAACACGGCTAGCGTGCGAGGTTCAAAAAAATGATGCAAAAAGCGCGTACTCAAAATTGAGCCTCCCCTGAAGTAAATAACGACGGTGTACGACTTATTGACACTGTCGCGCAAGCCCCAGAGGCGATTAAGGTGGCCTCAATACAATGGAGCGCTTGAATGATCACCTCTTACCTTACCCATCCAGACTGCTCATTGCATCATATGGGACCAGAACATCCTGAAAGTCCACAGCGTCTGGAAGCAATTCGTGCTCGCCTTTCACTTGCCGGTTTATTACAGCAGACCATGCAGTCTGATGCCAAAGAAGCCAGTTTTGAGGCGTTGGCAAAAGTACACCCGCCCCGGCACCTTAATGCTTTAGAGAAATGTGTGCCTACTGAAGACATTGTCGCGCTGGACAGCGAAACACTCATGAATCCGGATAGCTTAAAAGCTGCCCGGGTTGCTGCCGGGGCCACTATAAAAGCAGTCGATCAGGTGTTTAAGGGTCACGCTGATAATGTTTTTTGTGCCGTTAGGCCTCCCGGCCATCATGCCGAAGCAAGCGAGGCGATGGGCTTTTGCTTTTATAACAATATCGCCGTAGGTGCCGCCCATGCGCGTGACGTATATGGTGCCAAGCGTATCGCTATCCTCGATTTTGATGTCCACCAGTGTAATGGAACTATCGATATTTTTAAGGGCAGATCAGATGTCCTGATCTGTACAAGCTTTCAGTACCCGTTTTACCCGTGGCGTTATCTGCGTAGTGAGTGGCACAACGTTGTTAATACGCCGCTAGAATCAGGCACTGACAGCGCTGAATTTCGACGCCTCATTGAGCATCAGTGGCTACCCGCCCTTCATGCGTTTAAACCGGACCTGGTGATGATATCGGCAGGGTTTGATGCTCATCGCGACGATACGATGGCCGATATCTGCCTGGATGATGAAGACTATTATTGGATAACGCACCTAGCAATGGAGATCGCGGCACTTTATGCGGATAACCGCGTTGTCTCTGTACTGGAAGGTGGCTACGACCCTAAATCATTAGGAAGAGGTGTGGAGGCGCATATTAGAGCCTTGCTGGGGCTACCATTTTCAGAAGAAGGTTAAATATTCTGTACTCGCGAATACCCTGGCAGACGCTAACGCTATGTTACTATGGTCCCTATTGCTGTCTCTTATGTGACCATTATGACCGCCACTTCTGAAGAACATGCCGCACTGCGTATTGCCTCCGGCAGCAAACCGTTTGTAGAACCGCTTCTCTTGGGTGCGCGGCTCAAGCAGATTCGCTTGGCTAACCAATGGACGCTGGAAGATGTCAGCCAGCGTACCGGGCTAGCGCGCTCTACCCTTTCAAAGATTGAAAATGATCAAGTCTCGCCTACGTTTAGCGTCGTTCAAAAACTCACCACTGGGCTTAATATCGATCTACCCCAGCTCTTTACGCCGCCCAAACGTGAACGCTATACCATGGGGCGACGCGACTTAACGCGTAAAGACAAAGGGCAGCTACATCCAACGCCTACTTACGAGCATGAGTTACTGGGGCACCAGCTGGCTCAAAAGCGCATGATTCCCTTTAAAACCATTGTGCGCGCACGCAACTTTGACGAATACCACCAATGGGTGCGTCATGATGGTGAAGAGTTTTTGATGGTGCTTCATGGCGATATCATGCTGTACAGCGAGTTTTATGCTCCGCTACTGCTTGTTGAAGGCGACAGCATCTATTTTGATAGTGATATGGGGCATGCACTGGTGTCTACCAGTGCTGATGATGCGGTTGTTCTGTCCGTTTGTACCCGAGGCGATTTGGCTTAACATCCAGCCTATCTTCAACTTACCGCTTCTACAGACAGTTGGTGGGTTTAGGCAACCCGGCAAGCCGCGCTATACGTTTCGCAGGGCTGCCGGGGAAAAGCGACATTAAATACATCGACTTGCCCTTCTCTTCTCCCAGCGCATTCTTCGTGGCTTTTACCAAGGGACGCATAGCCGGCGCCATTTCATAGCGGTTATAAAAATCACGCATTACACCAATTAATTCCCAATGTGCTTCAGTTAATACGAGCCCTTCATCACTGGCCAGCATTTCAGCTACAGCTTTTGACCATTTCGACTGCTCTACCAAGTATCCCTCAGAGTCTAATCCAATTTCTTTATCTGAATCAAGATAACGGTATATTTTTGAATCCGACATATTAATACCACGTAACGATTTGAGGGTGGTGCTCAGTTAACGTAACGAATCCGTTCATATCAACCATAGGTAAGCCATTCGCTGTAACGGCAGCATTTAGGCCCCACGCCGCGACATCTTCTGCTAACAGAAAGATGCGTGACTGATACGCCTGCCAACCTTCCCAGTGCGTTTTCAGCGCCGCTTGTACACCTTCTTCCGTCAGTACTACGATATCCTCTTCACCAACGGCTTGCTGCATCTGTTGCGCAGCATCGCTATTTAGCGCCTTGGTTAAAATATGCAACATACTGAGCATCCCACTAAAAATTAAGTATTTGCGCGTACTGCTGAAGAAATCCAGGCATTGTTTTAGCTTTCAAAAACTGTACATCGTCTCGCAACGTGGATGCGGGCACTCCTAGAGTGGCCAAGGT
The DNA here is from genome assembly GCF_014898005.1 of Halomonas citrativorans. Lineage (NCBI taxonomy): Bacteria > Pseudomonadati > Pseudomonadota > Gammaproteobacteria > Oceanospirillales > Halomonadaceae > Halomonas > Halomonas citrativorans. Next base: position 659,329 of record NZ_JABUYX010000001.1, read on the forward strand.
CTCTTCGGTGGTCCAAAGCTGCTCGACATCGTACATCTCCAGCATATCGATGGTGGGGAGGCTGGCTTTCTGCCCTGGCGCCCCGCTGCCCTGCTCTTTTAATAACGCCATAGCGCCCTGCCCAAGGAACAGCAGGTCTACAGGCTGTCCAAATGCGGCCGCTACCAGCGCTGTATCCAGCCCTTCTCGCAGCAGGTTGGAGCCGTAAGGAGCATGACGAATGATAACCAGCAAGCTGTTTGACTCAGCCATTAGCTCTCCTGTTAGGCAAACGTAATAAAACGATCACAGCGCTGCTGTAAGGTTAACAACTGCCCTAGCCCGGTTAACTCAAAGGGCGCATCTATATTAAACGATGCTTTACCATGACGCAGCGCTTCCGCTTCACTTGCCAAGCCACGCCTTAGTGCCGCCGCTATGCATACGTCCAGGGGAACGTTATGCGCGCGGTGTAATTCGACCCAGGCATCGTGCAGGTTAAGTTCATCCTGGGGCGGGGCCATGAGTGAAGACGCGTTGTGCACCCCTTCATGATAAAAGAATACGCCTGACAAGTGGTGCCCCTGTGCCAACAGCGTACGAGCAAACCTTAAAGCAGAGTGTGGTGCGGGGCTGGTATACGGCGCACCCATCACCAATAAACCATACTCCATTATCGTCTCTCGAATCGGATAGCCAAAAAAAGACAGACCCTACAAGTAGGGTCTGTCCGGTTACCAGCTGACAACGCTATCGGTTAGTCGTTGCTCATGATACCTAAAATTGAAAGCAGGCTGATAAACAGATTGTAGATAGAAACATACAGCGTAACGGTTGCCAGAATATAGTTCGTTTCACCAGCGCGATGAATGATCTCACTGGTTTGATACAGGATGGCCGCTGAGGCGAACAGAACAAAGCCTGCTGATACCATCAGTGACAGGGCAGGAATGTTGAAGATCAAGCCAGCAACCATCGCAAGCACTAGCACAATAGCGCCAGCCAGCAGGAAGTTGCTTAAGAAGCTGAAATCCTTCTTGGTCGTTAACGCAACCGCTGAAAGGCCAAAGAAGGTAAGGCCCGTCATTGCCAGCGCATTCATAATCAGCGCGCCACCGTTAGGGAGCGTTAAATAGGCTGAAATGATGGGTCCCAGTGTGAATCCCATAAAACCGGTAAAAGCGAAGGTGGCCAGCAAACCAGCCGCAGAATTTGCCGTTTTATGTACCAAGAACATCAAGCCGTAGGCCCCAATAAAGAACACAAAGATGTTCATTTGTTGGATACCCATAGCCACTGATGCGCCAGCGGCCACTGCTGAGAAAAGCAGCGTCATTGCCAATAATGCGTAGGTATTGCGCAGTACCTTATTGGTGCTCACGCTGTTGGCAACACCACTGGATCGTGTTTGTGCCGTGTTTAGATCGTTATAAGCCATCTACGTATGCTCCCCAAATAATAGTGCTAACAATAGACCAGCATGCCGTTACCAAGTTCCAGACGCAAGTCCTTATCGCTTCGTTCATGTAAAGTACTCAACTTTTTTCTAACGAAAGAATTGACGGATTTGAATAGCAGCATCTTGCAGAAAAAACCACGACTGACGATATTGTCATCGCCAGTCGTGGTTTTTAACGCTCTATTTCTTCATCTTTTTTCGGCGGAGTCACCGCGCTGCTGGCGGTTTGGCGAATATCCTGCGAGGCATATAACCGGGCATCAACCACATGCAGCACTGCAAGTTGTACGAAAAGCACTGCAAAACAGATGATTAAAGCTTTGATCATGGCGGCTTTCCTGAACCAGGCTGGCGATAGCCAACCTTTTGCTGAATGCTAGCTTAAAGCAGGCTGAAAGCAATAGCGGCATTCGATAAAAACCTGCCATGAATAATAGCGCCCTATCCCTTGTCTACTGAGTAAACTCTTCCGTATCAATGTCCGCTTGCTGCGCTGGACTATACCGTTCACCGGCTACCTGATCAGGTGTCATCATTGAGTTGAGGTCACTGAGATAGTTTTTATCGAGCACCCAACTATCGGCTGCCAGGTTTTCACGCATATGAGCGATTGAGCAAGTCCCAGGAATGGGCACTATATGGCTACCTTGTGCTTTTACCCAGGCCAGTGCCAATTGGGCGGTAGTCACGTCAAGCGCTTGGGCTAGCGCCTGAAAGCGTGAAAGCACCGCTAGATTTTTAGGCAGATTGTCAGCGTTAAAACGTGGCATGTTAGCCCGCATATCACCCTCACCAAACACTGTATCGACCTGAATCGCACCTGCCAAAAACCCACGACCCAAGGGGCTAAATGCAACCATCGCCACATCAAGTGTTTGGCAGGCTTTGATGAGCGCAATTTCGGGGTTGCGTGTCCAGAGGGAATACTCTGACTGCACTGCTGCTATGGGATACTCCTTATGCGCTTTGGAAAGCGTTTTCGCTGAAACCTCCGACAGCCCCACACCGCCTATCTTGCCTTCATCGACCAACTTACCCAGTTCGCCGACACTCTCCTCGACGGGTACGCCGGGATCAAGCCGGTGCAGGTAATAGATATCGATATGATCAGTCTTTAAACGTGTCAGGCTTGCCTCACACTGTTGGCGTAGTATGTCTGGTCGACCATTGATAACCCGCTTTCCCGTCTCAGCATCAATCGCCATACCGCATTTACTGGCCAACAACAGCGCTTGGCGCTTGTCTTTTAAGGCATTGCCCAGCAAGCGCTCATTCGCCGTGGCCCCATACAGTGTCGCGGTGTCAAAGTGCCGATACCCCATTTCAAACGCTTCATGCAATGCTCGCAGGGCGTCTTTTTCAGACATCTGCTGACCATAACCATGAGACAAGTTCATACAACCAAGGCCAACAGCAGGCGAAGACACTTCTTTAAGACGCTGGAAAAACATCGACATAGGCATTCCCTGAAAGAAAATTTCTGCAGTACCGTTATGCCGTATAATAGTTAACAACTCAACGAACGAAAGCCCCACGGCATACCATGGGGCTTTCGGCAACGAACCATAAATTTCAGACGGCAGGTTTTAAAAAGCCTATTAACCGGTATGACGGCCTTGAAGCTTATCCAGTAGCCGATCAACCATGCCGACGCCCGGCCCGACGCTCTTATGAAATAGCTCAGAATGAGGTGCGCTAGGGTGCGGCCGTGTCGGCGCTAGCTTTTTGGCAGCGTCGACTTTATTCCCCAAGTCGATAAGTTCATCAACGGGTATATGATTACGTAGTTTGGGAAATTGGTCGGACTCTTCATCATCAATGTGATGGCGAAGCTGCTTTTCCATCTCTTTAATCAACGGCATAAACGAGGGGGCTGAGGCGTCGACATCCTCTAGCTTCTTCATCACCTTGACCAATTCATCATGCTCTCTCTTATCGTGCTCAACTTCATCACGCCCATTAGGAATATATTTCTCCATAGCAGGGTAAACATACATTTCCTCAGCAACGGCATGGCGCATCACTTCGGCAATAGCGGCGTCTATCAAGTCTCGACGCTGCTCGGGGTCGTTACTGCTTTCTACTTGGGCGAGTAGCTCCAGCATTTCCTGGTGGTCAGTCGTTAAAATATTGATGACGTCCAACCCGTTTCCTGTCTGGCCTTGCGTGTGGTTATCCATACCCTTCTCTCCCTCTTATTCAGAATCCATGAGCCGCCAGCTCCATTTCAAGCTAGCTCGCCTGATCGGTATTTCCAAGCTCACAGCCCGTGACCTAATACATGTTAAGAAGGTTTTTAAAACTGATTGGCAGGTGGCTGACGTCATATTCAAGCCGCACGCCATCAGCTACGTTATAAAAGGATTTCAAACCAGGGAGCGGATGATGACGACGTTTATGGTGTATCGAGCGGTTCAGGAAGGCGCTGAAATTGATGCCCAGCCTGAGTGGTGGGTCGTAGACTTGCGTGAGGAGGAAGAAAGAGATGGCGATTTGGTGCGCAAACGTTGTGCGACCAAGCCTGAAGCAGATGAAGCCGTTAATGAACTTAACAAAAAATATGCAACGACTTAGTAGTATCGATAACAGTACGACGGCTGAACATCCACCAGCCTGACAGCTGACAGGCTGGTGGACGATAATAATGTAGCAAGCAGAAGGAGGCCGCTATTTTTTACCCGTTAACGATCTAAGCAGCGTCTCAACCTGGTGGTCGCCCTCGCCTTCATTATCCAACTCCTCTTTCGCCAGCTCTTTTTTATTTCCCACGACGGCATTGCAGGCACTGCAGTAGATATTGTCATCTTCGTCTGTGTTTTCAGGGAAACGGTAGTCTTCGCTGCCACATTGGGCACATCGTTTCGGAAATGCCATTTAAACTTACTCCTTGTGTTGTGTGCGACATACCTTTACAGCTTAGCCGAAAGTGAATTAACTGCGTATGTGCACCTATAGCACATTCAGCGCCTAGCTCTCTTGTGGTGGATACGGGTTCTGCTTTAATAACGTGGCCAAGTGAACACAATTAAGCGCCAGGCCTGCCGTAGCGCTCTGAGTCGCTTCTGGTGTCTTCTCAAAATCCTTGAGGTCGACTCCCTGCATGGCTTCACCTACCCAATAGGTGCATGCGTTGGCAGGAAGGGTAAAACCAACGTCGTTTAGCCCCTGAAACAGCTCGGCAACAATATGATGAGCGCCATCTTCATTACCTACCACCACGACACCAGCGACCCGACCATACGAGACCATTCGTCCCTGCTCATCGGTTTCGCCAAGAAACGCATCCAGTCGCTCTAATACACGTTGACAGATACTGGAGTGATGGCCTAACCAGATAGGGCTACCCAGGATGAAGATATCGGCATCCAGAATCTGCTTTCGTATTTGCGGCCAATCATCACCCTCACCTTCATCCGATGTCACACCGGGCTTAATATTAAAATCCACAGCACGGATTTTCTCGCCAGTGACGCCATGGCGCTCAAGCGCTGCCAAGGTTTCGGATATAAGTCGATCACAAGAAGACGCTGCGGGTGACGCTTTAAGCGTACAGTTGATAGCCAAGGCTTTTAACGACATGGGTCTCTCCTTTTACGCGGCTTGGGGTGTCAGTGCTTGCGAAGCTTGGGGGTTATCTGCCGGGCGAACTGCCGAAACGAGGCTTTAACCGTACCCAGCGCGTCCGGACCGCCATGCAAAAGCGCTGACATATAGGCTTTCGCCTGCTCGGGCTTTATATGCGGTGGGATCGGCGGAACATCAGGGTCAGTTATAACTTCCAGCACAACAGGGCGGTCAGCACTTAAGGCCTGCTCCCAGGCAGTGGCAAGCATCTCAGGATCGCTGACCTTAATGCCCTTGAGCCCAATAAGCTCGGCATATTCGGCATAGGGAAAGTCAGGGAGATCCTGCGAGGCTTCATACTTCGGGTCGCCTTCTATTACCCGCATTTCCCACGTGACTTGATTAAGGTCCTGGTTATTAAGCACCATAACGATCAAGCGTGGGTCCGCCCACTGCTGCCAATACTTGGCAATGGTAATTAACTCCGAATTACCGTTCATCTGCATGGCCCCGTCTCCAACCAATGCAATGGCCACCCGTTCGGGATAAGCGAACTTGGCGGCTATCGCATAGGGAACGCCATTTCCCATCGTGGCAAGTCCACCAGAAACCGATGCCATCATGCCACGGCGTAATTTGAGATCACGTGCGTACCAGTTAGCAGCGGAACCGGAATCGCTGGTCAGAATGCAGTTATCAGGCAGGCGCGGCGACAGCTCCCAAAAAACACGCTGCGGATTAACCGGGTCAGCCTCCGCCATGGCACGCTCTTCAAGCACTTCCCACCATTGGGCAACACTTTTCTCAATATCTTGACGCCAACCACGATCTGTTTTCTGCTCTAAATAGGGCAACAGCGCTTGTAAGGTAGTCGCGCTATCACCCACAAGGTTCACCTCCATTGGGTAACGCATACTCACCTGGCGCCCATCAATATCGATTTGTACACCCCGGGCCTGCCCCTCCTCCGGTAAGAATTCCGAATAGGGGAAGCTTGAGCCAATCATCAATAGCGTGTCGCAGTTGGCCATTAACTCCCAGCTTGGGTTAGTACCCAGTAACCCGATAGATCCGGTAACGAAAGGCAAGTCGTCAGGAAGCACTGCACGCCCCAGTAGCGCCTTAGCGACACCAGCGCCTAGCCTGTCAGCCACCTGAATAATCTCATCGGTCGCATTCAGAGCCCCAGCACCCACTAGCATCGCCACTCTCTTTCCTTCATTTAACACTTGGGCGGCTTGGCGCAAATCATTGTCATGAGGCACGGTAATGGGGCTTGAGTAGCCCACGCCCGAATGCACAGTACCGTGAGCATGCGCAGGTGTTTCAACCGCAGGCTGGGACTGAAGGTCATTGGGAACGATGATAACCGTCACGGTCCGCTCGGCGAGGGCTATACGGATAGCGCGGTCAATAAGGTGGCGTATCTGAGCTGGGCTGGTCGCCATATGCACGAATTCATGGGCGACGTCTTTGAAAAGCGACACCAGGTCGACTTCTTGCTGATATTCACCGCCCAAGGCCGCACGTGCTTGCTGGCCAACAATGGCGACGACTGGCTGATGATCTTTTTTGGCATCGTACAAGCCATTAAGCAGATGAATGGCACCAGGCCCGGAAGTCGCGGTACACACACCCACTTCCCCCGTAAACTTGGCATGAGCACACGCCATGAATGCCGCCATCTCCTCATGACGGGCTTGCACGAACTCGAACTGGTCACCCGCTCGTTGTAATGCCCCCATGATGCCGTTGCTGCCATCCCCCGAATACCCGAAAATACGTTTAACACCCCACTCACCCAAACGTTGAACCAGAAAATCACCTACCAGCTGCTTACTCATTTAAGCCTCCATGGCAAAGCTACGCCTTAGCTCGTCACTTTCATATAAATGTTCACTAGGCCTATAGGTATAGATACGGGTATCAGCAAAGGTCAACTTGGCAGGGCTTCTTGTTAATTATTATTAAACAACAACCTGTAGAGTAGGCTAGTTTGGTTGCTAAACGGTCATGTTCATTTTTTTAATTCTCATGGATTACCCACCATAACGAAATGTATGCCTCGCACCTGAGAAGAATTTAGTGATTTCGATGCCAACTATTTTACACTTGGGCAAGGCGAACCCAGCGTAACCGACGATATAATCTAGATATACGTTATTTACTTTTACGCTTAAAGCAAGAAGCCCGACCAGAGGCCGGGCTTTAACGTTGCATCCTTGTACACTCCGCAAGCTTCCTGCCTGCCCATCCTTAGGGAGTCTTCCTGACTCACTACTCCTTGCTGAACATCCTTGTCCAGTGGGTTGAGATTGCCACACTAAAAATGGCCTGTAAGTAACATAGTATAATTGATAGTAAAAACGCACTTATTTATTAACCTGCAGTAACTCTGTTAGTTAGCCAACTAGCCAAACAATGAGGCCACCTGCTAATCCACTTCGGGTTAAGTAGTAGAAACTTAGCCATAAGTAGTTATAACTATAATCTTATTTATCATACTTATTGAGGACGCCATGCACTCTAATACAAATTAACAATAAGAAACGTTCTTTTGATTTAAAAATAGTATGTAACATTAGATGAAAAAAGGCCTATAGTCTTTCATCACCCGTATTCGGGTTGATACATAACTCATGGAGGAGAAAGTGATGATCGCTGTTCATCAGGGTACCAAAATTGCGTTTTCAGCTATTTACCGGCGTTTGGTTATCAACCAGCTTATTAACCGTGTCGACAGCCTTGAATCTGAAAAATATGGGCTTATCGCCGAAAACAAGATATTGGCTACTGAAAACGCCAAGCTACGCAGGGCATTAGCAGAGCAACATAACGATGTAGCGTGATATTTAGTTCTGCGACCCTTGGCTAGCCGTAACGACGTCTAGGCCAAGGGTGGCGGAGTCTATGAGAGTTTTCAGCCACAAGCGGTTCAATCAAACTTTCTTTTTATCTCCGGTAATTTCATCGGTGACTTTTCGCAATCCCCTTTCAATCGGATGCTCATCATCATTATCACCTGTCACGCTAAACTCTGAGTTCGCCCCCCCGCTGTATATTTCTGCACCACAAGTGCCACACGTTGGGAGGGCATTTTCCGTATCGTTTGCGTCGGCGATATATTCCTTACCACATTTCTGACACTTATCGACATGTTCCATGGCCGTTCTCCTTTTTCCTATATCACTTCAACCTTAGAAGAAAGAAATGGTTCCATAAAGTCCGGGCAAGCCGATAACCACGTAGAGCGGTCCTATTGCATCAGACTACCGCCCGCGTCGTCGTCAAGCGCGACTCCCTGGACGCCTATCTCCGCCTCTAATGACAACAGGTAGTGGCGCAATGCGCGCCGCGTTGCCTGTTCCTCCAGGTGATGGCGAACACGTTCGGTAACGGCTTCGTAAGGCAGCAACTGCCCTTCCTCGCGGGCATCAACCACCACCAAGTGCCAACCATAGCGGGAGGCAATGGGCCGCTCATGAAGGCCGTTGGGTAAGTGGTGTAGCACTCGGTCAAGTTCAGCAACCGTTTGCCCTTGGGCCAACCAGCCGAGTTCCCCACCTTGGGTGTTGGAAGGACACGCTGAGTGGCGCTGGGCAAACTCCGTAAAGCGCGCAGGATCGTCCTTCAATGTTTCCAGCAGTGTTACGCCTTGCTGATAGTGTGCATCCCGAGCCACAGCATCTTCAGGCGCCGCAGCCAGCAAAATATGACGCACCTTTAAGCGTGTGGGCTCACTAAAACGCTCGGGGTGGTGCGCATAAAAGCGTTGGCAATCCTCGGTGCTGGGTTCCGGCACGTTCAGCGCCTGCTCTAGAAGCTGTGCAATCACCTTGTCATCGGCTGTTTCATTATCAGCCAATAACCCTTGCGCTTGGGCCTGCTGACACAGCAGCTCACGGACAACCAACGCCCGCGCAGCCTTAAGCTGGGCACTCCCCGCACTGTCTGACGGGTGATACTGCATTTCATGGGCAATGTCGCTTTCTTCAATAGCGCGGCTGCCCACCTGTATCAATGGTAGCGTGGCTTCACTTGGCAGCGCTTCGATATCAATCATTTGCATAACAACTCTCCTGATAAATTAGCGCTTAGCCGCGTTTACGCACTAATTGATAGCGCCGGGTCAGATAACCGAAAGGCGCGCTCCATACATGCACTAGCCGAGTGAAAGGGAACAACAGGATAATGGTTAGCCCCAAAAAGATATGCAGCTTGAATATCCAGGAAACATCTTGCAGATAGTTCGCTGCGCCGCCGTTAAAGAACACAATGGCCTGTGCCCAGCTTGCCAATGTCAGCATCATTTCGCCATCCATATGGCCCAGCGTGAAGAAAATGGTCGTCAGTCCAAGGCATGCCTGAATAAGCAAAATAGCCAGAATCAGCGTATCCATTTTACTCGATGAGGCGCGCACACGTGGATTGAACATCCGCCGATAAAGCAGCATCGCCCCGCCGATCACACACAACACACCGGCAATACCACCAATCACCACGGCAAGCAGTTGCTTAGTGCTAGGGAGAAGAAAGTGCTCATACATCCAGTGTGGGGTAAGCAGACCAACCAAGTGGCCAAAAAAGATGGTAATGATGCCGATATGGAAGAGATTGCTGGCCAGGCGCATGTTTTTGGTCGACAGCATCTGGCTGGAGCCGGTCTTCCAGGTGTACTGCCCGTAGTCAAAACGCACCAGGCTCCCAAACAGAAATACGGTACCGGCGAGATAGGGATAGTAGCCGTAGATAAAATACTCGAGGTAAGTCGTAATAGCGGACATTGAGATTCTCCTGTTAACGACCCATTGCCGGAGGCTGGGCTCCGGGAGAGAGAATGCGAACGGCATCGTGTTGAACACCCTGCTTGCGTTCAGCCAAGCGACGCCCTTCGGCAGATTGCAACGCACAGTCCTCGTCGGATGCCGCAGAAAAACGTACAGCTTCCTCTTCCCATACGGCATCCAGCGCTTCGGGGGTATTGTCAGGCTTTTCCGCCTTCACAACGGGGCGATGCGCGTTTATGTCTGCTTCGGCGCCGATGAGCGCCAGCAGCGCATGGGTCACCAGGGCATAGTCGCTATCACGCTCTTCCAGGCGAGCGGCAAGTAGCGCCAGAATATGGCGAATATTGCCAATCCAGCGGGCCATTTCCACATCGCTTCGCGTGGAGAGATACTCCAAGAACAGCGGTAAATAGTCAGGCAGCTCCCGGGCGTCTAGCTCAAAACCCGCCTTTCGGTACTCATCCATGAGATCCACCATGGCCTGGCCACGCTCTCGTGATTCTCCGTGTACGTGTTCAAACAGCAGCATCGATGTAGCCCGGCCCTGTTCGAAAAGCGCGACATACTCGGCTTGAAGGCTTAAAAGCTCGCTATCGGCAATTTGCTGACACCAACTCATCAAACGTTGGCGTAACGAAGCGGGCCAGCGATTCTCCGCGGCCACGATCTCGACAAGCTCCCCTACGGCCTGCTGCAATTCAGCTGTTGGGTAGTCAAGCAACCGCGACAATACGCGCAGGCTTCGCATGGTCTGTTGCTCTGGGGTCAAGAGCGGTTCTGCCAGATTACTCATGACGCGCCTCCTCGGATTGCGCCTGCGGATCAAAAACATTGACCGGCTTCACCATCGTGCTTTCAACAGGCCGACCGTTGAACAGGTTCGCTGTGCTCTCGCCGTTGCACCCGTCACCAAAGGTGAATCCGCACCCACCCCGTTCTGGGAAGGCGTCGCGCGCCATCTCGCGGTGGCTGGTTGGAATCACGAACCGATCTTCATAGTTGGCGATTGCCAGATAGCGGTACATATCCTCCACCTGAGCAACGCTTAGACCCACATCTTCCAGCACGCTGATATCCGCTTCTCCTTCAACATGCTTACCGCGCATATAAAGGCGCATCGCCATTAAACGCTTAAGCGCGAGCACAACGGGGGCTTCTTCCCCGGCGGTCAGCATATTGGCCAAGTACTTCACCGGGATGCGCAGCGACTCAATTTTTGGCATCACGCCATCGAACTCGACCTTACCCGCTTCGGCCGCAGACTGAATGGGCGACAGCGGCGGTACGTACCAGACCATGGGCAACGTGCGGTATTCAGGGTGCAGCGGAAGCGCCAGCTCCCAATCAATGGCCAGTTTGTAGACGGGCGATGCCTGAGCGGCCTGAATGACGTTGTCGGGAATACCGTCTTTCTTGGCTTGGGCAATAACCTCGGGGTCATGAGGGTCCAGGAAAATGTCGCGCTGGCGGTGGTACAAGTCCTGCTCGTCGGCGGAACTTGCGACTTCCTCAATGCGGTCAGCGTCATAAAGCAGAACACCCAAATAGCGAATGCGCCCCACGCAGGTTTCTGAGCAGATAGTTGGCTGGCCCGACTCAATACGCGGGTAACAGAAAATGCACTTCTCGGATTTGCCGCTTTTCCAGTTGTAGTAGATCTTCTTGTAGGGGCAACCGGAAATACACATCCGCCAGCCGCGGCATTTATCCTGGTCAATCAGTACGATGCCGTCTTCTTCACGTTTATAAATGGCGCCACTGGGGCAGCTTGCCACGCAGGTAGGATTAAGGCAGTGCTCACACAAGCGCGGCAGATACATCATGAAGGTGTTTTCGAACTGGCCATAGATATCTGCCTGCACCTGTTCGAAGTTGATGTCCTTGCGGCGCTTGGCAAACTCGGTGCCTAGAATTTCCTCCCAGTTAGGGCCCCATTCAATTTTCTTCATACGCTCGCCAGAGATCAGTGAACGCGGGCGGGCTACCGGCTGGTGCTGGCCGGGCTTGGCAGTGTGCAGATGCTGGTAATCGAAGGTGTAGGGTTCGTAGTAGTCATCAATAGCGGGTAAGTCGGGGTTGGCGAAGATATTGGCCAATACACGCCATTTACCGCCAATGCGTGGCTCTATCTTGCCATCACGGCTGCGCATCCAACCGCCCTTCCACTTGGCCTGGTTTTCCCACTCCTTGGGATAGCCGATACCCGGCTTGGTCTCAACGTTGTTGAACCAGGCATACTCGACACCTTCGCGGCTAGTCCAGACGTTTTTGCACGTTACTGAGCAGGTGTGACAACCAATGCACTTATCAAGGTTGAGGACCATGCCTACCTGAGAGCGAATTTTCATTTCACGGCCTCCTGAACGTCATCCTGGCCTTCACCATCCAGCCATTCGATATGCTTCATCTTGCGTACCAGCACGAACTCATCGCGGTTCGAGCCTACGGTGCCGTAGTAGTTGAAGCTGTAAGCGAGCTGGGCGTAGCCGCCGATCATATGAGTGGGTTTAGGGCAAACACGCGTCACAGAGTTATGAATACCACCACGCGTGCCGGTAATTTCCGAACCGGGTACGTTCACCTGACGCTCCTGGGCGTGGTACATCATCACCATGCCATCCTTAACGCGCTGGCTGACCACGGCGCGGGCAGCAATCGAGCCATTGGCGTTATAAACCTCTATCCAGTCGTTGTCCTGAATATCGATATCGGCGGCGTCACCTTCGGAAAGCCACACCACGGGGCCACCGCGGTTCAGCGTCAACATCAGCAGGTTGTCGGAGTAGGTGGAGTGAATCCCCCACTTTTGGTGCGGTGTCAGGAAATTCAGCGCCTTGCTTTTGAAACCGTTATCCTCGGGCAGCTTGAAATTTTCCGCGGCGCGGGTATTGATCGGTGGGCGATACACCAACAGGCTTTCGCCAAAGTCACGCATCCAGGCATGATCCTGATAGAACTGCTGACGGCCACTGACCGTGCGCCACGGAATCAGCTCATGAACGTTGGTATACCCGGCGGTATAGGAGACGTGTTCATCCTCCAGGCCCGACCACGTGGGGCTGGAAATGATCTTGCGCGGTTGCGCCACGATATCGCTAAAGCGGATTTTTTCATCCTCTTTAGGTCGTGCCAGATGCGAGTGATCGCGTCCGGTAATTTTGGAGAGCGCCTCCCACGCCTTGAGCGCTACCTGACCATTGGTTTCTGGCGCCAGCGTCAGTACGGTTTCAGCCGCGTCAATAGCGCTTTCGATGTTCGGGCGCCCTTTTGCCGGGCCTTCATGCTTAACGTGATTCAGTTTGCCGATCAGTTCTATTTCGCTATCCGTGTTCCAACTGATGCCTTTGCCACCATTACCGAGCTTTTCAAGCGCCGGGCCAAGTGAGGTAAAACGCTCGTACGTGGCGGGGTAATCGCGCTGTACTTCTATCAATGCAGGCATGGTTTTGCCGGGGATGGGCGCGCACTCTCCCTTCTTCCAATCCTTTACATCTATCTGCGCGAGCTCGCCCGGGGAGTCGTGCTGCATGGGTAGCGTGACTAAATCCGTCTCTTCACCCAAGTGGCCCACACACGCTTTGGAGAATGCCTTGGCGATGCCTTTATAAATATCCCAATCGCTGCGCGACTCCCAGGCAGGATCAGTGGCAGCCGTTAGCGGATGGATAAACGGGTGCATGTCAGAGGTATTAAGGTCGTTCTTTTCATACCAGGTCGCCGTGGGTAGCACGATGTCCGAATAGAGGCAAGTCGTCGACATACGAAAATCGAGCGTGACTAATAGATCAAGCTTGCCTTCAGGCGCCTCGTCGTGCCATTTAACCTCTTCTGGCTTCTGCCCGCCAAAATCGCCCAGGTCTTTACCCTGAATGCCATGCCGAGTCCCCAGCAGGTACTTGAGCATGTATTCATGCCCTTTACCGGAGCTACCCAGCAGGTTAGAACGCCAGATAAACATGTTACGCGGGAAGTTGGGGGTTATCCGGGTCTTCGGCAGCAAAGGAAAGCTCACCGGCTTTTAATTGCTGAACGACATAATCCTTGGTGGCCATGCCGGCGTCTTTGGCCTTGCCCGCCAAATGCAGCGGATTCGTGGTTAGCTGAGGGGCAGACGGCAGCCAGCCCATACGCTCGGCGCGTACGTTGTAGTCGATCAGGCTGCCGGTGTGACGGCGAGGGTCAGCCAGTGGTGAAAGAATCTCTTTGATCTCAAGCTTCTCATAGCGCCACTGCGAAGAGTGGTTATAGAAGAATGACGTAGAGTTCATATGACGCGGTGGGCGCGTCCAATCAAGCCCAAATGCCAAGGGCAGCCAGCCCGTTTGGGGGCGCAATTTTTCCTGGCCGACATAGTGTGCCCAGCCGCCGCCGCTCTGGCCAATACACCCGCACATGATCAGCATATTGATCAAGCCGCGATAGTTCATGTCCATGTGGTACCAGTGGTTCATACCGGCACCCACGATAATCATGGAGCGCCCACGTGTCTTGTGGGCATTATCGGCAAATTCCCGCGCGATACGAGTACACTGCTCTGCCGAGACGCCGGTAATTTTTTCCTGCCAAGCGGGGGTGTAAGGTTTTATCTGGGCATAGTCGGTAGCGCCATCGTCCTCACCCGCTTGACCAAACCCACGGTCAATACCGTAGTTGGCACACATCAGGTCAAAGACCGTCACCACCAGCACGCTGCTGCCATCGGCTTTTTGCAGCCGTTTAGCGGGCAGGCTGTGGAACAAGCGGTCGCCACTTTCGCCTTCTACATGCGCAAAGTGCTTATGCTCGATACCGCCGAAATAGGGAAAAGCCACGCGCGCGACGTCGTCATGGCGCTCGGCAAGGCTCAGGAGAGGTGAAATCTCAACGCCGTCGGCATCCAAAGGCTCCAGGTTCCATTTACCCTGGTGAGCTTCTTCTTCCCCCCATCGGAAACCAATAGAGCCCTGCGGGACTACCAGCTGATCACGTGCGTCATCCCAAACCAGTGTTTTCCACTCAGGATTATTGTCCTGCCCCAAGTGATCAGCAATATCACTGGCGCGCAGTTGGCGCCCGGGCACAAGAGAGCCATCATCGCGTGGCTCCAGCTCGACCAGGCAGGGCATATCGGTATACCGGCGCACGTAATCGGTAAAGTAGGCGCTGGGATTTTCAAGGTGAAACTCTTTGAGAATGACGTGGCCCATGGCCATGGCGAGCGCTGCGTCGGTGCCCTGTTTGGCAGAGAGCCACTCATCTGTGAGTTTGGAAACCTCGGCGTAATCGGGGGTAATGGAAACGGTTTTGGTGCCCTTATAGCGAACCTCGGTGAAGAAGTGGGCGTCTGGCGTGCGGGTCTGAGGCACATTCGACCCCCAGGCAATGATATAGCCTGAGTTGTACCAGTCGGCAGATTCGGGAACATCGGTTTGTTCGCCCCACGTCATCGGCGAGGCGGGTGGCAAATCGCAGTACCAGTCGTAAAAGCTCATGCATACGCCGCCGATTAACGACAGGTAGCGGCTACCGGCGGCGTAACTGACCATCGACATGGCAGGGATAGGTGAAAAGCCAATGATGCGGTCAGGCCCGTACTGTTTGGCGGTATAAACGTTGGAAGCCGCGATTAACTCATTAAGCTCATCCCAGTTGCCACGAACAAAGCCACCCATGCCGCGGGCGCGTTTGTACTCTTTGGTTTTGGCCGGATCTTCAACAATCGAGGCCCAGGCCTCTACCGGGTCGCCTTTTTCACTTAACGCTGCACGCCAAAGCGCCAACAGCGGTTTACGGACAAGGGGATACTTGAGACGGTTAGCACTGTAAAGGTACCACGAGTAGCTCGCCCCTCGAGGGCAGCCGCGAGGCTCATGATTAGGCAGGTCGGGGCGTGTACGCGGGTAATCGGTCTGCTGAGTTTCCCATGTCACCAGGCCGTTTTTGACGTAAATTTTCCAGCTACACGAGCCGGTACAGTTAACTCCGTGGGTAGAGCGGACGACCTTGTCGTGTTGCCATCGGCGGCGGTAACTGTCTTCCCACTGGCGGTCTTCCTGGCGAACTTCGCCGTGGTCATTGGCAAAAGGCTCGCGCGTTTTGCGGAAAAAATTTAGCCGGTCAATGAAATGACTCATGGTCGATCTCCCTGGCGCCAAAAAGAAAGCAATGCCTAAACAGACGTCTTGGAAATCGATTCTGAGCGATTAAAACGGCAATATCTGCCAGGTTACCTCCATATAACCCCACCCTACCTCTTAAGGGATACGCGGCTAAAGACCACAGGCGACGACGTTTCATTCATGGCAGTAAATCAGACAAGATAGCGATGAAACTCCGTATAACCCCTCAGCGAAAAGAGGTGTTTTTTGTTCACAAGAAGCTATTTTAATCCAGAGATAAACGTATGATTGAGCACTATTTTGCGGTTAAGCATCTTCATATGGCGGCCGCCTATGCGAGCCTCGCCTTCTTTATAGTACGTGCTTATTGGTCAGTCACTGAGCGACCGATTCTTAAGGCGCGCTGGGTCAAGATACACCCCCATATCATCGATACGGCGCTTCTAACCTTCGGCGTGCTATTAGCCATCATGCTGAGCTTCTGGCCACTTCCGCCATGGATCAGCGCCAAAATCACCGCGCTGATTGTTTATATACTACTCGGTACAATGGCGATTAAACGCGGTAAAACACCAGCCATTCGGGCCGGTACCGCCGCGGCGGCGGTGCTGGTATTTATCTATATACTGGGCGTTGCGATGCATCGGACTCCGCTTTCATGGCTAAGCTGATGACGTTACCCATAAAAAGTGACGCCATTAGCGCGCATTACTCACCAGGCGGGAATAACATACCGGCGTGAAGTTGGTAGAGTTCTGGCTGATGCGCTTCAGCAATTCGGGTGACGCGTTCGATTCCCTCCTCCAACAAGTGCACTTCTATTTGGCGGCGGTCTTCACGTCCTTGACGGCGCTCAACGAGTGATAGCTGCTCACAGCGATCGACCAATGCCACAGTGCCGTGATGCTTGGCTTGCAGCCGCTCGGCAAGCTCACCTACCGTTGCCCAATCACGCTCAGCAAAACCGCGTAAGTGCAGCAACAGCTGGTATTGCAACGCGGTGAGCCCATGCTTGCGACAGATATCTTCGCTGCGACGTAAAAAACAGCGTAACTGATAGCGAAACTGAGATAGACGCTCGAAATCTTCCTTATCAAGCTCACCTTTTTGCACTGCTGTTTTTTCTGCCATGGATGCTCCTTAACGTGCTCGTGACGACTTTCCCCCGCTTGACAATACCGAAGACGTCCTCTAAAAATAAAATATCATTATATGATATATAGCCGTTTAATTCTAAGACACCAAGAGGTAGTTGAGATGAATGTACTTACATTTTTCAAAATGCCCTTTAGTCATCGCGCTGGTTGGCAAGCGCTTAAATCGAACTCGCCTTCCATTCCGACGTTAGCGTAGTGTGTGGTTCTTCCCATGTCGTTATTGCCCCCTTTAATGCTCTATTATGCAGGAACGCATTATGGCGATACCTTTATGACCGGTTTTGCTGAAAGGGAGTGGCGATTTATTACGACAATTCTTTTTTTGGCCGAGCTACTGACTTTTTTTATAATGGGCTGGGTTATTCACGCAGTCGTCAATGGTGTCGAGCAGCTTTCAATTAGCTATAAAAATGCCTATTTACTTGCCACACTCGCTCCTCTTCCCTTATGGATATCAGCCCTTGCGCTATGGGTGCCCTCGTTATTTTTCAATGTGATCGTCGGATTGGCGGCTCTAGGCGTTTCATGCAGTCTGATTTATCACGGCTTGCAAGCGCTCTGCACTCGTAACGAGCTGGATGTTGCCACTATATCAGCTACTTATACTATTATGTCAGCCGGTATTCTTGGATGGGGTGTTTTGCTCGCGGTTGTTTGGGCTTACTAAACGCCGTTGAACACCATGGTAGTTCTAGCGCATTTTCAATGTGCGAAGACGTCGCTTGTGAGCACTAAAAATAACGCTCATCAGAAATACTCGAATCTAAAAAATCACACGGCCTCACATTTGTTTAGGTTTTACGTGATAGGCCTCTTAACCAACCATTATATTGACGAGAGACAAAGAAGATTACATGATTCACCAAGATACGGTGTATCTGCTTCTCATATCTTTCGATAAGTAATATAGTCATTTATCGTTAGCCATGCCGTCGGCTTCAGCAGCTTTTACTTATCCTTTTAAGACCTCTCCTTTTTTAAATCCATGGGAGTCGCATGAATCTCTTACGCCACTCTCTTGTAGCTCGTATTACTGCTTACCTCCTGGCCATCACGGGGATGACCGTTCTCAGCATCGGCTTCACCATGATGATTGCCCAAAATAGCCAAGGCGATGCAGCGGCGATTAATGTCGCGGGCTCATTACGCTTGAACAGCGCGCAGCTTTCTGAAGCCTTAGGCCCATTGACCCAAACGCAAAACGGGTCTCAACAAAACGTTAACCGACTGACTGATCAGCTTACCGGGAAACTGGAAGGCCCAGTACTCGCCGTTGGGTATCACTACACCCATGATGAGGTGCTTCAAGAGCAGCTTGCTGGGCTAAAAGCGCTGTGGCATAACACCTTAATCCCCCTGCTTGATGATGCTATTCACGGTAGTAGCAACGATATAGCACAAGCCAGAGTAGCGCTGAATAATCTTATTCATCATATTGACCAGTATGTCTCGACACTTGAAAGCAGCACTAAATCCAAGATGCATTTACTGGGTTCTCTGCAGCTGCTTTTTTTCCTTTTGATTGGTGTGCTGCTTTTCATTGCGCTCTACGATATTCGGCATAATCTGGTGACGCCGCTTCGCCAGCTTAGAGTTCTGAGCCGCGAAGCGGGCCATGGCAACTTCCAGTATCACTCTAATTTTTCCAGCCACGATGAGCTAGGCCAGCTTGGGCGCGCTTTTGATCAGATGGCAGCAAGGCTGGATACGCGTTACCAGGCGTTGGAAGCGCGTGTATCTCACAAGCAGGCAGAGCTTAAACGCCACAATCGCGCCCTCCAGATCATTCACAATGGAAGCCGTACGCTTTATGGGGGCGGCAATGACCTTTGCGTCAGCACGGCACCTATCTTACGCGAGCTTGAAGACTTACTGGATATCGGCCCTATCGTGCTTTCGCTGCGCAGCGAGCATGACGATACTGATATGGCAATTTTGGCAACCCACTCATCCGAGCGGCCTCTCTATTGTCGAGACTTAAACTGCCTTGCCTGCCTGGAGCCGCAACGGGGTAATGCAGTTGCTCGCAATGCCGAAGCGATCGTGCTGCCCGTTGCGGTTGGCGAGGAGATTCTTGGCTCGCTTACCGTGGGCTACTCTGCGCCCATCAACGCATCGAAGCAGCAGCTACTCAATACGCTTACCGACAACCTGGCCACAGCTATCTTTTTGCAGAAGCGTATTGAAGAAGAGCAACAACTTTCTCTTGTCAACGAGCGCACGATTATTGCCCGTGAGCTTCACGATTCACTCGCGCAGTCGCTGTCTTATTTAAAGATGCAGGTAACCCGCCTGGAACGCATGCAGGCGAAGCAATTTTCCGCCGAGCAACAACGTGGCGTGACCAGCGATTTACGTGAAGGGCTGAATAGTGCCTATCGCCAGCTCCGTGAGCTATTAAGCACGTTCCGGCTTAGTTTGGATAAGCCAGGCCTTCAGCCCGCGCTACAGCAAACCATCAAAGAGTTTAGCCAGCGGCTTGGGTTCCCGGTCGAGCTAACCTACCGTCTGCCGCCCCACTTACTTAGCGCAAGTGAAGAAATACACCTGCTGCAAATCACGCGTGAAGCACTCGCCAATACACATAAGCATGCCAAAGCTCACTGGGCACACGTTAGCCTGGTATTTGATCAGGCAACACTGCACTTGGCGATTGAAGATGACGGTATAGGCCTACAGGATGATCAGTCCCCCCCCATGCACTACGGGCTAGTGATCATGCGTGATCGAGCCAATAACATTAATGCCGACCTTCATTTCAATAATCGACCGGAAGGAGGCACAGGCGTTTATCTGTGCTTTACCCCGTTGACCGAACGTCTTATCAAGGAAGGAAGTACTTGAATATGGCTAGCGAAATTTACGACGAGCCCGCCACACTTATCGTAATTGATGATCATCCATTGCTACGACGAGGCGTACGTCAATTACTGGAAATGGAAGATGATCTGGCATTGGTATTTGAAACAGGAAGCCCCCGTGAAGGCATCCATCAAGCCATTACGCTTGACCCAGACATGGTACTGCTGGATCTCAATATGCCCGAAATGGATGGCCTGGAAACACTTAAACATTTGCGCGAAGAAGGTTATGCAGGCCGCGTCATTATGTATACCGTGTCAGATCAGGAAGACGACGTGGTCGATGCGCTACGTGGTGGGGCCGATGGCTACTTGTTAAAGGACATGGAGCCAGAGGATATGATTCATCAACTGCGCCAGGCGGCCAAAGGCCGCATGGCCATTAGCGAAAATTTAACAGCGCTACTTGCCCAAGCATTGCGCAACCAGCGTTCACTCCCTGCGAAACCGTCTATTAATGCGCTTACTCAGCGCGAAAAAGAGATTCTTGCCGAATTAGCCGCAGGCATGTCGAACAAGCTCATTGCTCGCAAGCTTGATATTACCGAAGGCACCGTCAAGGTACATGTTAAGCACCTGCTCAAAAAGCTGAGCCTGCGCTCGCGCGTTGAAGCGGCTGTTTGGGCCGTACAAGAAGGCCTCAATAAGTAGCTGAAAGCCTGCCATGAGTGGATACCCCTTAAAATCCAACTTCCACTTATTGCCATTTATTACACCACCAAACGCATCATTAAAACTTTTAAAAACAATATATTAGATACTCAGCATACATACCTCGTAAGAGGTACTTGAGAGTTCCCATCCATTGACCTGCCTCATTCCCCCTCTGCTTGCTAGCGCGTATCTTTCGTATAAGCAGTGCTATGCGGCACTTTTCTACAAGGGGGTACATGATGGCCAGAAAAAATGCTGACATTGAACGCTGGGATGTCGAAGACTCCGGCTTCTGGGAAAACGAAGGAAAGCACATTGCAAACCGCAATTTATGGATTTCTATTCCGAGCCTTCTGGTAGGCTTTGCGGTATGGATGATGTGGGGCATGATCGCCACCCAGATGCAAAACCTGGGCTTTCCTTTCACTACTGACCAGCTCTTTACCCTTACCGCTACTGCGGGGCTGGCGGGCGCAACATTACGTATCCCTGCGGCATTTATGCTTAGTTTAGCGGGGGGACGTAATACGGTTTTTCTCACCACAGCATTGCTGATCATACCCGCAGCAGGCACTGGGTTCGCGCTTATGAATCCAAACACGCCTTTCTGGATTTTTCAGGCACTGGCCCTGTTATCAGGTATTGGCGGAGGAAACTTTGCCTGTTCCATGAGTAATATTTCCAGCTTCTATCCCAAAAAACAGCAAGGCTACGCACTGGGAATGAACGCAGGGCTTGGCAATTTTGGTGTCACCACCATGCAAATCCTTGTTCCTCTGGTGATGACTGTCGGCCTTTTTGGTGTTCTTGCGGGCGGCCCCATGGAGCTTCAAAACACAAGCGGAACCTTGATTGGCCGCATTGAGGCGGGCACCCTTACCTGGATACAGAATGCGGCGTTTATCTGGGTGCTCTTTCTCATCCCTTTGGCCTTTGCTGGCTGGTTTGGTATGAACAACTTGCGCCCTATTAGCCCCGACCCAGGCACTCCGCTACAGGCATTTGGCAAGATACTGGGGCTTTATGGTGTCGGTATTATTGCGACATTCCTTGGCCTTGTGGCGCTGTCTTGGCTAAATATGTGGCTGGCTCTACCCTGCACCGTCATTGTCACTCTGATCATGCTGCGCCTTATACCTGGCGAACAAATCAAACCTAACATCCAAAAACAGTTTACGATTTTCCGTGATAAACACACGTGGGCAATGACGCTACTTTACATCGTCACCTTTGGCTCATTTATTGGCTTTTCAGCGGCTCTTCCCCTTTCAATCACGATTATATTCGGCAATATGGCCGAAATAGCTGCCGATGGAAGCATTAATCGAATCGCCAACCCGGATGCGCCCAGCGCGCTTACGTGGTCATGGATAGGCCCTTTTATAGGTGCGCTGGTACGCCCTATCGGTGGCTGGGTAGCCGATAAATTCGGTGGCTCACTGGTCACACAAATCATCACGGTGGTAATGGTCTTTGCATCAGCCGGGGCAGGTTACGTCATGATGCTGGCGTACAACGCCACCGATCCTAACCAATACTTCTGGTTATTCATGCTGCTGTTTATGGTGCTTTTCACCGCCAGCGGCATCGGCAACGGCTCTACATTTCGCAGTATTGGCTTTATTTTTGACGGCAGAAAAAAGGTCCGGTACTGGGTTGGACAGCGGCTATTGCTGGTTACGGCTCGTTTATTGCTCCCGTTGTGCTGGGGGATCAAATTCGTGCAGGCTCGCCTGAAGTAGCCATGTATGGTTTTGCCGTTTTTTACCTGGTTTGCCTACTGATCAACTGGTGGTTCTACCTGCGCAAAAATGCCTATGTGCGTAATCCATAGTGATTTGATGCCAATTAAATTGAGGACCTGGATATCAATGCTATCTATCCTATTGACGCGAAAACTCAGGGGGCGCCATGGCTACCCATCGTTTTAAGCAGAATGCGGTACTCATTGCCAACACCTTTGCGTTCACCATGTGCTTTATGGTCTGGACCATGTTTGGTGAAATTGGCGTTCCTATTGCCGAGGAGTTAGCACTTAACGGAACGCAGTTTGGCATTTTAACGGCCATTCCCATTCTTACCGGTGCTCTCGCCCGCTTGCCCTTGGGCTCAATGACAGACCGTTACGGCGGGCGTCCGGTTTTCTTTATTGTGCTTTTGGTTATTGTGCCCGCTATCTGGCTGGTGCAGTTCGCCACCGCTTATTGGCAGTTATTAATACTAGGCGCTTTTATTGGCCTATCCGGGGGGGCTTTTTCGGTTGGTATCACTTATACGGCAAAGTGGTTTGAAAAAGATCGCCAAGGCTTGGCAATGGGGGTATTTGGAGCGGGCAATGCGGGTGCCGCGGTTACCAAATACATAGCCCCTACCGTTATCGTTATGCTTGGCTGGCAAGCGGTACCCAATCTGTATGCGATTATCATGCTCGCAACTGCCGCTTTCTTTTGGTTCTTCTCGTTTACTGACCCGAGCCATCGCAATACACAACGTAGCTCCTTGCGTGAGCAGCTCAACGTTATCAACGACCCAAAAGTCTGGAAGTATTGTCAATACTACTCGGTAGTGTTCGGCGGCTATGTCGGCGTCTCACTATGGCTTACCCGTTACTACATGAATGAATATGGCTTTGGCATTCAATTAGCTGCCGTGATTGCCACTATTTTCGTGTTGCCTTCCGGCATTATTCGCGCATTCGGCGGTTGGTTATCGGATCGTTTCGGCGCCCACACTGTAACCTGGACATGCTTATGGGCGAGTTTAATTGCGCTCTTTATCATGTCCTATCCAGAGACCTACTATAGCGTTCAAGGCGCTGCCAATGGGGCTCGCGTGGAGTTTGGGTTTGGCATTCCCGTGTGGCTTTTCACTACCGCGCTATTTGTAGTGGGCATTGCGTGGGGAATTGGTAAAGCCTCCGTCTTTAAGTATCTTGCCAATGACTACCAGGAAAACCTTGGTTTGGTGTCCGGCATTGTCGGCCTTGCAGGCGGCCTGGGAGGTTTTCTACTGCCTATCATGTTTGGCGCCCTCGTCGACCTGACAGGCATCGCCACCACCGTATGGATGCTGTGCTTCGCGGTAACACTTATTTCGATTATCTGGATGTGGTGGACAGAAAGACGTGTAAAAACGTTTACAAAAGAGACGGAAGATTAAGCAAATCATATTTCCCCCTCTTCTGAAAGCCGTTGCTTACCGTTTGAAGTAGCGGTCTTTAGTAATTTGCCATGATGGAGTGTTGTCTACCACAGTGATCAGCGAGAATTGTAGTGGTTCAATAAAACCGGACACCAACGTAGGTGGTAATATTGCCACCATAAGCGAGGTGTCTGATGACCAGGA